>JAFQBB010000042.1 GCA_017416805.1 Bacteroidaceae bacterium
CAAAATGCTTTCTTTTCATTCTTTAGACGCGGATGACGCGGATGACGCAGATAAATTATAACCTTTATTCGCCTTTCGGCTCATCGAGAACCTCTTTTATTTATTTATCTAAGGTATGGTCGGGTATAATAATCAAGAAAAATCCGCGTCATCCGCGTCATCTGCGTCTGAAAAGTTAATTATGTCACACCCTCGGCGATATGCAGGCATCACATTTTCGGGCACCCACAAGGGATGCCCCTACCGCACGCGCTTTGAACCTTAAACTTTAAACTTTGAACTTTGAACCTTAAACTTTAAACCCTAACCCCTGTATATAACCGGGTTCTCGGACTGACCCGTTTTGTAGTCATTATGTCAAAAAACGATTATAAAGCATAAGGAGGAAGCTTTTCACAAAGCCTCCTCCTTCATAATTATAGGTATTAGTTCTTTTTTAAGGTAAAAAGATTGTTTTAGGATAACGCTGCAAAGGTAGGGATATAAATTGATGTTGGCTAAACTTTTTATATGTTATATAGCATAAAAAAGCGGTTTTTCTTGTTTTTGATGACTTTTTTACCTTTGTCCAGCCTAAAAACGGCCAAATAAAGCATGCTTTACTTACGAAATGTCAATTAAAATCATTTCAGTGATGTGTAAAAAATAAGGTGCATCAGTTTAAAAGTTATTTTAGCATATTTTCTTCTTTTGAAAAGGGAGCATAGCGGGCTATGTGACTGATGAAAAAGGAAAAAAGATGCTAAAAGAACTTATTATGATAGCATTATTACACGTCACTAAAATGATGCATATTATTTTTTACACATCACTAACATCACTAAGGTTAGATTCTTTTATATAAATTTTAGTATTTCAGCATATACTCATTCAAATAAAAGACTTACCTTTGCGTGGTTTTTTATATTTATATTAAAAGGAAATGGATAAATTCAGTTACGCTATCGGGTTGGGCATTGGCCAGAATCTGTTAGGAATGGGCGCAAAGGGAATCCACGTGGAGGATTTCGCGCAAGCCATACATGATGTGTTGGAAGGCAAGGAGACTGCTATCACCCACACCGAAGCACGAGAAATAGTAAACAACTATTTTGAAGAAATGGAAAAGCGTATCAATGCAGAGAATATTGCTAAAGGAAAAGCTTTTCTGGATGAAAACAAGAAAAAAGAGGGTATTGTCACACTGCCCAGTGGTTTGCAATACGAAGTGTTGAAAGCAGGAACCGGTAAAAGCCCAAAAGCTACAGATAAAGTGCGCTGTCACTACGAAGGAACACTTATCGACGGCACGCTGTTCGACAGTTCCATCAAACGTGGTGAACCTGCAGTATTCGGAGTAAACCAAGTGATTCCCGGATGGGTAGAGGCTCTGCAGCTGATGAGTGAAGGTGCCAAATGGCGGCTGTATATCCCTTCGGAGTTGGGATATGGTGCACATGGAGCCGGTGAAATGATTCCGCCTCACAGCACACTTATTTTTGATGTAGAACTGATAGCTGTTCTTTAACAACAAAGAGTAATCAATTCAAATTATTAAATAAAGTAACAATGAAGAAAGTAAATTTTCTAATGCTTATTGCCGCTACAGCCGGCATGATTTCATGTACATCACAGGCTCCTAAGGCTGACCTGAAAAATGATGTCGATTCAGTTTCTTACGCATTTGGACTGACCCAGACTCAAGGGTTCAAAGATTATCTGACTCACCAATTGCGTATAGATACCATGTACATAGACGATTTGGTACAGGGTCTTGTTGACGGAGCAAATGGTAAAGAATCTCAAAGCCAACTTGCTTACACAGAAGGTATGAAGTTAGGCAAAATGATAGCCGAAAATTGGGTCAGCGGACTTACCGGTGACATCTATGCCGACGATTCTACCAAATCTATCGATAAGGACAACCTGGTGGCAGGATTCATTGCCGGTGTATTGGGAAAAGACGAAAAAATGACCATGGACGGTGCACGTTTCTACGTACAGAACATCATGGAAGCTGCCAACGCCAAGAAGATGGAGAAACAGTTTGGTGAGAACCGCAAGGCCGGTGAAGAATTCTTGGCAGAAAACAAGACCAAGGAAGGTGTGCAAGTGACTCCCAGCGGATTGCAATATAAAATCATCAAGCAAGGAAAAGGTGAGATTCCTACCGAAACATCAACTGTAAAAGTGAACTACCGCGGTACGTTGATTGATGGAACAGAGTTTGACAGCTCATACAAGCGCAACAAACCCATGACCTTTGCTGCCAATCAGGTTATCAAAGGTTGGACTGAGGCTTTGACGATGATGCCCGTTGGTTCAAAATGGGAACTCTATATCCCACAAGAGTTGGCTTACGGTTCACGCAACCAAGGACAAATCAAACCTTTCTCAACGTTGATTTTTGAGATCGAATTGCTCGGTATCGAAAAGTAATATCCAATAAGAGATAATCTCTCCTTCAGTGCGGGTTATGCGATAGATTCATCGCATGACCCGCACTGATTCTTTATACGGATGTAGGTATAGGGAATTGAGCCAAAATTCATTCTTGAGCTTAGCACACAGAGACACAAAGACACAGAGGTTCATAGACAAAAGAACCTGTGTCTTTGTGTCTCTGTTGTTAGTTCAGGCAAAGCCCTCATCAAGTTTCGCAGTTTATAAAAGTTATAGAGATGTGCAGTAAACGTCTGTAAGATTCTATCCTTTCACGGTTTATAGGTGGACAAGCCCCTTATATGTATGCAGACAGCCTCCTGTCACCCTGAACCAGTCGAAGGGTCTTAGAGCATTGCTGACGGTCTCTTAGCTATACTCAGAGATCCATAATTATCAACTGCTTGACACAGGACTCATGAACCATTTGAACTACTGGAAATCTGACATATTTCTACAAAAAGAGGGGCCTTTAATAAAGATTAACAAATGGGGGGGGTAAAATCTACTTTTTTTTGCATCTTTGCACCCTATTATACATCTGTTAATCACTTGTAAGCCTTAGTCTTGGGATGATAGAAGTGCAATCCCCCGCGTATAAACCATTTTGTAACTATTACATATTTAAAATTTGAATAACAAAATTTACTAATCAAATTATTAACAATCATGAAACAGACAAAACGTTTCTTTGGACTCATTGCGGCCGCATTGCTCGCCACGAGCACGTGGGCACAGATGACGTTCACGTACTCCGCACAAGCTACGGAGTCGGAGCTTGCAGACGGTAGCAAACTGGTGCAACTGGCTTCAGGCACAGATCTGAATGAAGGTTTTATAACCGGTGCTACTGTAGGTGGCCAGGCTGTGGACCTCAGTGACATCAACCCCAATCCCGCCACCACCTTCATCACCGATGGCGAGATTGAAACCTTCGTCTATGGCGGCAAGGCTTATTCGTTCCGGTTTACCACTACCCAGTGGTTTACGGCTGTTATCTTTGCCGACCCTGAAATCAACATGAGTGGTGACGACCGTCCTACTAATGTTTCTACCACTACAACCATGACCACGTGGATGAACAGTATCATCAACATGGCTGAGAGTGGCAAGTATGCGTTCGACAATTACCCTATCATCCCCTCGCCCGACTTGGTGATTTGTGCAGGCGATATGGATGAGGATGATGGCGACTGCAAAGACATCTCATCCATGTTCAACTTACTGACAGCACAGGGTATTCCTTTCATAACTATGTTTGGTAATCACGACATCAAGATTGCGGAGCATAACAGCGGAACGATGCTTGCTTCTGCTTCTTCCACTTCTCATAATTTGACAAGTTTGAACTGTATCGATGGTTATAAGACAACGGCGCAAAGCAACGGCATTGAAAATTTGCAGAACTTTACCCAGACCAACGGTGAGTTCCAAATGAAACCATTTACATTTACTTTCAAAGGAGTCCGTTTCTATATCGGACAGAACTATTGGTTCCAAACTCCGTATGATTATACTCTTGCCTCAGTGCTTGGCAATTGTAGTCTTGATGCTTGTTATCCTGCCAACGACATCATTTCGAGCCTTACCACTTTCGTGGGTGAGCACAAGAGTGAACCTTCGGTATGGGTTCAGCACTATCCTATCAATTGTGCCGACCGTTGGTGGCTCGATCAGGACGGCAGTGGTAACAGCCAAGCAATCACGGGCACAGACAACCATCCCACTGTTACAGACAGAAAGAACAAGTACATGGACCTGATTACTCAGACCAAGAACCCTTATCACTTCTCTGGTCACAATCATGTGCAAGCTATCAATAATCATACTTACAACGACGTGACATTCAAAGACCACGTAGCTCCTTACTTCGCTGCAGGTGGCCATGCATGGATGGTGCTTTGCAACAGCAAGGATGGTGTGGTAGAAGTTAAATCTGTTACGTTTAACGAATAATACTCGACAACTATGAATAAACTAAATAAACTTTTCGCAATACTTTTTGCGGTGCTGGGGGTGGGTACCACAGCAAATGCAGACACCTCTATGCTTAAGGAGAGTGAGGGTTGGCAGAAAATTACAGAAATTCCCTCAAACAAGACTGATTATTATTATGCTCTTGTGGATAATAATAATGACTTGATGTTAACAATGGGAGTGGGTGCTAATCAGGGTAGCTCTTATTATACAATGTATTATAAGAATTCCGTGAACCCACTACAAAACAAAGCTGCATTGTGGACAATAGAAGGAGATAACTATACTTTTAGAAATTCTGAATATACAGTGTATGCAATGCAAACTGAGTGGAATGCAGCATGGAATTACCGTACTCATGATCAACCAAATGCTTGTGAATGGACAGCAACGAAACCTGTGTATTCGATAAGTGATCTTTGTTGGACCATTCAAAATGGCAAATATCCTGACAGTGGATATTTGGGTCCGTGGAACGATGCCAATTTCACAGATGGAGCCGAGGTGGCATTCAATAAAAGTGGCAATAATGTGGGAAAGTTTCACATCTACGCTATCCACAAGACTTACTGCAAAGATGTTTTGGCTGCAAATGCCACTGTTGCAAATCCTGTTGACATGACCGTGTTGATGGCTAATAGAGACGCGGCTTTGCCTGTTGTAGGTATGGGAGGGTGGACAACTGCAAATACCATAACAAGAAATGGAAGCAATGGATATGATGGTAAAAGCGGATTCTTCGAGTTTTGTAACTGGGGTGCATCTTCTTGGGAGGGTTCAATGACGCAAACCATTACATCCTTACCCAATGGAAAGTATGTCGTCAAAGCTGCAGGACAAGCCTCTGCAACGGATGTTGTGCTGACACTTACAGCAAATGGAGTTTCTACCAATTTGAATTGTATAGGAGCTTCGGGCGGTAGTATCAGTGCTGATGGAACGGAAGTGACTTTAGGTTCAGGAGTTGCCGGATGGCAATATATGACAGTAGAGTGTAAGGTTACCGATGGCACACTGACAATCACTGCTAATTCTACTGGATCAGCAACACAGAGATGGGCTAACATTGATAATTTCTCGCTTACATACCTTGGAGCAGACCTTGACCTATTGAAGGAAGCTTATGAGAACGCACTTGATGCTGCAAGGAGTGCTTTGGAAAATGAAACATATAGTGCTGTAATTGGTGTTGAAAGAACTAATTTGCAGGAGTTGACAGAAAAGGTGCCTACAGAAGATAAGGATTCATACACAATAACAACAGAGGAACTGGTTGCTGCTACTGAGACTTTTAAAAATGCGAAAGAGAACTATGAACTTTTGGCAACAGAAGTCGCCAAAGCTGTGGCTTTGGGAGTTTCGGATGAAACAATAAACAAGTACAAAGCTTCTACAATGACTCTTGATGCAAAGTCTGATGTGTTGAGTCTTATGGTGGAAGAATATAATCACGTGATTGAAAACTTTGAGTATCCTGTAGCTCTTAGCGACACTTGGATTTCTACAGGAACTAATACTTCTGCTGCAACTTACGACACTGAACACTGGAGTGGTGAAAAACGTGAGTATAAGAATCAATATGATAGTTGGGGGAATCCAAAACAAGGATTTGCTGCAAATTCATGGTCTATTGATTTTAATCAGGAGGTGACACTTCCCGCAGGTGAATATGTGTTTAAAGTTGCGGGTCGTAAGAGTGAGGCTACCACTTTGGAATTGGAGGTTACAATGGGAGAATCTACACTGGGTACAGTTAACGATTTCCCCTCAACGAACGATGCATTGGGTATCAACAAGGCCGGTGAAACAAGCTTCGATGCCAACGATCCTGCAGGATTTGCTAAAGATGGTAAAGGTTGGGGTTGGCAATGGCGCTATGTGAAGTTTGAACTTGACGAAGAAGCTATCGTAAAAGTTTCTATACATGCTGAGGCAAACACAGCAAGCCAATGGGTTTCATTCAGTGACTATACCCTGCAGATGACCGAAGAGACTTACTTGGAGGCTAATAAAGGTGGTGTGGAAACTGCTCAGGCTGCTGCTCAGGCTTTGGTTGATACTAAACCTATGGGAGATTCCGAAAATACTGCTTTGAAAGCGGCCATAGCTATGACCTATACGACTGGTGCTGAAATGTTGGAAAAGGTTGAGGCTCTCAACGCCGCCGTTGCCAACGCCAACGCATGGCTGGCTACCTACAACGAGGCCAAGGCTCCGCTCGTAGCTGCTCTTGAACGCTTCGAGACTGACTATAACGATGCTGAAAACGGCGCACTCGACTACATGAACAAGAGCCGTTGGGCTACAGCCATCGAAAAGGCACAAGCTGCTGCCGAGGCTAAGGATGCCACTGACAGCTATGCCGGTTTTGCCGATGCTACTGCTGCCCTCGTGGCTGCTCTCGATGCTGCTACCGTATCTGTCAACGAGTATGCCTCACTGAAGAGTGCTATTGCCGAAGCTGCTGCCGTTAGCGAAAGCGAAGTCAACTGGGGCGATGCTCCCTTCCAACGTCCTGAAAGCGCACAGGAAGGACTCAATACAGCTATCAGCGCTGCAGAGAGCGGATATGATGCAGCTGATGCCGATGGCGAAGAGGTGACCGCACTGATAGATGCAATGGCTGTGACGCTGAATGCCCCCCAAGATGCTTACTGCATCACTGTGGCAACTGACGGACATGCTTACGTGGATTGCCCTGTTGTGGCATCTTTGGGTTCAATTACCGATAACAATCCTACAGGATATGGACTTGCTGCCAAGAAAGAGAATGAGGATCTTCTTGCCCAACTGTACACCTTCACACAGGTTGAGGGCAACAAGTACCGCATCAGCGTGACGGTGGAGGGTAAGACCGTCTATCTGACATACGGTGTGTTGAACGACAGTCAGGCAGGACATAAGAACTGGCAGATCCAGGGTAATACAGACATAGCGAAAGCCGGTGAGTTTGAGGTGGTGGCTTCAACAACCACTGAGGGAGTTTTCAGACTCCGCAATACCGTGACCGGTACTTTCCTTGATTGTCAGGATGGTGGTTCTATCTATACAGATGATAATATCACGAAAGATGAATTTGCTCTGACTTCTGCAACCGGCTCTGCCGATATCAATATTAGTGCAGATGCCAAGTTGGGTACATGCGTGCTGATGTTTGACGCCCAACTGCCCGACGGATTGACTGCCTATGTGCCCGAAAGCTATGACAATGGGACGACAGTCCTGACCCTCAAGATGGTTACAGGCGGAGTCCTTCCTGCCTATACACCCTGCTTGCTCTATGCAGAGGGCGGATATGAAGGTACGCTGACCGGTACTGTCACCATGAACGGATATGCCGGCAAGGTGACAGGCGATGACGGATTGCTCTATGGTGCCATCGAGTCTCAGACCATCACCGAGGGCTATATCTTGCAGAAACATGACGGCGAAGAGGTGGCAAAATTCTATAGTGTAGATGGATTGGAAGAAGAAATTCCTATCTCTGCAGGCAAGTGCTGGCTGACATTGGCTAACGGAGTGGAAGAGGCTCTTGAGACTCCTGCTGCTGTTGCCTTCTTCTTCCGTGGCGGTGGAGCCACCAAGCTCAATGCCGTGGTAATGGATAAGACCTCTCTTGACGGGGCTATCTATACCCTCGACGGAAAGCGCGTGAACACCATGCAACGTGGAGAAATATACATCATCAACGGACAGAAGGTGATGGTGAAGTAAAAACAGTTATGAAGGTGTGTCAGAACAGTTGCATTCTGACACACCTTCATGACCCCTAAAATAATTAATGATAACAGAAAAAACAGAATAATATGGAAAAGGTATTAATGTATGAGGCTCCCCAAGTGGAGGTTATCGAAGTGGCTGTAGAGAAAGGGTTCGCTTCATCGGGTTTTGAGATTCAGGTGACTGATGAAAAGGCCATCAAGTCTGACGACGACAAATGGTGGGCTCTTTAAGCTTTATGAACCGTTCCATCTGCAGGGGTCCCTTGTGGGTGGAAGTATAAATATAGAAGGGACTGTGTCATAATTCACTTTTCATCCGCAGATTGCGCAGATGACGCAGATTATCCCTTCCTATTATACCCGATAGGTTATAATTTATCTGCGTCATCTGCGTCATCTGCGGATGAAGAATTAGATGGTGGCATTTTTGACACAGCTTCTTTTTATTTTTGATGTATTGATTTCCTATTGGTGTCCGCCAGACACCAATAGGAACTTATGTATAATAACCTGTGAAATAGTGTTATAAATCATTTGAAATTATATTCCTTCTATATTTCGAACCATGAAATATATATTTCGTGGTTTGAAATAATTATTCTGTGGTTGGAAATATATATTTTGTGCTTTGAAATATAGAAGGTATTGAGCTGGAAATGGTTTGTAACTGAATAGTCCGACTCAATAAATCTAATATTGGTGTCTGATAAACTTTATAGCAGTTTACCGGACACCAATATAAAAATATATTGTTGTCCGGTAAAAAAAATCGAAGATTTCTCATCCGTGGTTCTTGTAGGGACGCTGCGTGCAGCGTCCGATTCTATATCGGGCATTGCGGATTTGGAGGCGGACGCTGCACGCAGCGTCCCTACAGATCGCAACAAGAAATATCTGCGCCATCTGCGGATGAAAAATTTATGGTAGCAGTTTTATCGGATGCCAATGAAATTCTTTATCTGATCCGTTTCTCTACTTTTACCGTGCCATCGGCATACACTTGTCGTTCGAGGACGATGCCTTGGGGAGTACTGACGGCCTGCCCGCACAGGTTGAAGTAGGTAGTGCTGAGCAGAGGAGCTGTGGAGGGAGTCTGCACTGTTTCTTTGATGCTTGCAGCGTGTCGTTCGGCGGCCAGTCGCAGTTGGGCATGTACGTTGTAGTAGGCCGGCTTGGGCTGCAGATTACTGTCGTAGAGCAAAGGCTGGTTTTCGCGCCAAGAGTGGTTGTCTGAGATTCCCCATATGAGCATCGAAGGGCAGTTTTCGTTGCGCAGGAAAATGCGAGTGATGGCTCCATATTCCTTAGCTTGGAGGTCAAGGAGTGATGCCAGTGACAACTCCTGTCCGGCATCGCCACTCGTAGCTTGTAGCTCGTCACTCGTAGCTAATGCAATGTCCAACTCTGTGATGATGCAGTCGAGGCCCAATGTGGCATAACGTTGGATATTCTTCTCCAATTTCAGTGTATCCAGTTCTCCTGTCGTCAGGTGGCACTGCAGACCGCATCCGTCGATAGGCAGGCCTGCATCTTTCAGGCGTTTCACCAGATTGTAGTAAGCCTCCGTCTTAGTGCTTCCGGCAAACTCCACACCGTAGTCGTTGATGAATAGTTTGGCTTGCGGGTCGGCTTGGTGTGCCCATACAAAGGCCGAGTCGATAAACTCTTCGCCGATATAGGTAGCCCAGATGCTGGGGCGCAGTTTGTAGGCCGTCGGGTCGGTACGTACGATGCTTTGGTCGTCGTCCAGCACTTCGTTGCACACGTCCCATTCGCGAATCTTTCCTTTGTATTTACCCACTACGTTGAAGATATGGTTCTTCAGGATGTCCAACAGTTGTCGGCGGGTGAAGTTGTGGTTGTTCTTCTTGCCGTCCTGGCTCACCCATTCGGGTACTTGTGAATGCCAGGCTAACGTGTGTCCACGAACCTCCTGATCGAAACGGTCTGCCACCCACATGATAGCATCAGCCCCTCCGTAGTTGAAACTGTTTTGGGAGGGTTCTGTGGCATCAAACTTCATCTCGTTCTCTCCTACAATCATGTTGAACTGATTGCCCACGAGGCCCGTTTCGCCATCATTTCGGCTACAGTCGTAGCGGTAGCTGGCTCCGGCCACACCGATGTATTTCCCTAATTGTTCGGCATAGGTGCGCAGGGGGGTGTTGTCCGTCAGGTCGGCAGTCCAGTCATCGTCAGGATATCCTTTGTCTTCTTCCTCTTCGCCACCCTCTTCGTTTCCTTCACCCTGATTGCCGTATGCAAGCGATGTCACCCGTGCCACCACACTGAATGTATCATCCTCCCCTACCCGTTGTTCCACTTTCCAGGTGTAAGCCTTCGGATAGTTGATGACCAGTTGCCAGTCCGTTCCCACCTTTTGTGTAGCTGTCAGCAGGGTCAGTTCATCTCCCACGTTGAGGCTTGCATCCTCTGCCAGGGCAATGGTCAACCGGGGCATCTCTTCCGAGTCTTCAAACTCCTCTGTCTTGCCGTTGCGGGCAAGGGAACCAGCGATTTCCAGTCGGGCATACTCGTCGGCACTCTTTACGTGGCAGACTATGGTCGCTTCAGGGTGTAGTGTCATCTTTACGGCCGATGTGGTGGTCTTGTAGTTGGCAAAGTGCAGGGTGCCCGTTGGGGCAATGGTGCCATATACCTCTGTTGGTGCAGCCACAGATCCGTTTCCGCTCAGTGTACCTTTGTTGAACACTGTCAGTGTGCCTGCAGAGCCTGTAGAGCCACTCTTTTTCCCTGTCAGCGCAGCTTGTGCATCGTTGGCAATTACCAGTGTGCCCTCCAGCAGGCGTATGCCGGCATTGATGTCATTGTCGTTGCCCGTGATGCGCAGTCTTCCTGTACCTTCCTTTATCAGCCCTATCTTATTGCCGTTCGTAGCCAGAATCTTTCCGGCCAGTTCGCTGTCGGTACCTCGTCCGCCCAGGATGAAGTAAGAGTTGGCTGTGCTGCTCTTGTAATATCCGCTCAGGGTGCTGCCCGCTTCGGTGTTCAGTTCACCGATGCGTATGCCGCGTGTGCCGGTCTCTACAGCGATGGTGGCTCCGTTGTGCAGTGTCACCCGTTTCCCTTCCAGCAGGCTGTTGTAGCGCGAAGCCGCGATGTTGTCCGGTTGGAATGTGCCGCTATGCATCAGCAGGCCGTAAAAGCCACAGCTGCCCACCACAGCCTTGTAGGGATAGATGTGTATCTCACCCGTCATGGCATTCCAGTCGGGATATGTGGAACCTTTGCTGGCCTTGGTGCCCAGGTACGAGCGTTCGCCGCCGGCATAGATGTTCAGTCTGCCCTCGCCTGCCACCTTGCCAGTCCACTCCGAGTAGCGCGAGGTGCGCACGTTTGCCGTCTGTCCGGCAGGGATATAGATGTTGTCAGAGATGGTCTTGTACGAGTCTGCCGTGTTGTTTACACAGTAGTCCAATGTTCCGCCGTCATCGGGAGTCACATAGTCGTCCCATTCGCCCACCAAGGCAATGTCATCAATGTAAAAGTCCGAATTGTTGTGGTGTATGCCTAACCGCAGTTTGTCCGATGTGTTGGTGGCTGATGCCTGTTTCAGTGTGTAGGTCCGTGTTTGCCACACTCCCGTACTGCCTTGTTCGGGATAGCCTTCGTCGCGATACAGCTCCTCGCTTCCCATGTAAGCGGCAAACTGCTTCCAGTTGTCGGCATCGCTCGTACTGCGGTAGAGCTTGTAGCGCACCATGGGGTAACGCTCCGTCAGTGCCTTTCCCCGCAAGTCGGTGGGTAGGACGAATTCCGGGTGGCATCCCCAGTCCTTCAGGGTGATATGAAGCACCTTGTTTTGGGCATTTTTAGGGTCGGCTACCACCTCTGCTTTCGAGGTCACACTGCCTCCATTTGTCTGCCACAGCGTCCATGCTGTGCCTATTTCGTACGATTCAAAGTCGCATACGTTCAGTGGTGCAGCATTCACTCCTGCTGCCGTCAGGGCCATCAGGGCCAAGGTATAGATTTTCTTCTTCATAAGTCTTTGTATTTTTCTTTGGGGGCAAAGGTAAGGAGAATCTGTCACACACACTTGTTTGTATGTTTCTAAAAGTTCTCTTTTGGTCCGATTGTCAGTGTGGTGATACTCACCACTCCCCTTCCCCGATGCCCATCTGTTACTTCCACAATCTTTCCAAATCCATTTGCAGGAATTCGTCAACGGGGAATCCGCCTGAGCCGACAATGATGGTGTGGCGTGGCTGGAAACGTTCGCGGAATAGGGCTATGCCTTTGTTTGTGGTGCGTCGTCCGCTCTTCACTTCGATGGCAATGCACTGTCCCTGTCGTTCCAACACGTAATCCACTTCGTTGTTGGCCTCGCGCCAATAGTAGAGGCGGTAGCCTACGGCATCGGCTTGGTTGATAAGGTGGGTTCCTACGGCTGTTTCCACCCACCGTCCCCATAGTTTGCTGTCGGTAAAAGCCTGTTCGTAGCTTTTTCCGTTCAGTGCGGAAAGCAGGGCTGAATTATAAACTTGGAATTTGGGGATACTGTTGTATTTTCGTGCTTTGTCAGCGGCATATTTCTGTAGTCCGGCCAGCAGATGGCTTTCTTTCAGAATCTCTAAATAGTTGCTCAGTGTGGTCACATTGCCGGCATCCTGTAGCTGTTCCAATACTTTGTTGAGCGAGAGTTCTTCACCGGAATAGGAACAGCCCAGTTCGAAAAGGTTGCGCATCAAGGTGGGTTTATAGATGGTGGCGGTGAGGATGACATCCTTCTCGATGGAGGGAGCTACGATGGCATCCTGTACGTATTGTCGCCAGCGCTTTTCATTCTTCACCAATGTTGCACCACCGGGGTATCCTCCGAAGTAGATGTATTGGTTGATGTCCCATCCGAAGGCTTCGTGCATTTCGTTGAAACTCCAGTGGGGCATACGTATCAGTTCGAAGCGTCCCATGAGCGACTCAGTCAGCCCCTTCTTCAGCAACAGGCGCGACGACCCTAACAGAATCACCTTGATATTGCGGTCGGCAAACGTGTCGCTGTCCCACTCGCGTTTCACCTGTTCGCTCCAGTTCTGTATCTTATGGATTTCGTCAATGACCAACAGGTGTTCCGTCTGTTGGCGGAATACCATCTGTTGGCGCACGGCGGCCCACACCTCTCCTATCCACTCCCCATTTTCAGGGGCTATGGCATCTGCCGTTTCCAGTGTGTAAGGCACGTTGCAGTCCTGTAGCACTTGTTTCACCAAGGTCGATTTGCCTACCTGTCGCGGACCGGCCACCACTTGTATGAACCTTCTTGGTTCGGCAATCCGCTCGGCCAATGTGTGGTATTGTTCTCTTTTGTACATACTATCAGTTCTTTATCCTGCTGCAAAGGTAGGATAAATTCTCAAAAGTACAAAGAAAAATTCTCAATTCTATTTTCGAAAATTCTCAAAAGTACAAAGAAAAATTCTCAATTCTCCCGTTAGAAGTGTTCTATTCTTCCGTTTCTCACCACTCCCCTTCCCCGATGCCCATCTGTTGCATCAGGAAGCAGGCGTTTTCTTTATAAATTGTCCGCTTCGCCTGCAGCATACAAAGGGATGTTTTCCATCCATTCTTGATTTATATAAGGACGGAGGCTAGTACGTAATCCTTTCAAGCCAGGATAGAGATTCCGAACAAAATGACTAAGTGACTTGCTCCGTACATTTTCTTCGGCCTTTACTTCTACGGGAATTATGCGTTCCTCTGTTTGTATGAGGAAATCTATTTCGCATTCGCTGTTGTTATTTGACCAATAATAAATCGGAATTTCTTTATACAACAGTTGCTGCAGGACGAATTGTTCAGTGAATGCCCCTTTCCATTCGCGGAATACATTGTCTCCGTTTAACATCTGTGAAGCTGGAACACGCGCCAGACATCCCAAAAGTCCTCCATCCAGAAGGAATAGTTTGAATGCAGTCAGATCTTCATAAAAACTCAATGGCATGATGGCTTCCGAGGCACGGGGAACTTTAGAGACGATACCGGCATCAATCAACCATTGTATGGCCAGTTCGTACTCTTTGGCACGTGCTCCTTTTCGGAGTGCACCGTAAATGAACTTTTTGTTTTCGCGGCTCAGTTGCGATGGCAAGCTACGCAATACCATCAGGATGCGTTGCACCTCATTGGCTGGTGCATGTTTGCCTATGTCATTCTGGTATCCGGTCAAGATATGTTGTTGTACAGCACGGACTTCAGCCAAATCGCGATTGGATACGAACTTGGATACGGCCTCGGGCATTCCTCCTACAAAATAGTATTGGCGTAACAGTTCCTCGTATTGATACGAAAGCGACTGTAGGATATCCCATTGGTGATTCTCGATACATTGGGCTTTGATGTCTTCTCCCAATGCATACAGAAATTCGATAAATGTGAGCGGCTGGACACGCATTACATCCACTTTGCCTACGGGGAAAGATTCTCCTTGATGGAGGGTTATTCCCAATAGTGAACCAGCCACAATTACGTGTTGTTCTGGTGCTTCTTCTTGAAAGTACTTCAAAACTCCCAATCCACGGACTGCTTCTTGCAATTCATCAAATATGATGAGTGTCTCACCTGGCACAATGCGAATGTTCTTCTGAGCTTGTAGTCGCAACAGGATACGTGCTATGTCGTAATCGTATTCAAAAAGATTTTTTGCCCATGCTTCTCTGTCAAAATTGACATATACATAATTGCTGTATTCCCGTTTCCCAAATTCTTGCATTAACCATGTCTTTCCCACTTGTCGGGCACCTTCCAGTATGAGAGGTTTACGGTGCGGGCTGGCCTTCCATGCTTGCAGATTTCTGTATATTTTTCGTTCCATTTTCTGTATTGTTTCCAATATGTGACGCAAAGTAAGTGATAATAAATGGATTATGCAAGTGTTTTACACTTTTTCTGACGAATAAAGACAACTTTCTCTACATTTTCTCTGACGAATAAATGGCATTTTGCTACACTTTTTCTGACGAATGATTCTCACCACTCCCCTTCCCCGATGCCCATCTGTTGCATCAGGAAACAGGCGTTCATGTTTTGGGCGATGCCCGGGCGCAGGCGGTAGGCGAAGGTGAGCTGGTCGTTCCGGATGTCGGCCTCGAAGCAGAGGTTGTGTACGTGGGTGGGATAGTGGTCGGCCAGTGTGCCCAAGAGCAGGTCGTGGGTGGCAATGATCCCGTTGGCCCGCAGGCGGACAAGCTGCCGGAGCAGTGCCAAGGAGCCTTTCTGCTTGTCCACCGAGTTGGTGCCGCGCAAAATTTCATCGAGTACGATGAAGAGCTGTTCGCTCTGCTTCAGGGAGTCGATGATGAGCTTCAACCGCTTCAGTTCGGCAAAGAAGTACGACTCACCATCGCTCAGACTGTCGGCCGTGCGCAGACTGGTGAGCAGGCGGGCAGGGGTAAACGTCATCTTTGTGCCACAGACGGGCAGTCCCACACAGGCCAGCAGGTAGTTGACCGACACGGTGCGCAGGTAGGTGCTCTTGCCCGCCATGTTGGCACCGGTGATGACCAGAAAGTCGGGCCGTCCGTCAATCGTTATAGGGTTGGGCACACAGGTGCCGCGCCGCATCAGCGGGTGGCTCAAGGCTGTGGCTGTATAGATGAAATTTCCATCGGTCTCCTGTGCATCTGGCCATGTGTAGTCGGGGTGGTGGCGCACAAATAGTGCCATTGATACATAGGCATCGGCTTGTGCCAACGCATCCATCCAAACGGGGATACGGGCAGAAAATAACCGTTTCCATCGCTCAATTTGGATTATTTGGTGTATTTCCCAAAAAAAGAGACCGTTCAGCAGAAAGAGTAGTAAGACGTTGTTACGGCGGTCCAGATTGTCCATCAGTTTGCGTAACTGGTGGATGGCCGATGAGGCAGATGCTCCCCTCTCCTGCCCCACTCCTTTGGCTATCTGTTGCCATGCTGTTTCGTTTCTCCACGATGCCTGCTCCATCAGTTCCAGAGCAGGAGCCACCAATGACAAGGTGCGTAAGCGGTGGCTGTACTCCTGCTGCTTGCGGGTGATATGGGTAGTGAAGAGTGATGAGACGATGGTACCCTTATCCATTATCTCTTCTCTCTAAAATCGGTTTGTCTTGCTCTTTTTCTTAGTTTGCTTTGCTCATTTATTGGTTTACTGTTTACAGTTATAACATTCGGCTTTCATTTCCATGTTTTCTACTTGCGAAAGTTGAATTATAAAGCAAGAATATGCTTCTTTTTCTTTCGGAGAATAACTATTTTTGCATTTTCTTACTTAAGTTTTCCTTCCTTTGTACGTATAGAGAGTAAAAGCATTATTTGAAACATGGACAAAACGACCTTTGAACAGACAGCAGCGCGGCTGCGTCCTCTGGTTCTTCGTATCGGGCGCGACTTCTTCGGCTCGGCGGACGATGCGGAGGATGTGGCGCAAGAGACGTTGCTACGCCTATGGCAGTACTGCCAGCGGTTGGACGAAGGTCGGAACATGGAAGCGCTGGCTGCAAGGGTGGCCAAGAACTGCTGTGTGGATATGCAACGGAGGAGCCGCATTGATACGGTAAGGGAAGGTGAGGAGGTCTTGGTGCTCAGCCCCGCCTTGATGCCATCGCCGCACGAAGAGTTGGAGCAAAAGGAAGGAGTGGAGGCTCTGGACGAGGCCGTCAATCAGCTGCAGGTGCGCGAGCGACAACTCTTTGAGATGCGGCAGCAAGAGGGACTGTCAATTGAAGAGATTGCCCAACAGACGGGCATACCGAAGGCATCAGTGCAGAGCATGATAGCCATGGCAAGAAAAAAAGTGTTTAACGAAATGAAAAGGAGGATGAACAGATGACTGTAGAAGAAATCAACAGGCTTATTGACAGATATTTGGAAGGACTGACTTCGCCCGAGGAGGAACAACGGTTGGCTGTAGAGGTAAATCGGACGGATGCTCCGCAGGAGTGGATGATTATCCGTGAAATGTTGGGCGAGCTGACCCTGGGCGAAGCCATTTATGACGAGGTGGTGAAGACTCGCAGGCGTCGCCATCTGTGGCATTATGCAGGATGGGGCATTGCCGCCTCGCTGGCACTTCTCCTTGCTGTAGGTGCTTTGTTGCCCAAAGACTCTGCAGAAAGCAGGGTAGGGGAAAAGATGGTGGCTGAAACACTTCTACAAGATGAAAAGGAGACGAAGCCTGAAACAACGGTGGCACCGATAGTGGAGGAAATGGAAAAGGTCGGGGTGGAACAGACTGAAGAGGAAGAACGTCCGGCAGTGGTCAGACCCACTGCCACATTAGCCCAAGTGGCAAAGGAGGAAGCGCCGGTAGAAGAGGCGGAGGAGACCGCAGAGAAGACCTTTTCACTGGAAGACTTGAAGGCGCAGGTGAGCGAAGCCGACCTGGCTCAGGTGGAAAAGAATTTTGAGCAGTGGCAGTTGCGGCAGACCATTCTTCATGAAAGTATCGAATTGCAGATTGCTATCAAAGAACTGGAGCGGAAATACGAATCCTATCTGGCTGAGAATGTGATAGAAATATAAACCATAAAAACTGTATAGAATATGAAGACAAGAAACACTCGTTGGATGATGTGGATGCTGATGATGGCCATGGCTGTCGGTGCATCGGCACAGAAGAATGTACTGAAGGCATTCGACAAGGTGAAGAGAGGCGAAGGCGTAATAGTAGAAAGCGTGGATAACAAAAAGAGTGAAAAACCTGCCGTTTTGTGGTATTGCAATATCACGGAATTGAGCATCCCCAAGAAGGAAGATGTGGCAAAATATATGCCGGAATTGTACAAGGCATTTATAAAGGATAGCGAAAAGGAGAGTACTACTTTTTATAAAGAAATTCCCTCCTTGGGGTACAATGCTACGGAGGAAGAAACTGCCGGTCGTAAAAAGATTGTGGTGAAATACATTTCCCATCATTCATCTGTCGTTATAGGAGAAGACCCCTCGTACACGGCCATTGTATTGCGTAGTATGGTAAAATCACACATTACCAAACGGGTAGTGGTGGCCATGGAGTATAAGAAAGAGGCAAGTGGAGGATTGTCAGTAAAGCTTTATGAGATAATGGGAGACAATTTCGATTTGGGAGAAGAAACAGTTTCGGCCTTTCATGAAGAGGCGGCGGTGCATGTCCCTCAAACGCGAAAGGACGGTATCATCACCCGTATGCATTTCTATCGGGATACATACAACGGTGAAGACAGTTCGGAGAACAGCGCCCTGCTGCTGAACATGACAGAGTATCTGAATGCCCATTGGGGCAAGGCTTCCGGGGCTGAACAGGAAATGATACAGCTCATTCTGCGGGATATGGCCGGCCGTTCAAAGGCTCAGATTCACCGCGACCTTATTGAGAGATGTGCCCACACATTGAAGGGTGGAAGTGGAAAAGGATACGATTTTGATGCTGTAAAGCGGGTGAGACTGTATGTGGATGATTACAAGGCATGCAGTACCACTTATAATAAAGGTCAGGTGCTGGACGATCTGAAATCTTATATCAGGAAATTAAAGCAGAAGGGAATCAACGAAAATACATCAAACGATGTGTACGAACATCTGGTGGAACTGAGGCGTATAGCAAGTACCAGTTATCACCAAGGGGTGATATCCGATATTGTTAGAATTTTGCAGAAATAGGAATAGGGAATTGTCCCGAGCAAAAAGTCCGTACCCGATTGCGAAATGGGGTACGGACTTTGTTTGTTCTTTATGACTGTTCATGCATCGGACAGGCCTCATCTTTCCTTCCCAAAAGGAAAGTTTTGCAGAAAAGTTTCCTTCTGAAAAGGAAAAGATTGCCCATTTGTTTCCTTTTTAGAAGGAAACGTTGATGCGTAAACAAAGCAACATAGGCAAATGCTCCGACACCGGCGAGGGGCATATACAGGAAAAAGTTGTGGCACGTCTCCCGACGTGCCACAACCAAGCTATGATAAAATATACTCATTTTATGTGCTTCTCTTCCTGTATAGATTTAAGTATATTTTTTTATTCCACGATTTTCCGTTCTACGTATTCAAACAGTTTCTGGTTTTCGCGCAGGGTTTCCACCTCCATGTTCATTATCTGTTGCCCTTTTGGGTTTGCTCCCCAGGCGTTGAAGGGTTCACCGTCCAATTCGATGTAATGAATATGGGTAACGTCCAACGGGATGGGTTCGAACTCGAGTACCAAGGCAAACCAGTCGCCTGCACACTCTTCAACCCAGAACAGATGGTCCATAGGGACACCTTGTATTCCCTTCAATTTGTATTGCTTACCGTCATTGCCGTCCAACAAGAAGGTGTTGCTGTTGTACCTATAGTACTCTCTTGTCCATGTCTGGTTGTGCGGTACAGCCAGATAGGTAGCCTCCGGTGTTCTCCAAAGAGCAAAGGTATTCTGGTTTTCCAGCGGCTTGATGGTATGCACCTTGTGGTAGTAGGCCCATGTGTCGGCATCGTCCTTGTTGTAGTTTTGCTCGGGCTGTTTCAGTTGCGGGGTGCGGATGTTCGGTTTCTGGTCGTATTCGGCATTCTCCAGTCCATTCCGCTTGATTTTGATTCTGCCTTCACTGTCGTACAACCCCCAGTTGGGAACACCCGTGATGGATATATATTGGGTGGATTCCGGTAGCGGTGGGAAGGTGATGGTGAAGTCTATCAGCGAGTCCTTGGGAGCCTGCACGGTGAAGTACTGTTGCATGACGTCGGGCGTTGTCACTCTTGGCTTGTAGTGTACACCTGTCTCTTCATCCACGATGTAGGTCTCCTCGCCGCCGAGCCACATTCTCTTCACCGGATGGGCCGGCATTGGGAAGTAACAGTGGAGCACCGTCTGGTTCTGCTCTTCCTTCAGTTCCCAAAAGAGACCAGTCAAGTCATTGCGTGATCCTATATCCTTGCGTGCTTCGGCCAGTTTTTGGTAAGGTTGGGTGTGTCTTCCTGCAAAGTTCAGATCTTCAGTCTTGACGGTCTTGACATCGCCGCGGTATTTGTTGGCGGTTCTGCGCCATTCGATGACGCTGTCTTGCAGTTCTTCGTCCCACACCTGAGGAGCTGAGTTCCACCAATATATCTTACTTTGATACAAGGTACTGTTGTCTGTAAAGTTTTCTGCCACTTTAGGGGCGCATGCCGAGGCCAGGATACATGTGGCCATGATGGCTACTCTTGATTGTTTCATATCTTTATGGTTTTATGGTTATTTATGATATACGGATTGTTTTCTATTTCGCTCCTGAATTCGCGGTAGCAGGTCGAGAAGACCGATGAATTGGTCGTTGTGTACGAGCAATGGAGCAGGATGCGGCCTCTGACCCTCTCTGCCATCCACTGGTAATGGATGTTCTTCCGGCTGTCTTCCAACTGGAAGATAAACTGCTTGTCGTTGAGGCTCAGGTGGTAACCAGGGTGCCTGTTGCTGTACCAGCAGGCCACCTGCACCAGTCGTCCGATGATGTCCTGCTCTTCGTTGTCGGCGAACAGATAGACAGATTCCTGCGGGGCATTCTCCGTCGATGTCGGACAGTCGGGGTGGAGACTGTCGGCACTATAGACCTTGGCCAGTTCCTTGATGAATCGGGTGACACGGGCAGGGTCCTGATAACTCTCTGCGACCATTGTCGTAGTAGGAGCGGATGATGCAGTCGGAGCGGTCTCTGTGGCCGGTTCTGAGGCTGCCAATACGGTCTTGTCCGCCTCATGGCGATGGTATCTCCATGAGAAACCAAAACCCACCAACAGCAACAGACAGGCTGCCGCTGCCCACCACCAGTTCTGCAGCGATGGCTTGTGGGTGAACCTTTGCGTAGCGCGCTCTGTCATGATGTGGTCGAACAGTGCTTCGTCAGTGGCCAGTTCGCCCATCATGGCGGCTATGAGTTTCCACTCTTCGGGAGCGTCATCACGCGTCACTTCCAGCGCCAGCTGCTTCTCTTCCTCCAAGGTAGTCTCGCCATTGAGGTACTTGGTAATCAGTATTTCAGTTTCCTTGTGCGTCATGATTTCAAACTCTTCTTTAATTCTTCATATATTTTTCTTCGCGCAGTTGAGATAATGCTCTTCACCGATGGTTTGGAGATGTTTGTCTTACTGGCTATTTCGTCCAGTTCCCAGCCTTCAATCTGACGGAGTTCGTAGAGCCGGCGCTCGCCAGGAGTCAGCTGCCCGATGGCTTCGTCTATGGCAGATTGCAGTTCATCAGTTTCCAGTATCTCTTGAGGCGATTGTGCGGCCGGCATCTCTTTCGTGATGGAATCGGGAGGGATAGCACCGTACAGTTGGACAGACTCTTTCCGCTTCCGCATCATGTCCATGCAACAATGTTTGGCTATTCGGATGGCAAGTCCCTCATGAGTCTGACCGATATCCAAGCGGTCGCGGTATCTCCACAGAGCCACCAATCCTTCCTGAGCCACGTCGTCTGCATCCGACTCGTTGCCGAAGAAGTTGCGTCCCACGGACATCATCACTTTTCTCAGTCCTGGAGCAATTGTCTCAAACTCTGCTTGTGTCATTCTCTGTTTGGTTCTTTTTTGCGCGATTGCCGGCTGTTTGCCTCTTGTTTTTGATGCGCTTTCATTGATATAAGCGTAGCGAAGTGCAAAAAGTAAAGTGGGAAATGCAAACTTTTTTGCTTTTTACCAAAAAAATCTTTTGTCAGAAGTAAAATAGAAAAACATTTATATCCAAATAGAAGCCCAAATAACAGAAAAATGCCGGGCTATAGTTTATCCCAAAGCTTGGGACAAGTAAACCAAGGTTTGGTCCAATTATCCCAAGGCTTGGTTTAAGTAAACCAAAGCTTGGGATAAGTTACTTTTCGGTACTTTTGTCTGTTTAAAGTGTGACTTATCATTTTGGTGGCTGTATGGGTGGAAATGTTCAACTGAAGAGAAATAAGAAGAACTTGCAAAGAAGCATCATCCCTTGCAAATCTCATCTGCCGGATGGGCTTTGGCCGTGCGCCACACGCGCCAACCGATGCAGAGGGCGACGAGCAGAGCCACACCAGCGAAGATGGCAGGGCAGAGCCACAGGGGAATCGCCACCTGATGGATGTATCCCTCTAACCACGGCTTGACGCAGGCGTAGGCCACGGGGAAGGCCACCACGGCCGCAGCCAAGAGCACCACTAACTGTTCGGTGAAGAAGAGCCGCAGAATATCGCCCACCTTGGCACCGAACACTTTGCGAACGGCAATCTCCTTGCGCCGCTGTTCGCAACTGATGGTTATCAGCGAATAGACACCGAACAGGGCTATCAGGATGCAGACGGCTGTCATCACGTAGAACAAGCCGAGGAGCGTATCTTCGGAATGGAGCAGTTGGTTGAAGCTTATGTCTATGTTGTCAATATGCCAATCGTCTCCTTGGATGCCCCAATCGCGGTTGTCGCCATTGAAACGGCTGCTGATGGAGTCACGTAGGGTTGGCCACGAACCGGGGCGGTAGCGGAAACAGGATTCTCTCTGTTCCTGTTGTTTTATCTCATCTTTGGGCTTGGGGATGTAGAGCATTGGTTCCTGTGGCACGATGAGCGACTTGGCACTAACGTTGCGCACCACGCCCACAATGCGGTATTCCAGATTGGGAATGATGGTGTCCACTGGATATGTCAAGCCCAAATGCTTTGCGGCTGATTCGTTTACTACGGCCACTTTTTTCTCATGGTCTTCTATCCAGCGGCCTTCCAATAGTTCCAGTCCCCAAAAGTCGGCCTCGTCGCGGAGTATCTTTTTGATGGCCAACTCCGTTTTTTTGCTTCCGTCCTTGTTATATATGATATGCCTGTAACCAGAATTCCGGATGTTTCCACATCCCACCTTCACTTCCTCTACATCGGGATGGCTGCGTAGGTAGTGGACCATTTCTTCCGCCAGTTCGGGTTGGCGCCAAGTGTAGAACGTTGCGCGGTTCTCGTATTTGAACCCGATGTCGGTGCTGGTGCGCAAATAGTGGAGTTGCAGAATGATGACCGACGTGAAAAATACCATCCCCATACCAACGACCAGTTGTACCCATTGGCTCAGGGGACGGAATAGATTACGCTGCACGGTGACCATGCCCTTGTGCAACGTCTCGTTCAACGATTGCCGCTGCATCCACCAAGTGACACCCACCAACAGGGGCAAGGTACCCAAGGCTACGGCAAGCATGTAAATCCCTATCTCGGTAAAGAAAAAAGAGTCCTCTTCTCTAATGTGAGTAATTCTCTTGAATTCGGGCAACGTCAGTTCCATGAACAACAAACCTATGAAACAGGACGCCAGAAGTATCAAAAGAAATTCGGTGATAAGCAGCATCAACAATTGCCTGCGTGTGGAACCGCACACCAGGCGCAAGGCCAGTTCGCGTGCCCGCATACGAATGCGGATGACATACAGAGAAAGGTAATTGAACACAGCACATATCACAACAACCAATCCTAAAAGAGCGAAGATGCGGATGTGGTCAACCTTAACGGAATTGACGTAAAAATCTGGGAAAACAGAGCGGAGGGAACTGAGGGAAGCCACCCGTAATTCACAGCCATGAGGCGTTTGTACTTTGTTTATAAGTGCCGTGACGGTGTCGGCATTGGCCGTAGGATGCATGCGTAAGACAGTTTGGTATGTCCAGACGTAGTCTTCGCTGGTGCGGTCTGCAATCTCTGCACTCTTGAACGGTACTATGCAGGTAAAGCGGAAAAAGGAGTGATTTCCCCAGTCCTTCACTACAGCAGCTACCGTGTAGGTGCCGTTTTCCCACATCTTACCCGTATAGGTTTCGGGGTTAGAAGGTTTGACGGCCAATGTCACTTCGCGCCCGATGCAATCAGTAGTTCCGAATAATTTCATCGCCAGCTTGTCGGTCACTACAGCCATTGTCCCATCAGGGTGCATCAGCGGATAACTTCCGGCTACCAATTCCGGTTGGAAGGTAGGCAGGAACATAGAGTCGGCTATCATGACAAAGTCGTAGATGTCCTCGTTGATATTCAGAGGCATCTGCCGGAACACGGTGGCTTGCTCTACCTGCGGAATCTTTTCCATGGCTAAGGAGGCCGCGCCAAAATTCGTTACGGGATGCACCGTCGCCCACTTGTCTAGCGACGTTACCTGTATGTACAGGTTCTCCGCCTCAGGATGAAACGCGTCGTATGTTGTCTCGTACCTCCACCACAGGGAGGAGAGGGCAAAGCAGGTGAATCCTACGGCCAAGCCGACGAGGCTCAGCAGTGTCTGCAGTTTGTACTTCGTCAGTTGGCCGATGGCCATGGTCAAGTTGTGCAGCAGCATGTCTGTCTGTTCTATTTATAGGTTTGGGCAAATGATTGTTGGCCGCAAATGTATGCAGATATTTCTACCCGACAAAGGAAAGAATATGAAAACAGTCTGATAATAACCTTCGTAAATAGTAGGTGACAGAAATTAACCCAACTTTGCTCTTACTTAGTTAAGGGCAGAGTTGGGTTAAGGGATTAAAAGAGTGCATTATCGTTGCACGATTTCCTTGGATTTCTCCAACGCTTCATTGATGTTAGTACAAATGTTTTCCTTGCCGAGCAATGTGTAGAAATTGCTCTTCTGCAACACCTTATGTACCTTCTCGTTGACACCGGAAAGGATGATATGGATATTTTCGCGTTGGCTTATTTCACAGAAGTTTGTCAGGTTATGGATACCTGTCGAGTCAATGAAAGGCACTTTACGCATACGGATGATTCGCACTTTAGGACGGTCACCCATTTGCTGCATCACCTCCTCGAAACGGTTGGCTATTCCGAAGAAATAAGGTCCGTTGATTTCATAAACTTCTACCCCCTCGGGGATGATGAGATGCTCCTCATGCAACTGTACGTCACTTTCAATGTTCGGGTCGATTTCATCGGTAATGACAGAAACCTGCGTAGTCTCAGCCATACGACGCATGCAGAGCAGACAGGCAATGACCAATCCCACTTCGATAGCTATGGTCAGGTCGAAGATAACGGTAAGGATGAATGTGATGAGCAACACTGTGATGTCCGATTTGGGGTTTTTCAGCAATTGCTTGAACGTCCGCCATTCGCTCATGTTGTAGGCCACGATAACCAATACTCCAGCCAGACAAGCCATGGGGATGTATTGTGCATACGGCATGAGGAAGAGGAATATGAGCAGCAACACAACGGCATGTATGATACCGGCTATCGGGGAACGTCCGCCATTGTTGATGTTGGTCATCGTACGGGCTATGGCTCCCGTAGCGGGAATACCCCCGAAGATAGGTGAAACAATGTTGGCTATCCCCTGCCCTACCAATTCCTGATTTGAATCGTGATGGTCTCCTACCACACCATCGGCCACAGTAGCCGAAAGCAATGACTCGATGGCTCCCAGTACGGCAATGGTAATGGCCGGTGATATGAGTTGCTTGATGGTTTCCCACGTCATGCTGGGCATCTCGGCATCAGGCAGCGTACTGTTAATGGTAAAACGATCGCCAATGGTCTCTATGCAGCTCACACCTCCATACATTTTCAACAGATATACTCCAATAGTCATGACGATAATGGCAATGAGCGAACCTGGAATCTTCTTGCTGAACCTGGGTGTCAGGGCTATGATGACGATGCTGGCAATGCTGACTGCTGTGTTCCACCAATTGATGGAATCGATATGCTCGATATAGCACATCCATTTGCCTAAGAAGTCACCTGGAGTCTTCAGCGGAGCTATAATCTCTTGTCCGTTGGTATCAATCACAGTTTCGGTCAGTCCCAACACGTCGCTAATCTGCGTGGTGAAAATAGTGAGTGCTATACCACTGGTGAAACCCACCACGATGGGATAAGGAATATATTTGATAATCGTACCCAAATGAAAAACTCCTAATAGAATAAGGAATATACCGGCCAAAATGGTGGCAATGGTCAACCCTTCCAATCCGTATTGTTGGATAATGCCGTAGATGATAACGATGAATGCACCTGTAGGACCACCTATCTGTACCCTACTGCCTCCGAATACCGATATGGCCAAACCTGCAACAATAGCTGTGATAATACCTTTTTCGGGCGATACTCCCGAAGCGATGCCGAATGCAATAGCCAAAGGTAAGGCTACAATACCGACAATGATACCGGCCATAATGTCGGCCATCAGCGTCTCTTTCTTGTATCCTTTCAAAGATGTGAAGAGCGCCGGTTTGAATACAAAACCTTTCATTTCTTTTTACCTTAAATGTTACCTATATTCTTGTATGAGGCCGCAAAATTATATATTTTTAAGAACTTGACAAAGAAAAATCAGGATAAACTTCTCTTTTAGTGATGTGTAAAAAATAAGGTGCATCAGTTTAAACGTTATTTTTATTCAAGTTTCGCAAGTAGAGACGTAGCAGGAGTGTAGTTCTTTAAGGAGTGTAGAAGGCAGGAGTGTAGGCACCATACCTTGATAAAAAAATCAAAAGAGGTTTTCGATGGGCTTTAGCGAATAACAGTTAAAAGTGCTGTTCCATAACTCAATAATTATTGATTCTGGAGGCAAAGACAATGCTTTTGCACTGTTTGTGCATAGATTCTGTTTCGTTGGAAGCGCCTTAATGCGCCTCCAACCAATTCTTTCCCCAACCGCAGTCGGCTTGGAGGGGGACTTGCATCAGGTAGGCTCCCTCCATCTCTTCGATGACGATGCGCTTCACACGGTCGCGCTCTTCGGGCAAGACACTGAAGTTGAGTTCGTCGTGCACTTGAATGAGCATCTTTGAACGGATGCCCTCGCGCTGGAAGCGCTGGTGAATGTTGGCCATAGCCACCTTGATGATGTCGGCCGCACTGCCTTGGATGGGGGCATTGATGGCATTGCGCTCGGCATAACCACGCACGACGGCGTTGTGGGAATTGATGTCGGGCAGGTAACAACGGCGGCGACAGATAGTCTCGGTGTATCCCTTGTCGCGTGCAAGGGCGATGCTGCTGTCCATGTAGGCTTTCACTTGTGGGTAAGTCTGGAAGTATCCGTCAATCAACTCTTTAGCTTCCTTTACAGGTACGTGCATACGGTCGCTCAGCCCGTAGGCCGAGATGCCATAGATGATACCGAAGTTGGCCGTCTTGGCCTTGCTACGCTGGTCGCGTGTGACCTCGGCGAGGGGGACTTTATAGACCTTGGCAGCCGTGGCTGCATGGATATCCTGACCGAGGCGGAAAGCCTCCATCATGTTGCTATCGCCGCTGAGATGAGCCATGATACGCAGTTCTATTTGGGAGTAGTCAGCAGAGAAGAATTCGCATCCGTCGTCGGGGATGAAGGCACGGCGGATTTCGCGTCCGTCCTCGTTACGGATGGGGATATTCTGCAAGTTAGGATTGCTGGAACTGAGTCGTCCGGTTGCAGTTACTGTTTGGTTGAACGAGGTGTGTATGCGGCCTGTACGCGGATTGATGAGGGCGGGCAGGGCATCAATGTAGGTGCTCAGGAGTTTCTTCAGTCCACGGTAGTCAAGTATGCGTCCCACTACAGGATGTTTGTCGCGCAAGCTTTCAAGTACCTCTTCCGAAGTGGAATATTGACCGCCCTTGGTTTTCTTTGCTTTCGCGCTGATTTTCAATGTCTCAAAAAGCATTTCACCCACCTGTTTGGGGGAGGAGATATTGAACGGCTGGCCTGCCAACGAGTAGATGTCCTGCTCAATCTCCTGCAGGCGTTGGGTGTAGAGAGCAGATGTCTCGCGCAGAGCATCGGTATCGATACGCACGCCGTTGAACTCCATCTGAGCCAACACAGGCACAAGCGGCATCTCGATGTCGTGGAAAAGGTCGTAGGCTCCCTGTTCACGAAGCTGTTTCTCCAATACATTCTTCAGGCGAAGAGTGACATCTGCATCTTCGCACGCATATTTATAGACCTCTTCGGGAGCAAGGTCGCGCATGTTCTTTTGGTTTTTCCCCTTGGGACCGATAAGTTCCTCGATGGGGATGGTACGGTAGTGAAGAAGTACCTCTGCCAAATAATCCATACCGTGGTGCAATTCGGGCGAGAGTACATAGTGGGCAACCATGGTGTCGAACAGGGGACCTTCGAGCCACACGCCATATTGCGCCAACATCAGCAGGTCGTACTTGATGTTCTGGCCCACCTTGGTGGTTTTAGGATTGGTAAGCACATCGCGGAATTCATCAACAATCGCCATCGCTTCAGCACGGTCGGCCGGCACAGGAACGTACCACGCTTCACCTTCGGACACACTGAAACTCATTCCTACCAATTCGGAAGCCATTGGTTCGGTGCCTGTGGTCTCTGTATCTAGAACGAGAAAATCGTGTGTCTGCAAATTTCTTAATAATTCGTCTCTTTTCTCCTTGGTATCAGCCAATTGATAGTTGTAAGTGGTCTCTTCAAGGCCTGCGAGAGTCGAATATTTTGGCTCGTCCGTACTTTCGTCCGTAAATAAGTCAAAGAAATCGGCTTGAAACAGGGTAGGGGAGTTGTCTTCTTTCTTGCTGGCCTTCTTTGTTGGTGCTGTGGCCGGTTTGTCGCCCTTCAACACACGGTCTGCCAAATTGCGGAACTCCAGTTCCTCGAACAGCGTGCGCAGTTTCTCTTCGTCAGGCTCCTTAACGAGCAGGCTATCCATGTTGAGTTCGATGGGCACATCCGTCTTGATGGTGGCCAAGAAGCGGGAGAACTTGATTTCTTCGGCATGTTCCTCCACTTTCTTTTTAAGTGCTCCCTTCAGTTGGTCAGTATTGGCCAAAAGATTCTCAATGCTGCCAAATTCGGAGATGAGTTTCTGTGCCGTCTTCTCGCCTACGCCCGGACATCCGGGGATGTTGTCTGACGAGTCACCCATCAGTCCCAACAAGTCAATGACCTGCTCGGGACGTTCGATGCCGAACTTGGCCTTTACCTCCTCCACACCCAAAGTGTCGAAATCCTTGTCACCAAAACGCGGACGGTACATGAATACATGCTCCGATACCAGCTGACCATAGTCCTTGTCGGGGGTCATCATGTAAGTGTCTATGCCCCGTGCACCAGCTGTAGTGGCCAAGGTGCCTATCACATCATCTGCTTCATAGCCAGAAACCTCCAGAATAGGGATGCGGTAAGCCGCAATAATCTCTTTGATAATAGGCACAGAGAGGCGGATAGCCTCGGGGGTCTCTTCGCGCTGTGCCTTATATTGTTCGTAGGCTTCGTGGCGGAAAGTAGGCCCGGCTGGGTCGAAAGCTACGCCAATGTGAGTAGGTTGTTGCCGTTTGAGGACATCGGCCAGCGTATTGACAAAACCAAAGATTGCTGAGGTGTTCATCCCCTTGGAGTTGATACGGGGATTCTTGATGAAGGCATAATAGGCGCGGTAGATAAGCGCATAAGCATCGAGAAGGAAGAGTTTTTCCATGTTGCCAGTTTTTAGCTACAGGTGACGAGTTGCGAGTGGCAAGTGATGGACCGCATTTCTAACTGTATCAAACTTGTCACTTTTAGCTCGTAGCTCGTCACTCATAGCTTGATTCTTAATTTTTCGTGTCAAAAGTACTAAAAAAAGGTGACTTTGGAGAACTAATGCTCTATACTTTGATGTTTTATTATTAATTTTGCCGGAAATTTGCAAAACAATGAATCGACAATCCCTCATAACAGCACCCATTGAAGGGGAACTCAAGCAATTGATAGCCTTGATGCATTCTTCACTCAGCAGCGACTATGACCTGTTGGGACAGGTGTTGGAGCACATCAGCCAACAGACAGGGAAAATGATGCGCCCTATTCTGGCTCTGCTGATGGCCAAATGCCAAGGAGAGGTGACGGAGAAGACACTCCACGCTGCCGCTTCATTAGAGTTGCTGCATACGGCCAGCTTGGTGCATGACGATGTGGTGGACAATAGCCAGAAACGTCGTGGACAGCCTTCGGTAAATGCCGTGTTCGACAACCGGGTGTCGGTATTGGTGGGGGATTATCTGCTCTCTACAGCATTGCTGCATGGCTCACTGACCAAGGATGTGCATATCATCCACCTTATCTCCCAACTGGGACAATGTCTGGCAGAAGGGGAGATACTGCAACTGTCCAACGTCTCCAACGAGACAATTTCTGAAGAGACTTATTTCCAAATTATACGCAAAAAGACAGCTGTCCTCTTTGAGACATGCGCCCAAGTGGGTGCCCTCTCAGCCGGAGCATCAGAAGAGAAGGTGGAATGGGCAAGGAGCATTGGCGAAATCATAGGTGTCACCTTCCAGATAAAGGATGATATATTTGATTATTCCGACAATGCCGCCACCATTGGCAAACCGGTGGGTAACGACATGCATGAGGGCAAACTGACTCTGCCGGTTATCCATGTATTGTTATCAACAAACAATCAGGAGATGATGGTTTTGGCACACAAAGTCAAACGACAAGAGGCGACCGACGAGGAAATAGCCCGCCTGATAGATTTCACCAAGAGAGAAGGCGGCATTGCTTATGCCGAAGAATATATGCAACGATTGGTGGAACGGGCACATACATTGCTTGCCGAATGCACGGACGAATCTGTACGTACAGCGTTGGCCACTTATATTGATTACGTAGTGAACAGGGAGAAATAAATTGTTGGATTTTTTAATCTTTTATTCTTTTCGTAACTTTCCTTATTACAGTTATATTATTATCAATATAAGGTGATTTTTATATCAAAATATTCGCTTTTTACCCATTTAATGCAGACTTATTCCTTTTATGACCTTTTTCTCTATGAGAGAAAGTTATTATTAGTTTGTTAGAATATTTGAAATTTTATTCCGAACCCTATATGTAAGATGTCTGTCAAGTTTAAGTAGTCAGGATTGGTAAATAAACTCACCAAATAGAAATCGCACGTATTTAGTTCGTAGTAGGCTGTAATGCTTTTATGTCGTTTGTTCTTCCCCTTGAAGTGATGAGTTAATCGTTGTCCTATGAAAAGATGGGTACGGATACGGGTTGAGAATTTGTAGTATCCCTTCGGATAACGTTCAGGTTCTTCCACCCAGAATTCATCACTGAAGATGGTATTGAAGAACATGCCGCATGTCAGAGGTTCTACTGTCAGTTGGTTGCGTTTTAGTGGCAAACTCCATGGTGTATAGTTTTGTTTCAGTGTGAAGGTTATTTTGCTTTTGTCCGAATTGTATTTGGGGAGGTATCCGAACATCATGGTGGTTTCCCATTGATTCCGTTTCCCATAATCCCAACCTGCTCCGATAGAGACGGCTCCTACACTACCTGCATATTGCAGCACGGTATGCGTAGGAATCAGATTGTGCCATCGTTTATGATAATTATATATGCGTTTCTCATATTTTCCTATCAGTGTGTCCGGTTTTTCCAGAGTCCATTCAAAAGTGTGAGCAGGACATGGCAATATGCCACAGGCAAGTATCAGTATGTTAAAAACTAACCGTTTCATATTCATATCCCTCCTTATTAATGGTGAAAACCATATATATTCTGTCTTTGATATTGCTACATTGATAGTACATTAGTCCATCACCGAAAAGATTATCGGCTGCCAATTTATGCCCATGGCCATATATGCAACACAATGGGGTGGGAAAGGAGTGTAGTGTATATTGGAAAACGTCACTCACATTGTTGTTGAACTGTTCATCTCCTGGTTTTGTGTGCATTGCAAACAGGGAACGTTTGGCTTTTATTGGAAATGAATCTAATTCATGGTGCATGAAATAGAAATTAGGTACAGGTTCTGAATAGTCATATTCCAATGCATTTGTATTCAGGCATACGAAATGTACGTCGCCTGCTGTGAAACTGAAGTTGGGGTTTCCAAAAACCTTCTTGAAAACTTCTTCGCCCGTACCTAAGCAATCATGATTACCGATAAGGCATACGTAGGGGACTTTCAATCCATTCAATATATCGCGTTGCCATAAGAATTCTTTTGTTGCTCCAAAATCGGTAAGGTCGCCACCATGAATCACGAAATCTATGTCTGTTCGTTGGTTGATGGCGGCTACAACATCTTCTGTTTCGTCATACCACCGTTGTGTGTCGGTGATGAAGGCAAAGCGAAAAGTATCGGCATCCTGCAGACCTTCCTCTATGCGTACAATATTACATTGGTTGATATTTGTCATGCCATCAATGCGGGCATCGTAAGGGTGGTATTCTATCATATCGCATCCAGTTGTAATGAATATAATGAATGCAAGAATGAACTTTCTTATTTTAATGATGTTTGTCATGTTAATGATGAATTGTGCTGCAAAAGTACGCTAAAAATATAGACCTGTTATGACTGAAAAGGCTGTATAAATGTCCGAATGTCCCTTGTTTTGTTTGTATTGAAATATCTTTGAAGAAACAAAAAGAAATAAGAATGCAGCAAAATAGCTTTAAGTGAAAGGTTTTATAAATAAATTGTAGAAAAATGTTGCATTTTCCTCGTTATTAATTGCTACCTTTGCATCCCAATTAGTAATAGTTTGAATATGGTAGAAGATGTAAAGTTCAGGCATACGATGCCTGCTCAGATTCGTTTTAGTGATGTGGATCAGTTTGGTCATGTGAATAACTCTGTTTATTTTTCTCTTTACGATTTGGCAAAAACCACTTATGTAAAAGAGGTATTGTCAGGGCGGATGAAGTGGAATGAGGTAGGAATTGTCGTGGCTAATATCAATGCAAACTTTATGAGCCCGATATTCTTCATGGATAATGTGAATATTGAAACTGCTACCGTAGAATTAGGAAATAAGAGCTTTATTTTGATGCAGCGTGCCGTTGATGCGGAAAGTGGGGTCGTAAAATGTGAATGTCGTACGGTTATGGTAGTATATGACTTGAAGACACAAACTCCCATGCAGATGCCTGATGAGTACAAACAGGCTATTTGTGAATATGAAGGGCGTACATTGGGTGAATTGGCCAAGAAATCTTGATGCGGGTAGTGAGAGATTTCCTTTTCATGTCTTTTTGAATATTTATGGGTCAGTCCGAAAACCCGGTTGTAACGTCATTTGATTTTCCGAAATATTAGGTTTTTCTACTGTTTAGTTTGAAAGTATGTCCAATCAAAAAACAGGTCTAAAAAATGAACATATGTTCAAGTGCCTCTGAACATATGTTCAAATGCCAACGAACATATGTTCGTGGCCACTTGAACTTATGTTCCTATTTTCTCCCTAATTTCAATTAAATTACAGAAAGAGCAAATAAGAACCCAAGATTATGACACGTTGCAAAAACACCTGAGAGAAGAGATAGGAAAAAGGTGCTGTCCCACAATGAGGGCAGCACCTTTTTTTCAATCATTTTTCAAATTTTTCTTCTTGAAGAGCAATTTCAACTTCTTGTAAAGAATGAGGCATTGCTCGCAATCGCTGCAATAGCTATTATTGCAAGGGCGATAGGTGTCATAAAACTCATAATCTTTTTACCTTTAAATTAATACCTTTAATTACTTTGAGTTATCAGACGTATCCATACGGATTGTCTGTTTTTCTAAATGTTGTTATCCTAATATGTTTTAAACACGGTGCAAAGGTAAAGTGAATTTAGATACAATGGTATGCAAAATTCTTTTTATCTTAAAAAATCGGTCGTTTTCTTGACCTAAGTCAATAAAAACGACCGATTGTGTGCGCAAACAGAGCTTATTTTCATTTAATCGAGTATATAAATCTCATCCAAAATGATGCCTTCGTCAAGCGCTGTTATGGTGAATGTCGATACTTTTTCTGTCCCGACAGGCAGTTTTATTGTTCGTATAGCCCGATTCCAAAGAATGTTTTCTTTCCATTCCTCACTACGTCCTTTAGTCGCATAGTCAAACACTTGGGGTTCACTATTATTTATAGACAAAGCAATCCGTAAACTTTGGTCGTTTACTGGATGACGGGGAATGAAAGTGAGCATTATGGTTGGAGCATTGCTTTCTGTTTCAAGGCTGTAAGTGACAGAAGAGCCTTGAGGAATAAGTGCTGCGCCTTCATTATATCCCAATCCTTCACAGGGTATATATCCTCCACTTATACAATCTGCAGCATTAATCCTGTATTTGGCTGTTGTGCTGGCTTGAATAAGTGATTCGTGCATACGTATGGCATTACTGGATGGGTTTGTGATGGGGTTTTCATCGGCTGAATCTCTTTTGACTTTGTCGAATACGGCCAGTTTACGTGGGCGATAATCCATCATGCCGCGCCATTTCCCTTGATTGTGGATTCCTTCATTGTATATATTAGTTAAGGATACAATGCTATCGTATGCTGCATCACTTTCCGTCCAATTGCTTTTCCCTTGTCGGGCTAATTGAGCCTTCAAATGCTTTTCGTTCATTTGTGCAGATGCTTGTACGCGGTATTTAATCAATTGGAAATAAGCATCTTGCTTTTCTTTCGGTTGATAATCTGCCAGTCTTTCCACTTGATCAGACAGTTTTTTCCATGCGTCCAATCGGTCTTTCATGTATGTCTCATCCCAAGGCAGATTTTTTGTTGTTTTCCATATCGGGGCTTTCTCCTCGGTTCGCGTATTTCCTAAGAATTCAGGTCGGCGGATATGGTTTAACCGATAATATTCTTTCATTACTTTATGCAGTTCATTGCCATATTTGCCAAATTCGCGGGTCAGGAAACGTCGGTTGTGCTCTTGCCAACCAATGTGGCGTACACCGTCAAGATCCCATGCCATATCCATCAGCAATTCCAGAAGGTATTCGCCAGGCTTGATGTCGCCTACGTTGATAATCCACATTTTTTGTATGCCGCGATCGTATGCTTCAGTCATCTGTTGGTAGGCTACGGCTGGGTTGAGACTATTCAGCCACAGATAGTCGTGCGGACGGCCCCAATAAGAAATATGGTAATAAATGCCGTTTCCACCTTTACGTGCACGTTCTTCTTCGGTAGGAAAGTGGCGAATATATCCGTAATTGTCGTCACACCAAATGAGAGTTACCTCTTCGGGTACTTCCAATCCGGCATGATATATGTCGAGTACTTCTTTATAAGGAATGAAAGCTTGTGGCACTTGTGTGACATCTTTGTTTACGTATTTAGCCAACATGCCTCGCTGATCTTTTAATACGCGCTCAAGTACAGCCTTTTGTTCTGCAACCGTTTTGGCTCCTTGCATTTTGCCATCGTGTACTCCGCGCATTCCTAAGGTATATATGTTGTCTTGGCCTGCTACTTCTTTTACACGTTTTTCCCAGAAATCATACACCGATTGGCTATTGTTCACATAGTCGTAGGCGCCTTTACCTCTACGAGTCCATTCTCCGGCAGCATTGCATACCATGGGTTCGCAATGCGAAGTTCCTATAAAAATACTGTAGTCAGCAGCGGCTTGACGATTTCCTTCGGTAAGAAAGAATGGCATTGTACACTCATGCATAGCCGGCCATAAGGTATTGGCTCTTAGGCGCAACATCAGTTCAAAGATGCGACGATAAGTTTTGGGACCTATATGATTTTTTTCTTTGTGTGGCTCATATGTCTGATTACTCCACGGAAGGAGTCCCCAGTCTTCATCGTTCAGGAATATGCCTCGATAGGGGACTGTAGGTTCTTGTGTTTGGCTATATCCGGCAGGCAGGTGAAAGATTTCACGCTTTTCGGGGGTTGCGTCGGCCCACCATTCCCAAGGTGATACACCCAACAGGCGTGAAAGTTCAAGCACACCATACGCAGTACCACGTTTGTCGCTACCAGCTATCAGTAACTTCCCATTCTTCAATACTTTTATGAGGAATGCCTCGTGTTTTCCTTTGAGGGAAGAGAGATTCTCGGGGCAAGTTTCCAAAAGAGTTGAAGTTCCTATTGTGCCGACAATAATCTTCAATCCTTCATCTGTATGGCAAATGGCAGTTTTGTTTTTCTTGCTTTTTTCTATCTTTTCGGCTTTCAAAAGGGTCAATTCTGCATCCAATGTGGCCTTCATGTCGCGTTTCAGCATATCAATGGCCAAGTGGACAACTTTTTCTTCATTTTTTTCTACTACGAGGGAAATATTTTTTCCCTGTTGGAGCGTAAAATTTTCTTCGTTTGTTGTTTCTGTAAAGCCAAATAAAGGAATAAGTAGGAAGAGTGTAATAAATAAGTTTCTGTTCATGTATTAAAGGCGTAGTTATGTGAGGTAAAGAATATGTTTGACGACCTTGTGCCATATAAATAGGCAAAGGCCGTCAATGTTTTTTTGTTAGAGAATAAAACTTAGAAGATATAAGCTACGTGGATTTTCCAAGTCTTGTTCTTGGCACCAAACGTGTCGATAACTTTATTGGTACCACTAACCATATCCATTTCTTCATCTTTAAATTCTGCAGTATCGCCAAGAGGTATATTATAGGTGACACCTGCTTGCAAATGGCTGAGAAGTTTTACACCTACACCAAGGTTCAAACTGAGTTGTGAATCCTTGAAAATTTCTTGTCCGGCCCATTTCTCCTGAGAAAGAGCGTAAGTGAATTGAGGACCTGCAGCGGCATAAACAGCTGCTATACTGCCCAAACCAATAGAATACTTCAAGTTTACAGGGATTTCAAGGTTATGGCTTTTTAATGTTTCACCTTCTTTGGGGTTGATGCCTGTCTGTGAATAAAGCAAGGCACCATCTACACCTAAACCGATGATGGGGAGAGTAAATTCGGCCATAGGGCCAATAAAGAAACCTGTGAAGTTGTCTGATTTGATGTCGCTTTCATCAAAATCTGCCTTTTGGAGGTTTACACCACCCTTAACACCCCAACCGAATTGGGCTTGTGCTGACTGAACACCCGTGAATATCAAGGCTACAGCCACAAATAGAGTACTGATAATCTTTTTCATTGTTTCTTATTTTTTTAATGTTTAACGTCTGCAAATATACAGCAACCCATCAGAAGAACAAAATAAATATCATTTTTTTTCATTTACTTGCTTTCTTTTTCTCCGTTACAAACTCAAAACGCCTTTATCTCTTCACCCAATATGTCGCTGAGCAACAGGTTGGCCAATCGGCTGGTGCCAATGCGGAAGAGGGTAGGGGAGAGCCATTCTTCGCCTAACAGCTCTTTCACGATGGTGTAGTAGGAGAGGGCATCCTGCACTGTGTTAATGCCTCCTGCGGCCTTAAAACCAATTTTACGGCCAGTTTTGGCATAATACTCCTTAATGGCCTGACACATGACGAAAGCGGCCTCGGGAGTGGCACTCACGGCTTCCTTGCCTGTAGAGGTCTTGATGAAGTCGGCTCCACTGTACATGGCCAGCAGGGCGGCACACTTGATGTTGGTGGCTGATTTCAGTGCACCAGTCTCCAAGATGACCTTCAATGCATGGTCGCCACAGAGGGCTTTCAGCTCCTGCAACTCGTCGCACATACCTTCGTAGTCGCCGCTGAGGAACTTCCCTACGGGGATGACCACATCAATCTCTGTAGCTCCTTCGTGCAGGGCAAGGCTGGTTTCGGCAATCTTCACCTCCATAAAGGTTTGTGATGAGGGGAATCCGCCGCTCACGCAAGCAACTTCTACCCCCTCAGCTTGAAGTGATTCGCTGACAATACCGGCAAAGCAGGGATAGACACAGAGAGCCGCTACGTGAGGAAGGTCGGGATGCTCTTCGTCCAACGTGTTGACTTTTTCTACAAAATTGAGCACACTCTCCTCGCTGTCGGTACACTTCAGTGTGGTGAGGTCAAGACAGCCCAAAAGAGCCTTTTTTACCTCAAGTGTATCATTCTCGCTGACGCGTTCAAGCAGGCGTGAAACTTGTGCCTGGATGTGTTCGTCGCTCAATTGGGTGTCATACTGTGCCAAGGCTTCGTGGTACTTGTCCTGGCTACTGAAATCTTCCTCGTGAAAGTGGTCATGATCGTGTCCGCATCCGCAATCACAATCATGGTCGTGATGATGATAATGGTTCATAATGGTTATAATTTCAATTTTTAATTCTTTAATTTTTCATTCTCTACGTGCCTTGTCTTGTCCCGCTCCGTCTTCTTCTGCAGGTTTCGTTCAAAGGCCGCGGTAAGGTCAACTCCCGTCTGGTTGGCCAGGCAGAGGAGCACCCACAGTACATCGGCCATCTCATCGCCCAAGTCATGCTTTTCGTCTTTCTTGAACGATTGGTCACCGTAGGTACGTGCCATGATGCGTGCCAGTTCGCCCACCTCTTCGGTGAGGCAGGCCATGTTGGTCAGTTCGCTGAAGTAACGCACGCCGTACGTCTTTATCCAGCGGTCAACGGTCTCTTGTGCTTCTTGTAGGGTCATATTAATTTAGTTTTTAGCTACGAGCTACAAGTTACGAGCTAACTTTGCTGTGCTTTTACACTCGTAGCTTGTAGCTCGTCACTTGTCACTAGTTCACTCTTTATTCTTCGTATCCATGCAAATCGTTACCGGTCCATCGTTCAGCAACTCCACTTTCATGTCTGCACCGAACTCACCTGTGCCTACAGGTTTCCCAAGGGCAATGCCCAACTCTTCGCAAAACTGTTCGTAGAGCGGTATGGAGATGTCCGGCTTAGCAGCCCGTATGTACGACGGACGGTTTCCCTTCTTGGTGGAGGCAAACAGGGTAAACTGGCTGATGACCAATATGTCGCCCCCGGCATCCTGGATGTTTTTGTTCATCACTCCCTGTTCGTCATCAAACACCCGTAGCCCCACAATCTTCTTACAGAGCCACTGTATGTCCTCTTCTGTATCAGCGTCCTCAATGCCCACGAGTACCAGCAATCCCTTCTCTATGGCCGATTTCACCGTCCCATTGATAGTTACCGATGCGTGGCTGACGCGTTGTATGACTGTTCGCATAGATTATTCTCAATTTTATTGATATTGATAATAGAAGTCATATAATGTATCAGGAAATCCCCAACCGCACTTCTCAGATATCTTTAACATCATTTCGATGCGGGGACGAAGTTCTTCCAAATACCCATTCTTGTATATAAACTCCATTGCTTTACCAAAATTATTTTCTAAAGCAATATAGTATTGTTCCCACATATCGCCATACTCGACTGTAAAGCTTACTCCCGTTTCAATGTTAAAAAGCATCAAATCGGCAATGCAAGCAGGATGGGGTTTCAGTTTTTTGAAATCACTTACAGCTTTTCGACAAACGCTGAACCGGCATTTGGGTTCGCCGCGATTCGGGTAAAACTCATTATGGATGATTTTCTTATATTCTTCCAATTTAGCATCATCGTTAGGCTTCATATAAAAATCCAAATATTCTTTTGCTTCTTTACGTGCTTCGTAAAGTTCCAAAACAACATCTATTACCTGTTCTTTTGTTAACTTTAGCAGGTATTTCTTTAATTGGGCTTTTGACATGATTGGAGCTATAATTTATTTAAGAGTTTCTTTGAGCATTGCAATATCGGCTTCTGATAGGTTAAACCATTCACCTCTAATATTTTTCTCAGAAAATACTTTATGTAGGGCTTGTTCGATAGCATATGCAAGCCTCCTATTGGGATATTTTTTTGCATATAAAATTTCTATGCTTGGCTTTTCACTTTGAAGAGTTCGTTCTCTGTATTGGGGCGTTTTTGATATTCCTATTTTATAAAAATTGTTCAAGGTATCGTGCATAAGGTATACATAGCATTCTTCATTATTTTTGCAAAGTTGTACATTTCCCTCTATTTCTGAGATATTTTGGTTCATATTATCGTTAATTTCTTTGCAATTTGTGATTTCTTGACCAATTCTTACATTATCCAACATGTTAGGTATACTATCATATAATCCAAGTTTTTTTAGTATATAATCATATATTGTAGCATACATTGTAAATGATTTAAATCGTTTAGTTTTCTTCAAAGTACAGCTTTTAAAAGTTGTTTTATTTGTTTTGTCCGATGATTCAATATAAATGGAACTTAAACCATTATTTGTTAGACTATTTAAAGCTTCTTTTGATAGGGGAAATCTAAGAATGTTTTTATTCTGGTTATATATCTGATTTCCATCGCTTTGTATTTCTATAATTTTACTGTCTAAGAATCTGAAGCACAAGTTGTTGTCAGAACCTATTCTAAGATTCTTTGGCTTAAATATTATATTTATGACCGGATAATTATTGTAAATATTGAGATCAATCAATAAGAAATTGTAACCTTTGCTTTCTCTCAAAAGAAAACCAGGCCTTTTGTTGTTGTGATTATAGTCTTCAATAATGTCCCATATTATAATTTTACTATGGTTCATTTTCTCTATTCTATATTGAAAAGCATTCATATAGTTTTCTGACAAATTTATAATACTCCTCTTATAAATAATTTTTTTCATCGTTCCCTTTTCTCCTCATCATTTCCCTTAGTTGCAATCCCTTTGGAGTCAATCGATATTTCTGATTAATGCTCTTAGGTTTGTCAGGAATAGTCAGTTCTACATATCCAGCTTCGATGGATGGTTTCAGATATTCTTTCAGGAAATGTTGGCGATGGTTTATTTGAACTAATTCCTGTAATGATTCTCTGTTTAACTCTCCTTCAATGACCGTAATCAGTTTTTCAACATGTGCGGTAACATGTGCGGTAACATGTGCGGTCGCATCCTCTATTTTTACTTTATCTATTTGTTGTTCAACGTCTTCAGCATGTGCGGTATCATGCACACTGACAGGAAAGGTGATGCGAATGAAGTTGTCGGTGAACTTGAAACTTTCTTCACCGTATGCGCGAAGGATACGGGGGATGCCGGAGCCTAAAGATTCCACCAACTCCACATCACGGTAAATGCGCATCAACTCTTTGTTGCGGGGGATGGAAATACCGTTGAAGAACTCTTCGTGGCTGAGAGACTCGGGCAAGCGGCCGGCAGAAGTGATTTCAAGCCTGTCGGGGAATATCTCAAATTTAGGCGGAACCTCAAAGGAGTAATCGTTGTGTACGATGGCGTTGATAACCGCTTCGCGAAGGGCAATCCTATTCCATAGAGGCGTTTCATGCGTTCTACCGGAGTAATGGTGGCTGCTGTCCTGTTTTCTACCTCCAGTTTGGCCAATACGCTCTTGGTGGCTTTGATGAGGGAGCAATAACCATATTCGTTGTTCTCTATCAGGTCGCATCTGTCAAGGCTGGAGTATTTGGCCACTTTGATGGAATTGTTGTTCTCGTCGGCCAGCAAGTAGGCTACATAGTTATATTTCCCGTCTTCTGTCAATAATTCCAATGTACGTTTGAAATTGTCGTTCAAACGTTTACCATGCTCATCATAATAGATGCGCAATTGCTCGAAAGTCAAGTCCTGACGGTTAGAAACAATGCGTCCGATGGAGTTTCGGGTACGCATGGCAAACAGTCGGTCAATTTGCTCCTGTGGCATCGGTTCGGCAGAAGTTCCCACACGGATATATGCCCCTTTGGGAGTCATTCCGTATTTCGTTTTGAAATAAGCCTTTTCTATACCGCTGGCCACCGTCAGTTTGATGATGCTGAGGCCATCGCGTTGCTCCGTGGCAATATCAAACAATCCCATAGCCGAAGGGGAGACGTTATTCTTGATGCGGTCTTTCAGCTTCAGCATACAGCCATCTATATCATCTACACCTACGGTCTTTCCATCGCGGTCTATTCCGATGTAGATGAATCCACCTTCCTTATAATTCAAGAAGGCCACCACCTCTTTCTCTATATCCACGTCAGGTGTCAGTTCCTGCTTATATTCTATCCGATTGGTTTCCGCCATCTTCTGTTTGCAATTTTACGGTTATTCGTCCACAAAGGTACAAAAGTTCCTTTATTGTTGTATAGAAGATGACAAAAAAGAGTTGCAAGAATTGCTTTTTCCCTCAAGCAGTTTTTCCTATTATGAGAGATTGATTCTACTATTTTCAATGGAATAAGCAAACAAAATCACATTTTTGTGACGAACTTATCATTTTTTTGTACCAGCAACAAAAGGAATCAGATGTTTTTGTTTTGTACACAAAACGATTTTTATTCAAATTTGTTTTGCTGATAAAACAAATTATGCGTAATTTTGTCCCGCCTATAAAACAAATGAATAATGGAGACCTTGATCAAACGATGCAAAAGACTGTTGGAAGTGACCTCGACTGACTACGTGCGCAGCTTGATGGAAACGGTTCATTGGAATGTTCGCCTGGTAGCTATCCGCGGAGCACGCGGAGTGGGAAAGACCACTTTGATGCTGCAATACTTGAAGTTACACTACAGCCCAGACTGCCGGGAAGCCATGTATGTCAGCTTGGACAACCCTTATTTCACCCGACACACGTTGGAAGAGTTCGTCGAGCAGTTCTATTTATATGGTGGCAAACATCTGTTTTTGGACGAAGTACACAAATATCCCGAATGGAGTCGTGAAATCAAGAACATTTACGACGGTTACCCCGATTTGCGCATCGTATTCAGCGGATCATCGTTGATACAGATTCTGAATGCTGAGGCCGACCTTTCGCGCCGTTGTATCTCCTACGATATGCAGGGACTCTCTTTCCGCGAATATCTGAAGTTATACCACGGGATTGATGTGCGTCCCCACACCTTAGAGGAGTTGCTGGCCTCGCCCGATGCCGTCTGTGCCGAGGTGAATGCCCAATGTCGTCCGCTGGCCTACTTCGATGATTATCTTCAGGCTGGATATTACCCTTTCCGCTTGGAGGGAAGCAACGAATATTACACCCGCATCGAGAATGTGGTGAACATGATTTTGGAAATAGAACTCCCCCAGCAGTGCGGAGTGGACTTGGGAAATGCACGCAAACTGAAAACCTTGTTGACTATCCTCTCTACGGAGGTGCCCATGATGGTGGATATGACTAAACTTTCATTGATGGCCGGCCTGTCGCGCACCACACTACTGACCTATCTGCAGTACCTGCATCGTGCCAGACTAATTCACCTTCTTTACTCCGACCTCGATTCACTAAAGAAACTACAAAAGCCGGACAAAATCTATATGGAGAATCCGAATCTGCTATACGTCCTTTCGCTGGAGGATGTCAACAAGGGGACCCTTCGCGAAGTGTTCATGGTCAACCAGTTATCCTATCAGCATCAGGTCGAATACAGCACTCGCAGTGCCGACTACACTATTGACCGCCGCTATACCATCGAAGTCGGTGGCAAGAGCAAGGATGGTAAGCAGATTGCCCGCGAACAATCAGCCTTCATCGCCGCCGACAACATCAATTATCCTGTCGGTAATAAGATTCCCTTGTGGGCATTCGGTCTTTTGTATTGAACACTTCCCTTTTATAGTCGAATGAAAGATGATATAAAACGAGTTACGGAGAAGCATTTTATTCCTCCGTAACTCGTTTTTTTAGCACTTGCGGAGAAAGTTCAAGGCAATTCCTATTCAATCACCATAAACATTTCTTTGAAATTCAGGGTCACATAGTCATATTGTCTGAAGAAGTTGTACCTCTGTATCACGAAGTGGAGAGCAACAGACATATCCTTTTCACGCAATAAGTATCTTTGTATTCAAACGGTCTTTTCTTTTTTCTCGAAAAGTAATTTGATTTGATCAGTACGCTTTAGATAATTGTAGATCGTATCGTAATATGTTTCCAATCTTTTTAATTTTTGTAAGGTAGAAGTTGATTGTAAAGTTTCCATTTGTTCTCTTTCCTGTGTAAGATTTCTATATGCCAACTCTATTATAGGGATAGCTTCTCTGCAAATAGAATTAATTCCTTCTTTAATGTGTTTATGTTCACCTATTTTAAGAGATTCTATTTCCAATATAAGTTCATTAACCTTTTTAGTTAAGTGGAGAATTGCTGTATTTCTATTCCACAAAAGTAGTTTTGTGGACCAGCAATGATTGCGAACATATATTTTGTCCGGGTGCAACAGTTTGTTCTTTAGTTCTTCAATTATTTCTATGATGCAATTATAATTCCATGAATCTCGGTCTTTATATGCACTTCTTATTCGAGTGAACAGACTTCCCCAATTTTGAGGATTTGGTTCTACTTCAAAATACGATAATGCGCAATTAATGCTATCACACCAATTATAACAACTTACTAAATGTCTGTCGTTATATAGCAACATGGCTCGCAAATAAGAGGCATTTCCATATCCCAAATTAGTCTGGATGCTAATTCCAAAATTCAATTTAGCTCCAATAAATTTAGGTTTATCATAATGGAACCCTTTTTCTTCATGTGATGTAAACAAAGCATCGTTAGATATAAAAGGAGCCGTGTATAAACAATCATTCTCTTTGCTATAATACAATGAAATACTCATAATTATGTTTTCTGAAATATTGCAAATCTTGGCTTGCTTGGATATTTGGATACAAAGAGGTTAAAGAAATATGGAGAGGATAAAAGCCGAAAATATAACAGAACGGTTTTTACCTCCCTTTTTATAACTTTTACTTGTTAGAGTTGAATAATGTTCCTTATTCAGTTTTAAACTCATATAGATATAAATATTCCAATAAGCTTGGAATGTTTATTCTTCACGTATTTCTTCGAATTCGCCAAAAAACTCAATAATCCTAAGAGGGGACAACATTGCAAATCTGATACAGTGCATACTGTTTAAGATATTGCAAACTATCGGTTCATTGGGGTCTTCCCAACTAAGAGATTTTGGCAATCGTCCATATTGCACACGGTCTTGAAGGATATCACCATTTTCAATGCCAAAAATAGGCAAGCCAAAGCGCGAATTTATTCCTGTAGGAACCTCATTCAGAAGGGCAAATCCTATGGTGGTTTCGTTGAGGACCTTTGCTGCAATAGTGCAATTTATGAATCCATTTCGCAAGCAAATTCCGTCTCTATATTCTTCATAGCTTAACGCCCTAAAAATAAAGGACTTTCTATAAATCGTGTTCATTATTGTTGAAATTTAAGTTTTCCAAATTGTAAGTTCTTTGACAAATGACGATTAGCCATTTAAAAACAACGAAGTTTTGTTATGCGTCGTTCAAACGGAGTGTTGATTATTTCAAAAATATGTTGGTAATACAAATCAAAAACACTACCCATAGACATATTAACAAGAGGCCATCTTAATTCATATTTACCACTTTGTTTGATTTGGTGAAATTGCTGCATCTCTGAATGGGAAATATAGGAATGTTTTCCATTAGAATCACTCATGTATATACAATATGCACCAAGCATTCTTAAAATATCTTCTTCATAGCTCCATGGTTCCATTCCCTGAGAAATCATCTGAGTCATAAAAGAGGGTTGACCATACAATTCTTGACTGTATTTGTCACGGAATTTTCGTGTAATTCCCTTCATTACCCAGTCATTATTTTCAATAAGTAAAAGCATACGTATTGCAGCACATTGCTTTTCGCTAACAGATGTGCTGGTTACTACTATCTTAAAAAAGCAAAATAATGCGTTTTCCATAATGCTTGTATAGATATTAATATCATCTGAATAGGAAGGCGCAAATTCAGAAAATATGATACCTAATGGATAAAGTCGATCTGCTGTTGGTAGCATACAGGGGAAAGTTGCATATTCATTATACACTTTATGGGCAAGATTTAGAAATTTAGGATTCTCGTTACCTCCATTTTGTAACTCTTGAAAACAAGCGAACAACTTATCTTCTTGTTCTTTGCCGTCTGTAATAAGTTCAGTTATTGTCATACAAATATTTATTAATGCATCACCAGCCCCCAATGTAGCTTTTATTTAACAAAGAGGCGTAGGACTGTATGACCACGTCCTAAAGTGAAGGTGGTAGGAAAACCTTGGTAAACAGATGTGGTAATAGCAGCCCCACGCATACACGTGGAGACCATTACATCATCTCTTGTTTACCGTGAGTAAGTTTCCTACGCTTTCCACTTACAAGATGAAGACATAACGCCTCTTTTTTTCTGATGTCTTTGGACCGAGTTCCCCCAATCCGCTGCAAATATATCAATAAAATCAATTGGTTGGATGAAAAAGAGGAGAAAAATGATTGAAGGGAAGATGAATTTACATGGAAGGAGCGAATCCCATGCAATCACCTTCACCGAAGAGTCTGTCCGTCGATATCTGTTTGTCTGCTTGCCTGTGCCTGTTTGTCTGCACAGCTTCTTCGATGGTAGTAGAGTGTAGTGCCGCATTACACTTTTGTACAGTGCGGCATTATAATTTTGTGCAATGCGGCACTATACTTTTGTGCAATGCGGCACTGTACTTTCAGAGTCTTGCGGTTCTTCGACGGAACTTCCGTTGTTTGCCAGTGGATGGATAGTTGTTTAAAAATCTTCTTCTCCCATTTTGTTTACTAACCAAAAGATATTTATTACAGATGAAAATCTTTTGAATATAAAAACGGAACAATTCCGATGTGCTTCGTGCAGGAACTGTTCCGTTTTCCAACGAATTATATAACCATTTATCTCTTCAGGAACTTCTGCCCTTTAGTTATGGCAACGCCTTTATAGGAGTTGTGGACAGGTTTGCCATCCACTGTATAGGCAGTGGAAGCAGTGACTTCCAGTGACTGAATGAAATGGATGCTGTTGGCATCCTGCTCGATGAGTTCTATCTCCTCTCCGGCAGTGGTCGGGATGTCGTAAAGATAACTTGTCGGCAAGTTGGTAGCAGGAATCTTTGACTTGTTGACAATGATAGGTTGAGGCATCAGGTATTCCTGCATCAATGGATTTGTATTCACTCCTGAAGCAGCAGTAAGGGGGTTACCATCTGCCATCTGTAAGGGGGTATTGCTACGCAGGCGCAGATTACCACCGACGGTTGATTTCACCTTCAGCGAAACGACCTTCCCCATCTTCCATTGCAGGTGAGTCACCTCGAAACCTCCGCGTGAACGCAATCCCTTGACTTCACCTTCGGCCCATGCGGCAGGAAGGGCAGGAAGGATGTGCATAAAGCCTGCGTGAGACTGCAACAGCATTTCGGCAATACCGGCACAGCATCCGAAGTTACCGTCAATCTGGAAAGGTGCGTGGGCATCAAACATGTTGGCGTAGGTTCCACCGTCGGCATCGGACATGGTGGCATTCGGATCCATCAGGCGCAGCTGGTTCTTGATGATGGTCAGTGCATGATCGCCATCCAACATACGTGCCCATTGGCAGACTTTCCAGCCCATGGACCATCCGCGAGCGGCATCGCCACGCCCTACAAGCGACTTATGGACAGCCTGATAGATGGTAGGATTGGTGTAAGGTGACACTTGGTTGCCAGGGTATGCTCCCCACAGGTGGGAGAGATGGCGATGTGATGTATTTTCGCGATCCCAATCTTCTTGCCATTCTTGCACTTGTCCGTATTTACCAATCTTATAGGGTGTCAGTTGCGCTTTGAGCAAATCCAATTGGTCTGCAAAGTCAGCATCCACTTCGAGGATACGTGCTGCTGAAGCCGTGTTCTTCAGTACATCGTAAACCATCTGGTTGTCCATGGCCACACCGCCAAATAGCGCTCCATTCGTCTTAGAACCGTCCTCTTTGGTGTATGAATAGAGTCCCGGGTGGTTCTCCGGCGAGTTGGAAGGACACACTACCATATAGCCCGTATTGGGGTCTTTGACGAGGAAATCCTGGAAGAATTGGGCACAACCCTTCAGTACAGGATATATCTCTGCCAAATAGGTATTATCTCCTGAATAGAGGTATTTTTCCCACAGATGAGAGCAGAACCAGGCATTACAAGTGGGCCATACACCTACGGCATTGTTATCCACCGGGCCCGTAGTGCGCCAAATGTCTGTATTGTGATGCAACGTCCAACCTCGTGCGCCATACATCTTTTCTGCAGTCTCTGCACCGGTAACGGCTACTTCTTTCACCATCTCGATGAAGGGATTGTGACACTCGGTCAGATTGGTTACTTCGGCAGGCCAATAGTTCATTTCGACATTGATGTTGGAAGTATATTTGGAGTCCCATGCTGGATATTGCCTTGCGTTGGGGTTCCAAATGCCCTGCAAGTTGGCAGGCTGTGTACCCGGTTGTGATGAAGAGATGAGCAGATAACGTCCGAATTGGAAATAGTTAGATACCAATCCGGGATCGTTCCCTACGGAACGGAACTCTTTGATGCGTGTCTCTGTATCCTTCACTTCCTGAACAGCATTGGCTCCCAAATCGAGACTCACACGATTGAATTGTTCTTGATATTTTTCTACATGATCGGCCAGCGTGTTGTCATAGTCCTTTTCCTTGTTGACATAGTCTGTGATGTAGGCAAGAGCCTTTTTCTCAGCATCAGCACTAATATCTTCATAGTTGACGAAGTTGGTGGCTGAGGATATAACGATGGTCGCCGATGTGGCTTTGCAGACCTCAATGGTAGGAGCAGAAGTGTTTCCGGCTACGAGACCTCCCTGTATGACGTTTTGTTTGCTGCTGTTCGTCTGTGTTCCATCCTCATTGATGACCTTGATGAAGGTGTAGCAGTTTAGTTTGTTATCCACATTTTCCGATTGTGTTCTGGCAGGGATGAGCGATGCCTCAATCATGCCGTCTGCTGTAATTTTATTGATGCCGAGCTTGGCCATATTGGTTTTGTTGGGAGCGGCAAAACATACGTTGAAGTTCAGTCTCTCCTTCTCAGAAGCCTCAAGACGCACAATTGTAACATTATCCTCGAAAGAGGTAAATACCGTACGGGTATAGGTAACGCTGTCTATAACATAAGTAGTGACAGCCGTTGCGTTCGAGAGGTCCAACGAACGTACATAGCCCTGTACATCGCGAGCACCGTCTGTCTGTCCGGCTTCCTCATCATCAAAACGAATTCCGGGGAAACCGATTAATACACAACCGGCAGCCTGATATTGAGCACCGTGAGAGGCTTGTGACATCCAGTTTGGGATAGCCAATTTCTGTGCTTCCACATAATCTTTGTTGAAGATAAGTTGTTGCACTTGTGCCAATACGGACTTGGCATTGGCGTTGTAGTTTCGGTTGGGAGATTGTCCCCAGAAAGTATCTTCATTGAGTTGGAGTGTATCTTTGGCCACACTACCGCTCACCATAGCTCCCAAGCGGCCATTTCCTAAAGGCAGAGCTTCTTCCCAATAGGCTGCCGGGCGGTGATACCACAAACGGTTCTTGCTGTCAAGCACAGGGGGAGAAACGGGACGTGTGTCCGAGGTAGTAAAAGTAGTGCTGATAGCCTCTATAAGCACATTGCCGGCAAGGTCGGTCAGCGAATTGGCCGGCAAAGAAAGCGTGTAGGAGGTTGTGAGGTCAAGTTCGTTATAAGCAAACGAAACTTTATTTACTTTCACCATAGGAGCGATAGTCTGACTTTCTTTAGTCGTATTGTTAGTCAATGTGGCTACAGCACCGCTTTTCATCTTTACACCTTCGTTGAAAAGCATCACGGCTTTACCGGTTGGAATGACGCTTGTATCCCCATCAGCAGGTATAATCTCTTTCAATTTTGGTGCTTGTGTGTCTTCCGCCAGAATGTTGACATACTTCAGATTGTAGTTGCTGGTCTTGGTGGCCGACTGTATCAGCAGACGGATGATGAGACTCTCCTTATCGTCAGCCTCCAGATTGTAATTGGCATCCACATAGGTATTCCAATGCGAACCGGAAGTGTAATCTTTCAGTACAGTCCATGTGGTTCCGCCATCTACTGAATAAACCACACCGAATTTAGTGGCCGAACTGGATCCGTCACCGATGGAAAAGTTCAGTTTGATGTTGTTCAGTGAAAGGGTGGGCATGGAGATTTCAAAATACTGGTCATGTTTTGTACCATCCGCATAATCTGCCGGTGCCGTAAACTTGTTGATGCTGGCTGTGTTCAGACGCAACAGGTAATTGGGGTTAGAACCGCTGGAAGTCACCTGCCATTTGCCATCACTGGTGTGTACAGTCACTTTGCATAATTCCGGCTCTAAAGCGCATTCATTAGGGAGGAAATAGGGTTGGGTGCTACTCCATTTGGTGTTGGCAATCTGTGACCATCCTAAGGTGTTGGGTGTATAGACTACTGTACTCCCCGACTTTTCGGCATCATAACCAGTGGTGAATACCCACTTTGCTACAGCCGTCTGTCCGGCATAAGCATTCATTACACACAGTAGCCACGCAATCAAGGCTCCTGCCAATAGCTGTTTTCTTTTTCTCATGATTATTCCTTGTTATTAAGATTTTGATATTTGCCTGCAAAAATAGATTTAATATACCCTTTGGAAGTGTAAAAAGAGGCCAAACAGAGTAAAAAACGGCGCAAAAGCCACATTATACGTCCTTAAGGAGTGATGAAATGGGAGTTTTTGCTAACTTTGTCTCATTATTTGACTTTTAAGCCATGCAAAGACCTTTATTCATAAGTTTGTTCATGTATTGTCTCTCCTTGTGTCCTATAGTAGCTCAGGATTCAATTGTGTATGACATCCGTTCAGGACTGTCACATTGGATAGTGTCGGATGTCCTACAAGACAGGCAGGGATTCATGTGGTTTGCCACATGGAACGGTTTGAACCGTTTCGATGGGTATGAATTCGTACAGATAAAAGTCAAACCCGGTGATGGCACAAACATCCGGTCTGAGGTTATCCGTGAAGCAAGAATGGACGAAGAAGGTAACATTGTGTGCCGCACCGATGCCGGATTGTTCAGACTTGACTTGGGGAATTATCAGATGGAAGATGTCCAAGGGCCAGCTGTAGCAGAAATGTTCCTGAGTAATAAAGAGAAGCCCTTTAAAGACAACGAGAGCAACCTTTGGAAAGTAGGACGCTACGGAATTACCAAAATACACCGTGTGCACAATCCTGCCCAACTTGTTCATGGTACGGAGAAGGTGCAGGCCAGAGCTTTTTTCAAAGATAAAGACCATAGATGGTGGCTGGCAACCAAAGAAGACGAATGCATACGTATCTACGACAACAACAACACTCTTATTGGATTTTTAGGCCAAGACGGATGTATCCATAGCGAGAAGACAGTCTTCGGTTACCGAGCCTATAACCTGTTCCAGCATTCAAATGGTGACATCTGGATAGGCTGCAAGCCCGGTGCTTTGCTCAGGTTACAGAAGAAAGCCGATGGAACGTATGATATTGCGCGGATTAATGTTTATGAAAGTCTCAATACCCTGGAATGTGACATCGTCTATCACATGGCTGAAGACAGTGCTGGACGCTTATGGATAGCATCGTTCGGGGGTGGAGTCTATTGCTTGCCTGAACCGGAAGTAGAGCAGCCTTCATGCATTACTTTTACCGTTGGTAACGATATGGAAAAGCGAGATAAAGTACGACGCATTCTCTTGACCGACTCCGGACATATTATTTGTGCCACGACAAACGGACTATTGGTGGCTCGTATTGACCAGGAAAATATCTGTCGCACGACTTTTCGTCGGTTGGTACGGGATGGAAAACGAGAAGCGAGTCTCTGTAATAATGCCACAATGGATGTCTGTCGTGATAAAGAAGGACGTATTTTCATTGCTACAGAAAACAATGGGATAGATATGATTACGGAAGAATCGCTTTTCTCGGAAATACCACAATTTACTCATTTCAACCAAAACAATTCATCATTGACTTCCGATGCCTGCTTGGCCATGACAATGAGGGAAGATGGACATCTCTTTGTGGTATGCACCGACAGAGTAATAGATTTCTGCCCCGACAGCAATCAGACCGTCACATATTCTCGGACTTTTTGGAATAAAAACAGCCATTTCTCTGAAGAACGTCCCCTTCAACTGTTTGACGGTTCGTGGCTCTTCGGACAGGAACAAGGAGCCTATATTGCAAGCCTGCATAGTCTTCAAACCCGAGGTTATATCCCTCCCTTGGTTTTTACCAAACTCAGTATTAACGGACAGCCGTCTAATCCTGCTATCTGTCTGAAGGATACATTAGTCATCCAACCGGAAGAACGCAATTTCTCACTGAGTTTTGCTGCATTGGATTATACAGACAATTCAAACATCTGTTATCGGACAAGGTTGAACCATTCTGCATGGAGTGGGGTAGATAGAAATCGGTCGTTGACTTTTTTCGACCTACAACCCGGCGAACACCTTCTTGCCGTACAATCGACCGACCGCTATGGCAGGTGGATAGATAACACTCGCGAACTGCTTATTGTGGTACTTCCTCGTTGGTATGAGACTGTTTGGGCACGATACTTAGGAGGTTTATTGACCATTTGCATCATTACAATTGTAGTTGCCTCCATATTCTATGTGCGTAATCTCCATCGACAACGCCGAGAGTTGCTTGAACGGTATATGACCCTTTTGGGAACCTCTGAAAAAATATCAAAAAAGGGTGAAAATACTCCTCAAACACTTCTCACTGGAGAATTAAAAATAAACGATCGCAAGTTCCTTGAACGAGTAACCCGATATATTGAAGAAAATATATCAAACAGCGATGCCAACATTGATGACATGGCTTCACAAGTTGCTACCAGTCGTAGCAACCTCAATCGAAAACTCCGTTCATTAGTTGGCATTACTGCAACACAGCTACTGATAGAAGCAAGAATGCAAAAAGCCAAACAATTGCTACAGGACACAGACAATATCGAGCAACTCAATGTCACTGATATAGCCTTTCAATGTGGATATGCTGATGCCAAATATTTTTCGCGCTGTTTCAAGCAGAAGTTCGGATCGACTCCTACGGAGTTTGTAATAAGAAAGTAATGAATCAAGCCATAATTTCTATTTGAAGCAAAAATCCAACAATAAAATCTAAGGTTATTACACTATTATACAGCTTGTTATCATTAATAACACCGCGAAATCCTTGCGATATTTCCGCTCATCCGTGGGAGAGGACGGAAATTTGCAATTCTCGCAAGGGTAAAATGAAAGGTTGGAAAGAATGATAATCATGGTCGGTGAAGAATGCTAATCTTGCGTGCGGAAGATTGTTATTCTTTCAAAGCCTCCATGAGTACTTTTGCTTTGGCTGGCCCGATGATGGCGGATAGTTCCTCTTCCGATGCTTCGCGAATGCGCTTCACGCTCTTGAAGTGTTTCAAGAGGGCGGACTTTGTCTTCTCGCCAATGCCTTTGATGGTGTCGAGGGCAGAGGCTGTCTGTCGCTTGCTACGCTTGTCGCGATGGAAGGTGATAGCAAAGCGGTGTACTTCGTCCTGAATCTGCTCAAGGAGGTGGAAGAGGGGAGTGTTCTGTTTCAAGCCGATGGTCAGCGGAGGGAATCCGAAGAGCAGTTCGCGGGTGCGGTGACGGTCGTCTTTGGCCAGTCCGGCAATGGGGATGTTGAGGTGGAGTTCGTCCTCCACAATCTGTCGTACCACTTCCATTTGTCCCTTTCCACCATCGGTGATGATGAGGTCGGGTAGGGGAGTGCCCTCTTCGATAGCGCGGCTATAACGGCGTCGTACCACCTCCTGCATCGAGGCATAATCATCGGGGCCAACAACGGTCTTGATGTTGTATTTCCGATAATCCTGCTTGCTGGGCTTGGCTTTCTTGAATACCACACAAGCAGCCACAGCATCGGTTCCAGAGATGTTGGAATTGTCGAAACATTCTATCTGATACGGCATTTTTTCCATACCCAAAGCGGTTTGTATCTCTTTCATCAGGCGTACGCTCTTCTGCTCGGGATTCAGTTTCTCGGCCTGCTTCATGCGATCGGCACGATACTGTTTCACATTGAGGATAGAGAGGTCGAGCAGCTTCTTCTTTTCGCCCCGTTGGGGAATAAAAAATGTCACGCCTGAGAGTTCCAAATCCAATTCAAAGGGTACGATAATCTCTTTTGAAAGACTCTTGTACCGCTCGCGCATCTCCACAATACCCAATTGCAACAGCTCCTCCTGCGTCTCATCCATCCGCCGCTTGTACTCGAATGTAAAAGCCTGATTCACACAGCCATTAGCAATATGAAGATAGTTGATGAAGGCATCGTTTCCATCCATCTCTATGGAGAACACGTCGATGTTGTGCAACACACTGCTAACCACCTCACTCTTAGCTTGATAGCTTTCCAGTAGCTGATACCTCTCCTTGATAGCCTGCGCCTCTTCAAAGCGCATCTCTGCGGCCAAACGTTGCATTTCGCTCATCATCTGACGGGTCAACTCATGGGTGTTTCCTGAAAGAATCTGCTTGATTTCGCCGATGCTCTTCATATAATCGTCGTGCGCCTGCTGGCCGATACAAGGTCCCTGGCAATTCTTTATATGATATTCCAGACACACTTTGAACTTGCCGTTTCGGATATTCTCGGGAGTCAGCGCCAAGTTACAACGACGCACCTTATAGAGTTTCTTGATAAGGTCGAGCAACCCGTACATGGTGGGCACATGGCTATACGGTCCATAGTAAGTAGAACCGTTGCGTACAATACGACGGGTAGGGAAGATACGCGGGAAATATTCGTTGCTCACACAAATACTGGGGTAGGTCTTGTCGTCCTTCAACAATACATTATAGCGCGGACGATACTTCTTGATAAGGTTGTTTTCCAATAATAGGGCATCCTCCTCGCTCTTTACCACCACGTAGCGTATGTCAGCAATCTTACTGACCAACACACGCGTCTTTCCTGGCCCGTGTTCCTTGGAGAAGTAGGAATAGACGCGCCGCTTCAGATTCTTGGCTTTACCTACATAGATGATAGTGCCCGTACTGTCCAAATACTGGTAGCATCCGGGTGTTTCGGGCAGGTTCATCACGATACCGCGCAGATAATCGTTTGTATGCAGGTCTTGCTCTATCATATCTTTTAATGGGTTTAGAAGGCTTCGGGTTCCAATTAAGGAAGCAGAAACTTGGCATCAAAGAAACTATTCTTCAACCTCCAAAAGTGCACTTACCTCCACCCCTTCATCGAAGATTTCGCGGCCATGGAGATTGGTGATCTCAAGGATAAAGTTTACAAATACCTCTTTAGGACCAAACTTCTTCACCAAGTTGTAAGCCGCTTTGGCAGTTCCTCCAGTAGCCAACAGGTCATCATGAATCAGCACTACATCATTCTCCGCAATGGCATCCTTATGGATTTCGATGGTGTCTGTGCCATATTCTTTGGCAAAAGATTCCTGAATAGTCTCAGCAGGGAGTTTGCCCGGTTTACGTGCCGGAACGAATCCAGCCTCCAATCGGGCGGCCAACAAAGCACCCATGACAAATCCACGTGACTCGATGCCGACAACCTTAGTGATACCTTTATCCTTATAGATATCATATAATGCATCTTCCAATTCACGCAAGCAAGCGGCATTCTTGAAGAGTGTGGTCACATCGAAGAAAAGTATTCCCGGAATAGGGAAATCAGGCACTGTTCGCAGGTTTTCCAACAATAATTCTTTATTCATACCCAGTAATTTACACGGTTTACTTCATTAAATTGTTCCACGTGGAACATTAATCATATTTATCTCCCCATCAACACCAACAGGACATTCACATCGCTGGGTGAGACACCAGGGATGCGACTGGCTTGCGCCAAAGTTTCAGGGTCTATCTTTGCCAATTTTTGTCGGGCTTCGGTAGAAAGGGATTGCAGATTGGCATAATCAAACTTGCCTTTGATACGGATGTTCTCCAACCGTTGCATCTTGTCGGCAATCAGCCGTTCGCGTTCAATGTATCCACGATATTTGATTTTTATTTCAGCAGCCTCCAGGGTCTCTTCCTTTCGACCCTCAATAGTGTCCAACAATTGGGCGAAAGCATTAACATGGGGCGAGATGTTCTTGATATTGATTTCGGGACGATCCAACAGGTCGATAAGTTTGCATCCACCACGGAGTGGGGTAGTGCCCAAGCCCTCCAAAGCATCGTTGATATAAGCAGCCTTGATGGAAAACTTTTGTGCAAAATCTATAATCTTAGTGATGTTTTCACGCTTTTGCAACAACAAATCGTATCGCTCGCGCTTCGCCAACCCCAAGTTGTAGGAACGTTCTGTCAAGCGCATATCCGCATCGTCCTGACGGAGGAGAATGCGGTATTCAGCGCGTGAAGTGAACATACGATAAGGTTCGTCCACCCCTTTTGTCACCAGATCATCGATGAGCACACCGATATAGGCCTCGTCGCGTTTCAAAACAAAGGGTTCGCCTCCGTGGCAATTGATATGCGCATTGACACCCGCAACAAGGCCTTGACCACCTGCCTCCTCGTAACCGGTAGTACCATTCACCTGTCCGGCAAAGAAGAGGTTTTGGATAACCTTTGATTCCAACGTGTGCTTCAATTGGGTGGGGTCGAAGTAATCATATTCGATAGCATATCCCGGACGATAGATGACCAAATCGCGGAAAGCAGGCACCTTCTTCAAGGCTGCCATCTGTATATCCATCGGCAGTGAAGACGAGAAGCCGTTCAGGTAAAGTTCTTGTGTGGTTTCACCCTCCGGTTCCAAGAAAAGTTGGTGCTGCTCTTTGTCGGGGAAAGTGACGATTTTTGTCTCTATACTGGGACAATAACGGGGTCCTATACTCTGAATCTGACCGTTGAAAAGGGGAGATTCTGGAAGCCCATTGCGGAGTATTTCGTGTACTTCGGGATTGGTAAAGCAGGTCCAGCAACAGAGTTGTTTCAACTTGCGCGGTTCGCTCATGTAGGAGAAACTATGGAAGTCTGATTCCCCTTCCTGAATCTCCATTTCATCGTAGTGTACACTACGTCCGTCGATACGCACAGGGGTACCTGTCTTCATGCGTCCGGCCACAATGCCATGACGGGTGATGGATTCTGTCAATTGATAAGCCGCCGGCTCAGCCATGCGCCCGCCGGGAAGTTGGGTACGTCCCACATGCATCAGTCCATTGAGGAATGTTCCGGCCGTCAGGATGACACAACAGGCATGAAACGTCACCCCCCAAACAGTCTTTACTCCCACAACTTTGCCCTTTTCAACGAGCAATTCATTCACCGTATCTTGCCAAATATGCAGATTGGGGGTGTTCTCCAACACCTCACGCCAAGCCCAAATGAATTTCTCGCGGTCGCATTGCGCACGAGGACTCCACATGGCCGGCCCTTTCGAGCGGTTCAACATGCGGAATTGGATGGCCGAACGGTCGGTAACCAATCCCATGTATCCACCCAAGGCATCTATTTCGCGTACTATCTGACCTTTGGCTATACCTCCCACAGCTGGGTTGCAACTCATCTGACCAATCTTGTTCATGTCCATGGTGATGAGACAGGTCTTTGAACCCATATTGGCCGAAGCGGCCGCGGCTTCGCATCCGGCATGTCCGGCACCAATGACAATGACATCGTAGGTAAATTCCATCTTTTTCTATTTTTCCTTTTTATTGACAGAAGGACAAAAGTACATAGGTTTTCTTTCCTTCTACACCTGCCCCTATCTATGCTGGGCATACATTCTATTTTCGTGGCAAAGTTAGGGATAAAAGTTGAATAGAGCAATCAGATGCACAATTTTTGACGTTTCCCCCTCTTCCTTCCCCATTTCTGATTTTTTAGAGAATAAAACCGTGCATAACATTTTGATAGACAAATCAGATAATATAAATCTTTATGTCATATCATAGATTCATATTGATTAAATTCAAAGCGCAATCAGCCCCATTTTGATTGATTCCGCTTTCATTTTGTAAACTTTCGCCGTTCGAATCCTTGCGGTTTTTGGAGCAATCCGACTCCCTGCCCGTAAATACGAGCAGGAATTTGCATTTATCTGCAAGTTTCCCTCTTTAATGATGATACCCCTCCTATGTTGATTTGTATTGTTCGTATCTCCTCCATGCTTCGTTCATGTTTTCAATCTGCATGTCGGGAGTGAAAGCTGTTGCTTCGAGTTTTTCCCCGAACGGTTTCCAATTTCCGCAGATGATACCGTCGTGTGCTATTACCGGATGAAAGATGCCGTTGTTGCTATGTGCTCGATGGCTATGTTCGGCAGGAAGCGCAATGTCGCGGCTTTTGTAAGCGATGAGGTATTCGTCGTATGAGGGCATAAGGAGGGTTTGTCCCTTGCGGAAGCCCCGTGTACGGCATGAATCATGTACATAGAACTTTTCGCCTTGCCATGATACACTTTGCAAATCGTTGCTAAGGGCCTCTATGCTTTTGCGGCAATCGCCTGTATTCATACCTGACCACCAAACAAAATCTTTTAAAGTGGCAGGGGAGTGGCTTTGGAGGTATTTCCGCGTCAGCATGAGCAGAGCATCTTCGTTGGTCGTGTTTGGATGTGGAGAAACTTTTTGCGGAGCAAGGCTGTATGTGGCCTTTGTCGGCAGAAGATCTCCACTACACAGAAGTCCATTCAGTTCAGCCATACGAATGTGGTAAGACAGGCGGTGATCGTCCATCGTGATGCCTTTGTGGCTTAATGCTTCAACAAAGTCTTCTTTGGTTACGCTTCCATTTTCCTCTGCCGTCCGGCAAAGGATGTCGCTGATAGAGGCAAACTCTTTGGGAGGGATGTCGATACCGTTGGAGTGCATCCACCCTTTTATGACAGAAATGCTCTTGGGAGCGCACAATTGCAGCATCCAGACATAATCTTCGTCCGCGACAAGTTGCCATGTGCCACGAAGCAGATGCAAGCGGATAATCCGTCCTTCATTGTAAGCTTTTGTAAATGCTTGCGAAGACGGCTTTTGGGTACGCATGGCCACTGCCCAACGCATCAGGCGGTATTCCTGTGCCTGTATCGCTCCCATGTGCGACACCACGTCGGCCGGGTCGGAAAACACGGGCGACGCTAATTGTTGGTTAAGCAGACGTATGGCGATAGGGTTCATGCTGTATCTTTCTTGAAAATCCGAAGTATGACTTCGCAAAATTACACAAAAACTTTTATTCTACATACTGATTTCTAAAGAAGTCGTAATAAAAGCCGTTTATAGGCAAATTGTTACGACTTCTTTTAATTGCAAATACATAGAATGTTACTCCTCTGTCGGGTCTTATTGGGCACTCATAAGAGCTTCAAATGGCTGTTACTTCCGTCCGATATAGAACACATATCCGTAGTAGTGCTTATACTGGCTATACAGGATAGCCTCGCGTTGTTGATTGCGGACTAATTCCTGTGCAGTAAGATTGTTGGGATGCCGTTGCAGAAACAAACGTTGCGCTTCACGCTGTGGTTGATAGAAGTTGACTTCCCAACAATTGTCGGGTAACACAAAGGTGTGTATATCTTTGTACCCCGCCTGCATCATTTGCTTCGTCTTATTGGCGATGGTGTCAATCTCGGGATAAGCATCTAACCAGAATTCTTCTATTTCCTTCGGACGGCTATCGGTCAGCCACGATGCATCTGTCACTGCCAAATACCCACCAGGTTTGATGAAACGAAACCACTCATGCACTCCTCGCATGAAACCGACATTGTAAATAGCTCCCTCAGACCATATTGCATCAAAGGATGACTCGGCAAAAGGAAGTGAGTCCATTGAGCCGACAACCGTTGTCACCCGCTCGGAAACTCCTTGCTGTTCAGCACGGAGTTGTAAGTTTTCTAAGAATTGCGGAAAAAGGTCAAGTGCAACAATATCTCCCTGTGTATGTTTTGCAAGTAGTAGAGCCGAAGACCCCGTGCCACATCCCAAATCAGCTATACGAGGGTGTACTGGCAATGTTTCTAACAATTGCAAAGCCTTAAGGGTGGCTTCTTCACTTCCTGGACCTTGACGTTTGGTACTGGAGAAATATTCGCAAATCAGATTAAAATCAAATTCATTGATAGAATGATTATTGTTACTCATTATTGTATCTTTTTAATGGTTTAATTTGGATAAAACAATCTATCCCAGACAACAATCAGGTGCGTCTGGGTTCTCTATGGGATAACCGATCAGAAGGCCGAACGGTTATTTACTTTACAATATCCGAGTTCGTTTTAATCATCCGATTGCAAAAGTAGTAATTAAATTGACAACTACCTAAAAAATGAAAGTTTTATTTTGTACAGATAAAAAGTCTTTCTACTTCATTATCGTCTTTACAGCTTTTTAATTTGTTAATTCTCAATACTCTACAGTTTCCTGAAAATTCTCAGATTGGAAATTAACGTTTCCCTTTTGGGGGACTAAAGTGCCTCTTATGGGAAACGGAATTTTCTTACTGGAGAAAAACTTTTCTCCTTAAGAGATTGTTCTGTACCCTTTACAGAAAATACATCTAGAAAAAGTTGGGTGTTTTTAGGCAAGACACTGATAAAAACGCCGAGCCGCAAAGATGCTGAAAACTTACATCTTTACGGCTCGGTATTTCTATAAAAAAAGCGATTGGGGTTATCTTGTCTTCACCTCCACGGTTTTGCTATACTCTGATTCGCCCTGTTTGCCTGTGGCTTTCACGCGGAAGGTGTAGCTGGTGGCAGGAGCGAGACCGGAGATAGTGCACTGGGTGGCATTGGCCTTGGTGCGCTTCACCTCTTGGAAGGTTCCGTTGATTCGCTGCTCTACCACGAAGTTCTTCTCACCCTCGGTAAAGTCCATCCATGTCAGGGTCGCTTGGTCTCCATTGAGGTCAGCAGTCAAGGCCACGGGAGCCTTCAGGAAGGGTTGCGAGTAGGTGAGGTCGATGGAGTTGATGTAGTGTTCGATGTTGGCATATCCATCCTTCAGTGTCATGGCATCGTCGCGGTTGGGGTCAGTGCCATTCTTCTTCTCCCACCAGTCGGGCATACCGTCGCCATCGGTGTCAGTGCGGTTTTCGCCCTTCCACAGCCCCCATGTGTCGGGTGCTCCGATGGGCAGGGTGGCTTCGTCGCTAATCTGTTCGCCTTGTTTTCCCAGCGAACGCACATCTTGCACCAGCAGGTGGTCGAGATCATCGCGATAGGGAAGCGAAGCACCCACGGTAGGCAGTATTTCGTCCACCAGTTTCTTGGCCTTCACGGTGGGCAGTTCGGGGTAGTCAAACGGAGTTTCGTGGAAGGTGGGTCCGCCCTGATATTCTTCGCGTGCAATGAGCCGGGCGTTCAGTTTTCCGTCGCGATTGTCGTCCAGCAGATTGTCCTTGGCATAGATGTTGTAACGGTCGTTGGCGCGTATGAAGGCATTCTTCTTTCCCATCGGACCGGTGATGAAGAGGTTGCCCACGGTGTTGGCATGTGAGGTCATCTGTGAGTTTCCTCCCATGATATAAGCCGCTGCATTCCAATTATAGACAATGTTGTTCACATATTGGTGACGCCCCTTGAACTTAGGATTTCGGGTGTTATTGTTCGCATACAGGGTGCGGTAGATGGTTACGCGGTTTTCAGTCTGCACCAGTCCTCCGGCCGAGTGGTTGATGAGTCCTTGGCTGATAATAGAGTTCTGTATGGTGATGTCCTCGGGATGCTTGCCACTGATGGAGAAGGTTTCGTCGCGTCCCCAGGCGGCCGATACGTGGTCGAAAATCATGTTCTTTCCGTGTGAAATGCCAATAGCATCGCTTCCCTTCTGTCCGTTGATGCCCATGCGCACACGCAGATAGCGGCAGATGGTGTTGTCGGCTCCGCTGAACGAAAGACCGTTGCCATAGATTGTCACTCCTTCGCCCGGAGCCGTTTGTCCGGCGATGTAAAGGTTAGAGCTGACACTGATGCGCGAATTGATGCGGATGACACCCGCCACGTCGAACACCACGATGCGGTTGGGCCTGCTCACTGCATCGCGGAATGAGCCGGGACCATCGTCGTTCAGATTTGTCACGTGATAGACACTACCCGTGCGTCCGCCAGTAGCATATCGTCCGAATCCCTCAGCACCAGGGAAAGCCAATTGTTGGGCTTGGACGGCAAACGTTGCACCCAGCAGGATAGCAATTGTCAAAATGTTTCTTTTCATGTGTGTGTCAATTAGGATTTATGGTTTGACCTCTTTTTTTTAGGAAGGTTTAGATGTTTTATCCGTTTGTTTGGGGAAAATATAAAGATATATGTATATTTGCACCGTATAACATGAACAATCAAGAAAACTATCGGATTATGAAACTGAAGAAAATGCTTGTAGGATGCCTGTGCATGATGGCTATGGCATCGTGTGGAGAAGGTAATCAGAATGTAAAAAATGAGATGACTATGGAGGAAGGAAAGAATGCGGTGATTGAAAACATCATGGCCCGCCGCAGCATCAGGAAGTATAAGAATGAGGTAGTGAGCCGCGAAGTGCTCGACCAGATTATGGAGTGCGGCATCAATGCTCCCAACGGACAGAACAAGCAATCGTGGGAAGTGCGCGTGGTGGATAATCCGCAGGTGATGGAGGAAATCAACAAAACCCTCAACGCAGCCTATCCCAAGATGGAAAATGCGGCAGGATGCTTCCGCGGTGCTCCGGTGATGGTCTTCATTGCCCGTGACAAGGGATACGATTTCTCTGCCTACGATTGTGGTTTGATGGCCGAGAATATGATGCTCGCCGCCCAGTCACTCGGTGTAGGCTCCATCTGCTTGGGAAGCCCTGTTCGTTTCATCAACGACAGTCCTGCCTGTGCTCCCATCCTCGAGCGCTTAGGATTCAGCGAAGGTTATGAATTCTGCCTTTGCGTAGGTCTCGGATATCCCGACGAAGCTCCTGCCGCCAAGCCGCGCGACAAGGGAAAGGTGAAGTACGTGGAGTGAGCCGATAGCAATCGTGAAAATAAAGAATACCAATCTTGGGCGCTGAAGATTAATAATCTTTAGGCTTCAAGATTGGTATTCTTTGTAATTCAGATACACCAAGTACTCTCCCTTGCATTGGATGGTGAAAGTGGGGGCGTCAGTCGTATTCAGTGTGCCTTGCCACCAGCTGGTAAAGTCGCGCAGAGGATAGCGTAATCCCTCGGCTTGCATACCTTGAGTACCAAAGGAGAAAATGGATACGGCGGTTTCTACAGGGCATTCAAATGAACAGGTGTCTTGGCAGGGGATGAACACACCGTAGTCGGTATAGATGCGCACCTCCAATCCCTGGCGCATGTATTCGATGAGCAAGCTGATATTACCCAATGTGTGGTCTTCACGTCGACCTGTAGCGGCCACGATGGCTATGCGGCGTATGCCTTTATTGGCCAAGTAGGTCACGGCTTTCGTTTGGTCGTTTGTCTCCTGGTCGGGATTGCGGCGCACAATGTCGCTGAAAGCCTCGGCTGCTTCAGGTGAAAGGGAGTCGCAATCACCCACCACGCGCCATGGACGCAGGCCACGGACAAGAAACTCATTGGCGGCTCCGTCGCAACACACCACGCGCTCTGCTTCGCTCATCAGCTGTAGGGGTAGGGGATGGGTAGGGAAGTCGCCTCCACCTACAATTAAGCCCTCTCCGACTCCCCCAAAGGGAGAGAGTTTGATGCGCGCGGTCTTCTCTTTCTCAGAGAGGCTTCTGTCTATTCTTTCATTAATCTTATCCATTCTTTGTAACCAAAGTAAGCTATAACTGCATAAAAGGCATATAGCCCTGCGGTGAAATATAGCCCTTTATATATATAAAGGACAGCGCATACAGTGTCCACCACTATCCATACTAACCATTGCTCTACATATTTGCGTGCTAACATCCACATGGCTACGATGCTTAGTGCTGTAGTAAAACTATCCAACCAAGGTACCGTGCTATCAGTATATTGGATAAGTATGAAGGCTATTGCAATCAATAAAATCACACAAACTACAATTAATTTACCCCACATCCATACGGGGGTGTGAATGATGGGGGATTCAGTTACTTTCGTTTCTGTATGCAGGGATTGGTTATGTAATCTATGGCCTTTCCACCAATAAAATATGCCGTACACTGACACCAATAGATAGTAAATGTTGATTCCGAAATCGGCATATAACCCAGCTTCGTAATATACCACTACATAAATGGCTGGCATTATTACATTGGCAACCCATAACCAAATGCTGGCCTTGTATTCTAGCCACAGGTAGATGAGGCCCACTATTGTACCTGCAATCTCTAAATAATTCATTAATAATGAACGTGCTTATTTGGGGGCAAAGATAGGGCTTTTTGTGGGAATGACATATTCTTTTAATTAATAAAAGAGCTTTTCAATATAAAGAAAAATAAGATTCTTCTTCAATACTATCCGTAATATAGGAATTTTGTTTAAATTTGCGCACATATTATAATTTAGATAGAGTCAATGAAAGAATTCGTCATTTCAGAAGCCCAAACAGAAACAGCTGTATTAGTGGCTATTATCTCTCCACAGCAGAATGAACGAAAGACCAATGAGTATTTGGATGAATTGGAATTTTTAGCCGAAACAGCGGGAGCGAAGACGGTGAAGCGTTTTACTCAACGATTGGATGGCGCCAGTTCGGTAACTTACATAGGTAAAGGAAAACTGCAGGAAATCAAAGAGTATATCCAACGTGAAGCGGAAGAAGAACGTGAAGTGGGTATGGTTATTTTTGATGATGAATTGTCTGCTAAACAGATGAGAAATATAGAGAAGGAATTGCAAATAAAGATTCTGGACCGTACATCGCTTATTTTAGACATTTTTGCCATGCGTGCTCAGACGGCTCATGCCAAAACGCAGGTAGAATTGGCGCAGAACCGTTATATGTTGCCTCGTTTGCAACGTTTGTGGACTCACCTTGAGCGACAAGGAGGTGGTTCAGGTAGTGGGAAAGGTGGTTCTGTGGGATTGAGAGGCCCAGGTGAAACCCAGTTAGAGATGGACCGCCGTATCATTTTGAACCGCATGTCTTTACTGAAACAGCAATTGGCAGAAATAGATAAGCAAAAGACTACCCAACGGAAAAATCGTGGGCGGCTTATTCGTGTGGCCTTGGTAGGATATACTAATGTGGGGAAATCAACTTTGATGAATTTGTTGGCCAAAAGTGAGGTTTTTGCCGAAAATAAATTGTTTGCCACATTGGATACTACGGTGCGCAAAGTAATTATTGAAAACTTACCTTTCTTACTGAGTGATACGGTAGGGTTTATTCGCAAGTTGCCAACAGAGTTGGTGGAGTCATTCAAAAGTACATTGGATGAGGTGCGTGAAGCCGACTTACTGTTGCATATAGTAGATATATCGCATCCCGATTTTGAAGAACAGATACAAGTGGTAGAACGTACTTTGGGCGATTTAGGGTGTAGTGACAAACCGGGTATGATTATTTTTAATAAAATAGATGCTTACACTTATGTTGAAAAAGACGAAGATGACCTGACTCCACGTACCAAAGAAAATGTGACGCTGCCTGAATTGATGAACACTTGGATGGGAAAAATGAATGGGGATTGTATCTTTATCTCAGCAAGAGAGCGGACAAATCTGGAGGAACTGAAAAGCATTATATACAATAAAGTAAGGGAATTGCATGTACAGAAGTATCCTTATAATGATTTCCTTTACCAAACATATGATACGGAGGAACAATGAGAAGACCGTTAAGTGATTTTGATATTGAACTACTTGAGAAGCAGGGCTGTACGTCTGTAGATTGGGCTTGTGTGGAGGTGGATGAGAATATTAATTTATCTCTCATACGGCATACCCATTTTAGCGGTCGTGTGAGTCTTGGGAAAGATGTTTGCCTTGACCATGTAGGAGTGATAGAAAACTATTGGCTTGATGACCATGTAACTATTTGTCGTGTAAATGAACTGGTCGCTGATGAAATCTGGTCGGAACATTTTTATAACGAAGGAATTACCGTTAAGAATGAGGCCGGCGGAATGAACATCTGCTTCAAAACTGTATATAATGAATATGCGGATTGGATAGAATTACACTATCCGCAATACAGAGATAATACAACGTGTAATCAGAGTAACAGAGAGATTAGAAGTGAAATAAGAGCAGGAAGTATTGTGCGGAACAGTGGTGTTATACATAATGTAAATATGGCATCAAACGTTGTTGTTGAGGGAGCTGCTAATCTTGAATATGGACAATTGCATGAAGGTTGTTATATTGGTGTACAAGTTATTGCGCGCAATTTCAGTATTGGAGTACGGACTAAAGTGACTGATGGGGCAAAACTCTATCATGTTATTGCAACCAATGATTGCAAGATAGGTAAAGGATTCACTGCTGAAAATTGTTATTTTAGTCATCATAGCGAACTTTTTTGTGGTGAGGCTTGTGCTATTTTTGCTGGTCCTCATACTGTGAGTCATCACAAATCAACATTACTTATAGGTGGTGAGTTCTCATTTTATAATGCAGGCTCAAATACCAACCAAAGTAATCATGCCTATAAATTAGGGCCAGTACATCATGGTACATTAGCAAGAGGATCCAAAACGGCCTCTGGGAATCATATATTATGGCCTATGCAGACCGCTCCTTTTACTATGGTGATGGGCAAAGTGGATACACATCCTGACCTTACGGCATTACCTTTCTCTTATGTGATAGCCGATAACGGTAAAGTATATACAGTTCCAGGTGTGAATATAGGGACGGCAGGAACATTCCGTGATGTGCTTAAATGGCCCCAACGGGGTAAATCATTTTTTACTGGGGAATACGAGTTCTTGTCTCCTTTTGTTATGCAACATGTGTTTAAAGGAATCCAAACACTTGAAGCATTACAAAGACTTTATGGAACGGAAGTGGAAGAATATCTTTATAACGGAACTATTATCCGTCGCGGTGCTTTATTGAAAGGATTGGCCAGATATCAACTTGCTGTTCGTTTGTATGCAAGCAAAATAACTCCTACAGAGAAAGTCTGTGATGAGGCTTATGATTGGCATTGGATAGATATTGCCGGACTTCCTGCTGTAGAGGAGAAATTAGCTGATACATATCAGTTGTTGAAGGATTTGAAAGTTGATTCGGAAGATGAGAGACTTGCTATATTGAACAAATTATATGAGGAGCAGGCATGTCAATGGGGTGTTGCTATGCTTACACGTTTGTATGGCGAGGAATTTACCAGCGGAGCATTGTGGAACGCAGGTAAGCAGGCAATGAAAGAATGGAAAGCTCTCCTTATAGCTGATGCGCATAAAGAACAAACTTTGGGAGACATGAATGAAGAATTGGTAGATATATTCATTCGAAAAGTAGAAAAAGAGACTATAATCCGTTAAAATAACAAATTTCAGCATAGAAGATACCTGTTATTCTACTGAAAATAACTAATTTTGCCACCTAAATAATTAAACATAGCTAAGACATGTCTGAAACAAGAAGAATTAAAACCGCACTCGTATCGGTTTACCACAAGGATGGTTTGGATGAAATAATCACCAAACTGCATGAAGAAGGAGTTGAATTCCTCTCAACTGGAGGAACTCGTCAGTTTATAGAATCATTGGGCTATCCCTGCAAAGCAGTGGAAGACCTGACTTCATACCCTTCTATTTTGGGTGGTCGCGTAAAGACTCTTCATCCGAAAGTTTTTGGTGGAATCCTTTGCCGTCGCCATTTGGACGAAGATATCCAGCAGATGGGACAATATGAAATTCCCGAAATAGATTTGGTTATTGTGGATCTTTATCCTTTTGAAGATACTGTAGCCTCTGGAGCAGAAGAATCTGCTATTATTGAAAAAATAGATATAGGTGGAATTTCGCTTATTCGTGCTGGGGCCAAGAACTTCAAGGATGTTGTTATTGTAGCTAGTAAGGCGCAATATAAACCTTTGGCTGACATTTTGAACGATCATGGTGCGGAGACCACTTTAGAGGAGCGTCGTTGGTTTGCCAAAGAAGCTTTTGCCGTTTCTTCTCATTATGACTCTGCTATCTTCAATTATTTCGATGGTGACAATGGATCTGCTTTCCGTGCTGCAGTAGAATGTCCTAAATCACTCCGATATGGTGAGAATCCTCATCAACAAGGCGCTTTTTTTGGTGATTTTGAGGCTATGTTTGATCAAATCCATGGTAAGGAGATTTCCTATAACAATCTACTTGACATCAATGCAGCAGTTGATTTGATTGACGAATTTGATGAAGTGACTTTTGCAATTCTGAAACATAATAATGCTTGTGGTTTGGCTTCACGCCCTGTTTTAGTTGATGCTTGGAAAGATGCCCTTGCTGGTGATCCCGTGTCGGCCTTTGGCGGTGTGTTGATTACTAATGCTGTCATTGACAAGGAAACGGCCGAAGAGGTGAATAAAATATTCTTTGAAATCATTATTGCTCCGGACTATGACGTTGATGCATTGGAAATCCTCGGTCAAAAGAAGAATCGTATTATCCTTGTTCGTAAAGAAGGTGTACGGTTGCCCAAGAAACAATATCGCTCAGTTTTGAACGGTGTACTTGTACAAGACCGTGACTTGAAGACTGAAACTCCTGAAGACTTGAAGTCGGTGACAAATAAAATTGCCACTGCTCAGGAAATTGAAGATATGCTCTTTGCCAACAAGATTGTGAAGAACAGCAAGAGTAATGCTATTGTATTGGCCAAGAATAAGCAACTTTGTGCTAGTGGTGTAGGTCAGACTTCACGCGTAGATGCTTTGAAACATGCTATTGAAAAGGCTAAAGGCTTTGGTTTTGACCTCCAAGGTGCTGTTATGGCTAGTGATGCATTCTTCCCTTTCCCTGATTGTGTGGAAATCGCAGGAAACGAAGGTGTCACAGCAGTTATTCAACCTGGTGGTTCAGTGAAAGACGAACTTTCGTTCCAATATTGTAACGAGCATGGCATTGCTATGGTTGTAACAGGTTTCCGTCATTTTAAACATTAAAATTATGTGCAGATGTGTCAATGTGTTAATATCGCAATGCCAAATGATAATTAGCACATTGACAAATTAGCACATTGATCTTTACATATTATACACATGGGATTTTTCTCTTTTACGCAAGAATTAGCGATGGATCTTGGCACGGCCAATACCATTATTATCAGCAATGGAAAGATTGTTGTAGATGAACCTTCTGTCGTAGCTCTTGACCGCCATACAAATAAGATGATTGCTGTAGGTGGGAAAGCTAAAATGATGCATGAAAAGACACACGAAAACATTAGGACCGTGCGTCCTTTGCGCGATGGAGTGATAGCAGATTTTGATGCTTGCGAGCAAATGATGCGTGGACTCATCAAGATGGTCAAGACTGGACGGCGTCTCTTTTCTCCGTCATTGCGTATGGTCATTGGTGTCCCTTCTGGTAGTACTGAAGTGGAGTTGCGTGCAGTGCGTGATAGTGCAGAACATGCAGGTGGGCGTGATGTATATCTGCTTTTTGAACCTATGGCTGCAGCTATCGGTGTAGGTATTGATGTAGAGGCCCCAGAGGGTAATATGATTGTAGATATAGGTGGCGGTTCTACAGAAATCGCTGTTATCTCTTTGGGCGGTATTGTATCTAATAATTCTATACGTACTGCAGGTGATGATCTTACAGCCGACATTCAAGCTTATATGAGTCGTCAACACAATGTGAAGGTTAGTGAACGTATGGCTGAGCGTATTAAAATTCATGTAGGTTCTGCTTTGCCTGATTTAGGTGAGGATGCTCCCGAGAATTATGTTGTATATGGCCCAAACCGTGTAACTGCTCTTCCGATGGAGGTTCCTGTGTGTTACCAAGAAATCGCACATTGTTTGGATAAAACTATTGCAAAAATAGAAACTGCAGTTTTAAGTGCATTGGAGAATACTCCTCCTGAGTTGTATGCAGATATTGTAAAGAATGGAATTTGGTTAGCGGGTGGAGGTGCTTTGCTTCGTGGATTGGATAAACGATTGAGAGACAAAATCAATATTCCGTTCCATATAGCTGAAGATCCTTTGCATAGTGTTGCGCGCGGTACAGGTATTGCTTTGAAGAATGTAGATAGATTTTCTTTTTTGCGAAGATAATTTTCAACTACGAGTTATAAGTGATTTATTCAATGAACTTGTAACTCGTAGTCAATATCACGTTAAGGAATTATGCATAATCTATTGAGCTTCTTGTTTCGATATGGATATTGTTTCCTTTTTGTATTGTTGGAGTTTATCTGTCTTTTGTTGCTTTTTCGCTTTAACAATTATCAATCTGGTATCGGATTCACTTCTGCCAATAATTTTGTAGGAGCGGTTTATAATGTATCCGCAGAAATCTCGTCTTTTTTTAATCTCGATATAATAAACAAACAACTTGTCTTACGTAACATTGAGCTTGAAGCTGAGAATTCTATGTTACGTGAGAAATTGAAATCTGTCTCCCCTGATAGTATTGTTGACGAACTGCATTTTACTTTAAATCATCAAGGATACGGTACGATTCCTGCTCGTGTAGTAAATAATACTATTAACATGCAGGACAATTATATCACCTTGGATAAAGGAACTTGTGATGGAATATATCCAGAGATGGGAGTTGCAAATGGAAATGGTATTATTGGTATTGTTTACATGGTTTCAGATCATTACTCTCTTGTTATATCATTACTAAATAGAAAATCCAGTATCAGTTGTAAATTTAAGCATAGTGATTATTTTGGTTATCTTAGATGGCAGAATAATGATTCCCGTTATGCATTTCTTGAAGATCTACCACGGTATGCCCAGTTTCAGAAAGGTGATACAATTGTTACGAGTGGATACTCGGCTGTATTCCCTAAAGGGTTGATAGTGGGAACTGTTGACAATATTGCTGATTCCGAGGATGGACATTCTTATTTATTGCGTATTCGTTTGGCTGCAGACTTTTCTTGTTTAGACAATGTTCTTGTGATGCATAATAGAAATTGTGCAGAACAGCATGAGTTGGAATCTTTGATTAAGTAATCAACAATTAATTCTATCAAATATAAATATGCTTTTCGTTTTTTTTAGGCGTTTTTGTTGGCTATGGATATTGGTATTGATTCAAGCATTAATCTTAAATAATATTCAATTATTTGGGTATGCGACCCCTTTTCTTTATGTTTATCTGTTATTGAAATTTAATGTTGACACGTCACGTTATTCATTGTTATTGTGGGGATTCTGTTTAGGATTGGCAGTTGATATTTTCACTAATACCCCAGGAGTAAATGCTGCCGCAACTGTTTTATTGGCATTTGTTTGCCCTTTTCTTGTCTGGTTGTTTTCTCCTAGTGACAGTTCAGATAATTTCAGCCCAGGAATTCGTAGTATGGGTACAATACCTTTCTTGAAGTATGTTGTTTTGGCATTGTTGGTACATCAAACAGCATTATTTGTTATTCTGACTTTCTCATTTACTCATTTTTTTGATTTATTGATTAGAATTGTATCTTGTACGCTGATAACAACGTTATGTATCTGGAGTATTGAAAACGTAAAAAGATAATTATTCTTGCAACAGTTTTTCAATCTCACTCTTCAGTTGTGACATATCTTTAATATCTGTGTTTCGTTTGTACAATCCGTTTTTGCGATCGATCAAGAAATAAGTTGGCCACTCTGTCACATGATAGGTTCTTGCAGAGTAACCTTCTTTATCTTGTACGCAAATCCAAGGAAGATTGTGGGCAGAGGTTTTCCAAAAATGGTCGTCTGTGTCGAAAGAAACTTGGTATATTTCCAAACCTTTTGGCGAATATTTGTTGTATAATTCACGCAGAGTGATATTTCGTGCTGAAGAATACTGATTTTGGTATATTGTAAAGTCTAAAAGTACAACTTTGCCTTTCAAGTCTGAAAGACGATGAACAATTCCCTGTATGTCGGGCAATTCCAAATCGAGTAAAGTAACCTCTTTTATCATATCTTTTGGAAAAAAATTGGGATTTTGTTTGCGGGTATTCTGCAATCCTTTCATTGTAATATTATGAAGATTAATTGTCCGCAATGCATGTGGATAAATAAGGTCCCAAGAGGTGGCCACAGCAGCAAAGGTTCTGATGTCTTCCCGATTGTTCTCCGGATTGAAAAGCATAACCCCATTAATGCGTTGGAACAATGCATAATAAGCATATCCCATACGGGGAGCCTTGTAAATATATTCTCGCTTTACATGTTCTTTGTAGTTGTTAAGTTGTTTTTCAACGCTGTCGCGGAAATCTCCTGCAGGCAGATTCATTGTGCTTAATGAATGGATTTGTTTTTGAAGTGTAAGCTGCTGAATGGCCAGTTCTTTTATTTTCAGGCTTTCTTCAGAGCCTTCTATTGTGTAGTTGGTTGCCATGGTTGGCAACGCAGCCTTAATCGTTACAATTTCTGTGGAGTCAATACCTAAATTTATGACATTTCCGCCAATACGTAAGCGATAAAATTCCGGTGTCTCAGGTCTTTTATCTCTGAAACAGAATTCTCCACTTTTTCCTAAACGGACAGAATCCAGGATTTTAGTGCCATCTAATGCTATCATCTCGAAAAAAAGAGTTTTATCCACAGCTTCAGTGATTTCGCCTTTTATTTGAAACTGTTGTTCTTTCTGACAAGATATGCAAATCAACATCCATGCAGTGGCTATTGCTATAATCGTTTTCTTTTTCATTTGTTCAATATTTATATAAATATGCCACAAAGGTACAACCCTTGCTGACTATTTTGGGAATTTTTCGTATTAAAATTATAAAAAAAGAGAAGATAGAACACTTTTCTTGTTTTTTCTTGCTCATTATCAAGTAGAAAAGCGTATCTTTGCACGATTTTTGGAAAGATAGTACAAAACTATAATTATTTATTTAGATGAACGTAATTACAAAAGAGGTCAAGTTGCCTGATGGAAGAACCATCACACTTGAGACGGGAAAGTTGGCAAAGCAGGCCGATGGTTCGGTGATGCTGCGCATGGGTAACACCGTGTTGCTGGCTACTGTTTGTGCCGCCAAGGATGCAGTTCCCGGTACAGATTTTATGCCTTTACAGGTAGAGTATAAAGAGAAGTATGCGGCTTTTGGCCGTTTCCCCGGTGGTTTCACCAAACGCGAAGGCAAGGCTTCGGATTATGAAATCCTGACCTGCCGTCTGGTGGACCGCGCTCTTCGTCCTCTATTCCCCGATAACTATCATGCAGAGGTATATGTAAACATCATTCTGTTCTCTGCTGACGGTGTGGATATGCCCGATGCATTGGCTGGTCTGGCAGCTTCTGCCGCCCTTGCTGTGAGCGACATTCCTTTCGGAGGTCCTATCTCTGAAGTACGTGTGGCTCGTATCGACGGTGAGTTCGTTATCAACCCCACTTTCCAACAGCTTGAAGAAGCCGATATGGATCTGATGGTTGCCGCCACTTACGAGAACATCATGATGGTGGAAGGCGAAATGAAGGAAGTTTCAGAGCAAGATTTGCTCGAAGCCATGAAGGTCGCTCACGCTGCCATCAAGGACCACTGCAAGGTACAGATGGAATTGATGGAGGAGTGTGGTACCGTACAGAAGCGCGAATATTGTCACGAAGAGAACGACGAAGAACTCCGCAAGGCTGTTCGTGAGGCTTGCTACGACAAGGCATACGCCATTGCTCAGAGCGGCAATTGCAACAAGCACGAGCGTGGTGAGGCTTTCGAAGCCATCCGCGAAGAGTTCAAGGCCCAGTTCACAGAAGAAGAATTGGAGACCAAGGCTGCCCTTATCGACCGCTACTACCACGATGTGGAGAAAGAGGCTATGCGCCGCTGCATCCTTGATGAAGGCAAGCGTCTCGATGGTCGTAAGACTACCGAAATCCGTCCTATCTGGTGCGAAGTTAGCCCGCTGCCCGGTCCTCACGGTTCTGCCATCTTTACCCGTGGTGAGACTCAGTCGCTCACCAGCGTGACATTGGGTACCAAGCTCGATGAGAAGATTGTGGATGACGTACTCGACCAGCACCGCGAGCGTTTCCTTCTTCACTATAATTTCCCTCCTTTCTCTACAGGCGAAGCCCGTCCCCAGCGTGGTGTAGGCCGTCGCGAGATTGGTCACGGCCACTTGGCATGGCGCGCATTGAAGGGGCAGATTCCCGCAGATTATCCTTATGCAGTACGCGTAGTTTCTGACATTCTTGAGTCAAACGGTTCTTCTTCAATGGCTACTGTATGTGCCGGAACATTGGCGCTGATGGATGCCGGTGTGAAGATGGCTAAGCCCGTGTCAGGTATTGCTATGGGACTTATCAAGAATGCCGGTGAAGAGAAGTATGCCGTATTGAGCGACATCCTTGGCGACGAGGACCACTTGGGTGACATGGACTTCAAGGTGACAGGTACACGTGATGGTATCACTGCCACTCAGATGGACATCAAGGTGGATGGTTTGTCATACGAGATTTTGGAGAAGGCTCTGTTGCAGGCTAAGGAAGGCCGCGAGCACATCCTTGGCAAGATTACCGAGTGTATCGCTGAGCCTCGTGCCGAGTTGAAGGACCATGCTCCTCGCATCGAGGTGATGATTATTCCGAAGGAGTTCATCGGTGCTGTGATTGGCCCTGGTGGCAAGATTATCCAAGGTATGCAGGAAGAGACCGGTGCCACTATCACCATTGAAGAGATTGATGGTATTGGCCGTATTGAGATTGCAGGAACAAACAAGCAGAGCATTGAGTCTGCCATGAATATGATCAAGGCCATCGTTGCTATTCCCGAGGTGGGCGAGGTCTATACAGGTAAGGTGCGCAGTGTGATGCCTTATGGTTGCTTCGTAGAGTTCCTGCCCGGCAAGGACGGATTGCTCCACATCAGCGAGATTGACTGGAAGCGTCTGGAGACCGTGGAAGAGGCCGGCATCAAGGAAGGTGACGAGATTGAGGTGAAGTTGCTTGACATTGATCCTAAGACGGGTAAGTTCAAGCTTTCACACCGTGTGCTCCTTGAGAAACCTGAAGGATACGTAGATCGTCCTGCCCGCCGCGAGCGTCCCGAGCGTCGTCCCCGCAGAGACTGACAGGCTGTTTTGTAGAATATGAAGTGTGGTCATCGTACATTCATGCATTGGGTATGGATATGTGCGATGACTGCTCTTTTTAGGGCGACTCAACTTTTTCCTGATTCAAGATGTTGAGTTTGTGAAATCTAAATAGGTAACAAGATGTCAACAGTGCTTTATTCGTCTCCCATTTTCGGTCCGGTACATAGTCGCCGGTTGGGAGTTTCGTTAGGAATCAATCTGCTCCCTGCTGATGGCAAGGTGTGTACGTTTGATTGCATTTATTGCGAATGCGGATTCAATTCCCAGCGTCGTCCGTCTGTTTCTATGCCCACTCGGGAGGAGGTGCGTATGGCTTTGGAGGAGCGGCTCAAGGCGATGAGGGCTGAAGGTACTCCGCCCGATGTTCTGACCTTTGCCGGTAATGGTGAGCCTACTGTCCATCCCCACTTTCCCGAAATCATTGAGGATACGTTGGCTTTGCGCGACTGTTATTTTCCTGATGCTAAGGTCAGTGTGCTTTCCAATTCAACCACGGTGGGTCGCCCTGCCGTGAGGAAGGCGCTGATGATGGTGGACAATGCCATTATGAAGTTGGATACTGTTGATGCTGCTTACATCCGCATGCTTGACCGTCCTACGGGGAGGTTTGATTTGGAAAAGATAATTCAGTCCTTGAAGCAGATGGAGGGGAAACTAATCATCCAGACGATGTTCTTGAAAGGCCATTCTTCGCAGGGTGAGGACGTGGACAATACGACCGACCGCTATGTGCTTCCTTGGATGCAGGTTGTCAAGGAGATTGCTCCCCGGCAGGTGATGATATATACTGTTGACCGTGAGACTCCTGACAGCAATCTGCAGAAGGCTACTCCGGCAGAACTGGACCGCATTGTCTCGCTCCTTGCTGGTCAGGGAATAAAGGCTATGGCTTCGTATTGAGGACGTTACATGTACGATTTGCCAATCGCAAGGTACAATTCAGGTATAGGAGGGCCAAGATGTTTTCTGGCACAGTCTCCTTAAAAGAAAAAACGATGGTTGATTGACTCAACCATCGCTTTTGCGTCGGAAAGAGGCGACTCGAACGCCCGACCCCTACGTCCCGAACGTAGTGCGCTACCAACTGCGCTACTTTCCGTCGTTTTCCGGCTGCAAAGATACACACTTTCTGAGGAAGTGCCAAACTTTTTCTGTCAAAAGTTTGGCACTTCCTCGTCTCTTGTACGTTGGATTTGCTCCGTGAGGCTATGTCGTCGGGCTATTTCCCCTTCTCGCCAAGGATACAGACGAAGTCGGTGCGGCGTATGGCCTCCTTCACTTCGGAACCGGCGCGGAATTCTTTTTTCTTTACACTCTGTAGTAACAAATCCTGCAAAACTTTTTTATTCCTATTTCTATAAAGTGAAACGGTACGTAACGGGCCTGTTTCTGAATAAATATACACAGAGGTAAAGAGGAGGTGGGTTGAAAGGGTAGCTGCAGATGAACCGTTTCGTCCTACCGCTCCTAAACATCCACCGAAGCGTAGGAGAAGTTCCGCTCATGCGTACCTGAGAATCGGGGTGTGCGCAGGAGAACTTCAGCGGATGTTTAGGAGCGCTTCTTCGGATGTTTAGGACAGGTCATCTTGAAAAGTCTCGGTGAATGGGGTTGGCAATATTCCTCATGGTATCCTTAAATGTATAATTATACAGAATTGGCCGCGCGAGAATCGCGTATATGGACATGGATTTTCTTTCGTAGGAAAAATGGACAAAATTAGAATCTGCTGTAAAGTGCTGAAAACCAGTTATTAGAGATTGTCGTTGTGGCTATAAGATTAAGCAGCCTTAATTCCTCAATGAGATCTTCTAAGGAAGATATTTTTCTTGTTTCTTTACATTGTAAATAGTAAAATCTTTACAATTATTGTTGTCCGGTAAAATCTCTTAAGTTCTTACCGGACAACAATAATATAATTCCGTGGATTTCGTGAAATCCATGCCTGAATATGTGGGAGGAGATGGGGAAAGGTTATTCCATCATGCCGCCGTCGCCGCTATAGGAGTCCATGGAGTTCATGCTGTCGTCCATGGATTTGGCAGGCTTGCGCTTGCTGGGAGCCAGATTGCCGAAGCTGTAGGTGAGGGTGAGTCCGATGCGTCGGCCACCGCGCCAGTTTTCGGACACCATGTGGGTGTCGCCTGTTTGGGTGATGGTCTTCCAACGGCGCGAGTCGAGTATGTCGCGGGCATTGATGCTCAGGCTCAGTTTCTTGTTCCAGAACGATTTGCGCAGTCCGGCATCGAGCGAATAGTTAGCTTTTCGATAGCCCTGTGCCACCACCTGACGGGCGTTGTAGTTGCCTGTCAGTTGCAAAGAGAAGGAGTAGGGCAGGATGATGTTGGCCATCATGCGGGCGTTCCACGAAAAGTCTTCGTCGCTCTCGCCTGTCACCAGTTGGTCGGCCATCATGAAGCGGAATCCGTCGAGTTTGTAGTAGAAGAGGTTCACCGTAGTGGTGAGGTCGATGGCGCGGCCCAACTTGTTTTTGGCCACGATTTCGAGTCCGGCAGACTGTGACTGGGTGACGTTGCGGTCGGTGGAGTACATCACATTTCCCTCGCGGTAGCGGATGCGCTGGATGACATCGTCCGTCGTGCGGTAATATCCCGAGAGGGAGAGGGTGTGGTCCTCCCAGTTCTTGATGTAGTTCAGTTCGTAGGCGTTGGAGTACTGTGGCTGCAGCTCGGGATTACCGAATGAGATGTTGGTGGAGTCGGTAATGTTGCGGAAGGAGTTGAGTTGTCCGCCCCAAGGACGTTGCAGGCGGCGGGTGTAGTTCACCTGTAGTTCGTTCCCGCCCGGCAGTTCGTAAGAGAGGAACAGGCTGGGGAAGAGGCTGAAGTAGTCCTTTGCAAACAGCGTGGGGGCTTGACCGTCAAACTCCTGCGCATAGTTGCGCGACTCGGAATTGACCTTCCAGTATTCGCCACGCACACCCACCTGATAGCCCAGTTTGCCAAGGCGTCCGGAGTAGGTGGCATAGAGGGCATGGATGTCCTGGTCGTAGATGAAACGGTTGTAGAGTAGTTGGTCGATGTCATTGTGTGTCTCATCGTTATAGGTGCTTACGGGGCTGTTCTCACGGTTGAACGAGCCTTTGTATCCGGCCTCCACCTTGTGGTTCTCGCTCAGCTTGTTCACATAGTCGAGCTGTGCCTCCCAGCGCTTGTTGTCCATGTCGTTCTCCTGATATTGGTAGGACGAGAGGGATTCGCCGCGCACGGTGCGGTACTCCGTTTGGGCATCGCGCCGCCACACGTTGTGCGAGAGGGTGAAGTCAATGTTGTGCTCCTCGCCGAAGTCATGCTTGTATCCCACATCGAAGTTCATCATCCGCATGTCGTCCCCCGAAGTGGTGAGGCGGCTGTACCGGTTGGTAGTGGGGACAAGGGTTCGTTTCTCGGTATAGTGGATAGAGTTGTCGCGGCTTCCGTCACCGAACATGCCCATAAAGTTGGCCGAGAAGTGGTCGGCACGTGTCATGTGCCACGTGAGTCCGGCACGTCCGAAGATGTTATTTCCATCGCCCATGTTCTCGCCCTCCTGCTTGAGGGTGCCGTCGGGATTCTCACGCTCGCTCTCGCTGCCTCCCTCATGTTCGCGGTGGCGGTAGCCCAAGTTGGCATAAGCATCCAGTTTGCCACTGCTGTAGTTGATGTTGCCGCTGGCATTGTATCCGCCGTAACTGTCGCCTCCGGCCTGTACACTGCCAAAGTATCCGGGCTTGCGGTCCTCTTTGAGTACGATGTTGATGATACCGGCCGAACCCTCAGGGCTGAATTTGGCCGATGGGTTGGTGATGACCTCAATCTTCTGTATAGTTTCGGCAGGCAGCTGCTCCAATATCTCACCGCGGTTATCAGCCGACAGGCCCGATGCCTTACCGTTGATCCACACGGTGACACTGCTGCTTCCGCGCAGAGACACTTCGCCTTCACTATCTACCTCTACCGAAGGGATGTTTGTCAGCACATCGCTGGCCGAACCTCCCGTAGCGGCTATATTCTGGTCCACGTCGAACACCTTCTTGTCAATCTCGAACTTCATCTGTGCCCGCTGGCCTGTCACCTGCACTTCGCCCAGCATCTTGCTGTCTTCACGGATAGTGAGGGTACGCAGGTTCACGTTGCGTGCCTGGCGGGTGATGGAGAAGTTCCTTTTCATCTCCTTGTATCCGATGAAAGTGATGCTTAGTGTGTAATTGCCTTCGGCCAGTCCTTTGATATTGAAGTTTCCATCAATGTCAGTCACTGTTCCTTTCAATAAGTCGCTGATCCCGGCTTTGCTCACGCTGATAGTCACGAACTCCAATGCTTCCTTGGTTTGTGCATCCACAATCTTTCCACGCACGGCTCCACCTTGAGCCATCATGCATGCAACCACTGTCACCAGCAGCCATACCATTGTTAAGAATCTTTTCATGTACGAGTGTTTGTTGTAATCTTAATACCCTTATTATTTTAAGAGGCGCAAAGGTAATGCAATAAAATTGATTTACAGAAAGAATGACACAATTTAACGGGTTGCAGGAGTTATCCGATGCCGTGCTCCCGCCTGTATTTGATGTTTCGCGGGTGATGCTCGATGATTTCCTCCCTCAAGCGTTGGTTGTCAATGTGGGCATAAATTTCGGTAGTAGTAATGCTTTCATGTCCTAACATACATTGGATAGCCCGAAGGTTTGCTCCGCCCTCGAGCAGATGGGTGGCAAAGGAGTGGCGGAAGGTATGCGGGCTGACTGTTTTGTCTATTCCTGCCAGTTCGGTTTGTACTTTTACTATATGGAACACCATGATGCGCGACAGCTTGGTCCCCCGGCGGAAACTGAGAAAGACATAATCTTCGTGCCCATGCTTGGGTTGTATGTACGAACGGGCCTCAAAATAGATGGTCAGCTCGTCAATGGCGCGGGGCGAGATAGGGACAAGACGTTGTTTGTTTCCTTTCCCTTCAACGCGGATAAAACCTTCAGGAAGATTCAAGTCGCTTAATTTCAGATTGCACAGTTCACTGACACGAAGTCCGCAACTATAAAGGACCTCAAGTATGGCACGGTCTCGTTGTCCTTCAGTTTTGCTCAAATCGACTGAGGCTATGATGGTATCAATCTCGTGTACACTCAGCACATCGGGCAGACGGATTCCTAAGCGAGGATTCTCAATGAGTTCTGTAGGGTCAGATTCAATATAGTCTTCGAGCAACAGGAAACGGTAGAACGAACGGATTCCGGAAAGAATGCGAGCTTGGGAACGAGGATGGATGCCTATATCGTGGAGAGATGCTATGAAATGGTGAAGGTCATCAAGGGAAACTTCAAGCATGTCAATGTTTTCTCCGCTGAGGTAGTTCCTGAGTTTGTCCAAATCTTTGCAATAGGCATCCAGAGTGTTTGCAGAAAAGGACTTTTCCAACCTCAGGTATTGTCTGTACCGTTCAAAGATGTGGCTTGTGTTGTTTGGTTTCATATATTTTTATACCTTTGCAGCAAAATTCTGTGCAAAGATAATAAAAACACATGTAAGTGTTATGAGAATACAGATTATAAATGGACCTAACATCAACCTTTTAGGTAAGCGAGAGCCTGGTATTTACGGAGCCACTCCTTTCGAGGAATATTTGAAGGAATTGCGCGAAAAGAATCCCGGTGTGGAGATTGGATACTTCCAAAGTAATGTGGAGGGAGAGCTGATAAACAAGATTCATGAGGTGGGGTTTGACTACGAAGGCATCATCCTGAATGCCGGAGCCTACACTCACACATCAATCGCCTTGCAGGATGCTATCCGGGCTGTCACTGCCCCCGTTGTCGAGGTTCACATCTCCAACGTACACAAGCGGGAAGAATTCAGGCATAAGTCCATGATATCCTGTGCCTGTATAGGAGTTATTTGTGGGTTCGGATTAGATTCATACAGACTTGCATTAGAAGGATTGTTGAAGGCATGACCATTGATGAATACATCCTTGACCATATTGATGCCGAAAGTGATTATCTGAAGGCTCTCTATCGGGCAACTCATGTAAGGTTGCTGCGTCCCCGTATGGCATCGGGCCATCTGCAGGGGCGCATGTTGAAGATGTTTGTACAGATGATTCGTCCTCAAACAGTACTTGAGATAGGGACTTACAGCGGATATTCTGCTTTATGTCTGGCTGAAGGGCTTCCTGAGGGAGGAGTGTTGCATACCTATGAAATTAATGATGAACAAGAGGACTTTACCCGTCCTTGGTTGGAGAACTCCCCTTGGGCAGAGAAAATCACATTCCATATCGGAGACGCACTGGAAGCTGTACCCCAGTTGGGCATCTGCTTCGATTTGGCTTTCATTGATGGCGACAAACGCCGTTATATAGAGTATTACGAGATGGTGTTGAAATATTTGAACCCTGGTGGATACATTATTGCAGACAATACTTTATGGGATGGGCACGTGCTGGAGATCCCTCACCCCACAGACAAGCAGACCATCGGAATCAAAGCATTCAATGATTTGGTCGCAAAAGATTCACGTGTAGAGAAGGTGATATTGCCGCTGAGAGATGGCCTTACGATAATAAGGAAGAAATGATAAGGATTGCATGTGGCAGGAATAGTCTTGCTATCCGGCTTATGACTGAGAACTAAAAACTGAAAATATATGGAAACAACCAGACAGAACAAAATTGCACGCCTCATACAGAAGGAACTGAGTGACATATTCCTTCTGCAGACAAAAGCTATGAATGGTGTATTGGTGAGTGTCAGCATTGTGCGTATTAGCCCGGATATGAGTGTGGCACGAGCCTATTTGAGTGTTTTTCCTTCAGAACGGAGTGAAGAGATTGTCAAGAATATCAATGACAATATGAAGTCCATCCGTTATGAACTGGGAAACCGGGTAAGGCATCAGTTACGCATCATTCCTGAATTGAAGTTCTTTGTGGATGATTCGTTAGATTATATTGAGAATATTGACAGGTTGCTGAAGTGAAGCACAGATGAATCTTGCATTGTACATAGCCAAGCGGTATTTGCTTTCTAAGAAATCGCACAATGCCATCAATATTATATCAGGCATATCTATTTGCGGTATCTCCTTTGCAACGTTGGCATTGGTGTGTACATTGTCTGTATTCAATGGATTTCAGGAACTTGTGGCAGGTCTTTTTACAGCCTTTGACCCTGATTTGAAGATTACAGCCTGGCATGGGAAGGGGTTTGATAGTCAAGACTCGTTGATTTCTGAAATACGCAGTTGGCCCGAAGTAGAGGTATCTACCTTGTGTTTGGAAGAGAATGCAATGATTCAATACAAGGGGCGTCAAGCTATTGTGACGATAAAGGGCGTAGAGGACAATTTTGAGCAGTTGACAGCCATCGACAGTATACTTTACGGTTATGGTGGTTTCATCCTGCACGATGAGATTGTTGATTACGGCATACCGGGAGTTCAATTGACATCCTCGTTGGGATCGGGCATTCGTCCTGTGGATCCGTTTGAGGTGTTTGTGCCCAAGCGTCATGCTCAAGTTAATATAGCCAACCCTTCGTCTAGTTTTACTCGTGAATATTTATATTCCCCTGGTGTAGTGTTTGCCGTTAATCAAGAAAAGTATGATGCTTCTTATGTGTTGACATCGCTTGACTTTGCCCGTCGGTTATTTGATTGTGATACAGAAATCACCTCTTTAGAATTGAAGTTGGTTGCCGGTTCAGATGTGGCAGCTGTGCAGAAAAAGGTTCATAGCCTTTTAGGTAATAGTTATCAGGTTCAGAACCGTTATGAACAGCAATCTGATGTATTCCGTATCATGGAGATAGAGAAACTAATCTCTTATTTGTTCCTTACTTTTATATTGTTGGTTGCCTGTTTCAATATCATAGGCTCACTGTCCATGCTGATTATTGACAAGAAGGATGATGTGCGTACTTTGCGTAACATGGGAGCAGACAACCGCCTGATATCGCAGATTTTTTTTATAGAAGGTTGTTTGATTTCATTGATTGGAGCCTTCAGTGGCATTATTCTTGGAGTAGGACTTTGCTTCTTGCAGCAGGAGTTCGGATTGATAGCATTGGGCGCGCAAGGTGGTTTCCTGGTTGATGCTTATCCTGTTAAAATACATGTGGCGGATTTGCTTTTGATCTTTGTCACTGTACTGGTTGTTGGAAGTTTGTCAGTCTGGTATCCCGTTCGTTATCTTAGTCGGCGTTTGTTGAAGTAATGACCGATTTCTGTAAGGTCAGCCCAAAGTCAATCGTGCCAAATAATCATAATGCTCACCTTCTTTCAGCAACTCGGCTTTGAATCCGTATTCTGCAGCATAATAGGATAGTGTCTGGAAGTCTATATAGAGCCAGTTGAACGGGTTTCCGACAATATTTTTGTATTGCATCTTGAAATCCACTTCGCCGTAATACCCTGCAGCAAGGTCAATGGCAAAACTTCCGTCTTCCTCTTCATAGATGTATCTTAAGTCGCTAGAGTCCATTAAGATGCATCCTTCCGGACATAGCAGTTGTTTCATTCGTTGGAAGAAAGCGGGGAGGTTTTCCAGTCTGCCCACGATGCCTGAACCATTCATCAGCATCATTATCGTATCGAAACTTTCGCAGAAGTGTTCGTCAAACAGATTAATCTGCATTGCTTTGCGCACTCCACGTTTTAGCATTGTCTCTACAGCCAAGGGGGAGATGTCTATGGCATATACATCCTTGCCCTTTTCTTGTAGTGCTATGGCGTGACAACCTGCACCAGCGCCTACGTCCAGGATTCTGCCATAAGCCAATTCCAAGGCTGTACGTTCAATAGTAGGCATTTGTTTGGTGGAGCGGAACAATTGGTGTACTGGAATCTCGTCTTCCTCAAATTGGGAGGAAAATACACGAAGTCTGCTTGCTTTTCCTTTTTCGAAGTATTCGGCAATGGCTTGTCCCATAGGGTCTTTCTCGGGTGTCAGTAGTGAAATGTCCATTTCTCTTTTGTCGTGTGGTAAATCTGTGGCAAAGGTAGCAATAATATTCAATAAAGCAGGAACAATACTTAAATTATATTAATTATTTGTGTAGTACTTATTCCCTGCAATGCTTATTTCCTATCTTTGTACGCCATACGGCTCTATGTGGCAGTATAGGTATAGAATAAAACATACTTAAGCATTAATAAATTACAAACGAAACATGATTAAGAAACTGTACATGCCTCTTGTTGTGGCATTGGTAGCTGTACTGACATCGTGCAGCAGTAAGATGGGAGAGTTGTCATCGGATTATTTTACAACGACTCCGCAAGTGTTGGAAGCCATTGGTGGTAAGGTTCCTGTAACTATCAACGGCAAGTTTCCTGAAAAGTATTTCAATAAGAAGGCTGTAGTGACAGTTACGCCCGTCCTTAAGTGGAATGGCGGTCAGGCTGTAGGTAATCCTATTACTTTCCAAGGTGAGAAGGTTGAAGGTAATGACCAGACTATCAATTACAAGGTTGGTGGCAGCTACACAATGAAGACTTCGTTTGACTATGTGCCTGAAATGGCAAAGAGCGAACTCTATTTGCAATTTACAGCAAAGGTGGGCAAGAAAGAGGTTGCTATTCCTGAAGTGAAGATTGCTGACGGTGTGCTCTCTACTTCTGAGTTGGTTGGCAATACACTGAGAAGTGCCACTCCGGCTAATGCAGAGGACGCTTTCCAGCGTGTCATCAAGCAGGCCAAGGAGGCTAACATTCAGTTCCTCATCCAGCAGGCCAATATCCGTGCCAGCGAGTTGAAGTCTGAAGGCATCAAGGCTTTCAATGAGGCTATGGCTGACATCAAGGCTGACGAGGCGAATAAGGTGTTGAATAATGTCGAGGTGACTGCATACGCTTCACCGGATGGTGAATATGGCTTGAATGAGAAGTTGGCAGGCAACCGTGAAGGCAATGCTGCCAAGTATGTGGAGAAACAGTTGAAGAAAGCCAAGTTGGAAGGTAATGTGGATACCAAGTACACAGCTGAGGACTGGGAAGGCTTCAAGGAACTCGTAGAGAAGAGCAACATTCAGGACAAGGAGGTTATTCTGCGTGTGTTGTCTATGTACACTGATCCTGAACGTCGTGAGACAGAAATCAAGAACCTTTCTTCTGTGTATGGTACATTGGCTGATGAGATTCTGCCTCAGTTGCGTCGTGCCCGTTTGACTTTGAATTATGAACTTATTGGTCGTAGCGATGAGCAGATTCTGAACACCTATGCATCGGCTCCTAAGGATTTGAGTGTAGAGGAGATGCTTTATGCTGCTACTCTTGTTGAAGGCGCTTCTGACAAGGAGGCTATCTATAAGAAGGTGACTGAGATTTATCCTACAGACTATCGTGCATTCAACAATCTGGCCGAGTTGGCATACAAGAATAATGACTTGGAGACTGCCCTCAACTATTTGCAGAAGGCTGCCAAGCTGAATCCTTCTGCGGCAGAGGTAAATACCAACTTGGGTCTGATTGCTTTGGCTCAGGGCGAGAAGAGCAAGGCAGAGACTTACTTCTCAAAGGGTTCGGGTGCAAAGACCTTGAACGAGTCTCTCGGAAACCTTTACATTGCTCAGGGTCAGTACGATCGTGCTGTCAGCTCATTTGGCGAGGCTAAGACAAACAGTGCTGCTTTGGCACAGATTCTTGCCAAGGACTATAATGCAGCCAAGAACACGTTGCAAGCTGTAAGCAATCCTGACGGTTATACTGACTATCTGATGGCTATTATTGGTGCCCGCACCAACAATACCTCAATGGTTGTTTCAAACCTTGCTAAGGCAGTGAAGAAGGATTCTTCATTGGCCAAGAAGGCATTGACAGACCTTGAGTTCTCTAAGTTTATGACCAATGCAGACTTCTTGAACGCATTGAAGTAATATCTATTGCAGTGGCAGGCTACAAGTCGCACATACAGTTCTTTTATATTGGAAAGGCTGTATGCGGCTTGTAGCCTTTCTTTTATTGGTTCAACCCGCATCTGTATATGTACACCAAAACCATTTTCCGCTTCTTGCTTGTTGTAGCCTTGCTGACCATGAGTGGCTGTAAGGAGAAGAGCAACATGTTTCACCTGACAGGTGAGGTTGTCGGTTTGAAGGACACGACAGTGACCCTGTTCGGCCTTTTTTCGCAACCAGACTCTCTGATAGAGATTCCTGTTGAGGAAGGCAGTTTCAGCTATTCGGTCGAATTGGATACCATCACCCCCATGTCTTTGCTGATAGGAGGGGTTGATGTGCCTGTTTTTGCCGATAAGGGGCTGTCTGTCCGTGTAGAAGGCGATGTGGCTCATATTGACAGTCTGCAGGTCAGTGGTGGAGAGGAACAAGCGGAGTACAATGCATTCAAACAGAGCATTGCCTCCTTGAGTGGCGAGGCTGCCAGGCGCGCTGTTGCCGATTCTTTCATTGCGGCTCATCCCCAGTCTGTGGTGAGTATATATCTTATCAAGGAGTTTTATGTCAATTCTTCTCAAGGCAAGAAGGAAAGTGTTGAGGCTGCTGTCAAGAAGTTGAGCGGCATCATGCAGGATCATCCTTATGTAAGTCGTCTGTTGGGCGAGATGAATGACGGCAAGCAGAAGAATGTGCGCGACCGCTATCTCTACTTGCAGAATCTGCCCGACAGTACGGGGCGGGCCATTCTTCCTGCGGACTATCAGAAGCAGTTCGTTGTGCTGGCCATGTGGGCATCGTGGCATCCGGAAAGCAGAGAACGGGTGAAGTCCATGGCTCCGCTTGTCAAGAAGTTTGCCAAAAGGCCTGTAAAGTTTTTCACTCTCTCGTTGGATGGTGACCGTGTCCAATGGGTTGAGGCTATCAGGCAGGACACATTGCCCGGCATCCACTTGTGTGATTTCAAGGGGTGGAACAGTGATTTTGTCCAAGAGTGTGGAGTGACGGGGCTGCCTGCCATCTTCGTTATGAACACTGCGAGCAAGGTTATTGCTACGGACCTTCAGAGCGAGAAACTGGAAGAGTTCCTTGACAAGAAGGTGAAGAGTTGGGAAGCTACGCAGAAGAAGTCTTCGCGTATTTCATCTAAGCGCAAGTAGTCCCCGTAGAGATATGTTAGTCAAAGTATTGAGTGCTGCTGTACAAGGCATTGAGGCCACAACCATCACCATTGAGGTGAATCTTAGCAAGGGGTCGAAGTTTTTCCTTGTAGGACTCCCCGACAATGCCGTCAAGGAGAGTCACGAGCGCATTGTGTCTGCTCTTCAGGAGAATGGTTGCAAGTTCCCTCATGCACAGATTATCATCAATATGGCTCCTGCCGACATCCGTAAGGAGGGTTCGGCTTACGATCTCCCTTTGGCCATAGGCATCATGGCGGCCAATGGCATGGTGGCTACTGACCGCCTGTCGCGCTACATGATGATAGGCGAGTTAGGTCTGGATGGCAGCCTGCAGCCGGTAAAAGGAGCTTTGCCCATTGCCATCCGTGCCCGCGAGCAAGGCTTTGAGGGACTGATACTTCCAGCTCAGAATGTCCGTGAGGCAGCCGTGGTGAACCGCTTGAAGGTCTATGGGGCAGAGAACCTGCGCCAGGTCATTGATTTCTTCAACGGGGAGCCTTCCCTTGCCGTTACCGAGGTGAATACGCGCGAGGAGTTTTATGCCCAGCAGAGCAGTTTTGAATATGACTTTGCCGAGGTGCGGGGTCAAGAAAGTGTGAAGCGTGCCTTGGAGGTGGCTGCTGCCGGTGGTCACAACCTTATCATGATAGGGCCTCCGGGCAGTGGAAAGTCCATGATGGCCAAGCGCCTGCCCTCCATTCTACCTCCACTTTCGCTCAGCGAGAGCCTTGAGACCACCCAGATACACTCCGTGGCCGGCAAGTTGGCCAAGGATACCTCTCTCATAGCCCGCCGTCCTTTCCGGAGTCCTCATCATACCATTTCGTCTGCCGCATTGGTGGGTGGCGGCGCCTCTCCCCAGCCGGGTGAAATCAGTCTGGCCCACAATGGGGTGCTTTTTGCTGACGAACTTCCGGAGTTCAACCATGCCGTGCTGGAAATGCTGCGCCAGCCCCTTGAAGACCGCCGTATCACCATTTCGCGGGCCAAATATACGGTGGAGTATCCTGCCTCATTCATGCTTATAGCCAGCATGAATCCTTGCCCGTGTGGCTATTACAATCACCCTACGAAACCTTGTGTGTGCAATCCGGGCCAGGTGCAGAAGTATCTGAACCGCATTTCGGGTCCGCTGCTTGACCGCATAGACCTGCAGGTAGAGATTGTACCCGTTCCCTTTGAGAAACTCTCTGATACCCGTCCGGGCGAGAGCAGTGAGTCCATCCGCCGGCGTGTGGTGGCTGCCCGCCAGATTCAGGAAGAGCGCTTTGCCCACGTGTCCGGAGTGCATTGCAACGCACAGATGACTCCCAAGCTGCTGTCCGAATATGCAGTCCTTGCTCCTGAGGGATTGGAGATGCTGCGCAGTGCTATGGAGCGGCTCAATCTGTCGGCACGTGCTTATGACCGCATCCTGAAGGTGGCCCGCACCATTGCCGACCTCGAAGCGTCGGCCTCCATACAGACCCATCATGTGGCCGAGGCTATAGGCTACCGCAATCTGGACCGCGAGAATTGGGCTGAAAGATAGATTCATTCATCGGATTTTATACCTTATATGTTCACTTTTCCCCTATTTTTGTCCGGTGGAAAGGGGAAAAGGAGTATCTTTGCACCATCAATGGAAAAGATGCTTATGAACAGACTCTTCACACTCCTTGCTGTATGGGCGTGGCTCTGTGCGGGCCATGCTGCCGGTTTCCGGTTCGACTGCTCCCACTTGTCGGGGCTGATGGGCTTGTCCAGTGATAGTGTATATAGCCTTGTGCAGGACCCCGAGGGATATATATGGGTGGCTACGGCCAAGGGATTGAACCGCTATGACGGATACCGTGTACACACTTTGGCCCGGCTGACGGGGAAGGATGACTCCCAGTCCGGAGGAAAGATAGTGCGCCTTACGGCCAATCCGGCCAACCACCTGTTGTGGTTTCTGACGGACGACCATCGGACGGGTTGCATTGACCTTGCCTCGTACACTATGGCTGACCATACGGAGAAGGCAGCTTCGCCCATATCCTATGAATACAGCCATCAGGGCAGGCTCTATTTGTGGCAGTATGGCCCTACGGCCGGTTGCCGGCGTATACGTTTCCTGCACGGCGATGTGGTGTCTGAGAGCTATGACCACCGTGTGCGCCAGATTGAGGCCGACGAGCAGGGCAATGACTGGATTCTGACTGACCGTGGACTCTACCTGAATGGGTTCGACCGGAAACTTCCTGACTCGGAAGGGGTGGTGCGTATCTGCCTTTACCGCAACCTCTGTCTGGCCCTTGGCAGTGAGGGGGTTGTGGTGTATAACAGCGCACGGCGCATTGTGAGGCAGACTCCCTGTCCGGCCTCTTTGCCCAGCATGGAGCTTTGTACGGGCATGTCGCTGTGGGGTGAGAGTCTGCTCCTGTTCACTCCTTCGGGCACGCATACTTACGACATCATTGACGGCAATTTCGGCCGTCCTCAGGAGGGGCAGTTGAAACGTGGCACTTTGCTCGCTGCCCATGAGGGTACTGTCTATGCCCATGACGGGCGTGGCACCCTTGTCCGCTATGGGCGCGACGGAAAGGTGAGCCGCTTGCAGGTAATGCCCGAAGAGATGGCCCGTCAGACGCAGAAGAGGCCCGTCAGCATCTGTTTCCTCACCCCCACGACCGAAGCCATTGCCACCTATGGCAACGGCTTGTTCATTTACGATGTCCCGTCGGGCAAGCTGACCCACTTGCTGAGGGGTGATGAGCGCGGCCTGATTCGTACCAACCGCCTGACGGCCCTTGTCGCTGACCGCAGCGGAACCCTGTGGGTGATAGGCGAGGGCAGTGGGGTGTCAGCCTTGAGCATAACCCGCACGGATGGCGGCCACTTGCCCGAAAGGACGGACAGCATGGCTTTGCCGACCGTCATCACCAGTCTCACCATCGATGGTGAGGAGCGCCTTCCCATGCGTGATGCGGGTGCCGATACACTGGCCTATACGGAGAATAATGTGGATTTCCACTACTCCAATTTCCATTATGCTCACTTTGGGGCTGTCAGCTACCAGCATAGGCTGGAAGGGGTCGATACGGTCTGGAGTGCCCCATCGGCTGAGGCCACAGCCCGATACCGCCGCCTGGCTCCTGGCAACTATACCTTCCGCGTGCGTTCCCGCTGTGCGGATTGGCCGTGGGGAGCCGAGGCAACGTATGCCATCGTCATCGGTCGGCCTTGGTGGGCGGAGTGGCCTGCCTATGCTGTGGGGGCGCTGCTGATTCTTCTTGTGGCCTTGGTCGGATACTTCGGTTTTCGCCCATTTCATCGGAGCGTACCGGAGGTTTTGTCACCTTCTTCTCCCTCTGCCGGGGAGTTGCCGGGGGAGAAGCCTCTCTCTCCGCGCGACCGCCGCTTCCTGGACCGCTTGGAAGAGGTCATGGCCCAGCATGTGGAAGACCCTGACTTCAACGTGGAGACCTTTGGCGAAGCCATGCAGCTGGGTCGCACCCAGTTCTATACGAAGGTGAAGCGTGTGGCGGGTGTCTCGCCTGTGGGTTTCATCCGGCGTGTCCGCTTGGACCATGCTGCCAGCCTGCTGCGCGACACGGACCTTACGGTCGATGAGGTGCGCCAGCGCTGTTGCTTCACCAATTCCACAGCCTTCTATTCCTACTTCAAGAAACAGTTCGGACAGACTCCATTCCAATTCCGGAAAGAACTGTTCAAAGGGTAGGAGTATGGTAATATTGTCTGACAAAAACTGACCCTCTTTCCTCCTTTCCAGACACCTCCTTTACACCTATCTTGACACACGGCCGTGTATCGGCTTGACAGACGGCCGTCTCTTCTTCAACGACCCGTCTGTGTCTCTCTTCACGACCCGCCTGTGTCTCTCTTCACGACCCACCTGTGTCTCTCTTCATGACCCACCTGTGTCTCTCTTCGTGACCCACCTGTGTCTCCGGGCATGACTCACCTGTGTCTCTGTAGAGGTAGTAGGTTTTTTGTAAATATCACATTGTCAATCAGTTGAAAGATTCAGTGCAGACCCCTTATCTGCTCCTTGCTCCTCTTCCTGATGAAGAGAGAGGGTAGCCGTCACTTCCGGGCCGGGCAGAAAAAGAGCCTCGCCCAACTGCCTTGTCGGGCAGTTGGCCGAGGCCTCTCTTTATCCCCATGAGGGTGGTGTAGGGTGCAGACTAAGGGTTAAGAAAATATCTTACAGACAGATTCCTGTGTCACATATTCCTTCCTTCTGTCAGAAGTCCAGTTTTGCCCCTGCAAAGAATGAGCGTGGCAGGCCTGGACCATACATATATCCGGCATCGCGCAGTTCACCCTTGTCAAAGTCTGTCTGGTAGGCATTGAAGATGTTTTGCACACCGGCATTGAGCTGCAGGGCCGAGCCTCCGCCCAAGTCGAAGTCGTAGCTGAGCTTGAAGTTCAGGTCGAAGAAGTCCGGAGTCTCCACGGCAATGTCCTCAGGTACGTATCCTGCCACATGCTGCATGAGCATACTGCCTGTGTAGGTTCCTGAGAACGAGGCAGTCAGGGGCTTGATGGGGTTATAGCTCAGGGTGAAGTATCCGTAAGCCTCGGGTGTGCGTGCAATGCGCTTTTCGGCCTTGGCCGTCTCGCTCCACTGTTCGGGCTGCTTGTACTCGCTCTTTTGCAGGGTGGCACCGGCTTGGAGCTGCACCTTGTTCAGGTAGGCCAGCTTGCCTTCGATGGTCATACCATACACGTCAGCCCCCGATGCATTGTGGCGTTCCAGTGTGAGGATGCCGTTCTCATGGCTCTTTTCGCGCAGGGCGAAGACATCGTTGAGCGTGGTGTAGAATGCCTCGACAAGAAGATTTCCTTGGAAGGCACCCCAGCGCTGGTAGAGGTCTGCCGAGAGGCTGAAGCTGTGCGATTTCTCCTCCTGCAGGTCTCCGGCCAGTTCAATCATGGACACACCGCCTCCCACTGCTTCGATGTGGAGGTCCTCATCGAATGCCTGCGGAGCACGGAACCCGGCAGAGTAGCTGGCACGCAGGTTCACATTCTCCGTGGGGTTGAATCGCATGGTGGCCCGAGGGCTGAATATGAGCCCGTCGATGAGGTTGTGCTTGTCAAAGCGGCCACCCACCAGGAAACTCCAATGGTCGTTCTTCCACTCGTTCTGCAGGAAGGCACTGCTGATGTGTACCGTCTGTTTCAGTTCGCGGCCGTAGCCCCACATGTTGTCCTCGAGGGCATCGCGGTTGTACTCCACACCTCCTGTGAAGGTGGCAGGCATGAAAAGGCAGCGGTCAAAGTTATAGACATACTGTCCGCCCACCACAGTGGTCAGGTCGGTCGTGGCACCGTAGGCATTGGGGTCGCGTCCGGCTCCGTAGTAGCTCTGGCGGTCAATGTGTTGGGCCGATGCATAAAGGCTCAGGTGGTGCTTCTCGTTGGGGCTGAAGTAGTCGAACTTCAGGCCACCCCCATTGATGCTGTGCTCGGTCTGCTCGGCAATGTTGGCTTGATGGGGTGGCAAGTCCAGCGAGTCGCCTCCCCGGCGGAACTCTTCGATGTGGTGGTATTCGAAGGAGAGTTTGCTGTACATGCTTGTCTTCACGTATGAGCGGAATCCCACTGTCTGCTGGTGCAGCTGGCACAGTTCGCTGTAGTCATCGCCGTTGGCATCGTAGGCCTCGCGTTGGCGGTTCTGCCCGAAGATGAAGAGTCCGGCCTTGCGGTTGTCAGTCACCAACGATGCGTTCAGTGTGGTACTGTGGTCCATAGCCCCATCGATTGACATCGTTGTGTGGGCCAGCTGTCCGCTGTTGCGCAGGGGCTCTTTGGTAATGATGTTGATGGTTCCGGCAATGGCCGACGAGCCGAACAGGGCCGATCCGCCACCACGCATCACCTCCACACGCTCCACCATATTGGCAGGAATCTGTTCCAGGCCATACACACCCGATAGGGCGCTGAAGATAGGGCGCGAGTCAATGAGAATCTGTGTGTAGGGGCCTTCCAGTCCGTTGATGCGCACCTGTTGGAATCCGCAGTTCTGGCAGTTGTTCTCCACGCGTACACCCGGCTGGAAGTTCAGCCCTTCGGCCAGCGTGGGCGATGTGGTAGTCTCGAACAGGCGCATGTCTATCACATTGATCAAGGTAGGAGCCAGTCGGCGCGAAGTCTCGTTCCTGTTGGCCGAAACCACCACACCATCCAGTGCAATGAGGTCCTCCGTGATGGTGAAGTTCTCCTCCAGTGTCTTGCCTTTCCGTGTCACCACTTCGCGTGTCTCAGTCTTGTAACCTATCGTGGCCACCTCCATGGTAAAGTTCCCCTCAGGGAGGTTCTTCAGGAAGTAGTGCCCGCTCTCATCGGTAGTGGTACCTATGGTAGTCCCTTTCAGCACCACATTCACAAAAGGCACGTGTTGCCCGCTGGCTGCGTCAATCACATGGCCCACAATGTTCGCATCACTGCGTTTCACCTTGGCATGGCTGTGCCCATGATGGCTCTGTGCCACTGCCGTCATGGCGGACATCACACACATCATGGTCCACCAAGCAAACAATCTTTTCATCATTCTATACTTATATATATTATATGGGTTATTAATTTCCTTTTTCTTGCCGGAGGAGGTCGGGTGGGGCTTCATCCTCCTCCGGTGGAGTGATGGAAGAGGAGGCTGTTACCCAAATCTCAGTATTCCGGGTGCAAAATTACTGCCAATACGCCAGTCTGGAAATACCCAAGATTAGTTATAATTAAGTGAAGAGTACCTAAAATCCATTAAAGCCACGAGCCGCAGGCTTGCAAGTGTCTGAACCTTGCAACCTGCGGCTCGTGGCTTTAATCCGTAGTGTACCTCCGTCGAGAATCGAACTCGAATCTGCCCTTTAGGAGAGGGCCGTTCTATCCATTGAACTACAAAGGCGACTCATTTCGGGGTGCAAAGGTAGGACTTTTTGGTGGATATAGGAAATGTAGGCAATACTTTTTTTATCCTCCACGTGGAAGAATGCCATTCTTTCACCACGAAGAATGCCATTCTTGGTGGCAGATGATTGTCATTCTTTCGGGGCTGCAGCACGTACATTGCGCATCAGCCCTTCGTATTTGGCACGCTTGACGGCCGAACCGTGGAACAGCTGCCGGTAATCATCGGCAGAGAGCGATTGCAAGGTTGCACGGTCCAGACTGAGGAACTGGGACTTTGGTCTGAACTCCTCAACCCGGGTGGGACGGGCAAAACGCATCCATGGGCAGGCCTGTTGGCAACGGTCGCAGCCATAAATGCAGTTGCCCATGGCACGGACAGCCTCAGCAGGCAAGTCATCGCCACGGTACTCTATCGTAAGATAGGAGAGGCAACGGGAAGCATCCAATTCGTAGGGAGCCGATAAGGCCTGCATGGGGCAGGCATCAAGACAGCGGGTACAGGTGCCGCAACGGCTCGGCAGCGGTTCATCATAAGAGGTGAAGGGACGGTCAAGGATTATTTCGCCCAAAAAGAAAGCCGAACCGGCATGGGGGATTATGAGCTGGGTGTTCTTGCCTATCCACCCAAGGCCGCATCGCCAAGCCCAATATCGCTCCAACACGGGAGCCGTATCGCAAAACACCCGGTAGTGGGTCCCGCCTTCTGTTTCGCCCGACAGGATCTCGGCCAACATGGCGAGGCGGGTTTTCATCACATCATGGTAATCCTGCCCATAGGCGTACCAGGCAAACTCGTATTGCCTTGATGGGTCCAACTGCCGGTCGGGGTAGTAGTTCAGGGCAACAGAGACCACACTTTGTGCCCCCTCCATTAGCAAAGTGGGATTGAGCCGCTTTTCCACGTTGTTGGCCAAGTAGCCCATCTCTGCCTGCCTGCCTTCGGCTATCCAGCGGCGGAATCCTCCGGCCACATCTTCATCGACAGGGGTAGCAGGAGCCACACCACAAGCGGCAAAGCCCAATCGGGTGGCAACGGATTTGAGAAAGGAAGGTGAAAGGGGCATGGCTTTTCTTTTTTAGGAATGTAGGAGTGTAATAGGTAGGAGTGCAGCCGATAGTCCTGTTCCTGATAAGCGGTTTGTGCAAGTAGAAGTATTGTCTGCACTCCTATCTATTACACTCCATAGATTTACAGCACCTCAAACCGGTATCCCTGCTTGAGCAGCCATTCAATGCTGCGTGGAAGTGCATATTTGAGGTTGCGTTCAGACTTCAGGGAGTCGTGGAAGGTGATGATGGAACCATTGCGCACATAGTGGCGCAACTTGGCAAAGACCTGCTTGCCATTCAGGCGTTTGCTGTAGTCGCGTGTGACAAGGTCCCACATGATAATGCGGTAACGGCGACGTAGGGTATGATATTGGTAATATCCCATCCACCCATGAGGCGGGCGGAACAGGTCGCTTTGAATCAGTTCGTTGGCTTTATCCACATTGGCAATGTAGGACGATGCTTTGTAGCTGATTCCCTTGATGTGGTTATACGTATGGTTTCCCACACGATGTCCCCGTTCCACTATCATGCGGAACTCTTCGGGATGTTTGCGCACATTGTCGCCCACCAGAAAGAAGGTGGCCTTGATGCCATACTTGTCTAATAAGTCCAACACCCAAGGAGTGACACCGGGGATGGGGCCATCATCGAAGGTCAGATAGACCACCTTCTCTTTGGTGTTTCCGCGCCACTCCGCGTGGGGATAGAGCATGCGGAAAAGTTTGGGAACTTGTTCTATAAACATACTTGTTCTTTATGTAAGTGAAGAGTGGAGAGTGAAGAAACCGATTGTAATGGTCCGTCACTCATCACTCGTAGCTCATTACTCGTAGTTCATTACTTCCCTTCCAGCCGCGTACGCAGGCTGATATACTTCTCTTCCAGCTTAGCGCGGTAGGTCTCCTCCAATTCAGTGCCGTCAAGTAGTGACACAACCTCTTGAAGGATGGGGAATTCATAATACTGTATGCTGCTCAGATGGCTCTTGAAGTTCTTGTCGTTGCCACTCATATACCAGTCAATATAGTCACAGGCACGGTCGCCCAATGGAGCCAGGATGGCTGCAGCCTTCTCTTTCTGTCCCAACCTTACGTAGCATTCAGCCATCTCCAACGAACCGGAACCAATGGCATTGTGGGGCACTACTGAGGAGGGTATCACCTGTTCGGCACGGTCGAGGACTGCCAGAGCCTTCTCCTTCTGTCCCTCACGCATCAGCTGCTTGGCCAATTGCGAGAAGAGCCGGCGGTGAGAATAGCACATGCGCATGACTGTCTCGTCCAGATAGATGTCGGGGTTGTCTATACCGCCAAACTTGAACTTGTTCATCAGGTTGTCATACATCTTCTCCGAGTCGATGGCATATTCGGGCATTCCATAAGCCGACTTGGGTATGCGGCCCAACTTGCGCCAGTTGAAGGGGGTGAATCGGAGTGCCAGTCCCTCTTGGATAAGGTAGTCGCTCAACCCCAACTGACTGCCTCCACCCACACTGGTAGCAATATAGACCGGACGCTCCCAATTGGTGTTGGCCAACAGTTCGAGCATCATCAGGTCGTTCTTGTAGAGGTGGCTGCGGCCTTTCAGTGAGATATACATCTTTTCAGGAATGGCAGCGGTATCAGGAATGTACATACCCGAGCGGAGCACTGCTTCCTTGTCAATGGTAAGCACCAAGGTGTCGGTGGGGATTACACGCATTTCAGGATTTGGTGAGCATATCCAATGCTTCAAGACGTTCTTCAGTTCGAAGGGGTTGTCTCCCAATTGCTTGCGAGCCTGCTCCGGTTGTGCTTTGTACAGCGCCCGCACGTTAGCCTCCATTTGGGGCTCAATGCGCACGTAATCGTTCACACCCTCCACGTAGTCGTAGCGCTTCCAGTGGATTGGCAGCGAGGGTGAGTCGTATGCAGGACGGCGCATCTGGTCAATGTACCAGTCGGTCTGCAGGTAGCTGAGGTTGCAGACACGGGCATCGGTGCGTACTCCCTCAGTCTCTTGGTTGTACCACAAGGGGAAGGTGTCGTTGTCTCCGTTGGTAAATATAATGGGGTTGTCTCCTTCTGACAATGTGTTGAGATAGTTTTGTCCGAAGTCGCGGCAGGTATATCGGCCGCTACGGTCGTGGTCATCCCATGTCTGGCTCACCATCTGGATGGGTACACAGAGGCAGAGAAGTGATGCCAGTATGGCAGCAGGCTTGTCATCCAGTACCTTGCGGAGCAGTTCCACCAATCCGGCCACACCCATACCAATCCAGATGGCAAAAGCATAGAAGGAACCAGCGTATGCATAGTCGCGTTCACGCGGCTGGGCCGGTGTCTGGTTCAGATAGAGCACAATGGCAATACCTGTCATGAAGAAGAGGAAGAATACAACCCAGAACTGCTTGATGCCTTGTTCGCCGCGATAGGCCTGCCAGAAAAGTCCAATCAGACCTAACAGCAAGGGGAGACAATAGAACACGTTGCGTCCTTTGTTGTTTTTCAGGTCGTCAGGGAAGGCGCTGAGGTCGCACCCCAATAGGGCTTCATCGATAAAGGGGATACCGGTAATCCAGTTGCCATTCTCCACTTCTCCATTGCCTTGAATGTCATTCTGACGACCGGCAAAGTTCCACATGAAATAGCGCCAATACATGAAGTTCAGTTGGTAAGAGAAGAAGAAACGGAGGTTTTCCCATTGGGTAGGCATCTTCACCATAATCATGTTTCCACATTCGTCATAAGGTTCCTGATAGCCTTTGATGCCGCCCAACCACTCTTCGTAGAGGTTGCGGCCCGTACCATTGTAGTTTGCGTGCTGGTCGCTGTACATGCGGGGGAAAAGCATGTTTTGGGCATATTTGTATATGGGCTTGTAACGCACCAGTTCGTAACGGTCCGGTTCGTTAGGAGTCTTCTTCTCCTTACGCTGATAGACGGGGGCTCCGTCTTCCACATCAGGGACACAGCGGTTTCCTACAACCTTCAAGGCTACTTTTGACGAATAGGCTTGGCCATAGAACAGAGGACGGTCGCCATACTGTTCGCGTCCCAAATAGGTCCCTAAGGTGAATATGTCTTCAGGAGAGTTCTGGTCCATCGGGGTGTTGGCCATAGAGCGGATAACGATAACCGCGTACGAAGAGTAACCCACCACGATCATGGTCAGACAGAGGAGCACCGTGTTCAAGGCACGTACAGATATGCGGTAATTGCCCTCTTTACGCAAACGGAGGCAGAAGGTAAGTACCCCTAATACTACTACACCAATGAGGATACTGGTAAAGCCATAGCCATAGAAAGGAATTCCCAACAAGGCAACAGAAAGGAGGAATGCAATATTCATGCGGGTCCGGCTCTGGTTGCGGACTGTCTCCACAATACCCCATACAAGTGCGCCTGCCAGCAGGATGATATATACGATAAGACCAGTATTGAACGACATGCCCATTGTGTTGACAAAGAACAACTCGAACCAACCTCCTACCTTCACAATGCCTGGTACAATACCATAAAGCACAATGGCTACTAAGATTGCCGAAACCACCAATGCCCACAGTGAACCTTTCAGATTGGCTTTCGGGTTACGCTTATAATAGTAGGTCAATACTATGGCAGGAATACAAAGTAAGTTCAGCAAATGGACACCTACAGAGAGTCCTGTCAAGTAAGCTATCAGTACAAGCCAACGGTCGCTATGCGGCTTGTCGGCATTGGCTTCCCACTTCAATATGAGCCAGAATACCACAGCGGTAAATAATGACGAATAGGCATAAACTTCACCTTCGACAGCGCTGTACCAGAAAGTATCACTGAATGTATATGCCAAAGCACCAACCAGACCGGAACCAATGATAGTAATCATCTTGCCCGTAGTCATTTCGGTTCCTTCAGGACACACCAATTTCTTGGTCAGATGTGTAATACTCCAAAACAGGAAAAGGATACAGCCGGCACTGAGCAGAGCCGACATGATGTTGACCATATAAGCCACTTGGCCGGGGTCGCTTACAAATTGCGAGAATATGTTGGCCGTCAGCATGAAGAAAGGGGCACCGGGGGGATGCCCCACTTCCAGTTTGTAGCCTGTAGTAATAAACTCCGGACAGTCCCAGAAACTGGCTGTCGGTTCAATTGTCATGCAATAAACAATGGCTGCAATGGCAAATGTCAGCCATCCCATAGCATTGTTTATAGTCTTGTACTGTTTCATTGGATAATGATGTTGTTATGTTTATTATTATATTTCCAATTACTATCTAACCGATGTAGTTAGGTTATATATAAATCGCACAAAGATAAGGAAGAATTGAGAGATTTTCCCACTATGATGTCTGATTATAAGTTTATTTAACGAGATAAACGCAGCTGAGGTCATAATCCGTTCATTTATACCCTTCTTTCTTTCAAGTAGAACGGCTTGCCTACATGGGATTAAAAAAATAGTTCAGAGGCATAGAACAATGCGACATAGCGTAATAGTTTTCCAAGGGTCATGCTGAATAATACAATAACCTGGTTAGCACGCATCAGTCCCAAAACAATAGCTATTGCTTCTCCAAAAGTGGGAAGAAAGCAGAAAAAGGCCATCCAGATTCCATGTTTGCGGACTAATTGCTCTGTCCGGGTTATCCGCTCTGGCCTTACATGAAACAAGCGTTCTATCCATTTCATGTTTCCTAAAAGCCCCACCCAATAGCAGGTCATGCTGCCCAATGTGTTGCCTATTGTGCCAGATACGAGTATAAGTAGTGGATTCGCCCCCATTTGTATCAGTGTCACCATGACAAGTTCAGAACTGAATGGGACCACTGAACCGGATAGGAATGCTGCAATGAACATTCCGATGTATCCGTACTCTATGAGGGATTGTACTATTGCTTCCATATGCTATATACGATTATCAGTAATAACAACAGAATGGCTGCAATGAAACTAAAATTGCTGAATCTCGTGGAAGAAAGGGCAAACATATGCCCGCCAAGCAGGCTTGCACCAAACAGTACGGGAATTATTGTTATTTGAGATTTATCTGCCTGAAATACTGTCAGGAGCAAACTGTAGAACGATATCCACAGAAAAGTGTGTAAAAACAAACGTGTACGGATTTTATCTTGATATCTGTTCAGTTCCATATATACATTGCCTGAAACAAGAAGTAGTAAAGTATATCCGAATATAAACCACATTGTGATAGGATATTCGGAAACATTTATATATCCTACTTTGAGGAATGAATCTTTAAAATGTTGGAAAAGGCTTGTTTCGTCAATGCAGAAAAAGTAAACGAACAAGAACCAATAGGGTAGAGTGAGCCCCATAACACCTGCAAAAAATGTGCGGGGAGTCATTCCCTTGAAAAAGTACAATGCAAGATAAAAGAATGGGATATACCATAAGACTACTGGACAAAACAGACTGTTCAGGCCAATCAGAAGGAATAGAGTGAACGTTTGGATTATTGGCATACTTTCTTGATAGCATCGGAAGAGGAAGGATACTTCTATAAGTAGAAAGCAGAGAGTCAGGCTTCCTTCAAAAGTATGGTTGAACAAAGAGAATGCCGCCCACAATAATAGAAAAATGGAACAGTGAAGTGTTGAACGATGTCCTGACAGAGAATAATTCTCATTCAGATTTGCTAACAGGAATACTGTGTATCCACAGCAAATTAAGTTTGTCAATTCTATTGTCCAGACAGGACAAAATATTCCTTCCCACCACCAGCTTGCGATATGGACATCGCCGTCCAATGGCCATTGGACATTTGTGGTCCATATCAATAAAGCAAGGACCACTGTCACGGGGAAAGTGGCCTTGGACTTTATAATATGTTGTTGCAGATGTTGAGGAAACATTTAATTTACCATTTACCATTTACCATGTGGAACCTTCAGAGTTGTACTTGATAAATGGTATATGAACTTACAAATCAGCTCCAATGTCTGAACGGAAATATTTCTTTTCGAATTGTATCTTTTTAGCCCCTTCAAACGAGAGTCTCAAAGCCTCAGCCTTATCTGAGCCATAAGAGCTGATGGCAATTACCCGTCCGCCAGCAGTCACTACCTCTCCTTCTTTTAAAGCGGTTCCTGCATGGAACACTATACTTTCAGGGTTAACATCGTCAATACCTGTGATGGCGTACCCTTTGTCGTATGCTTCGGGATACCCGCCTGATACGAGCATCACACATACGGCTGCCCGAGGGTCAAATTCCAATGTACGTTCATTGAGATTACCTTCTGCTACACCTTCTAACAGATCCACCAAATCGCTTTTGATACGTAACATTACACTTTCTGTCTCAGGGTCACCCATACGTACGTTGTATTCAATGACCATCGGTTCACCTTTCACATTAATGAGTCCGAAGAATATGAATCCTTTGTAAACGATACCTTCTGCAGCCAAACCTTCAACTGTGGGGCGGATGATACGGTCTTCCACCTTTTGCATCCACTCTTTGGTTGCGAAAGGTACGGGAGTCACTGAGCCCATACCGCCAGTATTCAAACCTGTATCTCCCTCACCAATACGCTTATAGTCCTTGGCTTCGGGCAATATTTTGTAGTTCTTGCCATCAGTGAGCACAAACACAGAACATTCTATTCCACTCAGAAACTCTTCAATAACTACCGTAGATGAGGCATTGCCAAACATACCGCCCAACATCTCTTTCAATTCCTTTTTGGCTTCATCGAGAGTGTTAAGTATAAGTACTCCTTTTCCTGCACACAGCCCATCGGCTTTTAACACATAGGGAGCCTGCAAAGTTTCCAGATAGGCTAATCCTTCTTCCAATTGTTCTCCCGTAAAGCTGCGGTATCCGGCTGTGGGGATGCCATGTCGTTGCATGAAACCTTTGGCAAACTCCTTGCTTCCTTCGAGCACTGCACCAGCCTTTGAAGGTCCGATAACCGGAATTTCTTTTAATGTATCATCTTGTTGGAAATAATCATAAATACCTTTCACTAACGGATCTTCAGGTCCGACTACTACCATGTCAATACCGTTTTCCAATACAAATTTGCGGATACTGTCGAAATCATCTCCCTTGATGGCTACATTTTCAGCTACATTACTTGTCCCCGCATTACCTGGGGCCACATATAGTTTCTCAATTTTCGGACTTTGGGCTATCTTCCAAGCCAAGGCGTGTTCGCGTCCGCCGCTACCCAACAATAACAGTTTCATATATTTCAGATTTGCTAATTTGTTCATAACAAAAAACAGGGCAAAGATAGTGAATATCTTCGGATATACTGACTTTTGGGTAAAAGAATCTGCAAATTCTCTTTTTTTGTGGGAATATTGAACTATATTCGTTGTGTCTTGATACGATAAAGGGTTTATATAGTTTGAATGTCAGTCCATAAGAAGAAAAAGATTGTCGAAATGCTAAAAATAGTAGAATTTCAATACTTTTTTCTTCTTTTTTGCTGATAAACGAAAAAAAAGTCCTACTTTTGCTTACGTTTTGATACAGAAACTTCAATTATACTAATAATCATGGAAAAAATAGACAGTCTTGACAAAAAGATTCTGGAGATAATCTCTCAGAATGCACGTATTCCTTTTAAAGATGTAGCCGCAGAGTGTGGAGTATCGCGAGCAGCCATACATCAACGTGTGCAGCATTTGTTTGATATGGGAGTGATAATAGGTTCGGGTTATCACGTAAGTCCCAAAACATTGGGTTACAATACTTGTACCTATGTGGGTATCAAACTTGAAAAAGGTTCTATGTACAAAAGTGTTGTTGAAGAGCTTGTGAAGATTCCTGAAATTGTGGAGTGTCATTTCACTACAGGTCCTTACACTATGATGGTGAAGCTTTATGCACGTGATAATGAACATTTGATGGAATTGTTGAATAATCGTATGCAAGGTATTGTAGGAGTCGTTTCGACTGAGACGCTCATTTCGCTTGACCAAAGTATCAAGAAGGAAATTCCTATCTGTACGGATTAATTCTTTATTTCATGAACTTTTTGAATGGGGCTCATTTGGCTGGGCTCTTTATAGGGATATGTACATTCCTGATTATCGGATTATTTCATCCGATAGTCATTAAGTGTGAATATTATTGGGGTACCAAATGTTGGTGGGTGTTCCTCTTGTTGGGTATAGCTGGGACCATTGCTTCTATAGTCGTTTCTAATGTGATTCTTTCATCTTTGTTAGGGGTCTTTGCGTTTTCTTCGTTTTGGACTATTAAAGAAGTTTTTGATCAAGAAGAACGGGTACGCAAAGGGTGGTTTCCAAAGAATCCGAAACGTACATATAGGTTCTGAATTCTTCTGTCTTTATTTTAGTTATGGACAATTCTTTTAACGTTGAGACTGCTTATCAGGCTATGCATGCATCTTTTCCTGCATATAGCCGACAGCCAATAATCGGCATTACGGGGAATTTTAATGATGGAAACTGTTGTGTGGCCGATGGATATATCCGTTCGGTATTGCAGGCTGGAGCTATACCGTTGATTATTCCTCCACACGATGAGGCCGAGGCTTTATCGAATACACTTGACCGTATTGACGGACTTCTTTTGACGGGAGGTGGTGACATTAATCCTTTGTTCTTGGGTGAGGAACCGGTCAGGCAGTTGGGCAGTATTAATCATCGGCGTGACAAACAGGAACTGCTGATTGCCCGCATGGCTGCTGACAGGCAAATACCTACATTGGGAATCTGTCGGGGCATACAGATTATGATGGCGGCGTTAGGAGGTAAATTGTATCAGGATATCCATACACAAACAGGTTTTCCTTGTATCAAGCACAGCCAGGAATTGGATAGAAGTTATCCTTCTCATTCTGTAAGGTTGGAAAAGGGTAGTACTATTTGTCAGATATTTGATGGGGTAGAACAGCTGAATGTCAATTCATTTCATCATCAAGCCGTAAAGGAAGTTGCCCCAGGGTTCAAAGTTTGTGGGTATGCTTCTGATGGCATTATTGAAGCAGTTGAATCTACTGAATACAAGTCAATGATAGGTGTGCAATGGCATCCAGAATGTATGATCCTGTCTGGCAATGAGTCTATGCTTCCATTATTCCGTTGGTTGGCTGATGAAGCTCTTTCTTATCATCAAGCCCGACAATTGCATACGCGGATTCTGACTTTGGACTCGCATTGCGATACTCCGATGTTCTTCGACCAAAACATTCAATTTCATACGCGGGACCCCAAGATACTTGTTGATTTGCATAAGATGTCGGAAGGAGGACTTGATGCTGCTATCATGGTCGCTTATCTGAAACAGCAGGAACGGGATGAGAAATCTTTGCATGCAGCAACAGATAAGGCTAATCGGATATTGGATAAGATAGAAAATATGGTGGCTGCAAACAGCCTCTCGGTAGGGATTGCTCGTACTCCCTATGATTTATACAAACACAAGTTTGAAGGTAAGAAATCCATTATGTTGGGAATTGAGAATGGGTATGCTATCGGTAAAGATATTTCTCTGATAGAACATTTCCGCCAACGAGGAGTCGTTTATATGACACTTTGCCATAATGGAGACAACGACCTTTGTGATTCGGCTCGTGGGAACAATGAGCATGGAGGGCTCAGCCCCTTCGGCGAGTTGGTCATTCATGAAATGAACCGTACAGGTATGATGGTAGATCTTTCTCATGCCTCTGAGAAGAGTTTTTATGATGCACTTGAGGTAAGTTCCCAGCCGATTGTATGTTCACATTCGTCAAGTAGGGCTTTATGTGACCATCCACGTAATTTGACAGATGACCAACTCCGTCAGTTGGCTGCTCGTGGAGGAGTAGCACAAGTTACGCTGTACAGCGGATTCTTGCGTCAAAATGCTCCTGCCACTATTGAAGATGCCATCAGTCATCTGAATCACATGGTCAATATTATGGGAGTTGACCATGTAGGTATTGGTACGGATTTCGATGGGGATGGAGGTATCATAGGTTGTGCATCGGCTTCTGAACTGATAAACTTTACGCGTTGTCTGCTTCGCGAGCGTTATAGTGAAGAAGAGATTCGTCTCATTTGGGGAGGAAACTTCTTGCGAGTTATGCAACAAGTTCAGGATGCAAGGACTCTTAATTGAAAGAATAATGTCTTGCATTATTGATGTCCATACACATCATATTTCCCTTGCGGAAAACAGCGGGAAGGCTATTGTCAGCCTTTCTATGAGTGAGGAGAGTTTTCGTTCCTCTTTGTCCGTATGTCTTAAAAATCATATTCCGGTCAGTGTAGGGCTTCATCCTTGGGGGGTAGAAGCCGATTGGCAGTCGTTCATGAATGACGAGTTGCGCGTTTTGTTGTCATCAAGGCAGGTTCTCGCTGTTGGTGAGGCGGGATTGGATAAAATTCGTGGCGGACTTTGGGAATGGCAACTTGCGGCTTTCCGTACTCAGATAGAGTTGGCGGAAGAGGTTGGAAAGCCTCTGCTTATTCATTGTGTGAAAGCTATTGATGAAATCATACACTTGCGGCGTGGCTATTCCCCCAATGTCCCATGGATAATACATGGATTTAGAGGAAAAAAGGAGCAGGCCATACAATTGATAGAGAAGGGATTTTACCTCTCATTTGGAGAATATTACCATGAAGAGGCACTTCAAGTTTGTCCTACCGACCGCTTGTTGATGGAAACAGACGAATCGCCAATAGACATACATGCATTATATGTCCGTGCAGCACAAATAAAAGAAATGGATGTTGAGGCCTTTAGAAATCAGATAAAGAGGACTGTTGGAGAACTCTTCCCCTCTTTTCTATAAAGGTCGCGCTTATGTCCCGAGAACACTCGGCTTTCAGGAATCAGCTGGGTAGGCAGTATAGGTGCTTTGATTCCTTTCTCTAATACAATAGGAGCTGTCTCAACATGAATTTCATCCCATAGCGATGCATCAATAAAACTTTGTAACAGAGTGGTTCCTCCCTCTACCAGTAATGATTGGATATGCCGTTCATACAGGACTTCAAGCAATTGAGGCAGAATGTCGTGCGAAAAGTCAAGTGTGATGTATTCTACCCCCTCTTTGCAAGGATTGTCTCTGTGCCCTGTAAAAACCAATGTGGGTACACTCCCATCGAAAAGCTGGAGTGAAAGAGGCAGACTGAGTGTACGGTCAATGACCAGTCGTAGAGGAGAACTTCCTGTCCAATGGCGAACGGTGAGCGAAGGATTGTCAAGCAAAGCAGTACGTGTGCCCACCAGAATTGCTTGTACGCCAGAACGCTGACGGTGTACAAACATGGAATTAAGTGGATTGGAAAAACACGTTGGCGGTTCGTCAGGCGAAGTACGCAGACAGTCTATGAATCCATCGGCAGACTGTGCCCATTTGAGTATAATGTATGGGCGATGTTGTAAATGGGACGTGATAAAACGACGGTTCAGCTCCAAGCAATCCTGTTCAAGCACTCCAACCTGAACATCAACTCCTGCTTGCCGTAGTTTCTCAATTCCACGTCCTGCAACTTCCGAGAAAGGATCGACACATCCTACCACTACATGGGGAATCCGGCATGAGATTATCAAGTCTGAGCAGGGTGGGGTGCGTCCATAGTGGGAACATGGTTCCAAGCTGACATACATTGTTGATTGACAAAGCAACGGTTTATCCTCCTCTCTTACTGAACGGATAGCATTGACTTCGGCATGAGCTTCACCGCACCGGATGTGATATCCTTCGCCGATAATGCGTCCGTCACAAACTATTACAGCCCCAACCATAGGGTTAGGAGCAGCATATTGGCGTCCGCAACGGGCCAATTGTATGCATCGTGCCATGTATTTCTCGTCTATGCTCATCTCTCTTTCATTATTTTAGTTTATCTTTGCTCCCCAGTTCGGATAATTTTGTGTTCTCAGTCATGGCAAATTTGATAACAGATATACGCATTTCCCTACAAAATCATTATCCCCAAAGGGAAGCTATGGCTATAGCCCGCCTTATATTGGAAGAGGTCTTTGCCATCAGTCCGTTGGATATTTACATGGGCAAAGATATACAATTATCGGAAAACGACAGAGAGAAACTCGAAAATATTATTGCCCGTCTGCATAAATATGAGCCGATACAGTATGTTTTAGGTTATTCCTACTTCTGCGGGCGGCGTTTCCGTGTCAGTCCGAATGTGCTGATACCGCGTCCGGAGACAGAAGAACTGGTAGGAACCATCCTTCGCAGACATTCTGTACCTCCTCATCGTGTATTGGATATAGGTACGGGAAGCGGATGCATTCCCATCACATTGGCCACACATTGGCCGGACAGCCACATCGAGTCGTGGGATATATCAGAAGACGCATTAGCCCTTGCCCGTCAGAACAATGCTGATATGCAGACGCATGTCGTATTCAAACGGAATGATATTCTTAGTCTTGGACAGAACCACGATGACTTGAAGCAAAGTTTTGACCTTATAGTCAGCAATCCTCCTTATGTCAAGCAATGCGAACAGCTGGAAATGGAGCATCATGTTCTGGATTGGGAGCCGGCTTTGGCTTTGTTTGTCCCTGATGACGATCCGTTGTTGTTCTATCGTACCATGGTCAACCATGCTGCAGATGGCCTTTTGGCTCCCGGAGGCTGGATTTATTTCGAAATCAACCGTGAGTATGGGCACGAGGTTGCCGGACTGCTCGAAAACTCAGGCTTCCTTCACACAGAAGTGTTGCAGGACCTTTCGGGCAATGACCGGATAGTTTGCGGACAGTTGCCTGATATCAATACTTAAAAGGAAGGAAAAGTAAAAGGATTTATTGTTCAATTGAAAAGGATTGACTACTTTTGCCCTTGTTAAAGATTTACTAACCCATTAAAACAATTTGAATTGACGAAACAGACAGAACACGAACGCATAATCGAAAGTCGAGTTTACCCATGGGTAAGCCCTTTCACCGAGACTTTAAAACAAAAAACATTAACAACGGAAAAGCGTTCCCGTTCGTACTTATAAAATATTGGATTTGAGCTTTTAGCTCTTGTTCTCCCACGTTCGAATGCCGCCAAATTATTCGCCAACGAGGACAAGTAGTAGGAAGTTCGCGCTCATGGGCGTGAACTATCCTTTGCTTGTTTGTTGGCATGGTAGCTTGGCGGCAACCTGAACGAGGAAATAAGCATCGGATGGTTTCACGCTTTTTTATTTTAAACACTTGACAGATGGTAAATATAAAATTCTTACAGAAACTTTTTATTCTCCTTTTTATGGGAGTTTCAATGTGTGCTTTGCAGGCATGTAGCGAAGACGAGGATGACAAAATAGATGAACCCGACACGGAAGAGACTGATAACAATGAGACTTATTCGAAATTCTTTAGGACATGGTATATGACTGGTTATTCCAGTGAACCAGATATCAATTGGCAGTCAGATGAGATAGTAAGTTGGGGAGAATACATGATTTTTAAAGGAAATACGAGTTTTAACGGATATGGGTATCTTTATTGGAATAGTCGCATGAATGGAGAAGATTTAACATATTCGCTGAGTAAAATAGAAAAAAACGTTATTGGTTCATCTTTTTTTGCAGCCCGTATGACGGATACCTATACCTCTGACAGTAGAATTTTTGTTGTAAAGAATATGACAGAGAAACATTTGTTGTTGTATGATGAAAGCGAAGGGTTATATCGTGGATTTATATCTTCAGACTACGTAAATTTATCAGATGGTAATGAAAGTGACAATTCGGGTGATGATGATAATAATGATAATAGCGAAAACGAGGAAGATATAAAAACAGAAGAATGTGGACATTGTCATGGCTCAGGAGAATGCTCTGGGTCTAATTGTAATAATGGACGTTGCACCCGATGTGGTGGTACGGGGTATAAATATTATCCAGGAGTTGGTGGGTCAACGATAAAAACTTCTTGTTCGTGGTGTAATTACGGAAAATGTATGGTATGTAGAGGAAGAGCTATATGCCCAACTTGTAATGGAAAAGGATATTGGGTTATAAATTGACATTTAAATAATAAGAGGTTATTAAGCACCTGTGATGTGTCTATACAAGATACATTGCAGGTGTTTTTATAAATGTCTGATGCCAACTGACGATAGTTATTTAATCGTGGGAGAATACTTAAAGGTTCATTCTCCTATAACTATTCTCTTTCCCTCAATTAGCATAAAGTGTATAGTGTAGTGCCGCATTGCACTTTAGTGTAGTGCCGCATTACACTTTTGTACAGTGCCGCACTATACTTTTGTGTAATGCCGCACTGCACTTTAATGCCTTCACAGAAGATGAGCGGAAGAATAACCAAACTTGGGCGGAAGGATAACTGAACCTGGACGGAAGAATAGCAATCCTTGAATGAATGGGTAGCAGATGGTGGATGGAGGGGGAGGATAGAAGGCTGGTAATGAATAGCGAAAGAGGGTTGAAGTTCCTACTCAAACTTCAATTCCAATTGTCCGTCATCCTTCTTTTGCTTGCTTTTAGGGGAAGGCAGGAGCAGGTTGCGCACGGTGGTGGGGTGTAGTTCGTTGATACCTCGAACCTCCAATTCGCCGCAAGTGATGAAGTATTGTGCTTTTTTCATCACCACACCCATCTTCTTCAGGTGGTAGGAGGTGACGCGACCGAAACGGCGTGAATGGACAATGAGGGTGGCCGACTTCACTCCGATGCCCGGTACACGCAGGATGCGCTCGTAGTCATCGCGGTTGATGTCCACGGGGAAGGCTTCGGGATGACGTAGTGCCCAAGCCAGTTTGGGGTCAATCTCCAAGTCGAGATTGGGAGTGGCTTCATTTACAATCTCTTCGACATTGAAGTGGTAGAAGCGCATCAGCCAGTCGGCCTGGTAGAGCCGGTTCTCGCGCACTAAGGGAGGTTGTTGGGGGACAGGCAGGCGGTTGTCGTAGGTGTTTACGGGGATGTAGCCCGAATAATAGACGCGTCGCATGGTGGGGCGACCATAGAGGGCCGATGAGAGGCGGAGTATGTCGCGGTCGGTGTCGGACGTGGCGCCTACAATCATCTGGGTACTCTGTCCGGCAGGGACGAAACGGGGTGCGTGGCGGTGCTTCTTCCGTTCTTCCTGACTCTCAAGCACGCCCTGTTGGATGAACTTCATCGGTTGGTACACACTCTGAAAGTCTTTTTCAGGGGCGAGGAATTTCAGTGACTGTTCGTTGGGGATTTCGATATTGATGCTCATACGGTCGGCATAGAGACCGGCTTCGTTCACCAGCTCGCGACTGGCTCCGGGGATGCTTTTCAGATGAATGTAGCCATTGAAACGATGCACGGTACGCAGGTCTTTGACCACACGCACAAGGCGCTCCATGGTATAGTCAGGATTCCGTACCACACCCGAACTGAGGAAAAGCCCCTCGATATAATTCCTCCGGTAAAATTCCATCGTCAGTTCCACCAGTTCCGTCACTGAGAGGGTGGCTCGCCGGATGTCGTTTGTCCGTCGGTTGATGCAGTAGGCGCAATCGTAGATGCAGTGGTTCGTCAGCATGATTTTCAGCAACGAGATGCATCGTCCGTCTTCGGCAAAACTATGGCAAATGCCGATGCCTCCCACCGTATTGCCCACGCCGCAAGCTTCACCGCTGTTCTTCCGATTGGAGCGCACTGTCCCGCTCGACGAGCACGAGACGTCGTACTTCGCCGATTCGGTCAATATCCTGAGTTTCTCCAATGTCTGTTCGGTCATGGTAAAGAAAAAATGCTTTATCCTTCGCAAAAGCAAAGATAAAGCATTCTTTGATAATTGGGGAAGATTTAAAGAAGTTTATTATTTTATCCGTAAGCTATTCTGTTACCACCCAGTTGCTCATGTGAGGTACAGTCTCGGCAGGATTGTAGTTCCATTTTTCAACGATGGGGATTTGCAATATATAAGTCTTTCCTCCAGGACGGACGGGTAGTGTATTGCTGACGAGCCAAGGATTTGCTTCCTTGAGCAGGCTCATGGGGACACCATGTTGGCGGGCAAAGGCTCCAAGGTCAGTTATGGTAGATCTTACCTCGTAAGGTTTGGTAGGGAGGGGAGGATAGAGGTCACACGAACGCAGAATAAATCCATATTGGGAGGGCGATGTGAATATTTGTTTGGCGGCCAGGATACGGAACATATAGCGTGAAGTTTCGCGTACCAACCAAAGGTCTATGGCGGTTTCTGCTTTTTGTTTTTCCAATTCACTGGTAATACGGGCAAATCCGGCATTGTAACTGGCTGCTACTGTGAGCCAGTCTCCATATTTGGCATAGCCTTCCTTCAAATATTTGCAGGCTGCGCGGGTGGCTTTCTCTACGTGGTAGCGTTCGTCAACATTTGAGTTTACCTCCAATCCGTATTCTTTGCCTGTGGCAGGCATGAATTGCCACAATCCGGCGGCTTTGACGGGGGAAAGGGCACGGATATCAACACTGCTCTCAATAGCCATCAGATACTTCAAGTCATCAGGCACACCACATTCTTTCAAGATTGGTTCTATGATAGGGAAATAACGGTTTGCCCGTTTAATCATGAGCAGGGTTGTGGTATGTCCGTAGGTGAAAGTGATAAGCTCACGGTCAAGACGCTCGCGCAGATCGGATCGGTGTAGGTCAATCTCTTTTCCGGCAAAGCTTATCTGGGTAGGGATGTAGGGGTTGATGGTCTTGTGGATAGGGAGAGCGCTTGGTGCAAGGTTCTCTTGGGGTTGTTGCGCACAAGCTTGTTGTGATGAAGACAAGCAACACCAAGTGGCAATGGCTAAAAGTTGCTTTAGTTTCATGGCTATAGTGTGTGTAAAGAATGAAAGGGTTAAAGATTTTCTGTAGGAGACACGACGTTGGCTTCTACATTATCTTTTACATCTTCTATGGGTTCTGCGGGAGAAAGGTTTACTTGAATCTCGATTTCCTCCACCTTTTGTTGTTCTGCCATTGTTGCACCTTGAAATTCTATGCTATGATCATTTTGGTCTTCTGTCTCTTCAACAATGGGGTTCTCTCGTAGCTCTTTAGCTATCAGTACCTGTTCTACCAATTCTTTATCCCGTTTCACATTCTTGTAAGCGGCTTTGGCGGCGTGTTGGTGGCTTTCTTTCTTGCTGTATCCGACTCCTTTGCCGCACACGATGCCTTCGAGCAAGACCTGACTTTCAAAAACAGGGCTGTATGCCTCTTCTCTGTCCCGATGGAGACTCACTAATTGGAAAGAGAATGAAAGATGTCTTTTTTGGCACCATTCAATCAGTTTGCTCTTGTAGTTCATCTCTTCGTTGGCCACTTGGTCAAGGTCAATGAGGCGGTGAAGAATACGCTTGTCAATGAATGTCTTGCAACGCTCGTAGCCTTGATCCAAATAGATGGCACCGATGAATGCCTCGAATGCATTACCACACAAATTACTATTGTGTGCGCTTCGGGAAATGGAACTTTGAATGAGTTTGTCCAATCCAATCTCTACCGCAACGCGATTGAGTGTTTCGCGTTTCACAACCTTTGAGCGTGTGTTGGTAAGGAAACCTTCTCGTTTTCCGCGGAAGTAATGAAAAACGATATCTCCCACTACAGCTCCTAAGATGGCGTCACCCAAGAACTCCAAGCGTTCATTGTTCACACGCTGTCCATCGGGTGTGCGGGTGTGCATGGATTTGTGCATCAAGGCCTGCTTGTAGTAGTGCAGATGGCGGGGATAAAACCCGAGGATACGTTTTAATGCACAATAAGCCTTCCTGTCCTTGCGGAAAGGTAGGCTTATTGGGATAAAGATGTTATCTGTCAGAAACACGACTTATTCTACGTATTTCTTAAGGATTACACATGCATTGTGTCCACCGAATCCGAAGGTGTTGGACAAGGCTGCATTAACGGTGCGTTTTTGAGCCTTGTTGAAGGTATAATTCATATCGTAATCGATATTCTCATCATTGTCACCTTCGGTATGGTTGATGGTGGGGGGGACAATATCATTCTGGATTGCCAGTGTACAGGCTATGGCTTCTACAGCTCCAGCAGCTCCTAAAAGGTGTCCGGTCATGGACTTGGTAGAACTGATATTGAGTTTGTAGGCATGTTCGCCAAACACTTCTTTGATTGCTTTGCATTCCGATACGTCACCTACAGGGGTTGATGTGCCGTGAACATTGATATAGTCAATGTCTTCTGGTTTCATTTCCGCATCTTCCAATGCATTCAGCATTACCAATTTGGCTCCTAATCCTTCTGGATGAGAAGCTGTCAGATGATGGGCGTCAGCCGACATTCCTGCACCTGCCAGTTCAGCATAAATCTTTGCACCACGGGCTTTGGCATGTTCCAATTCTTCCAATATGAGACAACCTGCACCTTCGCCCATTACGAATCCGTCACGGCTGGCGCTAAAGGGACGGCTGGCGGTTTGTGGATCGTCGTTGCGGGTTGATAGGGCATGCATAGCTGTGAATCCGCCTACACCTGCCGGATAAATGGCTGCCTCGGCTCCTCCTGTAACAATAGCTGTAGCTTTACCTAAACGGATAAGGTTGAAGGCATCGGCAATGGCATTGGAAGAAGATGCACAAGCTGAAGTGGTCGTATAATTGGGACCATGGAAACCGTACATGATAGAAATCTGTCCGGCGGCGATATCAGCAATCATCTTGGGGATAAAGAAAGGATTAAACTTGGGAGCTTTATCTTTTCCATTGATAGCCCAATTGCCAACTTCCTCTTCGAAGGTATGAATACCTCCAATGCCCACACCAAATACTACACCGATACGAGTCTTGTCCACTCCGTCGGTATCCAATCCTGCGTCGTTTACAGCCTGTTTGGCTACGGCTACGGCATATTGGGTATAAAGGTCCATCTTGCGTGACTCTTTGCGGTCAATGCCAAAATCAGCAGGGTTGAATCCTTTTACTTCACATGCGAATTGTGCTTTGTATTCCGATGCATCAAAATGCGTGATAGGCCCTGCTCCACTCACACCCTCCACAAGGTTCTTCCACGTTTCTTCAACGTTGTTACCCAACGGAGTGAGTGCACCAAGGCCTGTCACTACCACTCTTTTTAATTCCATTCTTCTTATGAAATTCTTCTCTTATTTGTTAGCTTCGATGTAAGAGATGGCGTCACCAACTGTACCAATCTTCTCAGCTTGATCATCAGGAATTGTGATTCCGAATTCCTTTTCGAACTCCATGATGAGCTCTACTGTATCCAAAGAATCTGCACCGAGGTCGTTAGTGAAGCTTGCTTCGTTTGTAACTTCTGATTCTTCAACGCCTAACTTATCAACGATGATAGCTTTTACTCTTGCTGCAATTTCAGACATAACTTTAAATCTTTTTGGTTAATTAATAAATTTGATTATTTAAATTCTGGTGCAAAGGAACACATATTCTTTCAAATGACAAAGAAAAAAGAGAAATAAACGCAATGTTTTGCACATTTTCCCTCTTTTTGTGCAAAGAAAGAGATAAAATAACCGGCTTCTTTAAGAAGTATCTGTCGGATTTTGTCTTATATGGTTTCTCTTCGCAAAGGGTAATTCCCTCTTAGTTGTTCGAATTTTTCAGGGTTAAGTTTCAAAGCCCTGCTATCCCGGCGTGGATCATATAGGGAGAGAGGGTCTGAAGGATTGGCATTGGCAGGAGCTGGTGGTGGGGTAATGGTGAATGAGCAATTGCATAGTTTGAAGTGGCGACATAAGGCTTCAAGTGCCATCCGGGTAGCATTGGCTTTGCCATCGGCAGAATAACCGGCAATATGTGGTGTGCCTAAATAAACACGATTGAGTAGGCGAAGGTTGATGTTTGGTTCGTGCTCCCATACGTCAATGATGGCTTCCCGTATTATTCCTTTCTCCAAAGCAGAGAGTAGGGCTTGCTCGTCGATTACGTCACCCCGTGAGGTGTTAATAATAATAGGTACGCGTGTGAGGGAGGAGAAGAAATGTTCATCGGCCATGTGTAAGGTGGGATATTCTCCGTCTCGCACAAGTGGAGTGTGGAAGGTTATCACGTCTGCTTGATTCATCAATTCTGCCAAGGGGATGAATCCTATATCTCCCCGCTTGGCGCGTGGAGGGTCGCAAAGGATCACTTTCATCCCGAGTTTCCTGCCTACCTCAGCCACAAGAGAGCCTACATGTCCAACTCCGACTATACCTAAAGTGGATTGACGGAGGGACAACCCGCGTTCTTGTTGGAGGAGAATCAAGGAAGAATGGATATATTGGGCAACACTTCCGGCATTGCATCCCGGACAATTTGTCCATTGGATTCCTGCTTCGTGAAGGAACTCAATGTCCAAATGGTCGAAGCCGATGGTGGCCGTGGCTATGAATTGCACTTTGCTCCTATCAAGCAGACGGCGATCGCATAAGGTGCGTGTACGTACAATCAGAGCATCAGCATCTTGTACTTCGTCAGCAGTAATAGCGTTTCCAGGCAAGAATACCACTTCGTCGGCTATACGTGAAATTGCTTCGTGGATATAAGGGATTTTGTCGTCAACAATTACTTTCATGCGGATTTTGTGATTTCTTCCTATGCTTGTACAAGAGGCATTGTGTCACACACATTTAAAATTTTCTTTACTATCATTTCAGGGGTGATGCGTGTGAGGCACCGATAATCATTGTACAGGCAGGGTTTGTTTCCAAAGACGGAGCAGGGGCGACAAGGCAGGTCGTTTATTTGCAATGCGTTTTCGCTTCTTTGTCCATAGCCCATAAAGCCACAATAAGGATGTGTTGCACCCCAAATGGAAACAACGGGAGTGTGGACAAGGGAAGCCAAATGCATGTTGGCTGAATCCATGGATACCATTACGTCAAGATGGCTCATCAGGATTAGTTCGCGCTCCATACGAAGGCCTTCGGTAATGTAGGTGTGCGAATACTTCTTTGCCCATGATTTAAGTATTTCCGTCTCTTTTTCGCCTGCTCCGAAAAGGAATATGCGTACGTCAGGTTCTTTATCTAATGAAGCTACGACTTGCTCCATTTGGTCTAACGGATAAATCTTTCCTTGGTGGGCGGCAAAAGGTGCTATTCCTATCCACTTTTCTTTTTCCCTACGGGGGAGAAAAAATTCTTGGACACGGGAAAAATCTCCACGCTTCTTTCCTCCAAAAATGCTGACGAATTCTATTTGTCCGATGGGTAATCCTAATGCTTCAAAAACATTCCGATAACGGTCGAATGAGGTAGGAAGTTGTTTCAGCTCTTTCCCTTCCGGACGTGTAAGAAGCCGTTTTTCTGTTTTCCCTTTATCAATGCAAGCTACGCGAATGCCACGGAGGATTGCACAAGTGCGAAATATTTTAGTGCGGAGCACATCGTGGAGGTCGGCTATGGCTTCAAATCCCAGTTCTTTATTCAATTCGTGGAAAAGCCGTACCATTCCAAAGGGACCCTTGTAGCGTTTCTGCTTGAGATTGACTCCTCGAAAAGTTACATTTTCCGGCATCTGCAAAAAAAGTGGCCGCATGGATTCGCGGCTGAGCACGGTAAATTTGTGTTGAGGATATTGGTTGGCTACTGTCCATAGGACGGGAACCGTCATGGCCACATCGCCAAAGGCTGAGAAGCGGGTAACAAGGATATGCATAAATCTATTGTTGAGGGTGTAGAATGCAAGAATGTAACACGTTACATAATATTGTGCTCTGAAACTGCTTACATCGCTAATTAAGCAAGCGTCACTCCTGCTTTCTGCACTCCAAAATCACTTATTTCCGTAAAGTACCGGATTCAATGCCGGGTCGTTGTACATTTTCATCTGCTTATAGACTTTCATGTATTTGCGCCCGTCTTCAATGTCGGAAATCAATTGGTCAATGGCTTGAGAAAGGTCTCGTTGCTGCTCAAGCAGTATATCCAATTTCGCCTGACAGGCGGCACGGTGTGTGTCGTCCACATCAGTACGCTTGGTCTCTTGGCGCATGTGGTAAATCTTCAATGCCAAAATGGAGAGTCGGTCAATGGCCCAAGCTGGGCTTTCAGTATTGATTGTCGCATCAGGCAGAGGGACAATATCTTTGTATTTGTCCAAGAAATAACTGTCAATGAGTTCTACCAAATCTGTGCGGTCTTGATTGCTTTTGTCAATGCGGCGCTTGAGCACGAGTGCAGCGGTGGGGTCAATCTCCGGGTCACGGATAATATCCTCAAAATGCCATTGTACGGTGTCTATCCAGTTTTTGAGGTAGAGGTAAAATTCTATGGTTTTCAACGGATGGGGATTTTGGATAGGAGTATCCACACAATCTGTCACATGGTAATCGGCAATCGCTTGCTCGAAAATGGGTTTGCAAAGTTCGGTAAATGTCATATTTTCGCGATGATATGATAATTGGCTTTTTTATAATGGTGCAAAAATAAACAAAAAAAACAGATTCGGCAAGAATTGCGGGAAAAAGTAGGCAATAAGATAGGTGTATATTCTCCAAGCCGTTAAATAACCCTAACGGAAACCGAGTTATAGGGGATAAATTTGTTATTTTGCACCAAATTTAGGGTTATTGTATCCATACCTCAATGAGTAAGTCTGCAAAAAAACGTCCGTTGCTCGATATGCAATTCATCACGGCTTGTATCAGCACCACTATGGTGTTGGTCTTGTTAGGCATTGTGGCTTTTTTTGTGTTGTCGGCAAGGGACTTCTCCGGTTATGTAAGGGAGAATATCAGTTTTTCAGCCCTGTTGAGTGATGACATGAAGGAACCGGATATCTTAAAGTTTCAGAAGAATTTGGATAAGGAACCTTATGTGAAATCTACCATTTACATATCCAAGGAGCAGGCTTTGCGTGAAGAAACAGAGGCCATGGGTACCAATCCGCAAGAGTTTGTAGGATATAATCCCTTCTCGGCATCAATTGAAATCAATCTCAATTCGGTTTATGCCAATTCGGATAGCTTGGCATGGATAGAGAAAGAGATTATGGCAAAGGGCAAAGTGGTGGAAATAACTTATCCTGAGGCATTGATTGAGGCCGTAAACAAGAATGTCAGGAAGATAAGCATTGTATTGTTAGGGTTGGCGGCATTGTTTGCCATTATTTCCTTCTCGTTGATAAACAACACCATCCGGCTTACCATTTATGCAAAGCGTTTCCTTATACACACCATGAGGTTGGTAGGGGCTGATTGGGGGTTCATCCGTCGTCCTTTCCTGGTGCGCAATTTGTGGGTGGGTGTCATATCCGCCTTGTTGGCTAATGGGGTGCTGATGTTGGGAGGATATTGGATTGTCAGGCATGAACCTGAATTGATAAATATTGTAAGCCCCCACACAATGCTTGTAGTTATGGCTACGGTCTTTGCTTTTGGCATTATCATTACGGTGTGGTGTGCATATTTGTCAATCAACCGCTATTTGCGGATGAAGACAGATTCTCTCTATTATGCTTGACGAATGTTGTTGAATTATAGAAAAATAGGAACAGATATGAATAATCAGAATTTTGCCTTTGGCAAGAAAAACTATATCTTGTTAGGTATAGGTATGGCAATCATTATTATAGGATTTCTGCTTATGAGCGGTCCTGGTTCAACCGAAACTCACTTTGAGCCGGACATTTTCAGTGTGCGCCGTATCAAAGTGGCTCCTGCCGTGTGTTTCTTCGGATTCGTTTTCATGATTTATGGGATTTTGTGCAAATCCAAGTGTAAAGGCAACGAGGAATATAAGAAGAACGAGAAATAAAGGAGTTAGGCGATGGATACATTACAAACCGTCATTATTGCTATCGTAGAAGGGCTTACCGAGTTTCTGCCTGTTTCATCAACCGGACACATGATTATTGCCCAAAATCTGTTGGGCGTAGAGAGCACACCATTCGTAAAAGCTTTCACGTTCATTATTCAATTTGGCGCAATTTTGTCGGTAGTGTGTCTTTATTGGAAACGTTTTTTCCAGTTGAACCATTCTCCAATTCCTGAGGAAACTTCCGCTTTGAAGAAACTGTTGCACAAGTATGACTTTTATTGGAAATTGTTTATAGCTTTTATCCCGGCTGCAGTTTTAGGGTTATTGTTTAGTGATGCTATTGATGCCATGCTCGAACGTGTGGAGGTGGTAGCCGTAACATTAGTGTTGGGAGGCGTCTTTATGCTTTTCTGCGATCGTATATTCAATAAAGGTAGTGAAGAAACCCCATTTACTGAGAAACGGGCTTTAATGGTCGGCCTTTTTCAATGTATCTCGATGATACCTGGAGTGTCGCGCTCAATGGCTACAATCGTAGGAGGTATGGCCCAACGCATGACTCGTAAAGCTGCTGCTGAATTTTCCTTCTTCTTGGCCGTACCTACAATGTTGGGAGCTACTGTTTATAAAGTGTACAAACTGGTCAAAGAAGGTGGAATGGAAATAATAACGGACAATCTTGTTACTCTCATTATTGGTAATGCCGTGGCTTTCATTGTAGCATTGTTGGCCATTAAATTCTTCATAGGTTTTGTCACCAGATATGGTTTTAAAGCCTTTGGGTGGTATCGCATCATTGTAGGGGTGCTCATTCTTGTATTGTTAATGACTGGACATAGTTTGGAGATTATCTGATGAATTTTATAGAAGGAGAAGTACTTTGTTTCAACAAGCCTCTGCGGCTGACTTCGTTTGCGGTCGTCGGTAAGGCACGTTATCACCTTTGTCGCAAATTGGGCATTAAAAAAATGAAAGTGGGGCATGCCGGCACCTTGGATCCCTTGGCTACTGGAGTGATGATTGTATGTACTGGTCGTGCAACCAAGCGGATTGAAGAGTTTCAATATCACACTAAAGAGTATGTTGCGACACTGAAACTGGGGGCAACTACTCCGTCGTTTGATTTGGAAAAAGAAATAGATGCAACTTATCCTACTGGCCATATTACTCGTCCGTTGGTGGAAGAAGTTTTGGCAAAGTTTGTAGGAACAATAGAGCAGATACCGCCAGCCTTTTCGGCTTGTAAGGTCGATGGTAAGCGGGCATACGATTTGGCACGCAAGGGTGAAGAAGTGGAATTGAAGCCAAAGACACTTGTTATAGATGAGATAGAGTTGTTAGAGTGTGACCTTGCGAAAATGGAAATCAAGATACGTGTGGTGTGTAGTAAAGGTACCTATATCCGCGCTTTGGCACGTGACATCGGACAAGCATTAGAAAGTGGGGCACACCTGATAGGTTTGTGTCGTACGCGGGTAGGAGACATTCATTTGAAAGATTGTCTTGATTTGGAAACTTTCCCTGGGTGGTTAGAAATGCAGGAAATAGAAACGTCAATAAATCAATAAACATATAACATACACAAGAATTATGAAATTATCACAATTCAAGTTCAAACTCCCTGATGAACTTATAGCACTTCATCCAGCTGCTCATCGCGATGAATCTCGCTTGATGGTGGTGAATAAAAAGACCGGGAAGATTGAGCACCGCGTGTTCAAGGACATTTTAGAGTATTTCGATGAAAAGGATGTATTTGTTTTTAACGATACTAAAGTGTTTCCTGCGCGTCTTTATGGTAATAAGGAAAAGACCGGCGCCCGCATCGAAGTATTTTTGTTGCGAGAGTTGAACGAAGAGTTTCGTCTGTGGGATGTATTGGTAGATCCGGCTCGTAAAATCCGTATCGGCAATAAACTGTACTTTGGCGAAGATGACTCCATGGTTGCTGAAGTGATTGACAATACGACATCGCGTGGGCGTACCTTACGTTTTCTTTATGATGGACCGCATGATGAGTTTAAACAAGCACTATATGCATTAGGCGAACCACCACTTCCTTCGTTTATAAACCGTCCGGTAGAAGAGGATGATGTAGAACGTTTCCAGACCCTTTTTGCCCGAAATGAAGGAGCAGTAACGGCTCCGACGGCCGGACTGCATTTTAGCCGTGAGTTGCTGAAGCGTATGGAGATAAAAGGCATTGACCGTGCTTTTATCACTCTGCATGCAGGCCTTGGAAACTTCCGCGACATTGATGTGGAAGATTTGACAAAGCATAAGACAGATAGTGAGCAGATGTTTGTAGAACGTGAAGCGTGTGACATCGTAAATGAGGCAAAGGCCGGAGAACATGAAGTGTGTGCTATAGGTACTACTACCATGAGGGCTTTGGAGACGGCTTCAGGGACAGATTGTAATTTGAAAGAATACGAAGGCTGGACTAACAAATTTATTTTCCCCCCTTATGATTTCAATGTCGCTACCAGTATGGTGTCGAATTTCCACATGCCTTATTCTACTTTATTGATGATGGTTGCAGCTTTTGGTGGATATGAGCTTATTATGGATGCATATAAATTGGCCGTAAAAGAGGGTTATCATTTTGGAACCTATGGTGATGCCATGTTGATTATTGATAGAGATTAAGGTAATAGAATGCGGTATGAAACATCTTGCTTACTTGTCGCTGGGGACTAATCTGGGGAATAAGGAGGAGAATTTGAATACTGCTATCACATTGATAGGGGAGCAGATAGGAGATGTGGTTCGCCTGTCTGCTCCATACATTTCCGAACCATGGGGGTTTTGTTCAGAAAATAAATTTTTGAACTGTGCCTTGGCTTTACATACGGAATTTGAACCGGAAGGATTGCTTGTTGTTACCCAACGGATAGAACAGTTGATGGGTAGGGTTCATAAAAGTATGGATGGGCAATATCGGGACCGTCTCATAGATATTGATATCCTTTTTTATGATGCATTGGTGATGCATTCTCCCATTCTGACAATACCTCATCCTTTGCTTCATCGCCGTATGTTTGTTCTCAAACCGTTGGTTGAAATTGCTCCAACATTACTGCATCCTATATTCAATAAGAATATTCTTGAGTTGTTGAATATTCTATGGCTAACTGAAAAAGAGGGGAAATGTTGAGGATATTGAGGCTTTTTCTTTTCCTCCTGTCATTTTCTTCTCCTCTTCTGGCACAGGAGGCGTGGGAATCCTTTTATGAACAATATCTGGAGCAGAACGATGTGGAAGAAAATGGCTCTGTTTCTTCAGCAATGTTTTATGAGGAATTAAGCCGATTGCATGCTAATCCTTTAAATATCAATACGGCAACACGGCAAGAGTTGGAGGTCTTCCCTTTTCTGTTGCCAGTGCAAATAGAGGATATTCTTCTCTATTTACAAAAAAATGGTCCTATGCAGACACTTGGTGAATTGCTGCTTATAAAATCGTTGGACTATTATACCAGGCAATTGTTGAGAGAATTCATCTATGTAGGTGAAGAGAATAAGCAACCATTCTCATGGAAGAAATTATTAAAGAATAGCAGGCATGAAGCCGTTTCCAGAATAAATATCCCTCTTTATCTGAAAGCTGGATACAATGATTATTCGGACGATGTGTTGGCTCGTTATCCGAATCGTCGTTATCTGGGTGAGCCTTATTATCATAATCTGCGTTATCGCTTTCAATGTGCGGACAAGGCCGATGCCGGATTTGTTGTTGAGAAAGATGCTGGCGAACCTCTTTTTGCAAAAGGTTTCAATGGATATGATTATTATGCCTTTTATCTGATGTTACGTAATGTAGGTTTTTTGAAGGCGGTGGTTGTGGGTGATTATCGTTTGCATTTTGGTCAAGGTTTGGTGATGAATACGGGTTTCAATTTAGGTAAGGCATCCAGTTTGTCTTCTATTGGTTGGGGAAGTAGAGGGATTAAACATCATCTCTCTGTTAGTGAAGAAAATGCTTTTCGTGGAGCAGCTGCTACTTGCCTCTTATGGAAGGGAGTGGAACTTACCGCTTTCTTTTCAAGTCGTCGTTTGGATGCTAATCTTAAAAATCAGGCAATTACTTCGTTTAAGACAGATGGACTTCATCGGACTCCATTAGAACTCTCTAAAAAGGATGCCGTTGGAAGTACGGTATATGGAGGAAATCTTACATTCAATCATAAAAGTCTGCATGGAGGGGTAACTGCAGTATATACCTCTTTTACCCGCCCGTTGTTGCCCTCTTCGGTTCTCTATAAACGATTCTATCCTTGTGGAGATAAATTCTTTACCATAGGGACTGATTATATGTTCTTCCATAAGTTTTTCACTATTGCTGGCGAAACGGCGGTTAGCAGGAATGGTGCGATTGGTACTTTGAACAAAGCGCAATTGCACATGGGCGATACGCAGATTACGCTTCTTCAGCGTTATTATGCTCATCATTTTCAAACTATTCATGGCAATTCTTTTGCAGAAAATAGTCTTCTGATGAATGAAAGTGGGGCTTATTTGGGGGTGGATACCCGTTTGTGGGGAAATTGGGGATTATCTGCCTATGCTGATATTTGTTACTTCCCTTGGTTGAAGTATCAGGTCAGCAGTTCCTCTTATGGTGGTGAAGGCATGGTGCGCATAGCTTTTCAAAGTTCGGATGAAGTTCATAAAAGTTCTTTACGTTACCGTATAAAACTCAAGGAAAGGGATTTTGTCCTCCCTGATGATAGCCGTAATTTGTTTCTGAGAACTCATCATCGCTTACGTTATCAACAGGATTATTCACCATCCGCGATCTTACAGATGAGTACGCTCCTTGATTATAATTTCTTTACTTTTGCAACAGAAAGAAAACATGGATATGCCGTTACTGAGCGTTTTTCCTGGAAACCGGACAAGGCTCCTATATCGCTGTATGCCAATGCCTCATATTTTCATACAGATGGATATGATACACGTATTAATATTTATGAACGTGGTTTGCTTTATACGTTGTCATTTCCTTCTTATTATGGACACGGATATCATCTTTCTGCCACTTGTCAGTGGGTTATTAACAGGGTGTTGACAACAGTTGTTCATATTTCTCATTCTTCATATTTTAATCGTAGCAGCATTGGAAGTGGCACAGAACTTATACCTCAAACTCATCGCGAGGATATAGGTTTACAGGTACGGTGGATACTTTGAACTTGTCAGGCATGGTTTCCAGGAAGTGTCCGAAAACGGGTTGAATACCTTTAGAATAGTGTTTGAACTGCTATATCACTTTATACACACCTCCGGCAAGAGCCCTGACAACACCTTTCATTTCCAGTTCGAAAAGAATGGCACAGGCACGGTTTATAGGTATATCTGCTTCAACAACGAGCGTGTTTATTTGCATACCATCATGGTGTGGGCGTATGGTTTTGACTATGAGTTCTTCCTCAGGTGAAAGGTCAATGAAAAGTTGGCGTTGGATAGCTTCAGGAGTTTGACGTATGGTGGCAGATGTTTCCCACCCCATGTTTTTCACAAAATCCTCGGCTGAAAGAATAAGAGATGCTTTATTGTCGCGTACCAATGCGTTGCATCCCGCCGAGAAAGGGTCTCCTACACGACCGGGAAAGGCAAAACAGTCACGGTGATAGTCAGTAGCCAATCCTGCGGTGATGAGTGCTCCTCCTTTTGCCGCACTTTCTACCACGATAGTAGCATCAGCCATGCCGGCTACAATACGGTTTCTTTGTACGAAGTTTTGTCTGTCGGGTGTTGTGCCACTCATGTATTCTGTCAGCAACCCTCCTTGATCAAGCATTTCCACTGCAGTATTCCGATGTACTGGCGGATAAATCCGGTCCAATCCATGAGCCAATACTCCTATTGTTGACAATCCATTGGCAAGGGCTGCCCGATGGGCCGCAATATCCACTCCGTAGGCCAATCCGCTTACGATGAGTATGTCCGGGCAATATTGTTTGATGCCTGCAATGAATTCAGAACATAGTTGACGTCCGTAATCAGTTGCTTTCCGTGTGCCAACAAGACTTACTATCCGCAAAGCGTTGAGGTCTGCATTTCCATTATGAAACAAGACTAAAGGGGCATCAGGGCACTCTCGGAGGCGCGACGGGTATTGGCGGTCTCCAATGGTCATGCACACTATGCCGTTTTTCTCGGCGAATTCTATTTCTTGCTCGGCTCGGCGGAAGGCTTCTGGAGCGTCCAGCATTTTGATGATGCGGCGTTGTGCCGGATGAGTGTAGTGTATCAGTTCGTCCCGGCGTTTGAAGACATCGGTAGCGTTACCAAAGGTGTCGTATAAGGCACGTGCATTGATAACTCCCACTCCGGGAATCTGTTGCAAGGCCAAACAATGCAGAACCTCCTGGTTATTGGTGAGTTTATTCATAGTATGTCAGTTTTTGGTCAAGTTCATCGCATGTGCCCAGTCGGCCATTTACCAAGCAGACGGTATCTACTACGGCTTTCATGACGCATTTCATATCCGGTAGGCGGAAAATGTCCTGATAGAAAACATATTTGATACCTTCCCGTTTGAGGTAGAGTTTGGATACGAACTCATCTCCGCTGGTAAGTGGGGTCTTGTACGAGATGGTTATGCGTGCCACTACGGCATCAATGCCCTCAGCATGCATCTTGGCAAAACTGATACCGCGCGAGGTGAGGTATTCGTGGCGTGTATGCTCGATGTAATGCTGGTAGTTGGCATTGTTGACAATACCTTGTAGGTCGCATTCATAATCGCGGACCTTCATCTTCTGTTCAAAAGTATAATCCATAATTAACAGTTTCTATATTTTCAGGTACAGACTACAAGTGGTGGTGAGGCTACTTTTGCATGTTATCGCTTCATTCGTAGCTTGTCACTTGCCATTCGTAGCCCGTAAGTATTCATATCCGAATCGGCAATACAGGCACTTGCGGACATCGCAGTATTCCCGTTTCAGTTGGATGAGTGCTTGCGAATCGGCGGCATTGTTTACTTTCAGACCGCATTGTTCCCATGTGCGGACAATGTGGTTGTCTTCGGCCTTGAGTTGTTCAAGGAAGTTTATGGCTCTAAGACACAAACCTTCGTTTCCTTTGTATCTTCCGTAGGCATAGAGGAAAGGCGCAACCGTGTTGATGATTAATAAGTTCTTTGAGGTTTGGCTCAGACTCTTTGTCTTGGAGGGTGATTCATGCTTGAAGGTATAATGCGTCTTCCAATAGCCGGTAGCTTCCGTCGTAAGCAGTTTGCATACCTCATCCGTTGTTTCTGCTTCTATCAGTTGGCTTAGCAGCCCTTCGCTTTTGTGGTATAGATTTGCCAATTGTGCCAAACGTATATGGGGGAAGTTTGTTGGTCGCATTCGTAGGAATCGCCATTGGACGGCCTGTATGGGTTTCATGCCGAACTTGTGTGCCAAATAGCGATATTCTTTCTTCATCCGGTTGTAATAGTCATTGTCCGTATCTTCTCCTTCAAGGAGGGCTGCTTGGCCGAAAAATATGGCTTCTATCTGGAAAAGATTGTCGCGGTGCTTGTCTACAGCTCTGAGGGGGATGTGTTGTGCCCAGTTTTCAAAGGCTTCACCATTGACACTGAATCCGAAGTTTCGCGCCATGGTGACAAAGAATGCGTCTTCCCAATTCAAGTCATGCTTCAATCTTTGATTCTCTATGCGTTCAGCTTTTTGGTTCAGCCTTTCAGTCTGCAAGGCGCTGAGGAAACTGTGTACGGTCAGAAGTGGCAACGATGGTATAATCCTGTAGCAGGGAGGATAAGAGTCGGTACGCATCAGCTGGGAATAATTATCCCTTACATGTTGCGGGATGGGTAGTTGTAATGTGGCAACGGCTTTCCCTTCTGTATTTATGGCCGGTAGGTCGTCTGTCTCTACCACGTGCAGTATCACGTTGTCGTATGCCTTGTCTTCATTGTGACTATGTGCATACCAATCGGACGATTTGAGATGTATCTCCACATTGCCGACCCACATTGTTCCATCAACTTTTATTTTGGCGTTGAAAAAATCGGGTCCTGAGTCAGTGTTGTGCAACCCCACGTCAACGACTTCAACCGGAAGTCCGTCTGTTGTAAACAATTCCTTCAGGGGGAAAAGCCGGTGTTTCCAGGTGTAATGCAAGAGGTATTCCATATCACTTCCTTTAAAAAATCCTACAAATGTAGGAATATCCGTGATAATTCCCTACATTTGCACCGTTTAATTTACATTTTGCAATGAAAATAGCATTAATCGGGTATGGCAAGATGGGCAAAATGATAGAACAGATAGCCCTGAGCCGTGGTCATGAGATAGTAAGCATTATCGATATTGACAATCAGGAAGATTTTGAGTCGGAAGCATTCAAGAGTGCAGATGTTGCTATAGAGTTTACGGCTCCTACGGTAGCATATCAGAATTATATGAAGGCTTTTGCCGCAGGGGTGAAAGTAGTATCGGGCAGTACGGGATGGTTGGACGAGCATCTGGACGAAATGAAGGAACTCTGCACCACAGGTGGGAAAACGCTCTTTTGGAGTAGCAATTTCAGTCTGGGTGTAGCCATTTTTTCAGTTGTCAACAAGTTTTTGGCTGAAATCATGAATAAGTTTCCGGAATACGAAGTCAGTATGGAGGAAACTCACCATATCCATAAGCTGGATGCTCCCAGTGGGACAGCTATTACGCTGGCCGAGGGCATTATGGAAAACTTGCACCGCAAGAACAAGTGGGTGATGGGCACATTGACAGCACCCGATGGTACCGTCAGCGGAACAACTGATTGTGGCCCTAATGAACTGCCAATTTCTGCCATCCGTCGTGATGAAGTGCCGGGCATACATAGCATTTGTTATGATTCGGAAGCTGATAGTATCACTATTACTCACGATGCCCATAGCCGCAAAGGTTTTGCTCTCGGAGCTGTGCTGGCTGCTGAATATACGGCCAACCATGAAGGCTTCTTGGGTATGGACGATTTGTTCAGTATTTAATTTCCATTGTCTGTCAGGAAGATAATACTGCCACGTTTGTGCAAAAACTTTGGCAGTACACTACATCCGTCGTGGCAGCATCCTACATCCGTCGTGGCAGTACACTACACCCGGCGTGGCAGTAAACCTGCCTCGGCGTGGCAGCATGCAGGGGCCTTTATACAAGAAATATTATGGACAGTAAAGATATAAACAAAACAAATGAAGCTTCCCTTGACCCTCGCAAGCAGTGGGTCAAGTTTGTCGTCGCGACGGTGCTTTATCTGCTCTTCCTCTACTGGGTGGGCAGTTGGTGGGGACTGGTGGTCATTCCCTTCATATATGATGCCTACATCAGCAAGAAGATTCCCTGGACATGGTGGAAGAAGTCAAAGAATAAGACCTTCGTATGGATAATGGGTTGGGTGGATGCCATCGTTTTCGCCTTGGTGGCGGTCTATTTCGTCAATCAGTTCTTTTTCCAGAACTATGTGATTCCTTCTTCGTCTTTGGAAAAATCTTTGCTTGTTGGAGATTATCTTGCCGTCAGTAAAGTGAGTTATGGACCACGCATCCCACAGACACCGCTCACAATGCCGCTTACCCAACATACATTGCCTCTATTGAACTGTAAAAGCTACTTGGAGTGGCCGCATTGGGAATACCGTCGTGTGAAGGGATTGGGCAATGTGCAGTTGAACGACATTGTGGTGTTCAATTACCCTTCGGGCGACACCGTGGCATTGAACATGCAGAATGCCGATTATTACACCTTGGCTTATGGCTATGGAGCGCAATTGAATCCTGACAAACCAGTGCTTGATTCGCTTGATATCCTCCAGCAACGTGCCTATTATGCCAAGAACTATGCCTACGGTTCACGCTACATCAAGCAGAATCCCCAGCAGTTTGGCGAGGTTGTGGCCCGTCCTACCGACCGTCGCGAAAACTATGTGAAGCGCTGTGTGGGCCTGCCTGGGCAGACCTTGCAGATAAAGGACCGTATCATCTATCTGGACGGAGTGCCCAATAAGGAACCGGACAATGTGCAGTACAACTACTTGGTTGCCACCAGAAGACCTATACCTCAGGCACTAAGCCGTCAATTAGGTATTAGCAATGAGGACCTGCAAAACCACAATGCTGACCGTTCTCTCTACGTGCTTCCTTTGACTGAGGCCGCCAAGAAAGGGTTATTGGCACAAAAGAATGTGGTGAGCAACATCACACCTTATCCCGATGAACAATTGGGAGACCTCTATCCGTTGAACATGCACAAGGATTGGACGTGCAACAACTATGGCCCTGTGTGGATACCCAAGAAGGGAGAAAGCATTAAACTGACATTGGAAAATCTGCCCATCTACGAACGTCCCATTGCCATTTATGAGGGAAACAAACTGGAAGTGACTTCAGATGGGCGCATTCTCATCAATGGTGTGGAAACTGATACCTATACGTTCCAGATGGATTACTACTGGATGCAGGGTGACAACCGGCATAACTCCGCCGACTCGCGCTACTGGGGATTTGTTCCCGAAGACCATATTGTAGGCAAACCGCTCTTCATCTGGATGTCGTTGGATAAGGATCGGAGCCTTTTCGATGGTGGTATCCGATGGAAACGTTTGTTCAAATGGGTTGATGATATAAAATAGTAATTAGCTACGAGCTACGAGTGACGAGTGCCATCCGAATGGGAAACTTGTAACTCGTAGCTCATTACTTGTAACTTAAAAACATGAAACGCATTCTATTGACCTTACTGATTGCCGTGGGCGTTGTGTTGCTTGTCCGCACTTTCGCTTTCACATCCTGTACCATTCCATCGAATGGTATGGAGAACACTCTATATCGAGGCGACCGTGTGTTGGTCAACAAGTGGAGTTATGGCTTGCGTTTACCTTTCCTTTCGCTTTTGGGGTATCACCGTTGGGGGGAGGCTCAGGTGCAGCAAGGTGACATTGTACTATTCAATAATCCGGCTCCACGCAAAAAGGATACTCCGATAGAAAGTCGTGAAGTATATATCAGCCGGTGTGTAGGAACTCCAGGCGATACGCTGATGTTGAACAGCGAACGGGTGGTGACCAATGACAATATTGTCAATCCCGACGGTAAATTCCTGTATTCTTATCCGGGCGAACAGGAAGACCTGTTGCTTGAGGCATTGTCAAGCGTTGGCATTACAGACAATCTGTTGTTCGGCTATGACAATGGAAATTATGTACGCAGTTTCAGCCACTACGAATTGTATTTGCTCAAGCAGGAGTTGCAAAGAGAAATCACTTTCAAACCTTTGCAGACTAATACGGCCGATGAGGTTCATCCCTTCATTGTACCGGCAAAAGGAATGTTGGTAAAGGCATATCCTTGGAATGCCAAACTGTTGTGCAATACAATTAATATGCACGAAGGGAGACACGCTACTTTGCGAGGGAATACATTGGTTGTTGATGGTACACCGGTCAAGGGATTCCGCTTTACAAAGAATTATTGTTGGGTGGCGGCAAGCAACTCCATCAATGTCACTGATTCCCGCCTTTTTGGTTTTGTTCCGGAGGATCACCTTATTGGTCGTGCGGCCCTCATTTGGTTTTCGCGTAATCCTGAACAATCTTGGAATGAAGGATACAGGTGGGAAAGAATCTTCCAGAAATTATAGAGGTTTCTTTGAATGGATAAATAGGATATTAGAATGTATTACTTTTCCACTGCTTATTTGGCACCCGTTTCATATTATGCCATGCTTTATGCCTCTCCTGCAGGGATATGTATGGAGCAATGTGAGCATTACGTCAAGCAAACTTACCGTAACCGCTGTGTCATAGCCTCAGCGCAAGGTCCTCTTTCACTCACCATTCCGACTGAGAGCAATAAGGGGGAGAAGTGCCTTGTGCGCGATGTCCGTATCAGCGATCACGGCAACTGGCGGCATCTGCATTGGAATGCTTTACAGTCTGCCTATCAGCAGAGTCCCTTTTTTGAATATTATGCTGATGACTTTCGTCCTTTTTATGAGAAGAAATATCCGTTTCTGTTTGATTTCAACGAGCAACTTCGCCAGTTGGTGTGCAACCTCATTGGCTTTACCCCACGGGTGGAGTTGAGTACGGAATATCTGCCCGAAGTTTCCTCGGGTGATATAGACCTGCGTACCCTTATTCACCCTAAGCACTCTTGCACTGGGGCATTGTCAGGGTATTCCCCATTGCCCTATTATCAGGTGTTCAGGAATCGTCATGGCTTCTTGGCCGATCTCAGTATCGTTGATTTGCTTTTTAATATGGGACCCGAAAGTCTTCTTGTGTTGAGGGATAGTATTAATAAACACACCACTTATGCCCATCATTGAAATATCTTCATTGGCTCATCCGGGAGTAGAAATATTCAGTACCCTGACCGAGGCTCAATTGCGCAATCGTATAGAACCGGACAAAGGAATCTTTATTGCTGAAAGCCCCAAGGTGATTCATGTGGCATTGGACGCAGGATATGAGCCTTTGGCTTTGCTGTGCGAGAAACGCCATATTACGGGTGATGCAGCTGAAATACTCCATCGTTGCGGTGATATTCCGGTTTACACCGGTGAACGCGGAATATTGGCAGAACTGACCGGTTATACTTTGACACGCGGTGTTCTGTGTGCAATGCGCCGTCCATTGCCCTTGTCCATTGATCAGGTTTGTCGGGATGCACGTCGTATTGTTGTGATTGATGGGGTGGTGGATACAACCAATATTGGAGCAATTTTTCGTTCGGCGGCTGCTTTAGGAATTGATGCAGTCTTGCTTACCCCACGGTCGTGCGACCCGCTGAACCGTCGTGCAGTCCGTGTATCTATGGGCTCTGTCTTCCTGTTGCCTTGGACGTGGCTGGATTCACCAATCGCTACACTTCGTCAGTTTGGTTTCCGTACGGTAGCTATGGCTTTAAGAGACAATTCTGTCAGTATTGATTATCCTGCTTTGCGTGAAGAACCTCGCTTGGCTATCATTATGGGGACTGAAGGCGAAGGGTTGGATGCCCCTGTTATTGATGATGCAGATTATGTGGTGCGCATTCCCATGTATCATGGTGTCGATTCGCTCAATGTGGCAGCAGCCTCTGCCGTAGCTTTTTGGGAGTTGCGGAAAAGATAATAAAGTTCAAGGTTTAAAGAGGTTGTGTCATAATTAACTATCCTTTAAACCTTGAACTTATGTATTTGTCATCTCACCACCTTACGGGTGAAAGTCTTTCCTTCCTTGTCCGTGTATGTTACAAGGTTGATGCCCTTTTGCAGTGCGTTCACCCGTGTCCCATTGGGGGTATGGATGGCTGTGATGAAGGCCTTGTCCATTGTCTCGATGCGGCCGATGGCATCAGGACTGATGGCTACGTGCATCTTGCAGCAGTTCACGACAAATCCTGTGGCATCGGTCATCAAAGCTACAACAGAGGCATTCTCCATGTGGTTCACTGTACCTGCGGGCACATCCCAAATGAACTTGCTGGTATATACCTTTCCACCTTCGATGGTGGCGGGCAGCTGGTTGTCATTCCCATATCCGTTGAAAGAGCCGTTGTAGGCGGCGCGTGCCACGTGGTTGTACTTCATGCGCACGGTGCTTGGCAGGTCACCCCATCCGCCACTGTTGTATATGGTATCCTTCAGTCCGTAGTAGGTATAGTCGGTCTTGGCCCGTTCATTGTTTTGTGCATAGAGCGACCCGTCAGGGGCTGTCACGCTGTCCTCCAGCAGGATGAGTGCAATGTCATATCCGCTGTTCTTGATGTCGTTTACGAAACGACTTTCTACGTTGATTTCCAACCTGTTTGTTTTGATGTCAGTCAGAGTGGCCGTTCCGCTCAGTTCGGCAGGGGCATACTGTTTCTGTGCCAACATGAAGAAATACTCGATGCCATATCCGGACACGGCAAACGAGTAGTTATAGTCCTCGTCTATGCCGATGGGCTGACCCAGGTATTTGCGGTCGGCCATCATTGTAGGATATGCGGGAAACTGGCAGAAGTTCACATATTCGGGGTAGTACATGGGGTCTAGTGATGTGTCGGCATGTATGGCTATGGCCACCACGTTGTCCGCATAGTTCTCCTCCAGATAGGCCAATGCGGTCATGCCGTCGGGGCAGTTGCCACACCATGTTCCCGTGCCCTCTTCGATGAGGGTACGTCGGTTGCTCACGAAGTAGGTTCCCCGTATGGAGTCGCGAACCGACAGGGCCGGGTCGCCATCAACCTCCACCCAGATGTCATATTTGCAGGTCGTGTTCAGGGGTACGTCCACTGTCTGTCCAACGGTTAGTGCGGTCGTCTGTCCCTGGCTCAGATTCAGGCCGGTAAAGTCCTGGCTGAACACTTGGTTGTTCACGCGGTAACACACCTTCACGGCATCCAGCACGGGTGTCTTCCGGTTTTTTACGCTCACGCTTATCTCTGCCTTGCCCGTATCGCTCATCAGTGGTGTGGTCACTTCAAAGGTTGCGCGGTCCTGTGTCTCTGTCGGGGCAGGTCCGCTTACCTCTATGTCATCTACACAGATAACGAACTTGTCGTACGAGTCATTGACAAAAGCAATGTAAACCGTTTGTCCGGCATATTTGTCCAGGCTTACTTCATGGCTTTGCAGGGCTTCTGCCGATTCCTCTTCGATGCTGAAAACAGGTTCCTCGTCAAAGTCCTCCATGCTGTATCCTTTGGTCGATACATACACCTTGTATCCGTCTTTCTTCAGGCGTGAGTCAGATACCGATTTCCACGTCATTTTGGCTCCTGTACCATAAATCTTTATTTGGGGCAGCACCATCCAGTCGTTGGCTTGTCCGGGTGTGGTGAAGCACGATGCACTACCCATCATCTTGTTTGTGTCCGCAGCCGAACGTCTGATGAGGTGCCAAGTGCTGCTTTCAAGTCCTGTACCGTTCAAATCACTTATCACTTCATTGCCGTCTCCATCATAGTAAATCAATTCTGCCGGTTTGCTGTCCACTTGGAAGTCTTGGCTGTAATATACCACGTTTTGTGCTACTATTGCGCTCTGTGTTGCCATCAAAGTTGTAGCAACCAATGTCAGTAATAGTTTCTTCATGTGTTTGTCTTCTTATATGATATTGTATGTTTTTATCAGAATTATGATAGTTAAAGTGTGCAAATATACAAAGAACTTGCGTAATAATAGTAGGATGAGGGTAAAATAAATGATTAAGTTCATTAATAAAAAGGCCATGCACTCTCTCGTGCACAGCCTTTTTTTATCATTCTACTCATCCTCTCCCCCTTGGGGAGTCGGAAGGGACTAATCACTAATCCCTAGTCACTAGTAGCTAGTAACTCGTAGCTTACTTATATTCCTGCCAGCTCTTGATCTGGATGTTCTCCTCGCCCTTCTCGCAGAAGGCTTCGATGAAGGCACTGGCCAAGCGGGCGTTGGTGATCAAGGGGATGTTGTGGTCGATGGCACCACGGCGAATCTTGTAACCGTTGGTCAGCTCGCGCTTGGTGTGGTTCTTCGGGATGTTGATGATGAGGTCGAACTTGTGGTCGGCAATCATCTTCATCACGTTGTTCTCGGCATCAGCCTTCTCGTCGGGCCAATAGACGGGAGTGGTGTTCACACCGTGGGCATTGAGGAACGTGGCAGTTCCGGCCGTAGCGTAAATCTTATAACCTTGGGCAGAGAGCACACGGCTGGCATCCAGGAGGTCCACCTTAGACTTCATGGCACCGCTGGAGAGCATCACGCCCTTCTCCTTGCGAGGAATCTTGAAGCCGGTAGAAATCATGGCGCTGAGGAGTGCTTCACTGAAGTCATCACCCATACATCCTACCTCGCCGGTAGAGGACATATCCACACCCAACACGGGGTCGGCCTTATGCAGACGTGAGAATGAGAACTGGGAAGCTTTCACGCCAATCCAGTCGATATCGAATGCGCTCTTGTCGGGACGGGTATAGGGAGCATCGAGCATGATGCGGGTAGCCGTCTCGATGAAGTTGCGCTTGAGAATCTTGCTGACGAAGGGGAACGAACGCGATGCGCGGAGGTTACACTCGATAACCTTCACCTCGTTGTTGCGGGCCAGGAACTGGATGTTGAAAGGTCCTGAGATGTTCAGTTCCTTGGCAATCTGACGGCTGATCTGCTTGATGCGACGGGCCGTAGCGAAGTAAATCTTCTGGGCAGGGAATACGAGGGTAGCGTCACCTGAGTGTACACCGGCAAACTCGATGTGCTCGCTGATGGCATACTCTACCACTTCGCCATTCTGAGCCACGGCGTCGAACTCGATTTCCTTGGTGTTCTCGAGGAACTGGCTTACCACCACGGGGAACTCCTTAGAGACCTCAGAGGCCATCTGGAGGAACTCTTTCAGCTCATCGTCGTTGTAGCAAACGTTCATGGCCGCACCCGAGAGCACGTATGAAGGACGTACAAGGACGGGGTAGCCCACCTTATCGACGAACTGCTTCACATCCTCGAGGCTGGTCAGCTCTTGCCAAGCGGGCTGGTCGATGCCCAGCTGGTCGAGCATGGCAGAGAACTTGTTACGGTTCTCGGCACGGTCGATGCTCAGCGGTGAAGTACCCAGGATGGGCACTGACTGGCGATGGAGCTTCATGGCCAAGTTATTAGGAATCTGTCCACCTACAGAGACGATGACACCACCCGGTTGCTCGAGGTCAATCACGTCGAGCACGCGCTCGAACGAGAGTTCATCGAAATAGAGGCGGTCGCACATGTCGTAGTCGGTCGATACAGTCTCGGGATTGTAGTTGATCATGATGGACTTGTAGCCCAGCTTGCGGGCGGTCTGTACGGCATTCACCGAGCACCAGTCAAACTCAACGGACGAACCGATGCGGTAGGCACCTGAGCCGAGGACAACCACCGACTTGTCATTCTTATAGTAGTTCACATCATAACCCTCTACGGCATAGGTCATGTAGAGGTAGTTGGTCAGCTCGGGATGTTCGCTGGCCACGGTGTTGATGCGCTTCACGGCAGGAAGTATGCCCAACTCCTTACGGCGTGAGCGGACGGCCAACACCTCTTTCTCCATGCCTGCAGTAGGCTTGCTGACGAAGCGGGCAATCTGGAAGTCAGAGAAGCCGAGGACCTTTGCCTGACGCATCACGTCGGCGGGCACATCGGCCAAAGCGTTGTATCCGCAGAGCACCTGCTTGTAGTCAACGATGTTCTTCAATCTTTCGAGGAACCAGGGAGAAATCTTGGTAAGTTCATAGAGGCGGTCGATGGTATAACCCTCTTCGAGTGCCTGAGCCAGAGCGAAGACACGCAGGTCGGTGGGGTTGGCCAACTCATGGTCGAGGTTGTCGAACTTGGTGTGTTCGTTGCCCACGAAACCGTGCATACCCTGACCAATCATGCGGAGGCCCTTTTGGATAACCTCTTCGAATGAGCGGCCGATGGACATGATTTCGCCCACAGACTTCATGCTTGAGCCGATTTCGCGTGACACGCCAGCAAACTTCGTCAAGTCCCAACGAGGAATCTTGCAGATGAGGTAGTCGAGCTGAGGAGCCACATAAGCCGAGTTGGGAGTTCCCATTTCGCCAATCTCGTCGAGCGTATAGCCGAGGGCAATCTTGGCGGCCACGAAGGCCAGCGGATAACCCGTAGCCTTGGATGCAAGAGCAGAAGAACGGCTGAGACGGGCATTCACCTCGATGACACGGTAGTCATTGGTGTCGCCATTGAAGGCATACTGGATGTTGCACTCGCCCACAATGCCGAGGTGGCGGATAGCCTTCACAGAGAGCTCTTGAAGCATCTTCACCTGATCGTCACTGAGCGAGCAGGTAGGAGCCACCACGATAGATTCACCCGTGTGGATACCCAGGGGGTCGAAGTTCTCCATGCTGGCCACGGTGAAGCAGTGGTTGTTGGCATCGCGGATAACCTCGAACTCAATCTCCTTCCATCCCTTCAGCGACTCTTCCACAAGAATCTGCTTGCTGAAGGTGAACGAGCTTTCGGCCAACTTCACGAACTCTTCCTTATTCTGACAGATACCGCTACCAAGTCCGCCCAATGCGTAAGCCGAACGGACCATCACGGGGAAGCCGATGCGCTCAGCGGCGGCGATGGCATCTTCCATCGTCTCCACAGCTTGGCTGATAGGAGTCTTCATCTCTATCTCGTCGAGCTTCTTCACGAAGAGGTCGCGGTCCTCGGTGTACATGATAGCATCCACCGATGTACCCAACACCTGTACGCCGTATTGCTCCAGGATGCCGCGAGTGTAGAGGTCTGTACCACAGTTGAGCGCTGTCTGTCCGCCGAAGGCCAACAGGATGCCGTCGGGGCGCTCCTTCTTGATGATCTCCTCTACAAAGAAGGGAGTTACGGGCAAGAAATAAACCTGGTCGGCAACACCCTCCGATGTCTGGATGGTGGCCACATTGGGGTTCACCAACACTGAACTGATACCCTCTTCGCGCAGTGCCTTCAATGCCTGCGAACCGCTGTAGTCAAACTCTCCGGCCTGACCAATCTTCAGTGCGCCCGAGCCGAGCACGAGCACTTTCTTCAGCTTCTTTTTCTCCATTGTTCTTTTCAGTTAATCGTTATATTGTTTTCTAATTTTCTCTTTCTCGCAAAACTCATTTTTCATCCGACGATTTTCATCATTCTGTTTTGTCATCCTGAATGCAGTGAAGACTCTCCTATTTTTTCCCTGTCTGAAAAAACTTTTTCCCAGATAGGGCAGAAAAAACTTTCAGGTCTTCCAGTTCTTGACCTCGCCCTAACCCTCCCCAGGAGGGAGAGAACTTGTAGGTGAATTGGCATTCTTGTCCCCTCTCCTTCGGGGAAGGGTTAGGGAGGGGCTGGGGCTCTGTATAAAGAAAATGCATCGCTCTTCCCGTGGGAAGGGAGCAATGCATTACCTTATATTATAATATGCCAGTCGGATTGACCGATGAACTGTTTCACATCCATACTTTCCAAATTTCGTGCAAAGTAACAACATATTTTCGGGATAACAAAGAAAAAGCCGGAGAAGTTTACAGAATAAAGAAAAGTATTTGGTGAATGAACAGCTTGTGTATAAATGTTCTTTAGGGAGGTTCTATAAATTAGTCCCTTCGTTTATTCAGGTTGGTTCTTTGCTTGGATGCTTTGCTTGTCTTTTTGATTCTTGGTGCGTAGCCGATACGCATCTTCGTAGATAAGAAGAAAAATTCTCAAAAATCCGAAGCAAATCCTCGCCAGCTAATTTATGGAATCTCCCTTTAAAATCCAAACCGATAAAACATGTTTTTACTTCTTCCCCGGCACATACTTTGCCCCGACAACGAGGCGGTCGCCTGAGAGGTCAATCTCAAACAGGTTGGGGATGCGGATGTAGTGGCCCACATCCTTGTGGCTGTGTACAGACATCAGCCATTTGCCTTCGAGGGTATGGAAGAGCATACCGTGGCCGAAGTTCGGCGGGGTGATAGGCTCAGCCTCGTGTACCCAAGGACCATCGAGGGTGCCGCTCTCGGAATAGACAACTCCCTGTGTATAGACATTGTCCACCCAACTGGTCCATATCATACCCAAGCGGCCGGTGCCGGTCTTGAACAGGTAAGGTCCGTCGGTCACTTTGTTGGGACGTACCTTGCCGTCTTCCACTTCGCGACTCCAGGGACACGAGCTGGCGCGGAACATCAGTTTGCCTTCGCCGATGGAGCCGCTCAGGTCGGGCTTCAACTCTATCTTCTCCATCGTGCCGTCCCAGTTTTGCAGCCATTCTCCACAATAGACCATGTAAGGCTTGCCGTCGGTATCCACCCAAAAGGTTCCGTCCAGCGTCGGCTGGTTGTCGGGCAAGTAAGTCGGGTCGGCCATCGGGCGGTAAGGACCTTCGGCCTTGTCGCTCACAAGCACGTGGCTGGCACGGCGGGGGATGACGTTGCCGCGCACGGTGTCAATCTTGATGGCTTCGTTGGTGAAGGTGGCAAAGTAGTAATATTTTCCTTGATACTCGTGCAACTCAGCCGCCCATATTTGCGGACGACGGCCCATCCACGAAGCCGTGTCGGTCAATGCCACGCGATAAGGTCCTTCCCACAAGGCCAAGTCCTTGCTCTTCCACAGGAGTCCGCCAGTACCGGTCATGTAGTACATGTTGGTTTTCTTGTCGGCCAGGATGCAGGGGTCGCTCAGGCGGATGCTGTCCAATGGGATGTCCGTACGGAAGCGGCGCGTCTTTTCGGGTTGTTCACTCTGAGTCTGTTCGGTACCACTCGTTTTGTTCGTTTGTACACAGGCGGACAAGATCATACTCAGACAAGCCGCCACTAAGATAAAAATTCTTTTCATGATATCATTTTTAGTCAATGCACAAAAGTACATATTCAATGGGATTTGACAAAGAAAATCTTACATTTTCTCACAATCCTCAAATATAAACAGATAAATCTTAAGTCGGAACTCGGTTTTGCCCCACAGAAAAGTCCGTTTGCCGCTTGTATTTTTTAATCAGAGCGAAGAGAAAAGTTTAATCATCGTCGATGTTTACATAATCATCGTCGATGACTATATGATTATCGACGATGATTATATGATTATCGTCGATGATTAAAGTTTTGACTAAAGGCAAACGGGAAAAAGGGTCAGGCAAACAGATTTTTCTGTTAGGCAAAATTAGAAATGCTATTAAGGAATTCCTTGGAGAAGGAATATTTAACACTCCTTAATGGTGCGTTTCCCCACCTTTTTCGTTTTCTTTGCAAAAAGATTCATTCCGGAATGAAAACCAAAGAAACTACATGCACCCACGACACCGCTGACTTTGAAAAGATCGTGCAGAGAATCCGTCACTGGCTGCTACAGACGGCCATCGGCTATCTGCACGATGCTGACGAGGCGGAGGATGCCGTGCAAGAGGCCCTGATGCGCTGCTGGACAGTGCGCCAACGCTTGGGGAAGATGGACGAATTGCCGCCCTTTGCCATGCGGGTACTGAAGAACTTGTGCACCGACCTGTTGCGCCAACGCACCTGGCCGGTCGGGACAATGGAGGAAGACGAAAGTCCATCGCCGGAGGTCCGACTGATAAACCGGGAGCAGGAGGACTGGATGATGGAGTGCCTGAAACGGTTACCTACTGGTGCACGTGCCGTATTGCAGATGAAGGGCATCGACGGACTGTCGTACCAAGAGATGGCTGCCATCTTGGGCACCACTGAGGCTACTGTCCGCGCTAAAGTGGCAAAGGCGAGACAAAAACTTTGGGAAATCTACCACAAAAGAAAATGAAAGGAAATGAATGCTATGGACAAAAGATTGAAAGAACATATCGATGAACTGCTCCGCCTCTACGACGAAGCACGC
>JAFQBB010000043.1 GCA_017416805.1 Bacteroidaceae bacterium
AGCAAGCAATATTAGTATAAAAGAAAAGGAAGAGTGCGAGCGCATGGGGGCGCTCGTCACGATGAATCCGATGCATCCCTGCACAGTGCCAGCCCTGCGGTGGCACTGTGCAGGGATGCATCGGATTCGTGTATATACAGATGGCCGCTCGGGCTGTTGGAGCAAATGAAGAATTAACCAATCACATAATATTAACTTAATAAAGAAAGGAAACATGAAGATGAAACAGAGATTATTAGCAATCGTATGTGCCCTCTTTGCCATGCAGACAATGGTGTGGGCACAGGAGGCATCCGGCTATTGTGGCGACCCCAGTGTGAACGAGGGAAAGGATGTGAAATGGGAATTGTCTGCCGACGGAGTGCTGACCATCAGTGGTGTAGGAGCGGTGAAAAATTGTACTTGGGATTCGAGTGCTCCTTGGACTGGGTATCAGTTTACATCGGTGGTAGTGAAAGAGGGAATCACTAAGATTGGACTTGCAGCGTTCTATTATTCCCCCGGCATTACAAGCATTACCCTTCCTAATTCGCTGACGAGTATTGGAAGTAGTGCGTTCTTTGGTTGCTCCGGCCTTACGGGTATCACCTTCCCCGATTCGCTGATGAGTATAGGAGAAAGTGCCTTCGCTGAATGCTCCGGCCTTACGAGCATCACCTTCCCCAATTCGCTGACGAGTATTGGAAATGGAGCGTTCAATACTTGCACCAGCCTTACAAGCATTACCCTCCCCAACTCGGTGACGAGTATTGGAGAAAGTGTATTCTCTCGTTGCAGTGGTCTGACAAGTGTCACCATGGGCAATTCGGTGACGAATATTAGATCTGGGGCATTCAAAGGCTGTTCCTCTCTTTCTTTCGTCACCTGCCTGAACCCCGTTCCGCCGACATTGGACAATTCGTTTGATGATATCAGCGAGAATGCCACCCTGTACGTCCCCGATGTGGAGGCATACAAAGCTTCGGACTGGGCGCAATTCTTCACCAAGATTGAGCAGATTGACCCCAATGAGATTCGCGGCATAAAGGCTGACAAGAATATTCCCGCTATCATCCATGACCTTGGCGGGCGGCGCGTGACCGAACCTGTCAAGGGGCGCATCTACATTGTGGACGGAAAGACCGTGGTGTGGTGATGCGGAGATGAGGGAGTGGCGCCCCCTTTGCTATAATGGATATAATGTAAAGGAAAATTACTCGTTATGAATACACGGCACCGAACTGTGGCATCCGGGCCCGAAAATGGGCAAAAAGGGGGTGTTTTAAGGGTCATAATGACCCATGGGCAAGAGTCATAATGACCCTTGATGACGAGTCATAATGACCCGTGAAAGGAGGTCATAATGACCTCCAGAGACAAAACATTGATGCAGCGTTAAATAACTATATTATTAATTTAAAATGTAAAAAAGTATGATTGAATTTGTTATCAAGTCAAGAGTGCTTCCATTAGGAGACCGCAAGGGACAGACTGTTTACTACGCCTATCCCAAGATGCAACAGAAGATGACGAACAAGATGGTCATTGACCGTATTGTGCGCGAGACTTCGCTCTCTGCCGGTGACGTGCGCAACGCCCTCACCAGCCTGAGTAGTGTGGTGAACGATGCCCTCTCGATGGGCATGAGTGTGGACCTGGCCGACCTTGGCTCGCTCCGCCTGACCGTCCCCTCCAAGATGATGGACACGGCCGAGGAGGTGACTGTGGAGAAGGCGCTGAAGACTCCGAAAATCGTCTTCACTCCCAAGGCTGCCATGAAGCAGGCTGCCAACTCGGTGGAACTTTCCATTGACCGCCCCAAGGCGAAAGCTGAGTCGGACGGCGGTTCTGACACGGGCAGCACCGGCGGCGGCGAGGAGGATAATCCGCTGTAAAGAGAGACCCTCCCCCCGGCCCATTTGTTTTTTTTAGGCACGGATGACACGGATTTTTCGCTCTGCTCAAGGGAACTACACGGATAAATTATTATTAAAAAGAAATATAAATCCGTGTTAATCCGTGCAATCCGTGCCTGAATTCATTTCTGACACATCCCCCGCAAACGCATGGCAAACCTCTGCCGTGGATGTGTCATAATGCTTTCTTTTCATTCTTTAGACGCGGATTACGCGGATGACGCAGATAAATTATAACCTGTCCGGGTATAATAATCAAGAAAAATCCGCGTCATCCGCGTCATCTGCGTCTAAAAAGTTAATTATGACATCCCCTCCTACAGGAAGCACGCTCCCCCCTCTCTCGACCCTCAACAGGAAAGGTGCATTCACCGGGGGCGGATGGCTTTTTCTGTGCAATCTTTTGCCCATGTCGCCGTTTTTTGCTAATATTGCACCTCTTTTGCAGGGCGAGTGAACCATAGGCGGCAGATAATCGTTTAGGAATCAAGCGGATGCCGGCCTTCACGGGCACGCTCTGCATACCATATCGTTTTGTCAGGAAATGGAACAAGAAAAGAAAAATAGCGAAGAGAAAAACAAGTATGTCAGGGACCTTACGCAGGAGAAGTACAAATATGGCTTCACCACGGAGGTGCATACGGAAATCATAGAAAAGGGACTCAGCGAGGAGGTCGTGCGCCTTATCTCGGCCAAGAAGCAGGAGCCGGAGTGGCTGCTCGAGTTCCGCCTGAAGGCTTACCGCCACTGGCAGACCATGGAGATGCCCACGTGGGCGCACCTCCAGATTCCCGAGATAGACTATCAGGCCATCTCGTACTATGCCGACCCTACGGCAAAGAAGAAGGATGCGCCGAAGAGCCTGGACGAGGTGGACCCGGAGCTGTTGAAGACGTTCGACAAGCTGGGTATCCCCCTGGAGGAACAGATGGCGCTGAGCGGCATGGCGGTGGATGCTGTGATGGACTCGGTGTCGGTGAAGACCACCTTCAAGGAGACGCTGATGGAGAAGGGCATCATCTTCTGCTCCATCAGTGAGGCGGTGCGCGAACATCCGGACCTGGTGCAGAAATATCTCGGTTCGGTGGTCCCTCCGCGCGACAACTTCTTTGCGGCACTCAACTCGGCTGTCTTCAGCGACGGCTCGTTCGTCTATATCCCCAAGGGCGTGCGCTGCCCCATGGAGCTCAGCACCTACTTCCGCATCAATGCGGCCAACACGGGGCAGTTCGAGCGCACACTCATCGTGGCCGATGATGACAGCTACGTCTCCTACCTGGAGGGCTGCACGGCCCCCATGCGCGACGAGAACCAGCTTCATGCCGCCATCGTGGAGATTGTGGTGCATGACCGTGCCGAGGTGAAGTACAGCACCGTGCAGAACTGGTATCCGGGCGATGCAGAGGGACGGGGCGGTGTCTATAACTTCGTGACCAAACGCGGACATTGCAAGGGGGTGGACAGCAAACTGTCGTGGACACAGGTGGAGACCGGTAGTGCCATTACGTGGAAATACCCGTCGTGCGTCCTGGCGGGCGACAATTCCGTGGCAGAGTTCTACAGCGTGGCTGTGACCAACAACTGCCAGCAGGCCGATACGGGCACGAAGATGATACACCTGGGGCGCAATACCCGCAGCACCATCATCAGTAAAGGTATCTCGGCAGGACGGAGCCAGAACTCCTACCGCGGACTGGTGCGCGTGGCCGAGAAAGCCGATGGGGCACGAAACTACAGCCAGTGCGACTCGCTCCTGCTGGGCAGCAGTTGTGGCGCACACACCTTCCCCTATATGGATATCCGCAACGAGACGGCCGTGATTGAACACGAGGCGACAACATCCAAAATCAGTGAAGACCAGCTCTTCTACTGCAACCAGCGCGGCATCCCCACCGAGGAGGCCATCGGCCTTATCGTAAACGGCTATGCCAAGGAGGTCATCAACAAACTGCCTATGGAGTTTGCCGTCGAGGCACAGAAACTGCTCAGCATCTCGCTGGAAGGCAGTGTGGGATAAGTAAGAAAGTAAATACAGAAATAAATGTCTTTATTTTTTAGACGCGGATGACACGGATGACGCGGATAAATAATTTAAGGATAAAATAATAATAATCCGCGTCATCTGCGTTATCTGCGGATGAAAAATGTATTATAAACAAATTATGTTAGAAATTAAAGATTTGCATGCCAGCATCAATGGCAAAGAGATATTGAAGGGCATCAACCTGACCATCCGCGAGGGTGAAGTACATGCGCTGATGGGACAGAACGGTGCCGGTAAGAGCACATTGAGCAATGTGCTTGTGGGACATCCGGCCTATGAGGTGACCAAGGGCAGTGTGACCTTCAGAGGCAAGGACCTGTTGGAGATGAGTCCCGAAGACCGCGCACACGAAGGCATCTTCCTCTCCTTCCAGCATCCCGTGGAGATTCCCGGTGTAAGCATGGTCAACTTCATGCGTGCCGCTGTCAACGAACAACGCAAGTACAGAGGACAAGCCGCCCTCACCGCCAGCGAGTTCCTGAAACTGATGCGCGAGAAGCGTGCCATCGTGGAACTGGACGGCAAGTTGGCAAACCGCAGTGTGAACGAAGGCTTCAGTGGCGGAGAGAAGAAACGTAACGAAATATTCCAGATGGCCATGCTGGAACCCACCTTTGCCATCCTTGATGAGACGGACTCCGGCCTCGATGTGGATGCCCTCCGCGTAGTGGCCGAAGGGTTCAACAAATTGCGTACCCCACAGACCAGCGCCATGGTCATCACCCACTACCAGCGTCTGTTGGATTACCTCAAGCCGGATATAGTGCATGTCCTGTTGGACGGTCGTATCGTGAAAACCGGTGGGCCTGATCTGGCTCAGGAAATCGAACAACGCGGCTTCGATTGGATAAAGAAAGAGGTGCAGTAAAAGGGCATTTCTCATCCGCAGATGACGCAGATAACGCAGATTGATTTTATGCAAGCAGAGAAAACAAAACTTATTATACAGGCTTTTTACACTGTATATAATGAATTGGGATATGGATTTATAGAGAATGTCTATCAAAATGCACTGTACAAAGAGCTTCTTCGAATGGGGATTCCTTGTGTTGCACATCCCAAGATTAATGTATATTACAGAGGGGAAGTCGTAGGTTATTACGAGGCAGACATTATAGCCTTTGATTCTGTTATATTGGAATTGAAGGCAGTGAATGGATTGTTGGCAGAACATAAAATTCAACTTCGCAATTATCTGAAGGCTACGGATATTGAACTTGGCTTATTGTTGAACTTTGGCCCAAAACCTGAAATACATAGAGAAGTGTTTTCCTTATATTATCGGGAACAATTGAAAAAAAGAAATAAATCTGTGTCATCTGCGTCATCTGCGGATGAAGAATTAATTTGATTATGAACTCAGAGCAACAATACATAGAGCTTTTTGCCCAGTGCGAGGCCATGATTTGCAAGCATAGTGCCGAGGTTTTGAACTCTCCTCGTACAAAGGCTTTTGAAGATTTTAAGCGTCAGGGATTCCCTACAAAGAAGGTAGAGTCTTATAAATATACCGATGTGAACAAACTGTTCGCACCGGATTATGGGCTGAATCTCAACCGTTTGGACATCCCCGTCAACCCCTATGATGCCTTCCGTTGCGACGTGCCCAACATGAGTACGGCTCTCTACTTCATGGTGAATGACAGTTTTTATAATAAGGCATTGCCTAAGAGTAATCTGCCGGAAGGTGTATTGCTTGGCAGTCTTAAAGATTTGTCTGAGTCGTATCCCGAGCTGGTGGCCAAATATTATGGCAAGTTGGCCGACACGTCCAAGGATGCCGTAGTGGCACTCAATACCATGCTGGCGCAAGATGGATTACTCCTTTATGTGCCCAAAGGTGTGGTGGTGGAGAAACCCATCCAGTTGGTCAACATCCTGCGTGCCGATGTCAATTTCATGGTCAACCGTCGGGTGCTTGTTGTTCTGGAAGATGGAGCACAAGCGCGTTTGTTGATGTGCGACCATGCCATGGACAAGGTCGATTTCCTTGCCACACAAGTTATAGAGGCTTATGTGGGAACAGGGGCTACACTCGATCTTTATGAACTGGAGGAGAATACCACGGCAACCCGCCGCTTCAGCTATCTCAATGTGTATCAGGAGGCTGATAGTAATGTCTTGCTTGGAGGTATCACACTTCACAACGGACTTACACGCAACACAACTCGTGTCACCCTTGCCGGACGTGGAGCACACATAGACCTCAGTGGTATGGCTATTGCCGACAAGCACCAACATGTGGACAACCATACCTTCATAGACCACCGGGTGAGCGATTGCACCAGTCGCGAACTCTTCAAATATGTACTCGACGATAGTGCCGTCGGCGCATTTGCCGGCAAGGTGCTTGTCCGCGAAGGGGCACAACATACAGCTTCCGAACAGACCAACCGTAACTTGTGCATCACTCGCGAAGCACGTATGTACACCCAACCCCAGTTGGAGATTTATGCTGATGATGTGAAGTGTAGCCATGGTGCCACTGTGGGCCAGCTTGACGAGAACGCCCTTTTCTACATGCGGCAACGCGGTATCAGTGAGCGTGAAGCCCGCCTCCTCCTCATGTTTGCGTTTGTAGGCGATGTGGTGGACCGTATTCGCCTTGATGCACTCCGTGACCGCCTTCACCTCCTTGTCGAAAAACGTTTCCGTGGTGAGATGGGCAAGTGTCAGGGCTGTACGATGTGTAAGTAATTTGTTTAAGATGATATATAATATAAATAAGGTACGTGAAGATTTCCCCATCCTTGGGCGCGAGGTGTATGGCAAGCCGTTGGTCTATCTCGACAATGGGGCTACTACGCAGAAACCACGTGTGGTAGTCGATGCTATGGTAGATGAATACTATAGTGTGAATGCCAATGTACACCGGGGAGTGCACTTCCTCTCCCAGCAAGCCACGGAATTGCATGAGGCAAGTCGCGAGACGGTGCGCCGGTTTATTAATGCCCGTTCGACCAACGAGGTGATTTTTACCCGGGGCACAACGGAGAGTGTCAATCTGTTGGCTTCTTCATTTGGTGATGGGTTTATGCGCGAGGGTGATGAGGTGATAATCTCCACCATGGAGCATCATAGCAACATTGTGCCTTGGCAACTGCAGGCAGCCCGAAGAGGAATAGCTATCAAAGTCATCCCTATGAATGACCAGGGTGAGTTGTTGCTGGATGAATATGAAAAACTGTTCAGCGAGCGGACAAAGTTGGTCAGCATTACCCATGTGAGCAATGTCCTTGGTACTATAAATCCTGTGCGGCAGATGATAACCATGGCCCACGAACATGGGGTTCCGGTTCTGGTTGATGGCGCACAGGGGGTGCCTCATGCCGCGGTGGATGTGCAGGACCTGGATGCAGACTTCTATGCTTTCAGTGGGCACAAGGTGTATGGTCCCACAGGTGTGGGTGTACTCTATGGCAAGGAAGAGTGGCTTGACCGGCTGCCTCCCTATCAGGGTGGGGGAGAGATGATACAGACCGTTACCTTCGAAAAGACAACTTTCAATGAGTTGCCTTTCAAATTTGAAGCCGGTACGCCTGATTACGTGGCTACTACCGCTTTGGCGCGTGCATTGGATTATGTGACAGCTCTTGGTATGGACAATATCGCACTCCACGAGCACGAATTGACGCAATATGCCATGAACCGTTTGCGTGAGATTCCTGGTATGCGCCTTATCGGTGAGGCGGAGCATAAGAGCAGTGTCGTTTCGTTTCTTGTTGGGGATATTCATCATTTTGATATGGGTACCTTGCTCGACCGATTGGGAATAGCCGTGCGTACAGGACATCACTGTGCCCAACCCTTGATGCAACGTCTTGGTATCGAAGGTACGGTTCGCGCCTCGTTTGGATTATACAACACAAAAGAAGAAGTGGATATCCTTGTAGCCGGAGTTGAGAGGGTGAGTCGCATGTTTTAAATGTACTAAGTAATGATAGTCCGTATATCGGATGCAATAAAGAAATATATAGGAATTACTTAATTTAAAGATGTAAGGAATGCTCTGAAGAAAAAAACGTAAAATTTCTTTTTTTCTTCAGAGCATTCCTTGTATCTTTGCAGCCGAAAATCTATGTGGAAAGATTTGGGCAGCTTGCAACCACAGAAAAAAATGCTAAAAAAAGACAGCTTTCGATGCTGTGTGCATATTTCCCTACCCTTTTTCCCATGGATATAATATAGAACTCTAAATAGAAGGAAAATGGGATATCTGTTTACATCTGAATCGGTGTCTGAGGGACACCCTGACAAAGTGGCCGACCAAATATCGGACGCAGTATTGGACAAATTGCTGGCTTATGACCCCCAGTCGAAAGTGGCTTGTGAAACATTGGTGACTACCGGACAGGTGGTGATAGCCGGCGAAGTGAAGACAAAGGCCTACGTGGATCTGCAACTCATAGCCCGTGAAGTCATCAAGAAGATTGGCTATACGAAGGGTGAATATATGTTCGAGAGCAACTCATGCGGTGTATTGAACGCCATCCATGAGCAGAGTCCTGATATCAACCGCGGTGTAGAGCGCCAGGACCCTATGGAACAGGGTGCCGGTGACCAGGGTATGATGTTCGGCTATGCCACCAACGAAACAGAGAACTATATGCCTCTTTCGCTGGATCTCTCACACCGTATCCTGCAGGTGTTGGCCGATATCCGCAAGGAGGGTGAGGTGATGACTTATCTGCGCCCCGATGCCAAGAGTCAGGTGACCATCGAATATGACGATGAAAACCGCCCGGTACGTATAGACACTATCGTAGTATCTACCCAACACGATGACTTCATACAGCCTGCAGACGAGACCGAAGAGGCCCAACTGAAGGCGGATGAAGAGATGCTGGCCATCATCCGACAGGATGTCATCAATATCCTGATGCCCCGTGTGATAGCCTCTATCCATGCTGAAAAGGTCCTGGCACTGTTCAACGATGACATCACCTACCATGTGAACCCCACAGGCAAATTCGTTATCGGAGGTCCGCATGGAGATACAGGATTGACCGGACGAAAGATTATCGTGGATACATACGGTGGAAAAGGTGCTCACGGAGGTGGTGCTTTCTCCGGAAAAGACCCTTCAAAGGTGGACCGCAGTGCCGCCTATGCCGCCCGTCATATAGCAAAGAACCTGGTGGCTGCCGGTGTGAGTGACGAAGTCTTGGTACAGGTTTCGTATGCCATCGGTGTGGCACGCCCCATCAATATCTATGTAAATACCTACGGACGCAGTCGTGTGAACATGACAGACGGTGAGATTGCACAGCGTGTGGATGAACTCTTTGATATGCGCCCACGTGCCATCGAAGACCGATTGAAGTTGCGTAACCCTATCTACCAGGAGACTGCAGCCTATGGTCACATGGGACGTCAGCCGCAAGTGGTCACCAAGCAGTTCCGTAGCCGCTACGAAGGCAATAAGGATATCGAAGTGGAACTTTTCACCTGGGAAAAACTTGACTATGTCGAGAAAGTAAAAGAAGCCTTCGGATTGTAACCATTGGAATAGAATTTATACATAAAACTTTAAGCGCTATTAGTTCCTTATAATAAGGGATTAGTGGCGCTTTCTTTATGGGTACAATGCAGGAACTGGGTAAAGTGACAGCTGATAGAATGATCATTCTTTCTTAATTTAAGTAAAAAAAGGCATACAAGCCATTCTTTTTTGTACATTTGCTCAATTTATAGTTTAAAACTAACTTTATTAAACATTATTAGATATGAAAACAAACTATGAAATCCGTTATGCGGCACATCCTGAGGATGCCAAGAACTACGACACCAAGCGTATCCGCCGCGATTTTCTGATTGAGAAGGTTTTTGCTGCCGATGAGGTTAACATGGTTTATTCCATGTATGACCGTATGGTAGTTGGTGGTGCCATGCCCGTGAATGAAGCGTTGAAGCTGGAAGCTATCGATCCGCTGAAAGCTCCCTATTTCACTACACGTCGCGAAATTGGAATGTTCAATGTTGGTGGCCCTGGTATCGTAAAGGCTGGTGACGAAACATTTGAACTCGATTATAAAGAAGCACTCTACATTGGTTCAGGCGACCGTGATGTCATCTTCGAAAGCAAAGATCCGAAGAACCCTGCCAAGTTCTACTTCAACTCATGCACTGCCCACACCAGCTATCCTTGCAAGAAGGTGACTAAGGAAAATGCTTTGGTAATGCATTTAGGAAGTTTGGAAGGTTCAAACGACCGCAATATCAACAAGATGCTGGTAAATCAGGTATTACCTACTTGTCAGATACAGATGGGTATGACAGAATTGGCTCCCGGTAGCGTATGGAATACCATGCCTGCCCACGTACACAGCCGCCGTATGGAAGCATACTTCTATTTTGAAGTACCCGAAGATCATGCAGTATGCCACTTTATGGGTGAAGTAGATGAAACCCGTCACATTTGGATGAAGGGCGATCAGGCTGTACTCTCTCCCGAATGGTCAATCCATAGCGCAGCCGCCACACACAACTATACTTTCATTTGGGGTATGGGAGGCGAAAACCTCGATTATGGAGATCAAGACTTCTCGTTGATTACTGATTTGAAATAAATAAGAAATACAAGAATTATTAATAATAACGAAATTAAATAACTTAGGGTAAAGGACTGTTGGAAATATAGGATGCAAAAATTGTCTGCACTCCTTCCTACAACTCCTATACTCTTTAAAAAAAGAAATGTATGACAAACATTTTTTCATTAGAAGGTAAGAATGCCTGGATTACCGGCGCATCTTACGGAATCGGATTCAACATTGCCAAAGCATTCGTGCAGGCAGGTATCAAGAACATCATTTTCAATGACATCAACGAAGATGCATTAGCTAAAGGTTTGGCAAACTACAAGGAAGCCGGTATCGAAAACGTACACGGATATGTATGTGATGTGACCAATGAAGTCGCCGTAAAGGAACTTGTAGAGAAAATTCATGCCGAAGTTGGCCAGATTGACATCTTGGTAAACAATGCCGGTATTATCAAGCGCATCCCTATGCACGAGATGAAGCGCTCCGAGTTCCAACAGGTTATTGATATCGACCTGGTAGGACCATTCATCTGCTCAAGCGCCGTTATCCCCGAAATGATGGAGCGTCGCGAAGGTAAGATCATCAACATCTGCTCAATGATGAGTGAATTGGGTCGCGAAACCGTTTCAGCTTATGCTGCTGCCAAGGGAGGTCTGAAGATGCTGACCCGCAATATCTGTTCAGAATACGGAGAGTACAATATCCAATGTAACGGTATCGGCCCGGGCTACATCGCTACACCTCAAACAGTTCCGCTTCGCGAACGTCAGGCAGATGGTAGCCGCCATCCATTTGACTCTTTCATCTGTGCAAAAACTCCCGCTGGACGTTGGCTCGACCCTGAAGAATTGGGTGGACCTGCAGTATTCCTTGCCTCTAAAGCTTCAGATGCCGTAAATGGTCATGTTCTTTACGTAGATGGCGGTATCTTGGCTTACATCGGTAAACAACCCTAAGTAATAACAACAGAGGAGTGTAGGAGTGACAGGAGTAAAGGAGTGTAGACACATGTTTAGCTGTACGTGTGCTAAACTATTGTCTATACTCCTGCTTCCTACACTCCTACACTCCTTAAAAACAAATCCTCATGAAAAAAATATTCTTATTCCTCGCCGCAGCCCTGCTATTGGCATCGTGCGGCAAACAAGGTTCATTGCAAGTGACAGTGAGCAATTCTCTCAATATCGACCGTAAAGGGGAACTTGTAGAGGTCGGTATGGATGCCGTTGCCAAACAATTGAAGCTTGATGATGAAGCACAATTTATTGTTGTTGATGCTTCTGAGAATCAAGTTCCCTATCAGTTGACCTATGATGGAAAACTTATATTCCCTGTTGAAGTGGCAGCTGGAGGCTCTGCTGTGTATACCATTAAGGTGGGTGAACCTGAAGAACGTCTTTTTGAGACAGCCGTATATGGTCGCAAATATCCGGAGCGTGTTGATGATGTGGCTTGGGAAAACGACCTTACAGCTTACCGTACTTATGGTCCTGCTTTGCAGGCTAATGGTGAGCGTGCTTTCGGATACGATGTCTGGTTGAAGTGCGTACCCGAATTAGTGGTTGAAGAACGTTATGAAATGGAATTGAATCCTGCCACAAAGGCTGTGATTGACAGTTTGAAACAGATTGGTAAGACTAAAGATGCAAATGATTTGTATCAATCAGTATCTTATCATGTGGATCATGGTAATGGACTTGACTGTTACAAAGTGGGTCCTACCCTTGGTGGAGGAGCAGCCGCTTTGTTGGTGGACGATGCGATTGTTTATCCTTACTGCTATGTTGGTGAACCTGAGATTTTGGATAACGGTCCCCTGCGCTTCACTGTGAAGTTGAACTATGCTCCTACAGCTATCAAGGGAGACACCGCCGTTGCCGAAACTCGTATCATTTCGCTTGATAAAGGCTCACAAATGAATAAGACTGTCATTGCTTATAATGGTCTGACAGTGGCGTCTCCTGTGGCTGCGGGTATAGTGATTCATCCCGAGAATCCCGAGGCATATGTGCTGGATGCTGATAATGGATATGTGACCTATACCGACTTAAGTGATAATATCCACAATGATAATGGTGAAATTTACCTTGGTATAGTTTTTCCTGACGAGATGAAGGAGGCCAAGGCAGTGCTTTTCACTGCAGATGAAAGCAAGACGTTACGTGGTGGAGCCAGTGGTCATGTCTTGGCTGTAGCGGAGTATCAGCCGAATTCAGAATTTACCTATTATTGGGGAAGTGGATGGAACAAATATAATTTCACAGATGCTGTCATGTGGAACAATTATGTGGCAGAATTTGCTATGAAAGTGCGCAATCCTTTGATGGTAGCATACTAATCTATTGGTGCCCGATAAAACTGCTTTTGTTGATTTCTCATCCGCAGATGACGCAGAAGAGAAATCTGCAAAAGCAGTTTTTAGTTATCAGGCAGAATATATAATAAGGTACGCGCGTACCTTATTATAATATAAGGGAGGAACTCCCTACTTCAAGAGCGGACGGTTTGGGGCAATCCAAATGAACAATCAATGGTTGTCAAAGCGGACAGTTTACGGCTTCTCAAACGAACAATTTACGGCTTTCCAAGTGAACAATTTACGGCTTTCCAAGTGAATAATTTACGGCTTTCCAAGTGAATAACTTACGGCTACCCTAAGTGAATAACTTACGGCTTGACAAGTGAATAATAGTTCACTTGAGAAGCCGAAAAAAGTTCGATTCAGAGGGTATTGCCTTGCCCTTTCTATTGGTCTGTATTTCACTATATCCAGCCCTTTCCACTTTCCGTTCTTCCGTTTCCCGTCGGGATGAGGCACAATGTAGCGATAGGTGAGGGGGGGAGTACAGTCCTCAAAAAATGTATAGGGGCTTATACACCCTTAAAACTCACTAAATGCTTGTTTCCCAGACTCTAATAATATATCAGGCACAGACTTTTCGCGTTGCAATAAAGCGGAAAATCCGTGCCTGAGATCTCCTTTGAGGATATTAATTCTGATCTGTTAAATCATAATGGCGCAGGAGGATTTTTATTTGCCAATCTTCTTTTGGTCATCCTGAATGTAAATCTGTCCCTTAGCGGCACGCATGATTTGTTGACCCATGAGGTTGTACATCGCACTATTGGCGACTGGTTTGACAACTTCTACTGCTTCGACAGCATTGGGGATTCCTGCAGCAATGTTCAACACCTTCAGGTTGTCGAACCAGCAACGACGCTGATCGGCATTGCCATAGTTAGAGTAAACAACAAACTTGGCAGGAGCACCCTTAGTCAGGGTCACAGTTTCGGATATTACAGAACCCTTGGAGCTTGAAGTGGTGCAATACATTGTCTTTGCACCGTAGTCGAGCACGATATCGAACGAAGTCTTGTTGGTTGAAGCTGAAACAAGTGCGTTGCCATTACCACCTACATTGGTAATCTTTCCTGTGTAGTCAACACCGAATGTGTTCAAATCGTCGTTGCCGCTGTATGTAGAACAGTAGAGGCCGCAGATAGTATCGCCTTCAGCAGTCAGCACCTTGTAACCGGCTTTTCTGTTTTGAAGGTTACCGTAGTAATAATCGAACTTGATGTTTACGATGTCTGTTTCCTTGACGGGAGCACCAGTGAAGTCAACAGTCGCCTCACCGTTACCTACGCGAAGCATACCAAGAGAGTCGGTAGCATTGTATCCGAGTTCAAATGGAGCAGTAGCTGTGATAACTGTTCCATCCTCGGCTGTTCCGCCCGCATTGCTGAGGAACATTGTACCCTTAGTGCCTGTAATGGTGAAGAGGTAGCTGGTAATACCTGTAGAGTCTGTTTCGGTAATCACATTGAGTTTTGCAGGAGCCCCTTGAGTTCCGAAGTCAATATCAACAATGGTTGTAGCATCAATGGCCTGTTTGAATCCCTCAACCATGGTGTTCAGAGATTCTCTCTGGGTAACGAGGGCCAAGGAGTCGGTTGAAGAGAAGGGTACGTTCTGCTTTTCGTTGTACATGCTCTGTGAAGTGGCAATCTCTGTAGTCAGGTCACTCTTCTTGCTTGAACTTTCGTAAATGCGCATACCCAAAGTTTCCTGTGCAGCCTCGATGGCAACGGCCATATCGGTGAAAGGAGTATTCATTTTCTCGAACGGAGTGATATAGTTGTTGTTGAGGAAACGGACCCCTTTGTTCATAATGGTGTCGGAGAGGCTACGGTCTTCGGCATGTTCCTTTAATACGTCGTTTTGAGACATTGCCATCCAACCATCGTAGAGAGTCTGAGCGGCAGTGATACCTTCTTGCAAGGTTTCCTTACCCCAGGGGCGTTCCTTCTGGTCTTCGGCCACATAGCCATAAGCCAGGTCCAAACGGTCCTTCAAAGCTTCGAGTTGGGTCTCTACGTTTGCCAGATAAGTCTCTTGCTCGGCAGACAATTCACCGTCGTTGCGGAATCTGTAGAGGACAGGAGAGTACAACTGAACATTGAATCCTGCATTTTTGGAAGTTGAAATGTTGTTACAGATAAGACCTAATGTGAGTTCCTTTTCTTCGTCCAACTCAAACTCTACTACATAATCCTGATTGCGGGCAGTATTCAGGCAACCAGCCACCACGGTGTCTCCATTGAAGAACAATCTGAGTTCAGCGCACTCGTCGGCCCACGAACGTACCCAACGGTTTTTGTTTAGTGTCATTCTACCACCTTGTCCGGTTACCCCCCAATAGTATTTGCCCGGCTTCAACGTAGTAGTCAGCGTGGCAACATTATTCCAGTTGTCATTTGGATAGCTACCACGTTGCCATTGGATAGTGATTGGAGAGTTTTCTTCCGTCTGAGTATGGCTCCAACGGTCGCTTACCCAACTCCAAGGAGCTTTACCATTGTAATCTTGGTAAAGTTTGCTAAACTTCTTAGTCCATTTCATCCAGTTGGCAGAGTTGTTTCCTGTAGAGGCAGAACCATCGGTAGTAGGAATATAGTCAATCACGTTGTCGAAGTTCTGTTCTACGAAATATCCCCAAAGGAGTTCAAGGTTCTCCATCAGGCTTGCCATTTCGCTGGGCGATGCATTGTTTTCAATTCCAGCTTCTACAGCCTGTACGCACTCTTGGAATTCGGCGAAGTACATTCTTTCTTCAATACCTTCGCTCTTCAAGTAGTTCTGCAAATAAGCTATGCGCTCCTTGGCAATGCGGTCATCATATACCTCATTGGCCATGTGGCACTCTACGTCGGCAATCTCCAACCCTTCGGCCAATGCGCGGAAATCGATGATGATGTAGCCTTCAGCAGGCACCTCAACGGCAAAAGCAGCTGCGGTAAATTCTATATCGGAAAAGCTGAACTGATAAGCGTTGCACACACCGTTCTCACCGTATCTCAAAGTATAATCATCTGCTTTCCCGTTGGCATTCTCATCGGTTTCTGTATCCATCCATGCCAATGCCTTGTCTGTATTGTAATAAGCATTGATGTAGTTGGAAGCTGCCCCTGAAAGGTCAATGTCGGTAAATCCGGCAATGGCACCCTTCACATAGAATGATACCACATAAGTACCAGGGGTGGTCACCTTGATGTTCTGGCGCATACCGTGCTTCAAAGAAGTGGCTCCGGCATTTACCAACTGAGTGTTTGACCCATTGGGACCGTCAGTAAATTTGGTAAATGTCGCGCTTAAAGGCTGTTCGCTGGAGATAGTGTCCCATCCGTTCAAGCCTGTGTCACCCTCAGTGAATTCTCCGTTCACCACAAGATCCTGTCCTGTGATTTGATACTTTGCTGTCTTTGTATAAACGAAGTCATTCACTTCGTAAGCATTGGCGGTCAATGCGACACCAGCAAAGAGCGTAGCTGATAGTAATTTTTTAATCATAGTTTTTGTTTTTAATTAGTAAATAATGTATTATCGCAGAAAAAAATAGCAATAACGGTGTTTATAGGTTGCAATTACAGTTTGAGAGTTTACTCGCCTATAACAGTGTCAATGAACATCACTCCTTCCAGACCATCAGATTTGCTGAGGTTTGGTAAGGCTGTGTGTATCCTGGAATCCAATACCACGAAAGAACTGATATCACGCATAATGCCAAGCTTTTCAGCATTCAGCACATGTGCATTGCGGATAAGGACGTCGCGTAAAGGACGTTCGGGTAATCCGATGGCCGAGATGAACGACGAGCAATTCTCTATCAATACATTGCTTATGCGGATATTACGAAAATCGGGGGTATAGGGAGTCAGCAGAGCCACTTTCTCGGCAGGTGTTGCTGACGTTTTGCCATCTTTGGCATAACGACGGGCAAGATCACCTCCCCATTTAAGACTTCCCAACATATCGCAATAGAACGCAGGGCCGGTAACATTGGCACGTACACGCTCTACGGTGATGCCTTCTACACCACCACCGCGGGGACGAAGGGTCTTGAAGCGAAAAGCCTGATCTGTTCCATCAAACACACAATCGTGACAATAGACATTCTTGATGCCGCCAGCCACTTCTGTTCCGCATACAATGCCGCCAGCGCCACGTAGGGCGAGGCTGTAGCGTACTACCACGTTTTCGGTTGGACGGTTCACTCGTTTTCCATCGACACCACGACCTGACTTCATGGTGTAGGTATCGTCCTGACAATCGAGCGAACAATATTCTACCAATACGTTCTTGGACGATTCTACGTCAATACCGTCTGTACGGCCATGTCCAAAGCTGGTGACGGTGACGCCACGAATAATGACATTCTCGCAATATTGGGGAACAACATTCCAATAAAGGCCTTGATCAAGGGTGACACCTTCAATCAGTACGTTCTTGCAATCAATGGGAGCAATAGTTTTGGGCAGGAATACTTCGCCTGAGTTCTTTATACCATCAAAAACACGCTCTTCAAGTGGCATTTCCCCATTCTTGCAGATGATTTCGATGTTGAGAGCTTTGGCTTTGTTGTTCTGATAGATTTCGCAATCGGTAGATGGACCCACAATGCGTCCTTTTCCTGTGACTGCAATATTTTCAGCTTTATGTGCATAGATAAATGCACCGAGGGAATAGATTTCAATACCCTCATCACGGGTGAATACTACAGGCAGATAGTCCTTGATGGCTCCACTGAATCTTAGGGTAGCTCCTTCAGCCAGATGCAAATTAATGCCACTCTTTAGTTCTATACGTCCTGTTTGCCATTCTCCGGCAGGAATTGTCACCGTACCTCCCCCCTTAGCCGCAAGTTTGTCTATTGCCTTCTGAATGGTCTTTGTGTTCATTCTTTTACAGCTCAGTTTGACGGTAATCTGCTTTTCTGCAAAAACAGGACGTTGCAACTGAGGCATTTCAAAAGGAGCCTGAATGGGGGCAATTTCTTTGGGCATAGCCTGCGGACCTACATCGTGGCGAGTGGGGATGTCGTAATCCTCAAGACGCCATTCCTCTTTCCATTCGATGGTGGGTTTCCCGTTCTCATCGAAAATTACAGGAAGGAATACATAGCGCGAATCATTGGTGGTATCCCATTTTCCGCGCAACTTATTTGTCTTGTCTTTGACTTGAGGGGTTGAAAAGTCTTTATCAAAGGGCTTGTGCTCTTTATACCGACGTTCGTAATCGCGAGCTATACGTACAGGTATGTCGGTTCCTACAAATTGGGGAAGCCAACGGTCTGCCAATGCAACATACAGGTGCTTTCCGGGAATTTTCACTACACAAGCAATTTGTGAAGCAAAAGAATCCTCAAACTTATCATTAATATGAGGAGAACCTAAATCGGTATATTCACCGTGGTAATCATCGAATACACAGACGCGTGACGGATTGGGGACATAGCCAGTGGTGCCACTCGTGAACATGTAGTGGCGGCCTTGGTGGAAAAAGTGCGAAGGAGCCTCACGGGTATAGGGAGGAGGCATACCGATGAAATGTACGGTATATTGTCCGTTGGTACCCAAGAAGTCGTCGGTAAGTTCAGCACAAATAAGTTCCCAATGAGGACGTTCGAACCAAACGTACCCTTTGCCGGTACGAGGATCAACGTACATGTCGAAATCCCCAACACCGAATCCTTCAGGCTTCAGACTCTTTACGATAGTATAAGGCCCTTCAAATCGGTCGGCTTGGAGGATGACAAAATAACCATCGGTATCCATGCTCTTAATCCAGCATACCCATTTGTCAGTCTGCTTGTTGTAAAGAATGTGCGGACGGTCGAGGGTTTGCGAATAGTGTAAGGGGGAAAGTGGATTCACAGTATCCGGCTCGATGATGAGCCCCATGTCTTCCCAATTATAAAAATCGGTGGAGCGGTAGGCACGGATACCCCATGTCCACACATTGGTGCCCATGAGGGTTTTCTCTTTATTTTCACCATACCAATAATACATTCCATCTTTTTCGAAAATTTGGGGACTGTGTGCCTGAATGGGGTTCCCGTTTGTGTCAAGCCATCGTTGACCGGGCTTAATGCTATTATAGGTCTGCCCCACAGTGCTTGCCATCGGAAGGATGGCAAGCACAAGGGTACAAACGCAATGGATAATTCTGTTCATCTTCGTGATTTGATGTTTTACATGAAAGTTATGGCATCAGTTGCCATTATTGCCACCACCAAGAAGAAACATCTGCAGTTTCTTCCGCTTCATCAGAGAAATTGAGAGATGCTGTGCTGGACGCATATCCTTTCTCTACTATACATTCTACTATAAGAACTTCGGGGGCTTCGTATTTATTCATCTTATTTTCCATAATCATTTTTGTTTTAATGTTTATTCTATTCAGAATCATGCGTTTTAATATATAACTTTCTTTCCATTCTGGATATAGACGTTACCCTTTACCGGGAGTTTCACGCTACGGCCACTGAGGTCATAAATTGTCATCTCCGCCTCTTCTGCTGCATCCGCAGGTTTGATCTCTTCAATGCCTGTTGCACTTCCTTCGTCCTTGCCTCTGAAGACCAGACGCATGGTAAAAAGTTTCTGCATATTGCCCGTATAATGGAAGTAAGCCCAATAAGGATTGATAGTCAAGGTCTTTGTCACTTGGGTTATCAAGTTGGTAGAAGGATTGTGGTAGTAGAACATTCCATCCTCTGTTTCACAATTAATAGTCTTGTTCTCTAAAGACCCTATGAAGTGCCATTGTGCAGTCAAATCTACTTCTGTACCGATCACTGATACGGTAAATTCGCCGCAAGTAAATTCTTCAGCCTCCTCAGCCTGCACTCCTTCTTTCAGGCTGTACAAGTAGGCCTTATTGGCTTTGGGAGTTTCAACCTCTTCAAAAACAAGACTGTTTGTTCCTGCTTCGCGGAACTCATAGAAATGGTAGTTGGCACGAGTTTGTTCATCTGGGGCAAAAGGCAAGCAGATGGTTCCGTAATTATACTTTGTATTGAACAAACGAGTATAAGATACACTGGCATAGGTTTCATGATTAGGATCAAAATCCACCCCTTCTTCAAGAATCAGTACGGGAGAATAAACTGCCACTTTAACTACTACATTGCCATTCGCTACGCTGTGAGATAATGTAACATCCTCAGAGGTATGTATATAATAAGGCATAAGTTCGGAGCCTTCACGCTTGCGTTCTTCATTTGCTTCATAAAAAGCAATGGTACCACCCATAGCATCTTGAATAGAATAGGTTGAGGTTCTGTTGTTTCCTGGATTTCCAAGACCATATCCGATAAGCAGATTCTTTCCATTATCATCAGAAGTCAGGAACTCAGTCAGTTGCTTCGTGCTGCATGTCGCATCGCTATAGGTATTTCCTTGAATATCGTCCCAATTGGCCCATCTTGTATTTCCATCGTTTTTTAAAGTCCATCCCTCAAGCAGATCATCTTTTTCAATGGCTGCAAAATCTATCGAATCTCCCAATTGATAGGCTGCAGCCAAAACATATTCCTCAGTACTTGTTGCATACCCATCGGCAACAGCGGTAGCAGTCAATGTACCACTCTCGGTAACTGTGAAAGGCAAAGTTACCTCCTGATCATTGAATGTGTACGAGAAGCTCACTTCGGGATCGCCGAGCACTCCTTCATTGTCATATACTTTGTTTATTACCACATGTTTCAACCCTTCGTAATCTTCACTGTCGGTCATGTTAGAAATTCCCACTATGTCTTCGTTCAAAGGCCAAGAGAAACCCGCTTCTACCGTAGCTTCATATATCTCAGAGCATACGTCTGTATCACCAATATAACTGATAGCTTTGATGGTAGTAGTGTTAGAAATGGTAATAGCATTTTCATACAATGCACTCTCCTTTGTCGGATCTTCACCATTAGTCGTATAATAGGTTTTGACAGCAGAACCTCCAGAACTTGTTCCGGGGATAATCTCCACTGTACGTTCATTTCCATTGGTAGCAATTACACGATGAGAAGGAGTTGAAACGGTTTCTGCAGCCGAGGTTTCGATTATGATTTTACTTATGTATGCATTTGTTCCCTTTATATCAACTCTTTCGCCATTGGCAACGTAAGTCGCATTCGATGTAACGGCATCTCCTACGTTTACAGGAGTTTGTGAAACATCACTTTCAAGATATGCACCGCTTGACAAAAAGCTAAAAGTTCCACTGCTGATAGTAATTGTTATTTTATCACCCGCATTCAGGTTTAGAATAGAGAATCGACCTGTATTACTCGTGAAAAATAGGCAGTTGTATTTTGCAGTGTTATGTTTTCGGATATAAACAGTTTGGTCAGTTTGAAACGCAAATCGATTATTTAAACTATTGGTCGCTTCTCCTGCATAATCTGCAATATACAAATCTTTTCCGTCCACAGTGATGTAATCTTCTGTGAATGTAAAGTATGTGATATTGCTCGTAAAAGATGTTGCCCATTCTTCAAAATCATAAGTTTCCGTAGTTTGCGCCTTCACGAGCAAGGTCATGAATAGCAAACATGCAATAGATGTTATTTTCCTCATAATAGTTTTGTAATATTAAGATTTAACGAATAATAATTTTCTTCCCATTTTGAATGTATATACCCTTGCCAGGATTGGTGACACGTTGTCCTGTCAGCGTATAGATTGTATTGTTCTCTGATCGGATACGGTCGTTCTCTACAACATCAATTTCATTCGCCGAGCTTGCCCCTTTGATGGTGATACTGCGAATGTATGTTCCTGCCGATGCTGTCATCAACAGATTTCCTGCTGCAGAGATTTTTATTGTACTTTCTCCTACTGCCGCCATCTTGATTCCGCCAGTCTGTTCTGAATTATCAAATCTGATAAGTCCTCCCCTGCAGACATTGAATGTGACCTCATCGTTTTTCTGCAAACCCAGAATGGCAAGTTTGCCTCCTCCATTTTGACACCAGAGCCCTGCATACGTATCATCAACATCCCTGTATCGCCATACGTTTTCCGTGGATGTACAGGCAAAACGGTTGTCATAGTTTGTAGCCGCAGTGGCAAGCATAGAAAGAGCATTTTCCGCTACAGTTACATTTGTTCCCCATGTAGGATGTACCAAATCGGATTCTCCGGTGCTTACTCCGGTAAACAAATAGGGAATCTCTGCCAATTGAAACATTTTGATACGATCAGGAAGATAATAGCCCAAATGGGGTGGCATGTTGTAGGCAACATTCTGCCATGCGATACCCATTTCATATACGTGGTCGGTCATCAGCCAAGGTATCCGTATCTCTGTGGGGATGTTAGAGGTAAAAATGTTCAGCGTGCAAGAGTCCGAACTGTTCCACAGGATTACTTCTTCACGCCAGTCGCCCCAAATATCAGCAACCAGATTGGGATGGGGCTTACCATTGTTTGATGCAGAGTTTCCGTATTTGTGGAATTGGATAACGTGTCCCAAATCATCAGTCCCGTTCCACTTATCTACGGTAGCATCGTAAAACAACTCGTCGGCCGCATCTCCGTCCCAGTACAAACGGAACTTATGAGGTTTGTCATTTCCAGAAAAATCAGCCAGTTTCTTACCCTCCACATTGTAAAGGCTATTGGCCGCTGCTGTCCAGAACTCCGCGCCCGAATGGTTTAAGTCCAAATCGGCCATAGTTCCCATACCGTTGTCGCCACCACTGGTTGCAGAGAATATCACTTCGCCCGTCTTGGCATCGATGAAATGGTAGCCATACGGACTTTCCTCGTGTACCATAAAGAATTCAAGACCTTCCCTATTAGGATCAAAATCGCCCAAGTGAATGGCATCGCCATGGCCATATCCTGTACTGTAGAGCAACCATCCATCGTCGTCCAATGCTGCCGAACCGAACATGATTTCATCCTTGCCATCACCATCCACATCGCCCACAGAGATGTTGTGCGCACCCTGTCCGTAGCAGGTGTTTCCGGATGTCTCTGCCAAAGAACGCCCTGAAGTGCATGTCAAATATTCACGTGTCTCACTTTTCCCCTCAGCATCTGTAAGGGTCAGTTTGGTTTTACTTGTCGATGCAGACAGCCAACGGGTTGACAAGGATTCTCCATCAAAATCTACCGCCCAAATATAGGCACGGGTATAATAACCTCTTGAGAAAATGGCAGACGGATTCTCGTCCCGTCCTCCCAAATAGGCTACGCATGAAAGGTAGCGTTCACTCCGGTTGGCATAATTGTCTCCCCAGAAACTTTCATCCGATGGATACGTGGCAATGCTATTGGTGCCACCCGCCCGATTGGGATTGTACCAAATGGTGTGAACAGCCTTACCAGTCTCTCCATTGAAAACCGTCAGCAATTCTGCTCCTTTGATTACCGTTCCGTTAGCCCGGTTTCTTAAATCCTGTTCGTTGTTGAGTGCTTTGATTGTTGCATCTGTCGCAGCAGCGGTAACATAAGCGCCCGTTCCATCAATACTTCCGGGAGCAGTTTTACATACCAATTCTGCTTTTCCATCGTTGTTCAAGTCATAGAATACCATCTGAGTATAGTGGGCACCTGCACGTATATTCTTTCCCAAATCAATACGCCACAGTTTCTCTCCATCGAATGTGTAACAATCCAACAGGCAATTTCCCGTGATTCCACTTAGGCTGTTGTCTTTGGAGTTATCAGGATCCCACTTCAGGAGCAGTTCAAATTCTCCATCTCCATTCACATCGGCAATGGCACAGTCATTGGGAGTGTAGCTGTATTTCTGCCCCGAGGCAGTGAGAGCATCAGCTGGTTTATCGGTCTTCAATGTCTTATAGATATTACTCCACGGCCGGACGGCATCAGTTTTCTCTATTTCCACTCCCCCCTTCTTCACAACAATGGAATAACTGTTATATGTGTTGCCCGATAAATCGACATAAGAGGTTGCACTGTTGAGGTCGGAAGCAATGATTTCGTCACCACGTAAAACGTCAAATGTGGTCGAAGCATCGTCTTCTGGCATGAAACGCCAACTGATGAATATGCCTTCTGATTTGGCCGGAAGCGCCACAACACCTCTGTCCGGATTTTGAGGGACAAGTCCTGCATAGCAAACTTGTACACTTGAAATCAAGCAGACAATGAAAAGTCGAATGTTTTTCATATAACCTTGTTTTTTTTGATATGTTCCATTTTTTATTCACCTAAATATAGTAGATGTGGCAAATGTACGAACTCGTGCAGTAACAGAGTTGGTAATTTCGTACAAAATGTGGTAAATTTATACTGTCCAAATCCTAATGAAGGTTATGGACGTACTCTTATTGTCACTTCTCCGTTTATACCAGAGTTTACAAGTCGGTCTGTAGGTTTGGCCAAATTATGTGTTTGCCAAGTTACCCGTTCTTCTTCCGGCAACTGGGCATCTCGCACAAGTCTGTTCCATAAACTGTTGCATACATGTATCTCTATATTGTTTTTCCCTTTGCGTAGAAGAGGGGTAATATCAAGGTTCCAAGGTGAACACCACACCACTCCTGCCGATTTCCCGTTGACAAACACCTCTGCAGCAGAATTCAGCAGTGGTATCTCTATTTGGTACGAAGCATGCTTGTCCTTCTTTTTTAGATGAAAAACATTTCGATAGACCGCTGTTCCTGAATAGTATTTAATTTGCGGATTATCGTTTTTTGTCCAATTGGTCAGTTTGTCGAGTGTGACAGTCTCTTTCAGACCTCCCATGGTTGGGTCAAAAGAAATCGTCCATGTCTCTGACGGATGCAGTGTCGTTGCAGAACTCGCAATATCCTTATCTTGCTCCTTCCGGGCAACCGGTTTTTCACCTTCAACATTTTGTGTCTTGACAATAACGAAGTAGGATTCTCGCGGTGCAAAGGCAAGGCTTAGCGCTGTTCGTCCCTCCCTGATTTCAAATCTGGCAGGGTTGATTGTTCCCGAAACAGGATTCCAAATCTCAACGGCTGAAGCTGTCGTATTGAAGATGAACAAATCATTTATGGATTTGTCGCTATGGTTATTCAAGAAGTAGATTTCTTCCTTGTTAGTACGTCTGTGGCAGAAGTACAACAGGTTGTTTGAAGACGATTCGACATCCGGCTTTAATCCCGCTTTTTGAATGGCTTCAACCAAAGACTGGTTGCTCTGCTTGGGGTCATACACGGCTACTCCTGCCTGCTTGAACTCTTCAATCCTTTTCTGTACATTCTCGGGAAGAGGGTTCTCATCTGCTGGTAGAATCATCATACTGTAGCTGATTCCATCGGGCAATACAATTCGTCCGTTTTTTACATTCATACGATGGAATAGCGCATCGGTTGTGAAAGCATCGAAATCATATCCGTGTGGGAGTTCGGGCAACTTGTGCGTCAATATACGACAAGGGATATTGTCTCCTAAATAGATGCAGAAATCACTTATCGGCTTTCCTTGTCTCAGCATCCATGAGCACCGTGCTTGATAATCCCAAAATGGACGGCTGGCCGGCCAAAATGTGTTAAGACGGTTCAGAACATATTGGCGTCCGTTGGCTGTGTTTATTTTGAGTTTCTCATTTTCCTCCTTCACCCAAGGTTGGTAGGCAACTGCACATACGACAAATTCATTGATTCCAAATGCGTAAGCATAGTCGGCCAGGTTCTTTATGTCCGCCAGGGTGTGTTTATAGGTTACATCGGTAAAAGCCTCTCCCGATGCAATCTGTTTACCATAGAGATGTGCTGCCGATGAGCAATCTTTTATATCATAGTTTCCTTCTGTCTGGTAGCCCCAGAATTCGGCCTGCGGCTTGTCAACGAGACGTTTTACTCCAATAGCATCTCCTGCCATACAGAGTGCTCCACCCACTGCTTGTGCGGTGAGTGTAAGTCCTTCCGCTTGGCACAACCTGTTAAATTCGCCGAAATACCGTTCTGTTATCAAATCGTTTATTGTGTGTCGGAAATCATAGAGAAATTTGTCGGACTCCTCTTTTGAACCCACTACAAAGCCAGCCAATACCGGCAGGTATTTCTTCATACAATATCCTCTCAATTGCTTGAATTCATTTTCAAATCCTATCGTCCAGTTTTGTGGTCCTGCTTCATGGCTGTCCATACAGATGCCACTAATGAATCCATTATGTGCCCGGATACTGTCTATGATGGGTTTGACATAACTCTTCCACTGTAAACGGGCACCTTCTACCGACAGTTTGTCGCACTCCATTCCCAGAGCTTCTGCACGCCCATGTTTGGTATGCCCCCCATTGGACATTGAGAAGAATCTCATGACAAGCCATTTGCCTGCTGGAGCCTTCTTCCAATTTACAGTACCGTCTTCTTCCATTAAAGAAGAGAGGTCGATGGCATGCGAGAAGTCAGTCAAATCTGCGGAAGTGTATGCAGGAGTATTGTCTCCTTCGATAATTTCCGAAACAAGACTGGCTTTCTCTTGCCATGCATCAACGGCTGCACGTGATGAAAGTACCACATTCCCGAATGTCAAATTTTGGTCTGCTTTGTTTGTGGTCCCCCAATTGTGTAGCGCTATCCTAAAAAATCTACCTTTTGTTGTGGGGAATGCTATGGTTTGCTCCTTTACACCCCCCAAATTCTGATATTTGGGACGGAGCAAGCATATTGTACGATAATCAACACCATTCTCCGAAACCTGCAATTCGCCAATAGGAGGCAGTATCCGATATCCGCAACCATTGAATTCTTTTGGATTGGTTTGAGTCGTCTTCTGGTTGTGTAAGAAATGGTTCAATGGAACCTGCATGGAAGAGGTGCGTGCTTTACCGCGTGCCCTTACCACATAAGTGATACTTCTTGCTGCAAATTCTTGTTCAAAGTCTATATTAATATAGATATGTTGAGTAGGATCTGTCAGGCTGACTACTGAATCTTTGCTGAAAACACTCCGTGAATCCTTCATGAGTTCCTCTTTGTATGGGATAGCAATAAGTGCCACGTCTTTGTGCCAGTTACCACGTGTCCTCAACATCGGCATTTTGAATTGCAAATCTTTGCCTCCTTCAACAACTAATTCCGTGTTGGCCAATTGCAGCATGCTCTTGTCCGGAGTAATCCATTTCCCCCCTGCCACGTAACCGTTGCTGGCATTACATTCAAAACTTAGGCCCAAACGTTTGGCTTCTTGGGCAGAGAATATTAATTCATCCCACCATTCCGGTGAAAATACCTTGAAGGCACCCTCGCCCTTTCCATGCACCTGGTCGTAATAGACAACACCTCCTACACCTTGTTGTTTGAAGGCTTCCAAATCGGTCGTAATTCCTTCGTGCGTACCGATTGTCTCTCCGTGGAACCACCACACTTTGGTACGTGCCGAGTCTTGGGGATATTTGAACCCGTACGACAATTCCTCTTGTGCATTTACAGCTAAGCAAAACATTGTAGAACAAGCCGTTAATGCGGATTTAATTAGAAGTAGCAAATGATGTCTATTCATAAATTTGATATTTGTGATATTGTTTTGCAAATGTAGGCAGATCCCATAAATACGTATGGGTAGAATTGTACAAAATGGGGTAAATTCGTATTTTGCTATATTTTACTTAACACACATTATTTAAATTTGCACTCAACGGAATAAAGTCACAAATTAATATACGCAAAATGAAGAAAAACAAATTTTTATTAGTCCTTGTAGGACTGTTTGTCACCAATGTAATTATGGCTGGTGGCGAACGACAAAAGGAACTGTTCAACTTTGGTTGGAAATTCAAGTTGGGCGAGGTTGAAAATGCAGAGAGTGTCTCTTTGGACGATTCTGAATGGCGTAATTTAGATTTGCCTCACGACTTCCAAATAGAGATGCCATGGAATGAGAAGGCAAGTCGCGGTCGTGGCTTCAAGGATATGGCTACGGGGTGGTATCGTAAGACTTTCGAAGCAAGCAAAGAGTGGAAAGGCAAGCGTGTCATCCTTGACTTTGAAGGCATTATGCTCCATGGAGATGCCTATTTGAATGGGAAGAAAATAGGTGGTACTGATTATGGCTATCTTGGATTTGAAGCTGATGTAACCAAATTGCTCAAGTATGATCGTCCAAATGTGTTGGCTGTACATTGCTCCACTGGCGAGGCAAAGAACTCTCGCTGGTACACGGGTGGAGGTCTTTACCGCGATGTATGGGTTGTATTGAAAGACTCTGTCTCTATTGCTCGTCATGGAATTTATGTGAACGCCACGGATATTACAGAACAACAGGCAACAGTGAATGTACAGGTCGATGTGGAAGGTATTAAGAATAAGAAATATGACCTTGTGATTGAGGCTAAAGTATATGGGCCTGACGGAGTGCAGGTCGGAGAAACAAGCGTAGCCGCCCCGAAGGATAACAAACAACCTTCAGTGGAGGTTCAGTTGCCCAAGGTTCAAGTCAGCAATCCTCAATTATGGTGCTGCGAAACACCTTATTTGTATACGGTAGATGTATCTCTTGTTTTGAACGGACGAACTATTGACCGTTTGAAAGAGTGTTTTGGCATCCGTACGATTGAATTCTCCAAAGAGTTTGGATTCAAACTTAACGGGAAAAAAGTATTTCTGAAAGGCATGGCCAATCACCACGATATAGGTGCCGTAGGTGTAGCGGCTTATGAGACAAGCATTGCCCGAATGATGGATAAAATCAAAGAGTATGGTTTCAATCATATCCGTACATCTCACAATCCTTATTCGGAGGCTTTCCTCCGTCTGGCTGATGAGAAAGGTATTTTGATTGTGGATGAATTGTACGACAAATGGAGCAATACACTCGCTTGGGCGGGTCGCCGTCCTTGGACAGAAATGTGGTGGGAGAATCTGATGGAGTGGGTCAAACGTGACCGTAACCATCCTTCTGTCATTATGTGGAGTCTCGGTAATGAGTTGCAATTTCAGGAAGAACGTTGTGGATTCCCCACTCGCGATTGGGGTATCACCGCTTATAATATAATGAATACGTTAGTCAAACGTCTTGACCCTACGCGTAAGACCACGGTAGCTATGTATCCAGCACGCGCAAACGGCATTGTCAAACACAGCCCTGAGTACCGCATGCCTGAAAATATTATTCCCCCCGAATTGGCTCAAGTGACGGAAGTAACCAGTTTCAACTATTGTTGGGAAGACTATCAGAAGTATTTGGAGAAAGCTCCAGAAATGATTATGTACCAAAGTGAAGCCACTACCAATGAACTGACAGCTCCTTACTTTGGCATGGATCGCGATAAGATGGTAGGCTTGGCTTATTGGGGAGCAATAGAGTATTGGGGAGAATCCAATATTTGGCCTAAGAAGGGATGGAATTACTCTTTCTTCCGCCATTCTTTGGAACCCAATCCTCAAGCCTATTTGATGAAAAGTATCTTCAAACCCGAAGAGCCTATGGTGCATATCGGTATTGCAGGCAAGGTCGATACCCTTCTTTGGAATGATATCATTGTTGGTCAGACCCGTGTGTCAAGCCATTGGAATCATCAGCAAGGCCAGAAATATACAGTCTATACTTACACCAATGGTGACGAAGTTGAACTCTTTGTCAATGGCAAGAGCATTGGTGTCAAAAAGAATAATGACACAAAGAAACCCAACGTCATTACTTGGAAGGGAGTTCCTTATGCCGAGGGCAACATTTTAGCTGTAGCCAAAAAAGATGGAGAGGTTGTAGCCCAACATAAATTGGAGACTACGGGTGTTCCGGTGAGGTTAATAATGGAGACAGAGAATGCAGATTGGAATGCGGATGGTATGGACTTGCAATATGTGAAGGTTTATGCCGTTGACAAGAAAGGGCGCATTGTCCCCACTAACGATGGAACAGTCTCTTTCCAAGTCGAAGGACCGGCTCGCATCATAGCCGTAGATAATGGAGACCATCTTTCCGATGACCTCTTCGATGGAAACCAAAAGGTCCTTTATGACGGATTTGCAATGGCCATTCTCCGTTCAGACCGTAATGCGGGAAAGGTGAAAATAACAGCTACTTGCAATGGCTTGAAATCTGTAAGTAGAACCGTTATGACCAAATAAACAGGCCTGTCGGAGAATAAATGATTATTTTTTCAAAAAAAGATGTTTGCTTTCATCTTATATTCTGTATATTTGCAGACCTATGATACGTAAAAAAGCAATATTCCTTATGGTGATATGTCTCTGCACCCTTCATGTTTTGGGTGTGGAGATATATTCCCGTAAGTTGGATTCTTCTAACGGACTTCCTGACAACAATGTGCGCAACCTGATTCAAGACAGTAAAGGATTCATGTGGATGGGAACTCCCAATGGCCTTTATAGGTATGACGGACATTTTTTCACTACCTTCAAGTATTCTGTGGCAGGTAGTGAACGGTTGTTGTACAATAATCACATTTCCGGTTTGTACAATATCGGGAAAGACACATTGCTTATCGCGCAGAAGGGCAATCAATTTTCATTGTTTGATGTAAATCGGAATTGTTTGGTGGAAATGCCCGACCAAGAAAAATGGCAACTTTATGCAAACATTCGTCGCAAAGTCTATAACGATTCACTTGTAGCCCCTTATAGAGATGTTATTGCCGCTGGCGGTGGGGTCATTACAGACAATTTGGGGAATGTTGTTGTACTCGATAATACGGGACTTATCTGGCATATCGACCAACACACGGGCGAAACCATTCATCTGAGGGTCTTTGACGAAACGTTGTTTCCGTTGGTCAGCAGTAAGAAATATAAGGTGATAACTTCTCCAAAACATAATCTGATATGGATATCGACGAATGGATGCGGTATCACTGTTTATGACAAACTTACAGGCCAATCCCAACAGATTCGTCAATCCTCAGGACTCATATCCACCGATTATATCGTTGATATGTATATGGATCACGATGAAAACATTTGGTTGGCTGATGAGTTCCATGGGGTAGTCTATCTGACTACGATGCAAGAGGCCCCCGAAATTGTAATGCTTGATGTGCAGGCAAAAGGTTTGCGGTCTAACCAAGTCTATATCATGCGTTATGTGTCAGATTCGACTATCCTTGTAGCCAATACGCAAGGCGATGTTTATAAAGCAGATAAGGACTTGACTACTCCTCTTAAACCCACTTATCGGGGCGTTGATCTTCATGCTGTGTGTGTAGATAAGGGAGAAAGTCTTTGGCAAGGAACTCGTACGAATGGCCTTTTGGCAGATGACAATCGCTGGTATAAGCATGTTCCAGAAGACCCGACCAGTGTTTCGGCAGATAATATATATTATTTGATGTGCGACCAGAATGGGCGAGTTTGGGTGGCACCTGATGGTAGCTACCTTGATTTGGCAGTTCGTCAACCAGATGGTAGCTATCAATTTCGCCATTTCTTCGACAAGAATTTCTCAGCCAGAGTCCTATATCAAGATAGGTATGGAACAATGTGGGTGGGTACGAAAAATGGTGTATATTGTTTTCACCCAGATGAGTTGTTAGAAGATGCTACGGCTTTCATGCAACCACTGACGGGTGAAGATTTGAATTACAGTGATGTCTGCAGTATCTTTGAAGATTCCCGCGGCAATCTTTGGGTAGGGACAATGGGTAGTGGAGTCTATTGTATGGACAATGTAAAGGATTATAAAGAGAGTCAATTCGTATGGCAAACTTCAGTGGGATTACGTTCTAACGAAGTACAGTCAATCCTTGAAGATAGTAGAGGTGTGATGTGGTTCGCTACAAAAAATGGTCTGACAAGCTATAATCCAGACCAACGTATGGTCAGGCATTATTATAATGAGGATAACCTGATGCACAATTATTATGCAGACAATTGTGCGTTGGAACTTCCTGATGGCCGTCTTGCTTTCGGAACTAATTCCGGTATTCTTATCTACAATCCCAATATGGCTGATATGTCGGAAGGGGTAGTGAACGACCGACTTGATATTACGGGTATTTATGTCAATGGAACACAGGCGGAGAATTTGTCGGAACTTCGCTTGGCGCACAATGAAAATGCTTTGACAATACGTTTTTCCGCATTTAATTATAAAGATGTATCAGGTGTCAGCTATTCTTATAAGCTTGAAGGCTATGACAAAGAATGGAGTGAACCCAGTATATATAGCTTTGCGACTTATAAGAATCTATCTCCAGGGGAATACGTGTTTCGTGTAAAAGCGTATGGTACCGGTCTTCAGTCGGATGTAGAAAAAATATTGCCTCTGACTATATCCCTTCCATGGTGGAGAACTTGGTGGGCTTGTTTCATTTATATAGTAATCTCCCTCATTGTAGCCTATATCATCTATCGTCAGTTACATATCGTATATAGCTTACGGCGACGTATCAGCATAGAGAAACAGTTGACGGAGTACAAATTGCAGTTTTTTACTAATATCTCTCATGAATTCCGTACTCCATTGACCATCATCCGGGGGGCTTTGGAACGTATCAAAGGACATACGATTCCTGCGGAGATGCGTCAATCTGTGACCAACATGGACAAAAGTGTAAACCGGATGCTTCGTCTTATCAACCAATTGTTGGAATTCCGCAAAATGCAGAATAACAAATTGCGTTTGGCTTTGGAGGAGACTGATGTGGTCAAATATTTGAGGGATATATACCAAAGTTTTCGTGATATAGCAGAGAACAAACAAATAACTTATACATTCTCCTCTCAGGAGAAGTCCCGCATGGTATATATTGATCGTTCTCATTTGGATAAAGTAATGTACAACCTGCTTTCCAATGCTTTCAAATATACTCCGACTCATGGGCAGGTCAGGTGCATCGTGCATTTTACGACAGATAAGATGATTGTCCGAGTTGAGGATACTGGTGTTGGTGTCCCAAAGGAAAAACAACCAGAATTGTTCCAACGCTTCATGCAGAGTTCTTTTTCCGGGAACAGTATTGGCATAGGGCTTAATTTATCCAAAGCTTTGGTTGAAGTTCATCACGGTACTATACGATTCGAACCCAATATTTTGACAGGCTCTATTTTCATCGTAGAGATTCCAACGGACAAGAGCGTCTATTCATCCAGGGATTTTTTGTCTCCCGACCACCTTCTGTTGGTGGAACAAAACGATGTGAAGTTCACAGACTACCATGATCTGGTTCCCCAACCTATGAATAACAGGAAAATTCTTATTGTAGAGGACGATTCGGATGTCATAGGATTCTTGAGTGATTTGTTGCAAAGGTATTTTGTTGTACATACGGCCATGGATGGTGTTGAGGCATTGAATCTGTTGGATACAGTTCGTCCCGATTTGATAGTGTGTGATATTATGATGCCTGTGATGGACGGATTGGAGTTTACAAACCGTATTCGTCATATTGAAGAGTTTAAGGACACTCCGATTATTCTTCTTACTGCTCTCATCAGTGATGAAAAACGCCTCAAGGCTATTGAGAATGGAGCCGACGCTTACATAACAAAGCCTTTTGAAGCACAGCTTCTTATCGCCACGGTTGTACAACTCATCCAGCAACGCGACATGTTGAAAGACAGATATGGCAAGAAAATGTTAGCGGTAAAGAGAGAGTTGCCGGAAATTATTACAGAAGAACGCGACAAGCGTCTCTTGGATATGCTTGACCAATGGCTTTCTGAACACATGGAAGATTCTATGTTATCCGTTGATGACGTGGCAACTGCTATGGGATATCGTCGTACGGTCTTTTTCAAAAAAATGAAAACCCTCACTGGGCAGACTCCGGCCGACTATATTAAGTCACATCGAATGAAACGGGCAGCAGAACTACTTTGTGATGAAACCATAACTGTTTCTGAAGTGTGCTACAAAGTAGGTATCAGTGATCCACATTATTTTGCTAAAGTCTTCAAAAGTCAGTTTGGTATATCTCCAAAGAAATACCAACAGGGACATATATCCGTTGACACTTGAGGTATATATCTGTTGGCACTTGAATATATGTTATTTTGCATATATATGCTCGAAAATGAGATTTCAACTGAATAACAGAAGAATCCTCAGTCTGCAAAAAGACCACTTCTATTTCTCTTCCCATCGGCGAAGCCATGGGCCACCTATCATGCAGGCAATTCCGATAATCATGAAGGGTATGCTAAGCCACTGGCCCATGTCAAGTGTCATGCCTTGTTCAAAATCGACTTGCACTTCTTTGCAAAACTCTACAAAGAAACGGAAAGTGAAAATTGTGGCTAAACAGTAACCGAAGAAATAACCAGTCCCAACGCGGTTTGGTTTCGTCTTGTAAATGATCCATCCTATTATAAATATAATAAGGTATGCAATCGCTTCATACAATTGTGCCGGATGGCGGGCAAAGTCTTCTCCGTTTTTCACAAAAATAAATCCCCAAGGTAGGTTGGTGGCTTTTCCTACAATTTCGCTGTTCATCAGATTGCCCAATCGTATCATACAGGCAGTAATGGGGGTGGCAATGGCAATGATGTCCAATACACGCAGCAGGTTGATTCTTGTTTTACGGACATAAAGCCATAAGGCTATCATTAGTCCCAGTGTCCCACCGTGGCTGGCCAATCCCTGATAGCCTACCAGTTTCCATCCATTGGCAGTTTCGCGAATGGGTAGTAACATCTCTATCGGGTGACTCAGATAGAATGCCGGTTCATAAAACAAGCAATGTCCCAATCGCGCTCCGATGAGGATGCCAAAGAAACAATAGAATACCAATGGGTCGAATTTGTCTTCTGGGATTCGTTGTTCTTTATAAAGTCTTTGTATAATGATATAGGCTAATGCCAAACCAATAATCCAGCAAAGGGAATAATAACGCAGAGGAAAATTGCCGATGCTGAAAAGTTCCAATGAAGGATTCCAAGTGATAGTTGAAAACATAAATTTTAGGAAGTGATTAGTGGTTAGCTGTTAGCTACGAGTGTTTGAACTGTCGCCGGATACCCACTTGTAACTAGTAGCTAATCACTAGAAACTATATTACACATTAAACCTGAAGTGCATGATGTCGCCGTCCTGCACCACGTATTCTTTACCTTCTACACCCATCTTGCCGGCCTCCTTGACTGCCGCTTCAGAACCGTACTTGATATAGTCGTCATACTTGATGACTTCAGCGCGGATGAAACCTTTTTCAAAGTCAGTGTGGATGACACCTGCGCATTGTGGAGCTTTCCATCCCTTTCTGTAAGTCCAAGCTTTCACCTCCATTTCGCCGGCGGTGATGAAGGTTTCTAAGTTTAAGAGTTTGTAGATGGCTTTGATGAGGCGGTCACAGCCAGACTCCTTCAGTCCCATGTCCTCTAAAAACATCTGTTTTTCCTCATAACTCTCCAGTTCGGCAATGTCTGCTTCTGTTTGGGCGCTAATGATGAGTAGCTCAGCGTCTTCATCTTTGATAGCCTCACGCACAGCTTCTACGTAAGGATTTCCATTAGCAGCACTGGTGTCATCAACGTTGCAGACATATAGTACAGGTTTTGTGGTCAATAAGAACAGATTCTTGGCTGCTGTCTCTTCATCTTCTGTGTCGAAGGTTACAGTACGGGCAGATTTGCCTTGTAGCAAGGTTTCACGGTAGCGTAGTAATACGTCGTATTCTATTTTTGCTTGTTTGTCGCCTCCTACTTTTGCTTGTTTTTCAACTCGTTTTATACGGTTTTCTACGGTCTCCAAATCCTTCAATTGCAGTTCTGCATCAATAATCTCCTTATCGCGAACAGGATTTACAGATCCATCAACATGCACAATGTTGTCGTTGTCGAAGCAACGTAACACATGGATGATAGCATCCGTTTCACGTATGTTTCCTAAAAATTGATTACCCAATCCTTCGCCTTGGCTGGCTCCTTTTACCAATCCCGCAATATCGACAATGTCGCAAGTGGCTGGTACGATGCGTCCCGGATGTACCAATTCTGCCAGTTTGTTTAACCTTTCATCGGGTACTGATATTTGTCCCTGTTGGGCATCAATGGTACAGAAGGGATAATTGGCGCTTTGTGCTTTAGCGCTGGACAGACAGTTGAAGAGTGTAGATTTTCCCACATTTGGAAGGCCTACGATACCTGCTTTTAATGCCATAATTTATTAATTGTTTCTTTATTTCTTATTAATTAGGGTGCAAAGATAGTGTTTTTTGTCCAAACCTAAGGGAGGGAGACATACTTTTCTCTCAGAAAAGCATTCATGGTTTGGTTCAGGAGGATGGAGGTTTCTTTTGCAGGTAATTAAAATATCCTAAAAGGGTGGGGATTTTGTCCTATTTTTCGGAAAAGAGTGTTCACGAATGAAAAAGAAACATTAAATTTGCCCGATATTAACTGATGATTATGGCTGACGAACCATTTTTTCTTGTTGACATAGATAAGATTCTTGCCTCGAAAGCAGGCAAGAAGGCTAAATATGTTCCAGGCTTTTTGGTGTCTTATCTGAAAAAGATTGTACACCAGGAAGAGATAAATGAATACCTGTTGAGTGTAAAAGAAAAACGGGGTGTTCCTTTTTTGGAATCTACATTGGAGTATCTTGATACCAAGGTAGAGGTGGAAGGGTTGGAGAATCTGCCGGATGATGGTCGTCTTTGTACTTTTGTGAGTAACCATCCTTTGGGCGGGCAAGATGGTATTTCGTTAGGCTATATTTTGGGTAAACATTATGACGGACGTATCAAATATCTGGTAAACGATTTGCTGATGAATCTATATGGGTTGGCTCCTCTGTGTGTGCCTATCAATAAAACAGGTTCGCAGTCGAGGGATTTTCCTAAGATGGTAGAGGCTGCTTTCCGGTCTGATGACCATATAATCATGTTCCCGGCAGGGCTTTGTTCGCGTCGTCGCTCTGATGGGGTTATTCGTGATCTGGAATGGAAAAAGACTTTTATTGTTAAAAGTGTGCAGACTCAGCGTGATGTGGTACCCATTTATTTTGAAGGGCGGAATTCCGACTTCTTCTATTCGTTGGCCAATTGGTGCAAGAGGTTAGGAATAAAGTTTAATATCGCGATGCTTTATTTGGCTGACGAAATGTATAAGAATCGCCACAAAACCTTTCGTGTAGTTATCGGTAAGCCCATACCTTGGCAAACCTTTGATAGGACAAAGACGCCGGCTGAATGGGCAGAACAGGTGAAGGGCATCGTTTATAATCTGAAAGATAATTCTAATAATAAATAATGGAAGAGATAATCGCTCCGATCAGTAAAGAGATACTGAAACAGGAACTTACCGAGGACAAGCGTCTGAGACGTACCAATAAGAGCAATAACGAGATTTACATTGTGACTGCTCATAATGCGCCAAACGTGATGAAAGAGATTGGGCGTTTGCGTGAAATTGCATTCCGGGCCGGAGGCGGTGGAACGGGGCTTTCTATGGATATTGACGAATATGATACAATGGAGAACCCATACCGCCAATTGATTGTATGGAATCCGGAATCAGAGGAAATTATCGGTGGTTATCGTTACTTGTTGGGCACGGATGTCCGCATGGATGAACAGGGACATCCCATTCTGGCGACAGCCCATATGTTTGATTTCTCGCAGAATTTTCTTAAAGAGTATCTCCCTCAGACTATTGAATTAGGTCGTTCGTTTGTTACATTGGAATATCAATCAACCCGTTCAGATGCAAAAGGTATTTTTGCATTGGATAATCTTTGGGACGGATTAGGGGCACTTACAGTCTTAATGCCAAATGTCAAATATTTCTTCGGAAAGATGACAATGTATCCTTCCTATAATAGGCGTGGGAGGGATATGATTCTTTATTTCTTGAATAAGCATTTTGGCGATAAGGATAAATTGGTTGTTCCTAAAGAACCTTTGTTGATAGAGACCGATAAAAATGAGTTGGAATGTTTGTTCTGTGAAGATGCGTTTAAGGCGGATTATCGTATATTGAATCGTGAAGTGCGCAGTTTGGGGTGCAATATTCCGCCACTGGTGAATGCTTATATGAGTTTGTCTCCCACTATGAGGGTATTCGGAACTGCGATTAATTATGAGTTTGGCGATGTAGAAGAGACCGGAATTCTGATAGCGGTCAATGAAATCTTGGAAGAAAAACGCATTCGCCACATGGACTCTTTTGCCAAACAGCATCCTGAAATATTGGAATTCAAACATGGGGCAGGAGTACTGAAATTATAAGAATACAGTGTTTGCTTTAACTGTGAATTCAATAAAAATAGATTTATAACGATAAATTGGATATGGAAGAAGGTCGTAAAGCCTGATTTTAAAATTCTTTTCTTAGAAAATCTTATGATAACGAAATGTTGTCCAAGACTATTCCCTTGGATAACATTTCGTTATTTTGTAGCAATCTGTTTGTTCTTTCTGCTTGAACAATGGCGTTGATGGTTTCTGTCAGTCTCAAGGTGTAATATCTGCCTGAAATGATATTTTGTCGATATTGTCCTATTGTTTGTCGTAATACGACTATATTGGTTAGGTGAAAAAACGTACTTTTGCCTCTAAAATTAAGACAAAGAATAGATATGTTACCTTATCGAGAATTAGGAAAGACGGGAATGAAAGTTTCTGCACTCAGTTTTGGGGCATCATCGTTGGGAGGTGTTTTCCATCGTCTGAAGGAGAAGGATGGTATAGAAGCGGTATTTACAGCTGTTGAGGCTGGAATGAATTTTATAGATGTGTCTCCTTATTATGGCCATTATAAAGCAGAGACAGTGCTTGGTAAAGCATTGAAGGATATACCTCGTTGCAATTATTATTTGTCAACGAAAGTGGGACGTTATGGAAAAGATGGTGTGAATACTTGGGACTATAGTGCCCGACGTGCCACGGAGAGCGTGTACGAAAGTATGGAACGCTTGCATGTGGATTATATTGACCTTATCAATGTACATGATATTGAATTTGCAGACCTTCGCCAAGTTGTTGATGAAACACTTCCTGCCTTAGTGGAATTGCGTGAAAAAGGGGTGGTGGGGCACGTCGGAATCACGGATCTGCAATTGGAGAATCTGCAATGGGTGGTGGAACATAGTCCGGAAGGAACGGTGGAGACGGTTTTGAATTTCTGTCACCATTGCTTGTGCGATGACAAACTTGTAGATTATCTGGATTTTTTTGAAAAACGTGGCATAGGAGTGATTAATGCTTCTCCTTTATCTATGGGATTGTTGAGTGAACGTGGTGCTCCTCAATGGCATCCTGCCCCTCAATCATTGGTAGTAGCTTGCCGTCGGGCTATGGAATATTGTCGTGAGAAAAATTATCCCATTGAAAGATTGGCTATGCAGTATGCTGTCAGCAATCAGCGTATAGCTACTACATTGTTCAGTACGACCAATCCGCAGAATGTCTTGAAAAATGTGGCTTATGCTCAGGAAACTGTTGATGAAGATTTGCTGAACGAAGTCCGGCAGATTATAGGCGAGCAAATGCGGGTGAGTTGGAAAAATTCATGACACAGATAAAGTTGACAAGAAAAAACATCAGCAAATAAATTAATACAATAACAATATGATTCAATGGAAGAAACGGATTACGTATCTGTTTGCATCAATATTTATCGTCCTGTATGTGCAGGCTTCTGATGAGGGAAAGAAGAATGAAGTGGAGATCCCTTTCAATAAAGGGACATTACGTCTGAGGGTAATGACAGAAAACACCTTGCGTGTGCAATATCTCGAAGGGGAAGGACGGAAACTACCCGAATGGATCTATTTGCCTGAGGCGGGAGAAGGAAAGGTTAAGTATGAATTGAAACGGGAGAATGGGAGAGTAACTCGGATAGAGACACCACAAATGAATATCCTGATAGATGGCGGAAAACAGACGCTGACGGTAAATGATGCACAGGGTAAGGAGGTATTCAAAGCTACTTCGCACCAGTTGCAAGCAAGTACTGTACAGGGAGAGCCTACCTATAATGCCCGGTTGCAAATAGAATCACCTGCAGACGAATATCTCTACGGACTTGGACAATTTCAAGACGGATACAGTAATGTACGTGGCCTGACCCGTCGTCTGACACAGGTGAATACCCAGATTGCTATTCCTTTTCTTCTTTCAAGTAAAGGATATGGCTTGCTTTGGAATAACTATGGATTGACAGATTTTAATCCGGCGGAAGCTTCGCTGAAGTTGGAACAAAGTAATGAAGTGGGCGAAGCTGTAGCCGTGAACGTAACTTCTACCGAAGGTGGCAAGCGTGAGGTACGTCGTTCCAATGCGTTTAAGGGAATATTGGATATCCCGGTCGATGGACGTTATGCTCTGTTGCTGGACGTAGGGCAAAATATGGCACGTCGTCATCACTTGAATATTGGTGGGAAAACAATTGTAGATGTGCGCAACACATGGTTACCTCCTACGACTTCAGTAATCGTTGAACTGAAAGCCGGTAAGCATGAAGTGATGGCGGAATTGGAGCGCAATGACCGTCCGGTGCTATATTACAAACCTGTGGACAACCAAACAACCTTGCAATCACCCGTGGCATCGTGCGTGGACTATACTCTGTTTGTAGGCGGTGCCGATGAAGTGATTGCCTCTTATCGGGATCTGACAGGCGAGGTTCCCATGCTTCCCGAATGGGCATTGGGATACGTACACTGCCGTGAGCGTTATAAATCACAGAAGGAACTGTTGGATAATGCTGCGACCTTCCGTCAGCGCAAATTACCTATAGACCTGATTGTACAGGATTGGCAATATTGGGGTAAATACGGATGGAATTCTATGCAATTTGACGAGAATCATTATCCGGATCCTGCAGCTATGGTAAAGGAACTGCACGATATGAATATACGTCTGATGCTCTCTGTATGGTCAAAGGTTGATGCCAATTCAGAGGTCGGCAAACAAATGACAGCTAAGGGATATTATATTCCACGTACTTCATGGATAGACTTTTTCAACCCTGATGCAGCAGCTTTCTATTGGAAGAATTTTAGTGAACGTCTGCTCAAGCCTTACGGCATTGATGCATGGTGGCAGGATGCTACTGAACCGGAAAATGATGATTTGGTAGGCCGACGAGTAAACAATCAGACAATTCCTGGTGAAGTGTTCCGTAATGTCTATCCCTTGTTGGTCAGCAAGACAGTGTATGAAGGATGCCGTACAGATGATCCTGCACGTCGTCACATGATATTTACCCGTAGTGCCTTCCCCGGAATACAACGCTATGGCTCGGTATTCTGGTCTGGCGATGTTGGTAATGATTGGGAAACATTGCGTAGACAGATTGTTTCAGGATTGGGACTTGTCAGTACCGGATTGCCTTGGTGGACTTATGATGCAGGTGGTTTCTTCCGTCCGGGGAATCAGCATACTAATCCTGCCTATATTGAATGTATGATTCGTTGGATTCAAACTGGTACATTCTTACCCTTAATGCGTGTACATGGCTATATGAGTGATACTGAACCATGGCGTTACGGTGAACAGGCAGAGCAGATTATTGCCAAATATCTGGAACTTCGTTACCGTCTGTTACCTTATATATATAGCGAGGCAGCACGTGTATCTTACGATGGTTCTACGCTGATGCGTCCCTTGGTATTCGACTTCGTGAGCGACGAAGAAGCATTAAAACAGGATGTGGAATATATGTTTGGTCCTTCGTTGCTCATCAATCCGGTGGTGAAGCAGGGAGTGACAACTTACCAGAGTTATCTGCCCGAGAATGCAGGAGGGTGGTATGACTTTTGGACAAACAAACACTATACTGGCAAGCAGCATGTTTCTACGGACATTGACTTGACAAAAATCCCAGTTTTTGTCAAAGGTGGTTCCATCGTTCCCTTTGGCCCGGTCAAGCAATATGCTGCTGAGGCTAACGAAGAACCTGTTGTTATACACATCTATCCTGGAGCTGATGCAACTTTCAGTCTTTATGAAGACGAAGGTGTCAATCATAACTATGAATCGGGTGCTTGCAGTCGTATTCCTTTTATCTGGGATGAGGCCAAACAGACACTGACCATCGGTAAGCGTCAAGGCTCGTTCGAAGGAATGCTGCAGCAACGCACTTTTACAATCGTAAAAGGTGATATAAAGAAGAATGTTACCTATAAGGGGAAAAAATTGAAGGTAAAACTATGAAAATAATAGATGCCCATGCCCACTTGTGGTTAAAACAAGATGCCGTGGTGGATGGCTTGCCCATCCGTACGCAGGAAAATGGTCGTTCGCTCTTTATGGGTGAAATCAGACAGATGGTTCCTCCTTTTATGATTGACGGAGTGAACAGTGCCGAAGTCTTCCTGTCAAACATGGATTATGCACAGGTTTCGGCTGCCGTTATTACTCAAGAATTTATAGATGGCATACAAAATGATTATCTGATGGAGGTAGCCCATCGTTATCCTGATCGCTTTTTGGTATGTGGTATGTGTGAGTTTCGTAAACCGGGCTTTTTATCCCACGCCAAAGAACTTTTGGATAAGGGTTTTCGAGCCATCAAAATTCCTGCTCAACGATTGCTCTTAAAAGAGGGGCGTGTGATGCTGACTTCTGATGAGATGATGCAGATGTTCCATTTGATGGAGCAACAGCATGCCATTTTGTCCATCGATTTGGCAGACGGTGATATGCAAGTGACTGAAATGGAAGAAATTATTCAAGAGTGTCCGAAACTGAAGATTGCCATCGGGCATTTCGGTATGGTGACACGACCGGAGTGGGAGGAACAAATCAAACTGGCTCGTCATCCGAATGTATGCATTGAATCGGGGGGTATCACGTGGCTGTTCAATGATGAATTCTACCCCTTCCGTGGAGCTGTTCGTGCTATACGCAGGGCGGCCGATCTCGTAGGAATAGACAAATTGATGTGGGGGTCAGATTATCCGCGCACCATCACGGCCATCACTTATCGCATGTCGTATGATTTCATCACTAAGAGTAAGGAACTGACCGAGGAGGAAAAAGTCCGTTTCTTAGGATTGAATGCCCAACAATTTTATGGTTTCACAGACTTGGTGGAACTGCCTTACATAAAGAACATGAGTGAATGAATTGTTACAAACAGCAGCTAGTCATTAGTAGCTCGTAGCTTGTAACTTGTAACTAAAAAATAATGAAAGCAATACAGATTATAGAACCTTCTAAAATGGAGGTGGTAGAAATAGAAAAACCTTGCGTGGGAGCAGGTGAGGTCTTGGTAAAATTGCACTATGTGGGTTTCTGTGGTTCAGACCTCAATACCTTCCTCGGGCGTAATCCTATGGTGAAGTTGCCAGTCATTCCTGGGCACGAAGTAGGGGCCGTCATTGAGGCCGTAGGCGAGGGGGTACCTGAAGAACTGAAACCAGGTATGACGGTGACACTGAACCCTTATACCAATTGTGGAACATGTGCATCATGTCGCAACGGACGAGTCAATGCCTGCCAATACAATGAGACCTTGGGGGTGCAGCGTAATGGAGTGATGTGTGAATATGCTGTAGTACCTTGGCAAAAAGTGATTTCTGCTGAAGGAATTTCGCCACGTGATTGTGCGCTGATAGAGCCTATGAGTGTCGGATTCCATGCCATAAGTCGTGGTGCAGTGCAGGACGGTGAATATGTGGTGGTTATCGGTTGTGGTATGGTGGGAATGGGTGCTGTGGTACGTGCCAATTTGCGTGGCGCCATTGTCATAGCAGTAGATCTTGATGATGCCAAACTTGCATTAGCCAAAGCGACCGGTGCTACATATGTCATCAATTCTATGACAGAAGATGTACATACCCGAATACAAGAAATCACATCCGGTTATGGAGCAGACGTAGTGATTGAAGCTGTGGGTAATCCTATGACATATGTAATGGCTGTTAACGAAGTGGGCTTCACCGGACGCGTGGTTTGTATTGGCTATGCCAAGAGCGACGTAAGTTTCCAAACCAAACTGTTTGTACAGAAAGAATTGGACATTCGTGGTTCGCGAAATGCCATGCCCGGTGATTTCCGGGCAGTTATTAATTACTTGAAAGCAGGTCGTTGCCCGATAGAGAAATTCGTAAGCCGTATTGTTGCTCCTGAAGAAACAACCGAAGCACTCAATGATTGGGCCGAATCACCAGGTAAAGTGTTTCGGATATTGGTAAGTTTTTGTTGTTAAAATAATGTTATCTCATGAAAAAAGGATCTTTATTGTTTATCGTGGGGATCTTCTCCGTATCTTGTGCACGCCAGGGACTTCCCGAACTTCCTCCAATGCCAGAAGTGGGTGTGCCTTTGGTCGTGAATAGTGTGATTATGGATAGTCATGAAACCTTCAGTGAGGTACAGCTTGATATTCCCATAGCTGAAGGTCCATTCGAGGCTAACTGGGAGTCAATAGAAAAGAACTATTCCGGTACACCACAATGGTTGCGCGATGCCAAGTTCGGCATTTGGGTACATTTCGGTCCCCAGTCGGCAGGCGAAAGTGGGGACTGGTATGCTCGTAATCTTTACAAGCCCTACCATCATGCTTATAAGAACCACTTGGAACGTTATGGGCATCCTACAGAAGTTGGCTATAAAGAAGTTTTGCGCGACTGGAATCCGTCACAACTTGACCCTGAAAAGTTGACCGCGTTATACCATAAGGCAGGCGCACGATTCTTGATGATTCAAGGTGTACATCATGACAATTACGATTTGTGGGATTCGCAATACCAACCTTGGAATTCTGTAAATATAGGTCCTAAACGAGATTTGTTGAGAGAGTGGACGATGGCTTGCCGTAAACACGGAATGAATTACGGTGTCACTTTCCACCACGAATATACTTGGTGGTGGTGGCAGACCGCTTTTGGTAGTGATACAGAAGGAGAAAAAGCAGGTGTTCCTTATGACGGTCATTTGACATTGGCCGACGGCAAAGGAAAATGGTGGGAAGGTTATGATCCTCGCCGGCTTTATGGCATCGATTTGCGTGAATATCAGTCGGTAGAACAGAGCGCTCACACTCCATGGACTCCACCCGCACCTGGCATTTTCCATCGCCATCAAGAATATGCCAAGTGGTATGCTACCCAATGGGCACTCCGTATTATGGATGTGGTCGCCAATTATGACCCAGACTTTATCTATACTGACGGAACTGTACAGGGACCTTTCACTGGTGATGGCACAGGTACGGGTTACAAGTGTAATGCCATGCAGACGGTGATGGCAGATTACTACAACCGGACTCTCAAGAAACGTGGCGAGGTGAACACGTTCACTATCATCAAGTTCAGAAACCCTACCAATGGAGCTGTCACCACCGAAGAATTCGGATTCCCCGATGATATCAAGACTTCGCAACCTTGGATTAGGGAGGCTCCTGTAGGCGATTGGTTCTATGCTCCGGGATTCGTGTACGATTCGGGCATGATGATACGGTTCATCATTGAAGCCATTTCACGCGATGGTAACGCAGCTCTTAACATCTGTTTACGTCCTGATGGCTCAATAGAGGAACCCTGCGTAAAGATGCTTGAAGAAGTAGGTGCTTGGATGAACATCAATGGAGAAGCAGTCTATGGTAGCCGCGCATGGACTACGTTAGGTGAAGGAGACTCCATTGACGGCAAATTGAAAAAAATGCCTGGAGGCGGGTTAGGCAGACACCATGCCAATTTCCATTTCCATCCGCAAGACATCCGCTTCACCATCGGGAAAAATGAAGCCCTTTATGCTTTTTGTATGGCTGTTCCTGATGCCGGACAGATTATCCGTATCAAGAGTCTTGGCAAACATGCTCAAGATGTGAAGCAGGTCTCTCTCTTGGGATACAACGGAGCATTGGAGTGGACACAAACAAATGAAGCATTAGAAATTACTTGTCCGATGGATATGCCTTTCCATACGGCTGTGGTTTTTAAAATAATGTAGATTATGCAACAAGGATTCTCAACCAAGCAACATGCCATTCCCGTAAAGCGGTATTGCCGCACGATGGATCTCAAGGACAATCCGGAACTGATTGCTGAATATGTCAAACGGCATAGCCGGAATGAGGCATGGCCGGAAATACAAGCAGGTATCCGCGAAGTCGGTATCTTGGAAATGGAAATCTATATTCTTGGCAACCGTCTCTTTATGATAGTTGAAACCCCATTGGATTTTGATTGGGATTCTGCTATGGAACGCTTGGCTACCCTTCCCCGTCAACAGGAATGGGAAGACTTCATGGCTATCTTTCAGGATTGCAAAGAGGGTGACACTGCTGCTGAGAAATGGAAAATGATGGAACGGATGTTTTACTTGTATGAATAAAAGAGGGGAGTGTGTCGGATTTGCTTAGTTGAATTACAACACACTTTTTCTTTAACGTCTCTTGATGATGACAAATTTATGATTGGAAAGACAAAATCACTTTTGTGATATTGGTCGGATATTGGAAAATAGGTATATTTGCACCTTGAAGAATAATTTATAAAGCAAATACCTATGAAAAGAGTAATGACCCTGTTGATATTGGGTGCGTGTGTGCTTGTGCCCACTTTGGCCCAAGTTGTAGTAGAACATCCCTGGAAAGGTAAGAAAGTTGCATATTTCGGTGATTCCATTACCGATCCCCGTAATAAAGCATCCAAGAAGAAATATTGGAGTTTTCTTGAAGAGTGGTTGCAGATTACTCCCTATGTCTATGGTGTCAGTGGGCGTCAGTGGAACGATATTCCTCGTCAGACGGATAAGTTGAAAGAGGAACATGGTAACGATTTCGATGCTATACTCATTTTTATGGGTACTAATGACTATAACAATGCTGTGCCTATTGGCCAATGGTTTGAAGAGAAGATGGATAAGGTGGAGTACGGGCATCAATATGTCAAACGGATGGAAGACCGTATGCGTCGCACCCCCGTTATGGATAAGAGTACTTATCGTGGACGTATCAATATAGCTCTTGATTCATTGAAGCGTACTTTTCCCACTAAACAGATTGTACTGCTTACTCCCATTCATCGTGCAGGTTTTTATGCCAACGATAAAAATTGGCAATGCACTGAGGACTATGTAAACCGTTGTGGTGAGTATCTTGATGCGTATGTGGAAAGTGTGAAGGAGGCAGGTGAGTTGTGGGCTGTGCCTGTTATAGATTTGGGATCTCTCTCTGGCCTTTATCCTATGCTCGACTCTCACAAGCAGTATTTCAAGGATGCAGCAACTGATTGTCTTCATCCAAATGATTTGGGGCATGAACGCATGGCCCGCACCCTGATGTATCAGTTGCTGGCACTACCTTGTGTGTTTTAAAATATTGAGGGTGTGTGCAAAGGTAAAGTCATAATTAACTTTTTAGACGCAGATGACGCGGATTTTTCTTGATTATTATACCCGATAGGTTATAATTTATCTTCGAAGTTTCCTTGAGCAAAGCGAAAAATCCGCGTCATCCGCGTCTAAAGAATGAAAAGAAAGCATTTTGACACATCCCCAATAAAAAAAGGACTCTGTGCCTCTGCCTTTTCTGTGTTATAAGGAACGGTTACTGAACAGCCTTTCTGAGATTCTCCAAGACCTTTTCGCTTAAACGGTCAAAAGCCTGTATGGTTCGTCCCGTAGAGACATTCATGCAACGGACGCGGGGATGGTTGAGCAGATGTTTGCCTCCAAGAGCGCCAAGAGTATCGCAATAGCAAATGTTCTGTTCGTTGTTGAGCCATTCGGTAAAGGGCTTTTCCTCCCAGGCAGGAGATAGTCCGGTATTGAAAAGAATCTTGTTGTTCCCCATCCGTTCAAATTCTTCAGCGTGCAGCAATACGGTGTTCTTATTCAAGCAGCAGAAAATGGCCTCGCTCCACCCTACCAAATCTTTCAGTTGCATAAAGCGGTATCCTTTTTCTGTAGCTGCAGGTTTTTCATTGCGGGCAAAGTAGGCAATGTCTGCTCCGAAGAATTTCATGGCGTCTGCTATCATTCCTCCTGATTTGCCTAAACCGACAATTCCCACCCTCAATCCGGTAATTTCGCGTGGGGTTCCTTGCCAGGCTGGTTGGCCGAAACCGTGAAGCAGGCGTACAAGTTCGCTTACAACATATTCTACCACCCCTTCATCGCCGTAGTCACGTATGCCTGTAACGGTAATTCCGTGTGCATTGGCATATCGGATATCCACGTTAGCACTTTCTGGCGAGTAGAGCGAGCAACACATTCCTATATATTGTATGTTAGGACAGTGTGACAGGATGTCGGCGGTCAGGGTTGATGTGTAACTCAGCAATACGGCGTCAGCATTCCCGATACGTCCTATGATTTCATTGGCAGAGGTTGGTACATCATTGTGTAAAATTACCTCATGGGCAAAGTCGTGCAGTTTCTTCTCGGCTGAAGGAATCAGACTGATAGGTTCAATGGCTACTAATTTTTGAAACATAATGTATATAGCTTGTTTTCTCGGACAAATATACAGCTTTTTTGTCAGATCTGCAAATATATGCAGGTTGCTCTGACGGATAGTCTGGAAATGTTATAACTGCATGTGTTAGATTGTGATACCTGTGTGGAATGCTCGAAGGAGTATTTAGACAGTGTACAAATTGTGTTATTTGTTGCTTTGAAATGATTGTTGAATACTCCAAATTTGCTAAATTTGCAGTGACTAATTAGTACTAATAACATTAAATTTAAGAAAATGGCTTACGTAATTAATGATGACTGTATCGCTTGCGGTACTTGTATCAGCGAATGTCCTTCTGAGGCTATCAGCGAAGGCGAAAAGTATTCTATTGATCCTGACAAGTGCATCGAATGTGGCGCTTGTGCCGATGTTTGTCCTTCTGAAGCTATCAGCTTGGGATAATCTCATTATGGATAAGAAAGAAAAAGGGCTGTGTCATGACACAGCCCTTTTTCCTTTTATTGGAACTAAGATTCTTATTGCCTGATAGAAGCCGAAGTGACACCATCCAGGTGTTTTGATTCACCGGCTATTTCATCTTCTGTTCGTCTTTCAACGTATTGGGCATTGACAGCCTCCTCTTTGGCAGCTTTGGCAAACTCATGGGGAGTGACAGATACGGGTTCGATCATGAACTCGGGGATGTTGTAGCTTCTCAAATAATTACGATAATATTCAGGGTCTTTTTGTGGTACGGCAAATGCCTTGTGTGCATTTCCTTCTGTGTCAAAATAAGCAATGTACAGTCGGGTATAATTGTTGTCATCGCGGCGACTGCTCAATATTATCCAACGGCCGTTCGACGACCATGAATGGTAGCTTTCTGCTTGCGGGCTGTTGATTTCGTCAAGGCGTCTGGTCTCCTTACTGCTGAGGTCAGTCAGGTAAAGGTCTGCATCCGGATGCCAGATGTGGAAACATCCCCATTCTCCCATAGCAAACAACATATATTTTCCGTCAGGACTTATGCGGGGTAGGGTAGCACTTTTCCCCTCGGTTGAGGCTGAATAGACCTGCTCTGGTTTGCCGAATTTCTTTGTATCCGGATTGAATGGTCTGCGGTAAAGGTCGTATTTGAATTCCTGATACCGGTTGATGGCATCAGCTTCAGGGTTCAGGCTGTCGCTGAACAGGAAATGGGCAGATGCATAGTAGAGACTGTTTCCGTCTGGAGCCCACCAGGGATACACTTCCAGTTCGTTGGGCCATGCCGAAATGGTACTTACTTCATTTTTTTCAACATCAAAAAGTATCAGGTCACTTTCCGTATCCTGTACTTCAATTTTTGCCAAGTCCTTGGTGTGGAAGGATTGCCCTGTCAGGTTTGTCGAGTAGGCAATGAGCTTGTGTGTCGGATGCCAGGCCGGATATACGCCGGCACTGATGGCAGGACCCGTCTTCAGGTTCATTTTGCGTGGTTCTCCGTCTTCCACAATAATGGTTCCGCCATACCCTTGTCGCATGTGAAACTGCATATTGTCCGTTTGATAATTCTGGTAGGCATGGCAATTGATGCATTGTCCTTTCTCTTCGTTCGAAACCAGCATGTTGTTGTAGATTACAGATTCATCGAAATTGGTAAGGTTGCGCTGGTTGATGCTCAGCATCTCGTAAGCGATGTACGAAGGTGAGATGAGGCGGTACGAAATGTAAGGGTCAATCTCTTCTGGAGCCACTTTTATATGAAAGGGGTTGAAGCGTTGCCATTTCTCCTCTTTCTTCTTTGTATAGACTTCTACGCGGATATCCTTTCCTTTTGCCGCATCCAGTATGTCGTTCCACTCATCAAGGGATATCTGTACCTTATTCCCGCGTCCGTAGGTCTGTTTCCCATCTTCCCAACTGAATTGTGCCACACATTCTTCTGCATCATCCACCATGAAGTTCAAGGGGGCAATGTTACAGGGAATGACCACATTGGTGTAGTCCGGATATATTTCTGGCAGTCTGTTGGCCTGTTCTGCTTGTTTGGGCACTTCTGGATGGTGTGCACATCCGGCCATCACCAACATCATGATATATATATAATAAGGTATAAGACTTTGTCGTTTCATAATTCCTCTCATTTGTTTATTCCACTCATAACTCATAACTAGTAGCTAGTAACTAGTAGCTAGTAAGTGTCCACATTGTTACTGAAGAAATAGAACCACCAGAACGTGTTCCCGAATCTGGAGCGTGTTATTTCGGCTATATCCTGTTCGTTCATTCCTTTTTTGAGATAATACTGTATGGTACTGTTGAACTGTGTGTACCTATCTACAATTCTCTTCTTGTCAAATGGCATTTTTTCTATGTTTACATTCTTCTCCAGGTTTCCATACAGGTATGCTGCCTCCTGGTAGTGGATCGGCATCTCTTCTCCTTGGTGCAGGTGGGCATATTGGAAGAATCGTGGCCAGAACAGTTGGATGTCTTTGCTGGCCATGGCATGGTTCAATGTGACTTCTTGGAACAGGCGGCTGTCAATGTTGGATGTCTTGCTGAAATAATGGAGCAGATAGATTTCGCAAAAACCTGCATCGCTGTCCAGTGTGCTTCCTGCATGGCGGTGCAGTTCTCTCAAACTCTTGAATCGGGCTATCCCTTCTATCTGTTCGGGATGTTTGCACCATTGTTTTATTTCTTCTCCGACTTCTTTATGGAAAGTGGTCTGTTCCAATAAACTGGCATACTTGTCAGCCGCTTCCCACTCTCCGTTCAGTAAGGCGCAATAGGCCAGAATCTTCAAGTTGTTTACGCTGAATCCCGTTTCCACGCTGTTTTCGATAGACCAGCGTGTAGCAAAGTTCAGTTTGCCGTATTGGAAATAGATTAAAGGTGCGGCAGTCTGTGCCATGTGTATGGTCAGTTCGTCCCGCTTGTGGGGCAGTTTCCCTCCATTGTCGTAATGATACATCCTGTCGCCCATCTTGCCTATATTCATCAAGGCTATATTTTTCAGCAGTACCATTTGGCGTGTTGGAGCATCGGGCAGTTCTTTGACCTCTTCCAGTGCCTTCATCCATTCACCTTTCTCTACGTGGCGGTACATCCTCATCTCTGTGTGGTAGTTGTAATCGTCAAAATTGGCCATCCACACACCCGTGCAGCCCGCAATAACTGCAAAGAGTGCCATTGCCACATGTTGTTTGGGGGAGACTCCCTTTTTGGGTATCCTATCCTTGAATCTGTAAATCAAGGCAGTCAGAATGGTGGCTGCTATTAGGATAAAGAATGGTATGGAGGTTATCCACGAAGTGTATTTGTCCAGTTGGAACAATGGGAATTTGGAGGTCCATGCGTCTTCTATCCGCATCTCCGTATAGTAATGATACCATCCATAGGGGACAAAGAGTATGGCAGCTATTGCTGTACCGTAAATCGCTTTTGCGCATTTTTTTGTTGTGATTATCCCCATTATGGCAACTCCGAGTAGCGCATACCATCCTAATAGCGGATAACCGGCAATGGCCCATGCAGCAAGATATGGTATTTTCCACCACGAGCGCAGGCGGCTGTATCCCCATGTGGAGAGTATCAGGATTAGGAATGAAAGACTTTCGCTGAACCAGTATCCGGCATGTTTCATGTAGTATAGCCAATAACCTAAATCGATTACTGAGGCCAGTAGGGCAAAAAGAGGAATCAATGCCAGTGTGCTTGCCGATTTCTTCAGCCGGAAAGCCTTGAGTGTCGCTCCGTAAGTGGCTATCCAGATGAGAATCAACATACTGCTTCCTACTGCAGGGTAATAGAAGTATTGGGTCAGGTAGCATCCCATCCAACGGAAGAAGCCACCGGGCTTGGCCATTATTTCATTCCAGAATGTTTCGTTGGGAGTGAATAATGACCGTTCCTGTACTGTCAGCAGGTAATCACTGTTCTGCCCGACAAGCATTATTCCTGCCAATAAGGCAAAGACAATCCCGCCTGTCCAAGGCATCCATCTGTCAATGATGCTCAGATAGTCTTTCCTTGCAGCAGTTTTCCTCTTTTCCATATAATTACATGTACAATTTACAATTTACAAAGTACAATTTGTTAGAACGCAAAGACGCAGAGACGCAGAGTTTTTTTATTCAAAGTTCAAGGTTCAAGGTTCAAAGTTCAAGGTTCAAAGTTCAAACTTTGGCCTAAAGTCTCTAAAGTCTCTAAAGTCCCTAAAGTCCTTAAAGACCTTAAGGACCCTAACGACCTTACGGACGTGAATTTTGCAAGGTCGGGATTTGAACCCTAAAGACCTTAAGAACCTTAAGGCCCTTAAGGGCTTTGATACCTATGTCCGGCATCCGGCACTCAACACACTATGCCTTCAGCAATGCCAGTGTCTCTTTGATACGCTTCATGGACTCCACGATATTCTCGTCGGAAGTTGCATAGCTCATGCGGATGCATTCAGGACTTCCAAAGGCTCCTCCGCCCACACAGGCCACATGGCCCACTTCTAGGAGGAACATGGCCAGGTCTGCAGCATTCTGGATTGTGCGTCCTTCGTAGCTCTTGCCAAAGTAAGAGTCACACTTGGGGAACAGGTAGAAAGCCCCTTGCGGAATGTTCACCTCAAAGCCGGGAATCTCCTTTGCCAGTTCCACGATGAGGTTACGGCGACGTTCAAAAGCCTGTCTCATCTCTTCTACAGGAGCTTGTGTTCCGGTGTATGCAGCTTCGGCTGCTTTTTGCGATACGGAACAAGGTCCTGAGGTGTACTGTCCCTGCAGTTTGTTGCATGCCTTTACTATCCATTCCGGTCCGGCAATGAATCCGATGCGCCATCCGGTCATGGCGTATGCTTTCGATACACCATTTACGATGATGGTATTTTCCTTCATCTCGGGGAATTGGGCAATGCTTTCATGTTTGCCTACGTAGTTGATGTGTTCGTATATTTCGTCGGCAATCACATATACTTGCGGGTGTTTGGCCAATACGGCGGCCAGTCCGGACAGTTCCTCTTTGCTATATACCGAACCCGTCGGGTTGGACGGCGAGCAGAGAATAAGCGCTTTGGTCTTAGGTGTGATGGCAGCTTCTAATTGGGCAGGGGTAATCTTGAAGTCCTGTTCGATGCCGGCACGGACAATGACAGGAGTTCCATCGGCCAGTTTCACCATCTCGGGATAGCTCACCCAGTAGGGGGCAGGTACAATCACCTCATCGCCTTTGCCCACCAATGCCATAATGACGTTGCACACCGACTGCTTGGCACCGTTTGAACATGAAATCTGGGCTGCAGTATAGTCCAGGTTGTTCTCGTTCTTCAGTTTGGCCACGATGGCATTACGCAAAGCCGGATAGCCCGGTACGGGTGAGTAACGCGAGAAATTCTCATCGACAGCCTGTTTGGCAGCCTCCTTGATATGGTCGGGGGTATTGAAGTCCGGTTCACCCACACTCAGATTTATTACGTCAATACCTTGAGCCTTCAGCTCATTGCTCTTTTGTGACATGGCAAGCGTCTCTGACGGTGAGAGGCGTTGCAAACGTTCAGATAAATTGTTCATATATTCTTTTTTAGTTCGTTCTTCTTTATTAAGTTCAGTTCGGAGTAAGCTCCTCATCAGTTTCACAGTCGCAAGTATTTTTTTCTTTAACTCCCTCCCCCTGCGGGTACTCCCCCTCTGTTTATAGAGGGGGTGGCCAAAGGCCGGGGGAGTTCAAAACAGAGGGAGGGCTTTGAGCGGTCATCTTCCTGCCGTTTGTGGCAGGGTGGTGGGGATGTTTTTCTTTAACTCCTGTACTCCTGAGAAGCTGTAGGGGCATCCCTTGTGGGTGCCCGGCGATTATCTTTGTCTGTCTCCTTCGGGCACCCACAAGAGGTGCCCCTACGGCAATAATCATAGTCAAAGCTATCGGCTTTATCTCCTCTAACTCCTAAATTAAACATCTTCTCCCAAATGCAACTTGTGTCCCATCCTGTCCTGTTTGGTTTTCAGGTAGCGCTCATTGTATTTGTTGGGAGCCACTTCGATGGGGACAATCTCTTTTATGGTCAGTCCGTATGCCTCCAATCCTATGCGTTTTACAGGGTTGTTGGTCAGCAGGCGCATTTGGCGTACTCCGATGGAGCGGAGTATTTCAGCTCCTACGCCGTAGTCGCGTTCGTCGGCTTTGAAGCCCAGGCAGAGGTTGGCATCTACGGTGTCCATACCTTCTTCCTGCAATTTATAGGCTCGCATCTTGTTCATCAGGCCAATGCCGCGTCCTTCCTGCTGCAGATAGACCACCACTCCTTTCCCTTCTTGTTCAATCATGCGCATGGCTTTGTGCAATTGCGCTCCACAGTCGCAACGTGCAGAGCCGAGTATGTCGCCGGTGGCACATGAGGAGTGTACTCTTACCAGGATAGGTTCGTCCTCTTTCCACGTACCTTTGATGAGTGCCATGTGTTCCAGTCCGTTTGATTTCTGGCGGAAAGGTATCAGGCGGAAATGGCCGTCGGCTGTGGGCATATCCACTTCCACGCCTTCCTCTACCATTGATTCCTGTTGCAGGCGGTAAGCTATCAGGTCGCGTATGGTGATGATTTTGATGTCGAATTTCTGTGCCACCTCTTGCAGTTGTGGCATGCGTGCCATGGTGCCGTCTTCGTTCATTATTTCAATGAGGGCGGCTGCAGGTCTCAGTCCTGCCAGGCGTGCCAGGTCTATGGCAGCCTCGGTGTGTCCGGCACGGCGCAATACCCCTTTGTCCTGTGCATAGAGCGGGCTGATGTGGCCCGGTCGGCCAAAGGTGGCAGCTGTCGATGTCGGGTCGGCCAAGGCTTGGATGGTGGCAGCACGGTCTTGTGCTGACACACCGGTGGTGCATCCTTCCAACTTATCTACAGTCACCGTAAAGGGAGTTCCCAGAATAGAAGTGTTTTGGGTGACCTGATGCTCCAGCTCCAGCTCCTTGCATCGCGATATGGGTAGGGGAGCACATAGCACTCCGCGCCCGTTTGTCACCATGAAGTTCACCTTTTCGGGGGTAATCTTTTCGGCGGCAATGATGAAGTCTCCTTCGTTTTCGCGGTCTTCATCGTCAACCACTATCAGGAATTTCCCTTCGCGGAAATCCTCGATTGCTTCCTCAATTGTATTCAGTTTGAATGAATCCATTATATGTTTCAGTATTTACTATTTGACGATTTACTATTTTCACTATTCACTCCCCTCCCTTGTGGATGGGCAGGGGGAGGGTCCGCTCCCATTTAATTCCTTAAATCCTTAATTATCAATCCGCTCGTCTCTACTATCGTCCTCAGGTCCTTGTCAAGGCGCCGTCCGAACATCCAGATGCGCAGGTAGAAGACAATGCCTACGGGCACGCATACACCACACACTACATTCAACCACAGGTGCTTCGAAGGACTCTTATGTGCGCTGACCGACAGGATAGGGAACTTGTTTGTCCGATCTATCAGGATACGGTCTTTGCTGTTCGACAGGATTTCTACGATGCTTTCCAGCTCGTCGCTGATTTCCTGAATGGTAGTGTCGTCCGTGTTGTTGGTGAAAATATGCAGATAGTTTGGCGGACGGTTGAAACGTTTGTGTGCGGCATACTCCTCACACTTTGGGCACAGGGCCTCCAGCCGTTTGCATACCTCCTCATAGTCGGGGTCGTCAATGATGACCTCCTTCTTTACCAAGTGGCGTTTGCTCCTCATGCCCAACAGCTTCATGAAAAACTCTTTATAGACATCTATGTTGAACACCACTGAGTCCCTGTTGGCCTTGTAAGTGAAGAAAGCGCCGAGCGGAGCCAACACCATGGTGCTGACCCACATGCCGAACCACATCTGCAATTCTCCCTCGCGGGCCATTTTTGTTCCTGTATTCTCTATGACATAGTAGAAGATGAACAGGATGACAGAGATTACCACCGGCATTCCTAATCCTCCCTTGCGGATGATGGCACCGAGGGGTGCTCCGATGAAGAAGAAAATCAGGCAAGCCAATGAAAGGGTAATCTTTCCCCACCACTCCTTCTTGTGGCGGCGTATGTTCTTGTCGCCGTCGCTGGTCACGTAGGTTTTCATCGAGAGGTCCGAACTCTGGCTTTGCACCTTGTTCAGTGCTCTCTGCACTATGTCCTGCCTTTTGGCATAGCTCTGCACACTGAACACACTGTCCGTACTGAGGCTTCTTGCCGTTGTCCCGGCCAGTTGCACAGAGTCTGCCCCGCTCAATTCCACCTTTTTGTAAGTCAGTCTTTTGGCATCCTTGTAGTAGTTGCGCCCTATGCTGTCAAAGCGTGCCGTCATGGAGTCTATGCTGTGTTGGAGCACCATCATGTCCTTGGCTGCCGCCTGATTGCTCAGGTATCCGGCATCCATCTGGTTGAAGTTGGCATCAAAGGCTATAAGCGAATGTTTCTCCCGGAACGATTCGCGCCGGTAAGGCACATTCTTCGATTTCATGCTTTGCGAACGCAGGTTCTCGAACTGTTCGCCGCTATACAGGTGCAGGTTCAGGTATTTCTTGTCCGCCGTCATCTCCATCCGTCCCGAGTCGGCCACAATGATGTGTGCATTCTCAAATCCGTCGCTGAAGTTGTAAATCATTACCCCATACAGGATGCCCGTCTTCTTGTCCTTCTTCTCCACATAGAGGTTGTATCCGTCCAGTTCGTGATAAAAAGCCCCTTCGGGGATATCCAGCTCCGGCGACTTCTGTTTGATGGAGAAAAGCAGGGCATACAGTTCCGTAGTCGCTTTGGGGCCTATCACATTCTGGAAATAGAACGACAGACAGCTGATGAAAGCCACCACCACAATAAGCGGCCTCATCACCTTGATGAGGGGGATGCCTGCAGCCTTCATGGCCAATAGCTCCGAACGCTCGCCAAAGTTTCCGAACGTGATGAGCGATGCCAGCAGCACAGCCAGCGGGAGCGACATCGGTATCATCATCAGGCTGGAGTAGAAGAAGAACTTGGCCATGACCCACATGTCGAGCCCCTTGCCTACAAGGTCCTCCACATAGCGCCACAAGAACTGCATCATGAAGATGAACAGGCACACAAAAAAAGTGCCCGCCAACAGCATGACGAAGCTCTTCACCACAAACCAGTCAAGTTTCTTTATACGCATCTTTTTTTTCTTCTATTAGGAGTTTGAGGAGATAAACCAAGGAGTTAAGCTAAGGAGTTAAAGGAGTTAAAGGAGAAGTTTCCTTGAGTGGTAGCGAAAAATCACTTCGCTTCGCTCGTTAGGAGTTAAAGCCAATAGTCTTGCAAACCCTAAAACCTAAACCCTAAACCTTAACCCCTACACCAGGAGTTAAAGCCGCATGGCACCCCCTCCCTTCCTGGGAGGGTTAGGGTGGGGCTCCTATCTCACATTCCGCACTGTCTCAGCAGCGCCTGCACCTCAAAGTCCCAAAGGTCGGTCATCTCTTCCGCCTCATCCTCATCTACAAAGTCGGTGATGATGAGCGAGTAGTCGCCTGTCAGTTCGTTGTATTCCATCCGCAACTCGAAAAATCCTTTAGGATCCTCGTCGTCCGTCCAGTGCAGGCGGATGTGCGAGTTGGTGCGTCGTTGTAGGACTTCTGCATGGCGTATCTCCTCCTTGCTCCACTCGAAAGTGAATGTCTGGTCGTTCAAGTCCACCTTTTCAGCCATCCATCCCTGCAGGCCTGTAGGAGTGCTGATGGCATTCCACAAGATAGGCCCCGATACGGCATTCAGGCTATATTCCAATTGTATTTTTTGTTTCATCGGTAGATTTTAGTTCTATTATTCGCTGCAAAAATAACTCTTTTTCTCTATATACGCAAATTTACTCCTATTTTTAATAAGGTGGGACTCTCTCTCCTTGTGGTCCTTTCTGACCGGAGTGTGCAAAATGTTAATTTAGATTAGGACACAGGGATGCAGGTTTTCAAGGTTCAAGGTTTAAAGTTCAAGGTTTAAAGTTTAGGGTTTAGGGAGGTAGGGTATCCATCTGTGTCCATTCGTGTCATCCGTGGGCATAAAAACTCTGCGTCTCCGCGTTCTAAAAAGACGTAGGGTGGACAAAAAAAGAGAATCCGTACCCTTCCGTGGGTCATGAAAAGTAACAAAAAACAAGGAACTGCGTGATGCAGTTCCTTGTTCCTCAGTAGCGGGACCCGGGATTGAACCGGGGACCTCATGATTATGAATCATGCGCTCTAACCAGCTGAGCTATCCCGCCATTTTCGTTTTGCGGGTGCAAAGGTAGGGGTTTATTTTGGAACTACCAAACTTTTTAGGGAAAATCTTTATTCGGATAATGGATTTTGAGGCAGAAAGGTATTCCCCATGCCGCCAAGCCGCCTTATAACGCGAATAATGTATATACGCGTTGCGCGTATAGATGCGCTAAAATTTGTTAATTTAGATTTGTTGGCCTATGTCGCGCGCACGCGTTCACAATGTATTTCGCATATTAAGGTGGTTCGGTGGCAAGGGGGGGGCGGAGTTGTAACCGTGTCGGTGCGGTTATACGCTCTGTCGTGCGAGGTGATATGAACGGTAAAGGTAGCATTCGTTTGACGGCATCAGAAGAACCGTATCTTGCGGCCTGAAGAACCTAATCTTCAGGCTTGAAGATCCTAATCTTGCGGTCCGAAGAACCGTATCTTTCTAAAAAGACGAAAGTAATTCAGAAGTTGCAGGAGTTCTTAAGGGGGCAGGAGTGTGGATAATAGTTTTGAATATGATGATTGCCGTAGGGGGGCAAAATGCTTTCTTTTCATTCTTTAGACGCGGATGACGCGGATGACGCAGATGAATTATAACCTTTATTCGCCTTTCGGCTCATCGAGAACCTCTTTTATTTATTTATCTAAGGTATGGTCGGGTATAATAATCAAGAAAAATCCGCGTCATCCGCGTCTAAAAAGTTAATTATGATCACCCTCCGATAGAGGTCTGCTATGCATTCGTGGGCACCCACAAGGGATGCCCCTACAGAGGGCGCTCCTACACTTCTGTATCCGTTGGATAAATGGTAAATTGTACATGTAAAAACTCTGTGCCTCTGTGTCCTGAAAAGAGAATCCGTGTTAATCCGCGTAATCCGCGCCTAAAAGAAAAACTCCGCGCCCTAAAACCTCTCATCTGCGACCGGAAACTTTCCCGATGAATTGTTAAAAATAAAAATATTTCAAAACTATTTTCACAAAAAACTTTGCGGTATGTGAATAAATATCTACTTTTGCCCCACTATAGGGGTGTGGTATGCGATGGCGGGATCTGTTTCCGTTGCAGCAAAATCCGTTCCCTGCTGTTTGAAAAAGTACCTGGTGTGGGATTTGCGGGCCCACCTATACACTATGAACACAAGTGCCGCTCTGTGATGGTTCAAAGGACGACAGGCGTGTAAAAAACATGAAACAGAAAAGAACCAAATTAACTCTATTTATTAACTAATTTTTTAAACTATGCGAATTTTTAACAAGATGAAGAAGATGTTGCTCGTTGCAGCAGCATTGTTCGCTGTTAATGGTGCTTTCGCTGAAAGTAAGACATTCTTGCTTCATGGTAAGAATATGACTGTTGGAACTGATGCTGACGGTTATTCTATTATGACAGGAAATGCTAGTACTGAAGCTGAAGGTGTCGTGTTGACGTTGCTCAACAGTGCAAAGAGTTGGAGTACTCATAACTCCATTACTGTAGATGGCTCGTCACTGGCAACCATTAAAGTGTCAAATGGAGCGCAAAACTCTTGCGTACTCCCTGAAGGTTATGTAGCTACTAAGGTTACACTTTATAGCTATATCAACATTAACACAGCAAAGAAGGAAGAGAATATTGCTGCAGAAAAGTATCTGCCCAATGGTTATCGTACTTCTTATTGGAAAGAGTTTGCAGGAACTTCTTACAATGAAGAAGCTGCTACTCTGATGAATGTATTCGTTGATGGTGACTTGACTGCTCCTGATGCCATTTCTTTCGATTTGGATAAGGTTTCTTCATTCACATTCACTAATGGTGGTGAGCAAGCTTGCTTTGTGATGAAGATCGAAGCTGAATCTGTAGCTGCCGAGCCCGAAGCTCCCGCCGCTGACTCTTTGAAGGTTGACGAAGTGAACGTTTTGGCCGCTGGCAAGACTTATGTTCTTGGCAAGCAGTTTGACATGTACAAAGTACAGTTCACAGCCGAGAAGGATGGTTTCTTGAGCATTACTCCTTCACAGAAGGTTAGCAACACCAGTTTGAAGATTAATGGTGCAAGCTCAACTTTCACTAAGGTGAATGGTGGTATCGAGAAGAAAGGTATGGCTGCCGGTAGCGTGTTCGAAGGAACATTCTATTGCGGTGGTACTCCTTCTGCCGAGAACGTTTATGAGTTGGCTGTAACCTTCGAGGAAGGCGTTCCTTACTCTCCATTGGCTATGACATTGGCTAATCCCGCGGATGGTGGCGAATGGTCAGGTGCTGCTCAGTACAAACAGTATGGTACTAAGGGGGTGCCTCACTATGAGTTCTCTACACTTATTGGTACTGATGTCAAGGCTTCTGTAAAGATTGGTGACAAGGTTTATGAGAACATCAAGCTGACTGTGGATGGTTACAATCCTAAATTGGACATCACAGCGTTGCCCGACACTATGAACAAGGCTATCGCTGCCGGTCTTATCAAGTCTGGTGAGACTTTCACCTTGACTCTTTCTAACATTGTTGATAAGGAGTTCGCTGCCAACACATTGACCGACCAGACTTTCACTTACACATTGGCTTCTACCGCTTGTACAGGCGTATCTCCTACTCCCAGCACAAGCCGTACTGCTCCGTTGACTGACGTTACCTTCTCATTCGATGGTACTGTGGCTTTGGCGGACACTGCCAAGTTCTACATGGTGAACCTCGCTAACAATGAGGTTACTGAACTGACAGGTGAAGTTGTTGAAGGTACAAGCGTGAAGGTTACAGTTCCTGCTATCGAAGGCCTGTTGCCCCGTCTGTACAACATCGTTGCTACAGGTGTGACAACTGCTGAGGGCGACAAGGTGATTACTTACGGTAACGAGCCCGGTAAGTTGGTTGCTTCTTATGGTACAGGTAATGGTTTCTTCAAGGGTGTTACCAGCCTCCAGAACTGGGGACAGGTTTGCAGCTTGAAGGGCTTCACTGCTACTTATCCCGGCGAGGTGATTGCTGTTGAAGGTATCGCTACCAAACCTATTACCTTCACTAAAGTTAACGTTAATACTGGTGCAGAAGAGGAAATGCCCGGTGTGACTCTTGGCTACACTGTCAATGGTAATGTCATCGAGTTCGCTCTGAGCGAGGCCATCACAGAAGTTGGTACATATCGTTTCTCTGTTCCTCAGAAGCACTTCTGGGCTAAGGATACTTACACTGAAGAGGATGCCAAACTCTCTACTCCTAAATTCGCTTACTATCAGGCTTCTATCACTCTTACTATCGATGTGATTGAACCTACAGCTACTGACGTGACTGACAAGTTGGTGAACCCGAACTTTGACGATGCTAATGCTAACACAGGATGGAACGCAGGGTCTAAGGACCTCAAATTCGGAACTTCTGGTGATGCCCAGAAATTGAAAGATGGTACTATCTTTGTTGGTAACATTGTAGAGCATTGGGAAGGAAGCGCTTGGACAGGTGACATCGCTCAGACTGTAAAAGAATTGCCCGCCGGTGCCTACAAGTTCACAATGGGTGCTTATGTAAACAATGCCGGTGAGGCTTATATCTTTGCCAACGATTCGCTCTCATTGCCTGTTGGAGCTGCTAAGGTTGGCGAATACACCGTATATGCCGAATTGGCAGAAGGTGCAGACCTTAAGGTTGGTTTCAAGAATGTATCTGGTATCAACTGGATTTGCCTTGACAATGCCCACCTCTATTATTATGGTGAAGGCACTACTGTCGATATGGCTCTCAAGGCAGACTGGAAGGTTATTCTCGCTGCTGTAGAAGAGGCTAAGGCCGCTTATGCTGATCCTATTGGAGTGGAAGCTTTGGATGCTGCTGTTGCTGCTGCCAAGATTGGTACAATTCAGGAATATCTGGCATCTGTTAAGGCTGTGAACGAGGCTATGGCTGCCTTCAAGAAGGTGAACGATGCAGAAGTTGCATACCAGGCTTTGGCTGCTACTTTGTCTGGTGCTACTGCTGATGCTCCCGTTGACGCTACAGGCTTTATTGCTAACCCGAGCTTCGAGGACGGACAGTCTTGGTTGCAGAATGGTACAGGTGGTGGTGCTATTAACCAACCTAATGAGTGGAAACTTGTTGTTAAGCAAGAAGGTTGGGGTGACATGTGTATGAACGAAACTGCTCCTCAGGATGGCAAGTATATGTTCAATGCTTGGTCAGGCACAGTACACAGTGTTGATTTGAATCAGGCTGTAAGACTCCCCGGTGGTTCTTATACCATGACCGCTGCTATGCGTACAGAGTGGACACATCAGGTTACCAACCAGCATATCTATGCAGTAATCGGTACTGATACTATCCATAGCGACACATTGAAGGTGGCTAGTATCATGAGACCTACAGGCGATGATGCTACGAATGCTAATGAATGGAAGACCGTCGAAGGATGGCAGACTCTGACAGCCAAGTTGACTTTGGCTGAGGAAACAGTTGTAACTATCGGTGTTCTTTCTACTGGTGGTACTAATGACAATGCCGGTTGGTTCCAGCTCGACAACTTCCGTCTCTCTTGCACAGGTTGGGTAGATCCCGCTTTGCAACCTGCCGTTGATTCACTGAACGCTCTTGTTGTTGAGACAGAGGCCTTCCAGAAGACTCTCGATTTGACAGATGGTATGCAGGCTTCTATGAACGAGGCTTTGGTTCAGAACATCACTGCTGCCAAGGCTGCTGCCGAGGCTAAGGAATCTGTAGCCGCCGTACGCGCTGCATACACTCAGCTCAACATGATGTATATTCAGATTGTTGCTAACATTGCCGGTGCAGAGGCTCAGGCAGCTCAGGCTTTGATGGGTGAATATGAGAACCCCACTGACGAGGCTGGTCTTGCTAATGCTATTACTAAGGTAATGGAAATCTATAGCAACATGATGTCTAACCCCGAAAACACTTACACCATAGCTGACCTCAACGCTGCCGTTGAAGCTATGAGAGTTGCTAAGGAGGCATTCATTAAGGAAAACACTCCGGCTGATGGTCCTATTGTAACAACTTATGACTTTGAAGACGACAATATCCTCTTCACATGCGATTCTCGTATCTCGGCATCTGTTGTAAGCGGTGAGCAGACCATAAAGGGTACTAACGAGAATACTATCACCTTGGCTTCAAAGGCTGTACGTTTTGCTGGTGCCAATAATGCCCAGAATGGCTACAGTTTTGCCCACTATGACTTCAGTTCTCTTGTTGAGAAGGCCAAGACCGTTACAGTAGAGTTTGATTACTGGAACACAGACGGTGCACGTGCTATCATTTCTCTTGGCGATGCCTCTGTTCGTGGAACAACAGGTAACAGCAGCAAGAATACATATAGCAACAAGGGAGCCATCTTCGCTTTAGGTTCTGACAAGAATAATGCTTTGTTGAACGGAGCTAAGCTCAGCAAGGCAGACTATTGCGACAAGTGGCTGGTTGTATCAGTTGCGGTTGATGTCCTCAATGCCACCTATTCTTATTCTATCAAGGATAAGGCTACCGGAACAGAGATTAAGAGCGCATCTGACATCGCATATTACAGTTCAGAAGCATTGGCTTGTTCACAGATTGACCTCTTTGGTTATATCAACAACAGTACTCCTGCTTTGCTCGACAATATCGTTATTACTGTTGAGAAAGACAATCGTGTATATGCAGACTACAAGGTGCTCTATGTTGACGAGGCCGGTGTAGAGATTAAAGAGGCTGCTGTACGTAACGGTGCTGCCAATGAAGCTGCTGGAATTGTGGAATTGGATAAGGAAAGCTTCAAGAATGCTGACGCTTCTAAGAAGTACATCTACAAGTCTGACGATTCAGAAGGCAAGACTATCGCAGAAGACGGTTCAACCGTTATCACTGTTACATTCCGTGAGGCTGCCAAGTACAATTATAGCGTAGAGGCTATCGATGATAGCGGCAGTCTGGCTCTTACATTGGGCAGCTATTCAGACTTCGAAGGTGAGAATGCAAAAGCTCCTTACTATGCTTATGTATTGAATGAAGGTGTTCTCTATGAAGCAGCAGCTACCAATAAGGAATACAACAAGTATGCCGCCCTGACAGCTGACAACATGAAGGTACAGGTTGCTTATACCAAGTCTGCCATCGAAAATGTTGTTTACTATCAGGAAGCTGAGAACGTAGAGGGATTGACCAAGGTTACTACCGGTAATACTTCTGTGCGCAGCTCAAATTCTGCATCTGCTTATGCTGCAGAGGCTGACGTGGTATTGACCAACCTTGCTCCCGGTAAGTATAAGATGACTGCTGTAGTCTATGACGCAAGCAAAGAACCTAATGCTGTATTCAGCTTTATCGCCGGTGCAGACACCATTCTGAAGGCAAAGGCTACTGCCGTGAACTGGTCAAGCAGTACATCAGATGAGTTTACTCTGACTGCCAATACTGCTCTCTCTCTGGCTAAGGGTGGTGGTAATATGCAGGCTGTTGACTTCGTTTACATCCAGAAGACCGGTGAAGCTCCTGCCCGTTTCGATCTGACAGCTTACAACGACACAGTTGCTTGGGCTAACGAGATTAAGGCTACTCTGAATGCAGAGGATGCTACTGAAGCTGAACTTATCGTTACTATCGATGACTTCATTGCCAGCGCTGCCCAGTGGCTGGAAGAGACCCTTGCTGATCCCGAAGCTACTCAGGACGATGTTAACTTCATCGCTCAAGACCTGAAACTTCAG
>JAFQBB010000044.1 GCA_017416805.1 Bacteroidaceae bacterium
CGGGGTTCCACCTCTTCCCATTCCGAACAGAGAAGTTAAGCCCGACCGCGCCGATGGTACTGCCAAGGTGGGAGAGTAGGTCGCCGCCGTTTTAGAGAGAGTTTCCCGTTTCAGAGAAATCTGGAGCGGGAAACTTTTTTTCTTCTCACTAGGTTCTCCCATGCACTACACAGGCCGACAAGTCTGCTATTTTCTGATAGGGGCTAATGGGTTCAATAGGCTTAATAGCGGTAGCGGAGTAGGCTAATATAAAGAAAAGAAAGAAAAAAAGGAATGATAAATATTCGATGTTCAGAGGAGATAAAACGGGCCTGTCCGGAGTTTAAAGGGATGGCGTTGGAGGCTACGGTGATAAATACTCCGTATAATGAATCCTTGTGGAAGGAGATAGAGCGATTTACTGTTGAATATAGGACAAAATATACGGTTGATTCTATTAAGGAAATGCCTGCTATACAGGCTACGCGCACGGCTTATAAACGATGTGGGAAAGATCCGAGTCGTTATCGGCCGTCGGGTGAGGCTCTTTGTCGTCGTCTTTTGCGTGGGCTTGAGTTGTATAAAGTCGATACTGTGGTCGATCTGATAAATTTGGTATCCATAGTTTCAGGTTATTCCATTGGTGGCTTTGATGCAGACAATTTTGAGGGTGATGCATTGACCCTTGGTATTGGCCGTGCGGGTGAACCGTATGAAGGCATTGGTCGTGGCGAGTTGAACATTGAAGGAATGCCTGTCTATCGCGATGCAGTAGGCGGTGTGGGTACTCCTACGAGTGACAATGAACGAACGAAACTCTCCCTTGGTACTACACACCTGTTGGCCATTGTAAATGGATACGATGGCGATACCACTCATCTGCAAGAGACGATAGATTATATGAAGGCTCTTTTGGAGGAGTATGCAGAAGGAAAGAATTTTGTAAAATATGAATTCTAATTATGACCTTTTATGATTCATAGGTCATAATTTGAAGACAATCTCCTTCATTGACTTTCTGCTTTTTTCTTTTGCTTCATCAGCTGGATAACCGATAGGAATGAGGGCTATGGGTTCGATATGCTCGGGCAAACTGAAGAGACTTTTGCATAAAGCGGCATCAAAGGCGCATACCCAACAGGTGCCCAAGCCTTGTTCTGTAGCGGCTAAACAAAGATGCTCTACGGCTATGCTGATATCAACATCGGCATGATCTTTTCCTTCGTGACGGCGTTTCCATGATTGGGTGTGGTCGGCACATGCCATGATATAGAGTGGTGCGCTGGCAAACCATTCACGCGTGTAGCATTGGCAGAGTTTGCTTTTTGCTTCAGCGCTTTCGACAATATAGAATTTCCAAGGTTGGAAGTTGACGGCAGAGGGAGCCAGACGCACACATTCCATGATGTAGTCCAACTTCTCTTTTTCTATTGTTTGGTCAGTATAGCTACGTACCGAATAGCGGGCTTTTACGAGATCGAGTAAGTTCATTTGTTTGATGTTAGATTATGAACTATGAATTCTAATCATTCCTTTTTATAATTTAGAATTCATAATTCATAATTCATAATTAGAAATTATTTTCCTTGTTCCTTTATGAATCCTTTGCGGTAAGCCACAAGCAGGCGTTTGAGGTCGGTAATCTGTTTGGCCAAGGCACGTCCTTCGTCGGTGTCGCGCACCATCATGCGTTGTTGGCTCAACTCAACAAGCAGGGTGGTAGATTTGATGTCCTGTCCCTCTTCGATGGCTTTTTGGGTAGAAGTGAAGGGCTCATGTTGAACAAGCTGCATGCCACGTGAATGGTAAACAAGGGTGTATCCGGCAATGCCTGTCTCCGGTTGATAAGCTTTGCTGAAACCTCCATCGATAACCAATAGTTTGCCGTTGGCTTTTATCGGGTTTTCGCCTTTCAGAGTTTTTACTGGCACATGGCCATTGATTATATGGCGGTGCCGGCCTACTACGCCGAATTCGTCAAGTAGCATATCGCATACTTTTTCATCGTTTCGTAACGTGTAATAGTATCCTTTTGTCTCTTTATGCAAAGACTTTTCTTTGATGAAATAGCGTTCGAAGGTTGACATCTTGTCTTTATCGAACGGAGCGGCGTCCTTGCCACACCACAAGTACCACATGTAGTCACGGGCAAAAAGGCATTCTTCGGAGGCGGTGTCTTCGTTGAAAGCTGAACGGATAAGCTGGCCCACTTTCTCCAACATGGCCTTTCCTTTGTAATATTTTCCGTTGATAAGCACATCTTTTAGCGAGCCGTCTTCATTCAAGGGTACGGAGGCATGGAAGAGCAGGTTGGAATTGCACACATTGTACATGCATCCGTTTTTCAACATACAGCGCATGTGTTTTTTCAGTTTGTCGCTGGTGACGAATGAGTGGTGTATTTTTTGCATGATTTCTTCCTCTTCGGCGCTGAGTCGATATGGGTCTTTCGGGTCGATGGTGGGGAAGAATGTATCGTTCATCTCATATTCCTTGCCATCAAGCACGAAGAGTCCACGGTTGAAATCGATGTGATGTAGCAATCTTCTGTCGTCCATGTCAAAATCAGGCCGGCGGCTTATGATGGCGGCCTCCAGTTTGAATTGTATGATGCTGATTGCTTTGTGCATCTGTGCCATCAGACGACGTGTTTTCGCATTGTGTGTCGTGTCGTTTTCGTCAATCTTAGGTCCGAAAAGGGTGCAAGGATCGTCGGCATAGGTCTCCATGGCAAAGGTGGCCAGGGGTAACAAGTTGATGCCGTACCCGTCCTCTAAGGTCGCCAAGTTTCCATAACGCATGCAGAGTCGCAATACGTTGGCCATGCTGGCATCATTTCCTGCGGCGGCTCCCATCCAGAGGATGTCATGGTTTCCCCATTGGATATCGAAGTGGTGGTAGTTGCACAGGGTGTCCATTATGATGTGAGCTCCTGGTCCTCTATCGTAAATGTCGCCCACGATGTGGAGACGGTCAATGGTCAGTTGCTGGATAAGGTTGCATAAGGCTATGATGAAATCGTCAGCCCTTCTTGTTTCGATAATGGAGCTGATGATGACGTTGATATAAGCCGCTTTGTTGGGCTCTACGGATGATTCGTGCATCAGTTCCTGAATAATGTAGGCAAATTCTTGGGGTAAAGCCTTATGTACCTTGGAGCGTGTGTATTTGGAGGATACATTCTGACATACGCGCACCAATTGGTTAAGCGTTGTCATGTACCAGTCTTCCAAATCTTTCTCGTTGCCCTTCACCAACTGAAGTTTTTGTTCGGGATAGTAGATAAGTGTACACAGTTCCTTTTTCTCCGATTCGCGCAGGGTGTTGCCAAAAATTTCATTTACCTTGCGTTTGACCGAACCGCTGGCATTCCGAAGCACATGTTGGAAGGCTTCATGCTCGCCGTGCAAGTCGGCCAAGAAGTGTTCGGTGCCCTTGGGCAGGTTCAATATGGCTTGCAGGTTAATGATTTCCGTACTGGCATCGGCTATGGTCGGATAGTTTTGTGCCAATAATTGCAGATAGCGCATATCCTCCTGGATTTCCTCAGCGGTGATGTTGTTATAGGTATTCATGCTTTAGATTGATTTTTCGGTTTACAAAGGTAGGAAATAACCTTTGAAAATCCATAAAAAAAAGAAAGATTTAACTGAAATGTAACAAAAAAGCAGTTACCCTTGTGAGTAACTGCTCTGCTCTTGTAGCGCCTACGGGAATCGAACCCGTGTTCCATGCGTGAGAGGCATGTGTCCTAGCCGCTAGACGAAAGCGCCGTTTGCATGTAGAAGAAAGAAGCGGAAGCGGGGGGATTCGAACCCCCGGTACGGTTACCCGTACGTCAGTTTAGCAAACTGGTGGTTTCAGCCACTCACCCACACTTCCAGACAGGTGTCTAAACCGAGCATCTTTCCCAAATGCGGTGCAAAGGTATAGATTTATTTTGGATTGCACAACGATTTCAAAAACTTTTTTCTATCTTTGTGGCAAATATCTTTGCAATGGAAAAACTTAGTAAGGACGTATCTGTTAAGAATGAGCAGATTGTACAGTTGCCGAAGATTTATGACGAGCGTGGCAACCTCTCTTTCATTGAGGGGATGAACCATGTACCCTTTGCCATTGAGCGCACCTATTGGATATATGATGTGCCTGGAGGCGAATATCGGGGCGGTCATGCTTTTCGTGAGCAGGAAGAGTTCATAGTGGCGCTTTCGGGTAGTTTTGATGTGGTGCTTCACGATGGAGTGGAAGAGCGGCGCTATCACCTCAACCGTTCATATCGGGGAGTCTATGTGCCGCGCATGATGTGGAGGAGGTTGGAGAACTTTTCCACCAACTCGCTTTGTCTTGTATTGTCATCCACCCGCTATGATGAAACCGACTATATCCGCGACTTTGATGAGTTTGTTTTTCTGGCAGGTAGGGGAAAAACTTTTTCCTTGCAGGAGAAAAAAAATCCGATAGTGTTGCCCCCCGCCGATTCTTTTCGGACAAACCGGTTGGATGCGTGTAAAGTGTTTCCCTTGCCCAAAGTGCATGATCCGGCAGGAAACCTGACGGCGTTGAACAATGGTACGGATGTTCCTTTTGATGTGAAGCGTGTATTCTACATTTACGATATCCCGGCAGGTACCACCCGTGGGGCGCATGCTCATCGTGAAGTCTATCAGTTCATCGTGGCGGCCAGTAGCAGTTTTGATCTGACCTTGGACGATGGATACGAGACACGTGTCGTTCATCTCGATCGTCCCTATTATGGCCTGTTGGTAGTGCCGGGCGTATGGTGCCGGTTGGAGAACTTCTCTTCGGCTTCCGTTTGTATGGTGCTTGCCTCGGACATTTATCGTAAGGAGGATTATATTGATGATTATGATGAATTCTTAGCATTGAAGCGATGCAAGTAGTCAGATATACAATTGATAAGCAACAGGAATGGGACTCCTTTGTGCGTGCGTCGCGCAACGGGACTTTCCTTCTCGAACGCGGTTACATGGATTATCATGCCCATCGCTTTGCCGATTGTTCGCTCATGTTCTATCGCGAAGGGCGGTTGGTGGCATTGCTTCCGGCTAACTGGGTAGAGGGTGAACGCACGGTGTATAGCCATCAAGGCCTTACCTATGGCGGTCTTGTGATGGGCGATGAGTTGACCTGTGTCCGCGTAATGGATATCTTTGCGGCGATGCTTGATTGGATGCGCACTCAGTTGGGGGCTGTCCGTATGGTATATAAGCCTATACCTTATATATATAATAGCTGTCCGTCAGAGGAAGACCTCTATGCGCTTTTCCGCCACAATGCCGTGTTGCATACGCGTGCCATCTCTTCGGTTATCGACATGGCGCATTGTATCCCTATGCGGAAAGGACGTAAAAGTAGCATCAGACAAGCACGGACAATGGGCCTTTCCGTAGGCGAGAGTTCTGACCTTGCCGCTTTTTGGCAGATTCTTGAACAAGTGCTTCGCGACAAGCATCAGGCCGCTCCCGTTCACTCATTGGACGAGATGCAGCTTCTCCAGAGCCGTTTCCCCGCCAATATCCGTCTTTATGCGGCTTTTGCTCCTGATGGACGCATGTTGGCCGGTACGCTTATCTACGAAATGCCCCATATGGTACATGCCCAATACATAGCCTCTTCGCCAGAAGGAAAAAATCAGGGTGCCGTAGATCTTCTTTACGATTGGTTGATAAATGAACGTTATGCAGACAAACGTTATCTTGATTTCGGCACATCCGTCGAGCAAGGAGGGCGTTTGCTCAACGAAGGCCTGATACGCCAAAAAGAAGCCTTCGGTGCCCGTGGTGTGGTGTATGACAGTTATGAGGTGAATACTCTCCCCCTTTCTTGATTATGGTTAAATTCTTAGATATTCAGCGCATTACCGCCTCGTTCGAGCCCCAGTTGTCGGCCGAGGTGCAACGGGTCGTCTCCTCAGGTTGGTATCTGTTAGGCCAGGAGGTGGCTGGTTTTGAGAAGAACTTTGCCGCCTATTGCGACTCTGCGCATTGTGTCGGTGTGGCTAATGGGCTGGACGCCTTGACGTTGATACTGATGGCCTGGCGCGAAATGTACAATTGGGATGAGGGCGATGAGGTGATAGTGCCTGCCAATACCTATATAGCTTCTATTTTGGCCATCAGTAGGGCAGGGCTGACTCCAGTGCTTTGCGAGCCAAACGAGGACGATGCTTTGATTGATGCTATCCGCTTGTCCGGGTTGGTGACACCTCGTACTCGTGCTATTATGGTGGTTCATCTTTATGGGCAAGTGTGCAATATGGATGCCATCCGTCCCTTTGCCCATCAGCGTGGCTTGAAAATTGTTGAAGATTGTGCCCAGGCGCATGGGGCACTTTACAAGGGTGCCCGTGTGGGAGCTTTAGGCGATGCCGCCGGTTTCAGTTTCTATCCGGGTAAGAACTTGGGAGCTTTGGGCGATGGAGGAGCCGTGGTCACCAACGACCGCCTGTTGGCTCGCACCGTGCGTACAATGGCCAATTATGGCTCGCGCGAAAAGTACGTGAATCAGTACAAAGGCATGAACAGCCGTCTTGACGAGCTGCAAGCGGCAGTCCTTAATGTCAAACTCTCCCGGTTGGATGCCGATAATGATCGTCGTCGCCAGATTGCCCGTCGTTATATCAGGCAGATAAGTAACCCTTTGGTGCGTCTTCCTCAGGTCAACACGTGGTTAGGCCATGTATTTCACCTTTTCACCGTGCGGTGTGAGCATCGCGACGAATTGCAACGCCATTTGGCCAATCAGGGCATACAGACACTCATTCACTATCCTATACCTCCCCACAAACAAGAGGCTTATCAGGAGTGGAGTAGCCTTTCTTTCCCCATCACCGAACGCATCCATCATGAAATCCTCAGTCTTCCCATCAGTCAGGTGATGACCGACGAAGAGGTGCAATGTGTGATTCAAGCGGTAAACTCGTTTGAACTTTAAAGAAAATTAGGGGGCAATCTGAAAAGTCGGTTGCATATAATGGGGCAGTCCGAGAACCAGGTTATATCTATCTGCGTCATCTGCGCTATCTGCGGATGAAGAATGTATTTTGTATATAACCTGGTTTTCGGACTGACCCAAAATTAGCAAAACACAATAGGCGACACTATATTGCGCAATGTGTTTACGACTGACCATCCTGCAATCTCGGCCGTGGCACTATATACGTCTATGACGGCATGAACCTGCTCGTTCTTGATCTCTACCCGTTGCGTGTCTCCTACAAATCCGGGGGTAGATTGCATGGTCACTTGCATGTTTTGAGGACCTACCGATGCACGCGACGCAGCTACGGTTACGTTCACTTTGGTTGGAAACAGAGCTATAGCCTCGGTTGCTGTGCCTTGAAATACTGTGCGTTGCTCGGTTTGTAGTGCTTCATCATATACGGCTGTACCTTTCAGCGCATTAGGCCCTTTTTCGTTGAAGAAACGGGCAGTTGCCCCTCCCATCAAGGTCGCCGTCTGGAGTACATCGAATCCACCCGTTGCACCAGATACCACATACACGTGGCTATTGTTCTCCTTGGCCGTCTGCATTACTTCGGTATAGAAAGCATCATCGGCAAAAGCGCCGATAGAAAGAGTTACTACCGATGTCCCCTGGCGCAATGCCGGCAAGGCCACTTCCCGCATGGCAGCTGGCGAAGCGGCTTCGACCAGATAGTCCGGCTTCAATGCCAACAATTCCTCTATACTGTCACATACTTGGCAGTCTCCAATCCGGAGAGCCAACGATTCGGCCTTCTCTCTTGTACGTGAAAACACTCCTACCAGTTTGTATTCATCCAATAAACCTTTTTGGAGGGCATCAACAACAATGCTCCCCAACTTTCCACAACCTGTAATTGCTAATCTTTTCATAGTTCAAATCTTGTTTTTCGGCTTCAAAGGTATAAAATAAAATGAAAAACATGAAATTATCTGCCCGCCATTCGTCATACACCAAGTTATTTGGCTAATTTTGTCCCGTCTAAAAAAGTTGCCTATGTATTCAATCAAAGAAACTGTCATGGATTGGGGCGAAAGTATTGGGATGAGCCATGGATTGACCATGGATCTGCTCTTTACCCTCTTCATTCTTCTCGCCGCTTGGGTCAGCAATCTTGTAGGTCGGCGCCTTATCATCCCGTCGGTCAAGAAAGTGGTGGAGAAGACAAATGTCACTTGGGATGACCACCTGTTGAACGAACAGGTGATGAACGACATCTGCCAGTTGGTTCCGGCATTTATTGTCAATCTGCTATTACCTTTAGTCTTTACAGGAAATCCGGTTGTGCAACAGTTCCTGATAAAGGCCAGCGAAATCTATATCATTGCAATAGCTCTGCGCTTTGTCTTCAGTTTCTCCAATTCGCTCTATTCGTTGAGCAACGAGCGGGAAAGGACGCGGAATCGCCCCTTGAAGGGAGTCTTCCAAATGATAAAAATCCTGGCCGTTTGCATAGGTGTGATATTCATATTCAGCATTTTGTTGGATAAATCCCCCTTTGACCTGTTTGTCGGATTGGGAGCCGCGGCCACCGTACTGATGTTGGTCTTCAAGGACACTATTGTAGGGTTGGTGGCCGGTGTGCAACTGTCGGCCAACGATATGTTGCGTCCGGGCGATTGGATAAATATGCCCAAGTATGGAGCCGATGGGGTTGTTTTCGAAGTCAATCTTACCACCGTGAAAGTCAGGAATTGGGACAATACGATAGTTACGGTGCCGCCTTATACCTTGGTGAGTGATTCTTTCCAGAATTGGCGCGGGATGTTCGAGAGCGGAGGCCGGCGCATCAAACGCTCCATTAGTATAGACATGACAAGTGTGCGTTTCTGCACCAGTCAGGAACTCCAAAAATACCGGAAACAGGGGTTGGTACAGGAAGGTGATGACAAGCGTGAACTTACAAATATCACCATGCTGCGGCGGGCTATATTGGATTATTTGAAACATAATCCGCGTGTCAATCAGGAGTTGATGGTGATGGTGCGCCAGTTGCAACCCTCCGCACAAGGTATGCCGTTGGAACTCTATTTCTTCTCGGCAGACAAGCAGTGGGTAGCCTACGAGACATTGCAGGCCGATGTCTTCGATTACGTTATGGCCATTGTCCCCCAATTCGGATTGAAGGTGTTCCAAAGTCCGATGGGCGATGATTTGAGGATTAAGAATTAAAGAATTGAAGAATGAAAGGATGAGGGGGCAGGTAATAGTTTTGCCCCATTACCCCATTGCCCCATTAGCACATTAGCACATTAGCCCATTAAAAAACCGTGATTATTCTTGAAAAGATAACAACCGGCCACAATCATTATCCTTTTGTTGAGGAACTGCTCCATTCGGCATTTCCTGAAAACGAACGGCGCGATGATGCCGCCCAGCGATGGAATACGGACAATGAACCACTTTTCCATTGTTTGCTCGTTTTGGATGAAGCAACTCTCTTTCCTGTCGGATTGCTCACTTATTGGGAGTTCGATAGCTTTCTTTACATCGAGCACTTCGCCATTCATCAAAGTTTTCGAGGTAAAGGTTTGGGGGGAGAGGTGTTACAGGCCTTCTTCAGAACTTATGGCTTGAAACCCATAATATTGGAGGTCGAGCATCCTTCCGACGGACAAAGCATGCGCCGTGTCCGCTTCTACCAGAGGCAAGGGCTCACCTTGTGGGAGTGCGATTATCTGCAACCTCCTTACCGGAGTACGGACAGTTGCTGTCCGCTTTATCTTATGGCCTTTGGAAAGCTCTCGTTCGAAAAGGATTATAACACCATTCGGCAGACTATTTACCGCTACGTCTATTCTACCCGGTTTTCATCTCATCCGTCTCATCCGTGGGCATGAAGCGGTTATCCTGTCTGAAAAAAAACTGTTGGTGTCCGGTGAAACTTCCACCATAAATTTTATGGAACATTCCAGCCACAGAGGTGTTTCCTGTAGGGAGCTGTGTCAAAAATGCCACCATTTAATTCTTCATCCGCAGATGACGCAGATGAAAAATCTGTTTTGACCCTCCTACAGCAAGAAGATTATAATAGGGAGGCTTGTACACCCTTAAAACAGATAATAAAGCAAAATGTTATATCTGTTTACCGGACGCCAATACTTCTTTTACCTTACATTTTGTCAAATCTGTATATTTGTCGTGCAAGGATTCTGTATCTCCTGACAAAGGGACAAATGGAGGCGTCTGCATCAAGGATTTTAGTTAAGGAATCTTTAATCATCAGACAGACAAAGAGATAGACTCTGCCTGCTTTCCCTGGAATAGAAAATCTGGGTCATGGCAGCATGAGCCGGAGTTGGGATGATGAGAAGGGTAGTAATTGTGACCATGGTGAGTAAAAGCCCATGTTCTCCTACGGTCGCGCAGATGCGCAGGAGAACATCCGAGGGACCTCTCCTACGGACCAAATAGATGTTTAGGATTTCTTCGGCGGATGTTTAGGATTTCTTCATCGGATGTTTAGGATAGGTGAATCGCTTCCTTCGGGGATGGATGGAGGGGAGGGAGTGAGAGGTCGGAGGGCAAAAAAGACATTTTTATGCCTCTTTCTGCCACCTGAACGGACAAAAGGACTTCTTTACGAAGAGGAGTTTCTGTATAAATCTGTATAAATATGCAAGAATGGGTGTGCGGAGAGTCTCTAATCTGTATATTTATTTATTTTTTGACGAAGGGATATACATTTATGAATTGATAAAATGTAAGGTGTTCTCTGTGTCTTTGTGTCTCTGTGTTCTAATTTAATCCGTGTTAATCCGCGTCATCCGTGCCTAAAAACATTCTAAATATCATTTTTTAGTCTTTAATCAAACAAGGACAAAATGGACAAAGAATATTCCAAATTTGTAAGCTTTTGATTTCTCCTTGAAAAGGAGTAAAATGCCATTTTGGGTGTTCAGAGATGAGAACTGTGGTGGTAAATGCGTATAAATTAGGCATATTTCTTTGAATGGTTAACAAGTTTTAACTTTGTGGGGGGGGTAATTTTACCTTTCTTAGTAAATTTGTCGCGGAATGTAGCCGCCTGATAAATCTGATTCTTGAAAAAAAGTGAAGTTTGTCGGGCATAAAAAGCAGAATTTGATATTTGTTTTAAACTTTAAGTGTGTTTATCTATGAAAAAACTATTGACGTTGGTGCTGGCCTTGCTATGCTTGGCAGGACAGCGGGTGTATGCCGATTCTTCCGGTGTATGCGGTGAAAACCTGACATGGAACCTGACCGATGGCGTTTTGACCATCAGTGGTGCAGGTGCTATGACAGACTGGTCGGAGACAGCTCCGTCTCCGTGGAAAGAAAGTCGTGATGAAATTTCGGCTTTGGTTGTAGAAGATGGAGTGACTACCATCGGTACTTATGCTTTCGATTCATTGGCCTGTCTGACCAGTGTATCGCTTCCTGAAGGAATTGAAAGTATCAATGACTTCGGTTTCAGACGTTGTAAAATCTTGCAGGATTTTACTCTTCCAGTTTCTTTGACATTCATAGGTGAGAGTGCTTTTCAGGGATGTGAGTCATTACAGGATGTGGTGATTCCTGAAAAGGTGCGTAGCTTGGGCATATCGGCTTTTGGCGATTGCAAGTCCTTGGAGACGATTATTCTCTCTGACTCGTTGGAGACTATGGATTACTCGACCTTCAAGTATTGCATTTCTCTGAAGAGTGTAGTCATTCCAAAGAAGGTGACAATGATTGAGCGCCGTTTGTTTGATGGCTGTACGGCATTGGAGGAAGTGACTCTTCCTGTAGGTCTGACAAAAATACATTATCAGGCTTTTCAGAATTGCAATTCTTTGAAAAGCGTCATTATCCCTGGTTTGGTTACATCCATTGGATATTCCGCTTTCGAAGGTTGCACCAGTCTTGCTTCTGTGATTGTGGGAAATTCCACTCCGGTAGGATTGAGTGATGACGTATTTTCGGACCTTTCCAATACCACCCTTTATGTTCCTGCAGGCAGTAAGGCGGCCTACGAGAGTGCTACCGTTTGGAACGGGTGCAAGGAAATTGTTGAACTTGAGAATATTACTTTTGCCGATGCCAATGTAAAGGAGGTCTGCTTAGCCAATTGGGATGTCAATGCCGATGGCGAGTTAAGCTATGCAGAAGCAGCTGCGGTGACAGATTTGGGCTTGGCATTCAGCGAGAACAAGGAAATTGTTTCGTTTGATGAATTGAAACATTTCGTAGGACTTCAGTCTATAGGCAGATATGCATTCAATGGGTGTGCTTCTCTCGAGAATGTTGTGATTCCCGAGTCGGTAGATAGCATTCGTGCCCATGCTTTTGAGGAATGTGATAACCTGAAGTCATTGAGCATACCTGCCAGTGTGGGATATATCAACGATGCGGCTATCAGAGGTGCCGATGGCCTTACTGTACTTACCGTAGATCCTAATAATAAGGTATTCGATTCGCGCGGCAATTGCAATGCTGTCATCGAGACAGCTACCAATACACTGGTTGTAGGCTGCAATACTTCCGTGATTCCTGACGACGTTGTCGCCATCGGTATGAAAGCTTTCCGCGATATGACAAAACTTACCTCAATTACAATCCCGGAAAGTGTGATCGCTATTGGAGAGAATGCTTTCGATGGTTGTTCAAGTCTGATAGAGGTAACGGTAGAAAGCAGAACGCCTGTGCAAATAGCTTATAGGACATTCTCCAATGCCCGCAATGCCATCCTTTACGTACCAGGAGGTAGTAAGACTGCTTACGAAAACGCAACCTGTTGGAACGAGTTCGGTGGGATTGTTGTAGAGATGAAAGACGTTACAGCGTATGCCCTGATCAATCCAGACTTCTCATCGGCTGCAAACAATGTGGCTACAGGATGGCAAGGTACCGCATTTACCGCAGCTAATGGCAAATTGGCCGAGCAGTGGAACAAGACCTTTGACAACTATCAGGTGTTGCAGAACATGCCTGCCGGAACCTATATCCTTTCTTGTCAAGGCTTCTACCGTCACGGTTGGGATGCCAATTCTTTCCAAAATGGCACAGAAGAGTTGTTGGCCGAACTTTACATCAACGATTCTCATGCTAAGATAATGTCTCTTTATGCTGACTCGACCTATACTCTTGACCCCTACACCTATCCTAATAGTGTGGACGATGCCAATACGGCCTTCAACGAGAAGGGGCAGTACAAGGACAACAAGGTCGTTTATACCCTTACTGAGCCCGGCGACCTGCAGATTGGTGTGCGCAAAACAGTAGAATGTGCGGGCGACTGGACCATCTTTGACAATTTCAAGTTGGAATACTCTGGCGATATTCGCACCATAGAGTTGGAAATGGGCACTCCCTATTACCTGAAGCATGTCGCTACTGGGCTTTATCTGGAGGGTGGAAACCATTATGGCACGCAGGCTTCGTTGGGAAGTGTAGGTGTCGATGTCTCTTTTGCTGTTGGCGGTTTATCAGGATTGGTAAACGGATTGTTTACAATCGATACCAAGGTGAGCAATTGGGGCTATACACAAGCCGGTGCTCCCCAATACCTGGCACTTGATGTCAATAATGGAAACGTTTATCTGGATCAGGATGCTCAAAACTGGACCGTGACATGTTTGGATAATGGTAACTACACCTTGAAGAGCAATGACGGACGTTACTTGAACAGTTCCGATACCACTACCGCTCTGGTTCTTGGTGAACTTGGTGCTGAGTCCGAATGGCAATTGGTTACCAAGGAAGAGCGTCTGGCCGATTTGAATGTTGAGAATGCCAACGAACTTTCTCCTGTTGACCTTACCTTCCTGTTCCCAGGTGCAGGTATCAACCAGAACGACCTGCGCAACGAAAACTGGATAGGAGGATTGA
>JAFQBB010000045.1 GCA_017416805.1 Bacteroidaceae bacterium
CCACAGGTTCGTAGTATGTAGTATCCACAGGTTCGTAATAGGAAGTATCTACTGGCTCATAGTGCGTGGTATCTACAGGTGGCATATATACCGTAGTATCCATGGGCGAAACATATTCGGCCGTGTCAACTTCCATCATCAGGAACGGACTCAGAACGTTCGCCTGTCCATTCAGCAGGCAGAACATCATTAATAGGGATAAAGCACATCTTCTCATATAGGTATGTTTTTATTATGTTTTTAATAGTCCAGTTCAGTCTCCTTTTTTTTATTGTATTCACTCTTCACTCTTCATTTTTCACTCTTCATTTGCCACTACCTTCCCGCTCTCCCTGTGTCCGTCAGGATAGGTCACGACATAGAGATATAAAGCCGGCGTACAGTCCACTTTGACTGCGGCTTCACCACCCACAAATCGGGCTTCGCCCACCTTCACGGCATCCATGGTATAGACTTCCAACTTTATGGCATCGGGGACGGTGCAGTGGAGGGTAGAGTTTGAGATTGCTATTCTCATGGAAGGATTTTTACAATCTGCTTCAATTATGTTTGCAGAAATCGGTGTCCATCCCTCCAGTCCTTTTCCGAGATCGTCGGGGTTACATACAATATCCTTTATATATTCATCTCTATTCCCTTTGTGACTCGTTTCTCCTCCGTAAGACGGCTCTATTGTTAAAGTCACTTCTATGGATTCTCTCAATATCAGTTTCCTTTCTGCCGCATAATAGGTAAAGGGACAGATATAGAAGTATTCTATTTTATAGTTGTCTATCATTACGTTTCTAACAGTATGCCACGCTTTGGCTGGGTAAGTTGTCAATGGGTAATCCGGTGATTCAAGAATAGGACCAGAACCCACGATCGGAATGGGCACGGGATAAAGGATAATGCTGTCCGTAACCAATGTGTCAGGGCTATTGTTGGCTAAAGATTCTCTTGTCGGATAAGAAAAGATGCGGTCCATTTTGCATGTGTCATTCCCCCAAGAATATGTAAAATCGGATATCTTGTAGTTGTCGGGAAGCACAATGCTATATCTTAGATATGGAATATACGGTTCGCCCAATTCTCCATACGTGTAACTTTGTGTCGTGATATCCTCTATCAGACATTCCTGTTCTTCCCCGACCTGTGTTATGGGAAATCTCTCGGAGCTATATTCGAATACAAGCGTTTTGCAGTATTTCTGAGCAGTAGAATCCACAATTCCCAGCAACAGGAAGGCAAACGACAACAATAGGCAATTGACATATTCTCTTTTCATAAGGTCTATATTTTTTTACAAAGGTAATTAAAATAACGTGAGTTCGACGAATTCACGTTAGATTTACTATTTCTCAATTTGAATGTTCGGATGTTTGCATCTGCAAAGATTGGGAATAAATATTTGTCTGGCAAACTTTTTGAGGGCTATTTTTATACCTTATTCCCTTGTTGGTCATAATCCCGTTTAAAAGAGACAAAAAATATAACATTGATAATCAAGCAGGTATATACAAATCCAGCAACTGCAAACCTCAAAATATAATTTGACCCCAATCGGCATATATTCGGCCCAAGCACAAGGGCGGAGCATCCAATTATAGGATGTTCCGCCCTTGCACATTGCCAAAGCAATAGTATATTTACATTAAGAACGCATATCGAGTGAATCAGTATTCTCCTTACCCGATAAGGATTCATCAATGGATGGGAGATGAGGATTCAAGTCTTCATCACATATTATTCCTCCTTCGATGCTGATGGTAACGTTTTCTTCCAGATGCAAATCATTCCTTAGGAAAACAGTTCCTTGATGACCGACTCGCAATGTTCCTCCGGACTTGATGGTAAGGTCCACATGTCTGATGTTCGCATATACACTCATGCCACCTCCACTTTCAATGGTAATGGTGGCATCATCATGCATCGTATGATTTTTGGTAATCTGTAAGTGTCCGCCAGTTTGCACCACAATGTGCGATTCGATGATTTCGCTCTCTCCATCAAAAAGAGCACTGTCCACCTGATTATCAGCAATGTACAGAGTATTCCATCCTTCTATGGGAGGAGTTTCCTCATCGCCAGCAAAAGGAATGCTGTCACCGATAATTGGTTTACCTTCTGTGTCGCCAGGATTGAATGGGCCATTTTCATCTGCCGGGGTGGAATGCGTCTTCTCATCGTCGATATCCACTCCCTTGTCAGTAAGGAGGATAAGCTCGTCCTCTTTGTCGGAGGAACAGGACAAACAGGCTCCTGCCAGCATCAGACATCCTATAATGTGTTTCACCTTCATAAGTTCTTCAATGATATTTATCAACGTTCAATGATGCAAAAATAACATGTTTCCCCATAATAGCCAACTTTTTCTGAGAATATCTCTAAGTTCTATATGTGGAGTCCTCTCGGGGTTATTCCGTAAACTATTGGTTATTAAGCAGAATAACATCTTTTCTCATTCTGAAAACCCCTAAATATAATGTATCAGGAAGACTCACTTTCTTGCGGGAAAAAGCAGATGGAGAGCTTGTTTCCAACGGAAGATTTTTGGGTATATGCTTTTTTATATGTTACTTTGCATGAAACAATACCGGTAAGAGGAAATATTTTATGAAAACAAGAATATGGATAGGGGCATTAGTTGTCCTCATGATAAGTTGCATAAATGAAAGCGAACATTGGTTAGAGGAAGCCGAAGCTTGCATGGAGGCTGATCCTGTCCGTGCATACCAATATTTACAACTGGTTGATTCTGCAATGGCTGAACTGACAGACGAACAACAGGCCAAATATGCTCTGCTACAGGTACAAGCTATGCATAAATGCAGATTGCCATTGGGCAATGATTCATTGATAGACATAGCGGTAACCTTTTATCAAAAGAGTTCGGAGAAACATGCATTGGCCAAGTCGCTGTTATACAAAGGGCTGGTACACAAACAAAATGACGAAGTGGAACAGGCTGTTGAAGCTTTTGCAGCCAGCGAACGGTATTTTACAGACGTGGAAGACAATCGGCATAAAGCTTTACTTTTTGACCATTATGGTCTGTTACTCCTCAAACAGGCCATGTATGAGGAGGCACTTCACTACTTCAAATTGACCTGGAAATACGAAATGATGGGTGATTCGGCCCACTATGTGGTTTCCACCTACCGCCACATGGCTATGGTGTATGACCTGTTAGGGCATAAAGACAGTGCCCGAACCTGCTATATAGAGGGATTGGCCTATGCCGACGAGAAGAAGATACGAGCAAAAAACTACTATCACTTGTTACAGAACTACGCCTCGTTTCTGACAGAGACCCACAACTATCCCGAAGCTGAACATCTGTTACTCCAATGCGCTGACCGATTGGAAGATTCCACTTATGTGCATACTCTCAACTCGTCATTGGCTACTCTCTATTATAAGAAAGGAGAATATGAAACGGCCCTTTCCTATGCCAATAAAACATTGAAAAGTAGAGACAGTCTGACCGTGTGTGGTGGATACCTTCGCCTTTATAAGATATATCGTGAAATGGGCGACCTGCAAACGGCTATGCATTATCATGACCTTTATCGCGAGTATGACAACGATTTGTCCACACGTAGGCGGACAGCGCAAGTGGCGGCCATCCCATACCGTATGAAGAACCGTTTGTTACAGCAAGAAGGAGACATCTGGGAACAACGGAAATGGGGATGGATTGGTATGTCTGCTTTGATGCTGGTTGCCGCATGGGGCATATTCTATTTCATACGAAAAAGAGAGGGGAGGAAACAACTCAATTATATCCGGCAACTGGATGAACTGAAATTGGCTTTGACCCATGCAGAGCAACTATTAAGTGAGACTACCGTAAATCTGGGAGGATTGAAGGGAGTAGTCACCAGTCAGACTCATGCCCTCAACCGTCTGAAAGAGGAACAATTAAAAGCCAAAGAAGAGTATAAAGAGAAAGTCAAAAGTCTGAAAGAGGATATGCGTTCTTTGGAAGCAGGCATACGCAAATTAAAGGATGAAAGCAGAGCAAGAAAACAGTTGGAGAACGAACAACGGCAAAACCTGAAGAAACTGTCCAAAGAACTAAAAACAAAAACGGACAAGCTGTCAGAGATGGAACACCAACGTTTGATAGACCGACAATTGAGCCGTCTTGTGACTGGCGGACAGGATTCAATAGCAGCAGATATGCTGTTGCAGTTACGCTATGGCGAGGAGGTATATGCGCGGTATGACATCCATCAAGCAGAATATCTTCCGTTGTTAAAGGGGTTGTTGAGACAAGAAGCACCTGCACTTGATGATAAATTACAGAATTGCGGATTGGAGCGGAACAAACTTACCATGTGTTACCTGATGGCACTTGGGTTGGACGATGTGGAAATGATGTCACGAGCGGCCTGCTTGGCCCCCAATTCAGTGAAAGCCTACCACAAGGAATGTTGGGAGATGGTGGACAGTCTGCGACTATAGAGGATAATCCCGAATATAGAATATCAATAAGAAAAAAAGTAATAAACCTGAATCGTAAACATACACGATTCTTCTGCAATTTAGTTGAAAAATATTCTTTGTTTTCAGCATTATAAGTTCATTGGCAAAATATCTTAAGATACTTGCCCATTTATCTTAACTTCTCGGGCCATTTATATTAAGATACTTATTCCTCCCTAATTCCAACTAAATTGCAGAAGAGTCAGGTGTCCGGTCACATTCTCATCTGTAAAAAAATACAGAATTGAAGTGCCATTCCAAAAAAAACAGGGATATTTTGACTTTTTTCCTCAAAGTTGTTGCACATATCAAAATAATGCATTACTTTTGCACCGCATTTCGGAAGAAAAGACGAAATCACTGCTTCAGTAGCTCAGTTGGTTAGAGCACATGACTGTTAATCATGGGGTCGTTGGTTCAAGCCCATCCTGAAGCGCAAAAAAGTGCATAGCGTTCTACATTTTAAGGTTACAAACTGCTTCAGTAGCTCAGTTGGTTAGAGCACATGACTGTTAATCATGGGGTCGTTGGTTCAAGCCCATCCTGAAGCGCAGAAAAGGATGTGTCGGGAGTGACGCATCCTTTTTCTGTATTTAATTGGAGAATAAAAGAAGAAGGATCATGTTATTACCTTATCTGAACAAGGACCTGATAGAAGCAGGATGTGACGAAGCCGGACGTGGATGTCTGGCCGGATCAGTATATGCCGCTGCAGTCATATTGCCAAAAGATTTCAAGAATGACTTACTGAACGATTCAAAACAATTGACCGAAAAACAACGATATGCTTTGCGTGAAGTAATTGAGCGCGAGGCTATTGATTGGGGTGTAGGAATTGTTTTGCCAGAGGAAATCGACAAGATAAACATCCTGAACGCTTCCATCCTGGCTATGCATCGTGCCGTGGACGGGCTAAAGGTGAGACCAGAAGCACTTATCATAGATGGTAACCGATTCAAGCCCTATCATAATCTCCCTCATACCACTGTAGTAAAAGGGGATGGCAAATACCTATCCATAGCGGCTGCTTCCATTCTGGCCAAGACATATCGCGATGATTACATGAACCGCCTGCACGAAGAATATCCGTTATATGACTGGAAAGGCAACAAGGGATACCCAACAAAGAAACACCGTGAAGGAATACGTCTGCATGGTACTACACCCTACCACCGCATGAGTTTCAATCTTTTAGGGGATGGTCAGTTGGAATTATTTCCAGAAGAGAAGTATTAAGCGCGAGTTTGTTTGTATATCCTGCAAAATACGCGCCCGAAATATATCAGGAAAATTCTCAAAAATCCGAGGCAAATCCTCGCAAGCTAATTTATAGAACCTCCCATCAATCTTTTTCTATCAATACCGTAGCATAAGCTGAAATTCCTTCTTCACGACCGGTGAATCCAAGTTTTTCTGTAGTGGTAGCCTTGACAGAAACATCGTCCAAATCTATCTTCATGACGCGAGCCAAGGTTTCGCATATTTGCGGAATATGCGTTTTCAATTTAGGACGTTCGGCACAAACCGTAGCATCTATATTACCAACCCGATAGCCTTTGGCTGCAATGATTTCCACTGTACGAGCCAAAAGAATTTTACTGTCTATATCTTTATATTCTCCGGCATTGTCGGGAAAGTGGAATCCTATGTCACGCATATTGGCTGCTCCCAACAGAGCATCGCAAATGGCATGAATCAGCACATCCGCATCGGAATGGCCCAACAATCCTAATTCGTGCTCCAAACGAACACCACCTAACCACAATTCGCGTCCCGACACTAATTTGTGGACATCAAAACCAAAACCTACTCGAATCTTCATTTCATTAATTCACATTCTCCAAGTCCAACTTACAGAATCACAAGACCGTATATACACATAAAGACAACAAAATGCAGTCTGCGACTTACAACCGAACTATCATCTTCCCAGAATATCGCGGATACCATCCAGATCAAATGCCAAAGAGAAACGAAGTGTCTTGTCGAGCGGATTGCTCTGTGCTACGGAAATCACATAAGAAGCATCCAATGAGAATACACTCATCTTGAAACCGGCACCTACAGTCCAATATTTGCGGTTTCCTTTATAAGGGTCTTCATGGTGGTAACCTGCACGCACGGCAAATTGGTTGTTGTACATATACTCCATACCTACACTCCACTGTATCTCACGCAACTCTTCTTCAAACCCTCCGGGAGCGTCATGGAATGACTTGAAAATACCTGTAATCGGTGACTGGTCATAATACTCTTTCTGAAGACGGTCCTGATATTCTGCGTCATCTTCATCTTCACCTTGCATCGGAACTGTGGGCACCATCAGTTTGTTGGCATCGGCATTGAACGAAATGGTATTGTACTCGTCAATCGGAACCAACAACGAAGCACCGATACCCAGATTAGTCGGTATAAAGACACTGGTACTTCCTTCATCGTACGAAATCTTGCTACCTATATTAGAAGCATTCAATCCCAATCCTAACATACATTCACGATTTCCCAACATGATGTAATTATTGTAATAGAATGCGATATCGGCTGCAAATGCAGAACCAGGAGCAGAACCATCTTCTCTATGCGTGGACATATCCGAATAAATAAAGCGAAGGGCCACGGCAGCCGAAAATGTTTCGGACAACATGCGTGAATAGGCTACATCCACCGCCATTTCATACGGATTGATGGCATCAATGGCCTCACCTTGTTCGTCATAGTCGAGCGGGACCTCACCCAATGAGAAATAGCGGAGTGAACCACTCAAGGCCGAATAATCACCAATCCTATAAAAACCAGACAGATAAGCCAAGTCTATATCACTGACCAACTGACGGAGCCAAGGAGTATAGGAGAGCCCTATTCCGGCACGGGATATATTGAACGGATATTTTGCAGGGTTCCAATGCTGTGAATAGACATCGGCATCGGTAGCCACTCCGACATCACCCATACCGCCTCCCCGGGAGTCAGGAGCAATGGACAAAGAACTGACACCTGCCTGTACAGGATTAAACTGCTCTTTCTGCGCCCATGAATGCTGCACAATAGCAAACAGGGCTAATACTATTATACTTATTTTCTTCATCATACTCTTTTTCTAATAGGCGCCAAGCCTTTCTGCCGCTTTAGTGATGTGTAAAAATAATATGTATCATTTTAGTGACGTGTAATAATGCCATCATAATAAGTTCTTTTGCATATTTCTCCTTTTTCATCAGTCACATAGCCCGCTATGCACCCTCTTCAAAAGAAAAAAATATGCCAAAATAACTTTTAAACTGATGCACCTTATTTTTTATACATCACTTATAAAACTATTTTTCTCTTCTTTTATTGTCTTGCAATGACGATTTTCTGTGTCTTTGAAACTCTTCCACCCTCCTTGGCTGACAATGTCACCCGATAAAGATAAATTCCATTTCCCAAAGGCCGCCCGCCATCAGTCGTCAGATTCCATGTGATACGGAACTGGTTTTCGGCAGGTGTACCTGCCTCTGTATGCTCCCACAACAACCTGCCCGAGAAATCAAGGATTTCAACCCGTGCTTCCAATGCCGTCTGCGGACGATTATGGGTAATGACAAATGTTGTTGATGTGCGTGCCGGACTTGCCGTACACCATACATTGAAGATGGTTGGAGCGAGCCCTTTCACCACTTCAAATGGCACTTCTACGGTTGTGGAATTGTTCAGCACATCCCAAGCCCTCACCATAATTGTGTGCATACCTGCAGGTATTTCAGGCAAGCTGTACACAACGGAACCCCGAGTATAATCGCCCGGCTCTGGCACATAGTAATTGTTCAGCACATACGTCTGATTAACATCATTGTCTATAATGGCAACCAAATCATGTCCTATTCCACTGCCCGATGCATTGATTCCATCAGCATCGTGCAACGACAACATTAACAGCGGAGTCTCATTCACTCTGTCTCCGGGCAAGAAGTCAGAGGTATTCAAGCGCAAGTCTATTTCCGGTCCTAAAGAGTCATTGCTCAAGCCGTCAGCAGTACCATCCATAAAGAATTTATCGTACCCACCCTGTGCCTCCATCCTATTGGTGTCGTAGGCATAGAAATAGATTTTTCCTGATTCTTGAGAATAAGAGATGTCCAATGGAACGGGAAAAGTGAGCGAGAATTTTCCTCCACGCACGGAATCACTACCCATAAAAACCTTGCTTGAATAATCCCAATACTCAAACTGCTCTTCTACACCGGAATCATTACCATTGCAAACGACAAGAGTCTCACCATCATAAACCGAGTGATGCACAATGCCTTTGAAGCCTTCTACGGTAGAGCCGTCAGTCCCTACTACCTTACCTCCAACAGTCACCCTGCTTCCTGCCTTGAACTGAACCGGCTCCAGTCCAACGGGTCGGCCATTCACTTCGGTTATCTCTATTTTGTAACTGTCAGGAGTAGCCAGTCGCAGTGCAGGATCTCCAATCAATATGAAATGCAAGTTATTGATACTTGCCGCTATCTCATTCTTAGCCAAACGCAATGCTTCGCCCATAGGTTCACCCTGCAGCACGTATTTGGTAAAAGCCTTATTCATAGGAAGACTTCTATCACGATAGGTCGAACGGGTTGTACCCAACATGGCTATGGCGCCGCAATCATTCAAGACAACAGCCTCACCCAAATTATTTCCTGGCAAATCTATGGGGGAAGTATCGCAAGCAGCTGTCACCCACAAAGGCAATCGCGGCGAGTCGAGCGCCTCCATCTCCTGTACATCCCAAACCAGTTCGTGAGAAAGCTCATTGGCATTCCCATGGCCGGAATAGTTCATCATCAGCGCTCCACGCTCCGATATATCCCTGATAAGTTCAGTAACAACCGGATAACGGAAACCGGTAGAGACATTTTCACCTTTGAACGCATCCCAATAGATCTTTTCCAGGATGTAATCCGGATGATCACGTTGTATCAGTGTAGCCACTTGGTCGGCATCGCTCATATGGTCATTGTTGTCTCCATCATCACCCATCAAGCATATTGTATTCTTCCAAGCCCCGACTTCACGGTTCTCTCTGTATGCCACAATCTTATCGACAACAGCGGTAGCTTGCTCCAATGTATGGACAGGCAAACGACCTACAGCAGCATCAGCTTTGGCTTCGGTCCAATTGGTACCTTCATTGTCATCTAACAGACAGAAATATTCCTCCATGATGTAGGACGTTGTGGCACTGCTGGAATTGTCAGATTGGAAGCAAAGGAGGAAATCGTCCGGATTAGAATTGCGCCAAGCTGAAGTAACCATGCGGTTATCGGCTGCACAATCGGCAAAGAGCAACAAATACTTGGGCATATCGGCCTTTGAGGTTGCCCGGTCATAGAACATCTTCATAAAACGACGAATTGCAGTAGCATCAGGAGCACCGGAAGAAAACTCATTATAAATCTGATCGGCCCTAACCACTGTTACACGCAGTCCGTCGTGATTACGATGCAACTCTGCCAACCTTTCTGCTTGTGAGAGCCATTTTGCTGATGTTGGAACAACAATCAACATATCTTGAGCCGTCAGTCCATGCAGGTTTTGATTTGAAACCTCTCCTACCACCTCTACGCTTGGGAATGAAGACGATGACGTCAAGTCGATTGCCACATATTCATCATTGAGCGTAGCATTGTCGCCCACCCGATAACGCCCATCAGCATAAGCCCCTTTCAGCCACACACAGGAATAAGCGCTACCTCCTGATAAAGGTGTAATTTTCCATATCGCAGTATTAGGATTGGCCGAATTTACAACGAACTCACGTTTTCCTGCAACATGAGAGCGGAAACAGGTGTATGCTCCATACTGTCCCAATTGGCGTGTGTAACTGATCGACATATAGTCAAGATGAGCCGAGGCTTTTCCTGTATGTGTCAATGAGACTTTTGTGTTTTCAGTCAAACTATTGCAGTTGAATATCTTTTCGTAAAACTGATACTTGGTATAACCGGATATACCAGCAATAGGCAATGTACCACACAATGAACCGTTCACAGATACCGATACACTATTACTTCCTTCATCATTAGAGCTGAAAGACAACTTCAAGGATGATTCTTTCTCTGGCAAAACTCCAGGAAGAGAGAACGTATAACTACATGAACGGCCGTTCATGTAATCATAGTTTTCGTAAAAACGACGCCCGAAGTTCATCCAACTGAATTCATCCTTTTCGTAAAGAGCATAATCGGGGAATGTTGTTGTTTCAACTCCACCCGAGATACCCTCTTGAACAGGAAATGACATAGGAGATTCCGACGTCTTTTCCGTCAAAAAGTAATAGGCATATTTCGAATAGGTATTCCGGCTATGCTCAAAACTATTCGGCTTGCCTGATGTACGGTTCCACTTCACAACCCCTCTTGCATAAAAAAGCGCATACCCATTTCCCCTATAAAGAGGTATCTCCTGCAAATCATCCACACAATCCTGTAGCCCCCTCTCCGGAATCTCAAAACCTCCCTGCCCATACAGGCAAACTTGAGCAGGATTTGTAAAGCCCATTGCACGCAGTTCGCCATCGGTCAACCTATAAATACCTGTTGTTGGTATTCTTATCTTGACCCATTTTCCTTCAGATAATACCGAAGATGGAGCATAACGGGCAGCAGAGGAAGCCCGGGTCGGCATTTTTGCCGTTTTTTGCCGTGAAATTGCCAGTTTGAAAGATGCCAAACGGAGAAAAACACCTTTCCGCTGAACTACAGGAAGAATTTCAGCATACAATTTTCCCTCTCCTGCTGACACGCCTACATAATGCCGCAACTGGGGCCAATCGGCCAACTCTACATTCATTTCTTTCAAACGGAGAATGTCAGCCGCTGGCATTTTCTCAAATTCAGGATATTCAATACGTGCCTCATACTCGTATTCTGCAAAATCATCGGGCAGTGAAACCACATGCGCAGAATAAGGTAAAACTGAATCTATGCGCAATTCATCCCAATTAACCGAAAGGAACTCTTGCGCATTACCTGGATGCAAACAGCAGAAAAGCAAACCAAGCAACAATCCGATTGTCCTATTACAAGCACGAATGCACATAATCTACCTCTAAAATTGAGTCATTTATTATTGTCAAAGTGGGTCATCTGACATAGAAGTCCAGCAACTTCTCTCCTTCCAGATAGCCCTGCAAGTGTTGTCCAACCCTTACGGGAGCAACCCCAACCGGTGTCCCCGTAAATATCAAATCGCCAATCTTCAACGTGCAGAACTGGCTGACGTAGGCAATGATTTCATCTACTCCAAACAACATGTCTGCCGTATTGCCCCGTTGCACCACTTGTCCATCCACCTCAAGACGGAAGTTCAGTTCCTGCACAGGAGGCAATGCCTGCAATGAGATAAAACGTCCCAAAACAGCTGAATCATCAAACCCTTTACACAACTCCCATGGAAGCCCTTTCGAACGGAATTCCCCTTGCAAATCACGGGCAGTAAAATCAATGCCTACAGTTACAGCATCGTAATAACGATGAGCAAAACGCGGAGCGATATGCTTACCCAACCGGCAAATGCGAACCACCAATTCTGTTTCGTAGTCTATCCGCCGGGAGAAGTCCGGAATAAAAAACGGCTTCCCATCTTTCAGTATGGCCGAATCCGGCTTCATGAAGATTACAGGCTTCTCTGGTAACAATAACGTATTGTCCAACTCTTTATTGTGCGCGGCATAATTCATGCCCACTGCGATAATTTTCATAATTACTATCTAATTTCACTTGATTCAACAAATAGATTCAGTAGCAAGAGGAGAGCCTCAAGAAGGCACAAAGATACATTTTTTTTGGCAGAAGCAGTCCAATCTTGTCATTTTATTAAATCAGGAAGAGCCTTATGCAGCCAATGCAGCTCTTCCATTCAGCAAAACAGCTCTTGCAACACCTCAAGCGAACGGAGCTGAGGAAAACCGGGAATATGGATACGATAGAATTCATTCAAGACCTCCAAGCAACGCACGCGCTGCAGACGATTGAACGAAAAGAGATGCATGGTTTCATAATTCATACGCATCAAGTTTACAACCAACGAAGACTCTTCCGGATGAAGATATTGATTGTGTTTGGGGCGAAAATATACAAATTGAGCATTCTGCAAATCAAAATAACAACCTTGCTTGAATCCCTCCAAATTGGGATACAGACCTAAAAAACGGGAAAGCCGCATCAGGAAGACAAGATGAAAATTGGCAATTGACAGTTCTTTACATCCATCAAACCAACGAATAGAATGCAGCAAATAGGCAAAAAGAGGCTCATTAACTCCCTCTTCGCGCAAAGCATAATAAAGGAACTCTCCCAAGAAAAGGGCTATCGAGGCCTTAAAAGGATTGACAGGCAGCGAATGAAGCGGATAGGACAAACGAGCCTCAGTGATCTTTCGCAACTGAGCCGAGTTTCTTCCCTCGGTTTCCAGTTCTACCAATGCCAATGGATGAAAGAAAGAAGAACGCACTCCAGTTCTTCGCGCGCGCGATACCTTTATTATATAGGAAGCACTGCCTGTTAATTCTGTATATACATTCACGATGTGTGAAGTATCATTATATTTCAGGCAACGCAATACAATCCCTGTCGTTTTCTCTGTCATGATTTAAATTTTATGTCCGCAAAGATAACACAAACTCAGCAAAAGAGGAAGTAATGCAGCCTTCAAAATGCAATTCTACTATATATGTCGCAGAGATTATTCCTATTTTACAGAGTTTATCAATAAAAAACAGAAGAAAAGAGAAAAAAAAGCTCCAAATGTTTTGCAGATTCAGAAAAAGAGCGTACCTTTGCATCCGCAAATGAGAAATAATCCTCACTTGCACCGCGAGAGTGGTTTTAGGATGGCCCGTTCGTCTATCGGTTAGGACGAGAGATTTTCATTCTCTAAAGAGGAGTTCGACTCTCCTACGGGCTACTAAGTAACAAGATTTTTTAAGAACAAAATTTAAGAGATTAGTCGAGATGGCAAATCATAAATCATCTATCAAGAGAATCAGACAAGAGGAGAAAAGAAGACTCCACAACAGATACTACGGTAAGACAATGCGTAATATTGTTCGTAAGTTGCGTGCAACTACAAGCAAGGAAGAAGCTGTTGCATTGTATCCAAAAGTACAAAAGCTGTTGGACAAATTGGCAAAAACGAACCTTATCCACAAGAACAAAGCTGCCAATTTGAAATCTAAGTTGTCTGCTCATATCAACAAGCTTGCCTAATAGCCTGTAAGAAAGAAATCCCATAATAAATGGGTTCAACAAAGGCCATACCTTTTGAAGGTGTGGCCTATATTTTTTTGATGCCTCTAAGGGAGGCACCCCCAAAAAAGTCTCATTTCCATTCCAAACCTTCTCCTTTCCTTCCTTTTATCAGCAAAGATATTTCATTATTTCTACATTTTCCTTAATTTTGCACAGCATTTCATTGAATATGGGACAAAATGCACCACATCAACTATAACTCAATATCAGCCTATGTATAAAAAGCAATTCTTTTCAGCGGCAATTTTGTTTGCGACCTTTACCGCTTTTGCACAACAGAAGTATGAAATAGGAAATCCTAATGACAAAGCCAATTATGGCTACTTGAATGAATATGCTCCATTAAAAGAGTATATTGATTATGAGAAATACCCTAATTTTAAGTTGGGAATCGGCACTACGGTAAGTAATTATCTGAACAATGCAACGGTGAGGGGACTCACCAATGACAACTTTACCGAAACAGTGGCAGGCAACGCCATGAAGATGTCAAGCTGTGTGAATAGCAACGGCGGCATGAATTTTACCCAAGTGAAGAATTATGTCAATGCGGCTACGCAGGCTGGGCTTGCTGTGTATGGGCATACATTGGCTTGGCATTCTCAACAGCCTGTGGCATGGCTTAACAGTTTGATAAAGGATGTTCCGGCAGAGCCTTTTGAAAATCCGGACACTCTTGTGTATGTAGAGGTGAAGTCGAAAGATTTCTGTACACAGCAGAGTGTCGGGTGGACGGCTGATAAAACTGCATATGGGTTTACCATCGACTTCTCATCAACAAATGGTTTGCATGTCAAGACGACCAAGAAGAATAATTCGTGGGAGGTGCAATTTGTAGCTGTGGATGGAATTCCTATGGAAAAGGGCAAAACATATAAGGTGACTATAACGGCCAAAGGCAGTAGTAAAGGCAACCTATATACAAAACTGGGCGACTGGAGCTCCGGTGTGAATGTAAACACAACCTTTGCAACCGAATGGAAAGATATTGAACTGACCTACAAGAATGCTACTGCCGGTAGTTTCTTGCTTCTGCAATGTGGGGATTTTGTGGGTGATCTTTACATTAAGGGCATTAAAGTGGAAGAGGCCGTAGGAGCCATGAAGGTGAACGAAGCCAAGCGTTATATCCGCGTAGAAGCATCAGCCAGAACTTCGGAGGTATGGGATAACCAGTTCTGGATTGTCAGCCCTACCACCTTGAACAAGGGTGCCAGCTTTGTCTTTTCAGCTGACGTACGGGCCGACAAGAGTGCCAAAGCCTCTACCCAACTCCACAATTCACCGGGGAGCTATGTGACCTATCAGGCTTTGGGCGACATACAGTTCACCACAGAGTGGAAGACCGTACAGGTATCAGGAACACTGGCCGATGCCGGCAAATCAATAGCTTTTAACTTGAGCGAATTGGCCGATGCCAATGTCTATTACTTTGACAATATCAGTTTCAAGATCGGTGGTGTAGAGAAAATGAAGAACGGATCCTTTGATGGAACGGATTTGAGCACATTCAAAATGAAGAAGGCCGGTGGTGGTATCGTTGCACCGGTGATAGAAGAAACGGAATTCTATTTACAGCTGCCTGAAAGCACTCCGCTCACTGCTCAAGAGAAACATGACACTCTTGTCTGGGCCATGGACAAATGGATTAGAGGCATGATGGAAGCCTGCAATGGCAAGGTTAAATCTTGGGATGTGGTGAACGAAGCCATCTCCGGTGGCGGTGATGATGGCAGTGGTAATTATACCTTACAGCATGACAATGGTTCGGGAGACTTCTTCTGGCAGGACCACATGGGTGATTTGGAGTATGTGCGCAGTGCTATCCGCTTGGCACGGAAGTATGGCCCCGAGGATATAAAACTTTTCATCAACGACTACAATCTTGAAAGTGATTGGGATAGTAATAAGAAGCTGAAGTCCCTCATCAACTGGATAAAGAAGTGGGAGGCTGATGGCGAGACGGTGGTCGATGGCATAGGCACCCAAATGCATATCTCCTACTATGCAAATGCTTCGACGCAAAAAAGCAAGGAGAATGCCATTGTAAATATGTTCAAGCTCATGGCTGGTACGGGCAAGCTCGTCCGCGTCAGCGAGTTGGATATGGGATACAACGATACCAATGGAAATAGTGTATCTACAGCGAATATGACAGAAGAGATGCACCATAAGATGGCCGACCACTACGAATGGATAGTAAAGAAATATCTGGAGATTGTGCCTCCTGCCCAGCAAGCGGGTATTTGCTTCTGGTGTCCTACGGATTCTCCCACTAATAGTGGTTGGCGTGCCGACACTCCTGTAGGAATATGGACGCTCGACTACTATCGTAAACATGCTTATGCCGGCATTGCTGAAGGGCTTGGTGGCGTGAATATGACGGGTATTCACGGTGTGGCGTCTGATGAAGTGTCTATTGATAATGCGCACAAAGCCAATGGTATTTTCACGATAATGGGTGTACGTATGCCAGATCATGTCAAACTCTCCGACCTACCTGCAGGCATATACATTGTAAACGGTAAGAAAGTGGTGAGATAGTGCTTATTTTTCTGCATTTTTCCTTGTCCATTTAGCAATAAATATGTATCTTTGCTTGCTCTCTATTTCTAAGGAAGGGAGCCTTGGATGAAGTAAATTAATAGGAATTTAATAAGCAAAATAAAATGGCAGAAGAACAAGAAATGCTGAATAATGGAGCGGACTACTCCGCCAGTAACATCCAGGTGTTGGAAGGCTTGGAGGCTGTGCGCAAACGTCCCGCTATGTATATTGGTGATACAGGTGAGAAAGGTTTGCACCACTTGGTGTATGAAGTGGTAGATAACTCTATCGACGAAGCACTTGCCGGGTATTGTACGCACATCGAAGTGACAATCAACGAGGACAACTCCATCACCGTACAGGATAACGGACGTGGTATCCCCGTGGATATGCACCCGAAGGAACACAAGTCAGCTTTGGAGGTGGTAATGACCGTACTGCATGCCGGAGGTAAATTCGACAAGGGTTCTTACAAGGTATCCGGTGGTTTGCACGGTGTGGGTGTGTCGTGTGTGAATGCACTTTCTACCAAGATGATTACCCAGGTACATCGCGATGGCAAAATTCATCAGCAAGAATATTCTTGCGGAAAGCCCGTATCTTCTGTAGAGGTAATCGGCGAAACGACCATTACCGGCACCCGTCAGCAATTCTGGCCGGATGCAGAAATCTTCACCATTACCACAGAGTATAAGTACAACATTCTGCAGGCTCGTCTGCGCGAGTTGGCTTACCTGAATGCCGGAATCACCATCACGCTGACCGACCTCCGCGAAAAGGACGAAGAGGGCAACTACAAACAGGAAGTATTCTATTCCGAAGAAGGATTGAAGGAGTTTGTACGTTTCCTCAACTCATCATACGACAAATTGATTGAGGATGTCATCTATATCAATACAGAGAAGCAGGGTGTGCCCATCGAATGTGCCATCATGTATAATACCTCGTATCGCGAAAACTTGCATTCCTATGTGAACAATATCAATACTATTGAGGGTGGAACGCACGAGGCAGGTTTCCGTATGGCATTGACACGTACATTGAAAAAATATGCTGAAGACAGCAAGGCATTGGAAAAAGCGAAGGTAGAGATTGCAGGTGAAGACTTCCGCGAAGGACTTATTGCCGTTATCTCAGTGAAAGTGGCTGAACCTCAGTTTGAAGGACAGACCAAGACCAAGCTGGGAAACAACGAGGTAATGGGCGCTGTACAGCAGGCTGTAGGTGAAGCTTTGGGTTATTACCTGGAAGAACATCCGAAGGAGGCTAAAGTTATTGTTGATAAGGTCGTATTGGCCGCTACGGCCCGTATCGCCGCACGTAAGGCCCGCGAAAGTGTGCAACGCAAGAGCCCGATGAGTGGAGGTGGGCTGCCAGGTAAGTTGGCCGACTGCTCTTCACGCGACCCCGAACGTTGCGAACTTTTCCTTGTCGAGGGAGACTCGGCCGGTGGTTCAGCCAAACAGGGACGTTGCCGCGAATTCCAGGCTATATTGCCTTTGCGTGGTAAGATCCTGAACGTAGAAAAAGCAATGTGGCACAAAGCTTTCGAGAGCGATGAGGTAAACAACATTATCCAAGCTATGGGTATCCGTTTTGGCATCGATGGCGAAGACAGCAAGGTTGCCAATATCGATAAAATCCGCTATAACAAAGTAATTATCATGACCGATGCCGATGTCGATGGACGGCACATCGACACCCTTGTCATGACACTCTTCTACCGCTATATGCCGCAACTCATTCAGGGTGGACATCTCTATATTGCCAATCCGCCGCTCTACCTCTGCAGCAAGGGTAAGGTAAAGGAGTATTGTTATACGGAGGAAGACCGTCTGCGCTTCATCGAGAAATATGGCGGTGGCAATGAGGGCGGTATTCACACTCAGCGTTACAAAGGTCTTGGAGAAATGAATCCCGAGCAATTGTGGGAAACAACCATGAATCCGGAGAATCGTATCTTGAAGCAGGTGAGCATCGAGAATGCTGCAGAGGCTGACTATATATTCTCCATGCTGATGGGTGACGATGTAGCTCCCCGTCGTGACTTCATCGAGAAGAATGCCACTTATGCAAATATTGATGCGTAAATAAGTACATATATAAATCAGGCGCGGATTACACTGATTACACGGAAAAATATAGAATCGTGAAATCAGCGTAATCCGCGCCTTTTCATGGACATAGGTTCAATGGCCAACGAACTTATGTTAAAACACCATTTAACATATGTTCATCGGCCAATGAACATATGTTCATTAGAACCTTACATAAACCTGCATCTGCAACAGACTGTAGTTCTTGTCCGGGTTGGCCGTGCGGACACCATCTGCACCATAAGAAACACTACGATCATCTATGTAACTGTAACCTGCCTGAAAGAGCAGATTCTTGTCGAGCCAATAGTTGAGGCTCAAACCATAGATACTTTTCTGGGTGTCGGAGGTCTTTTCATTGCGATAGACATCCCACTTACCGTAAATCTTGAATTGTTTGCCGACAGGAACACCAACAGCAGCATACCATCCATCGGCCTTGTCGCCCAAGTTGGCATTGCTGACGCTCTTTCCTTTTGAGGTTATGTACTCGGCACGGGCAGTCCAGTCTGCTTCGTACTTCACACCGAAGGCAAGACGGTCGCGATCAATGGTCACCCCATTTCCTGTGTACTTGCCACTCCATCCGAAAGCACCAACCTGAAGATTCTTGAAGGGAGAAAGCCAAAGTCCACCAATGATATCTTTGTTCTCATTAGCATCCTTATGGTTTATGCCTTGACCGTTATACACTCCCACTTGGTAGTGCAAAAGATTATGTTCATCATTGCCCACAGGGAAGAGATCCCCCTGAAACATGAGCCCCAAATCACGACCACCGCTTGCATGTTCGCCACACCGGTCGTTCATGCCTGCCAATTTGGTAATAATCTGTGCATAAGAACCAAATCCTACAGTCCATGGATTATAAGGGTTCTCAAACGTGAAAACACGCTTCATCTGACCGAAACGAACGTTGAGCCATGAATATTTCACCCATTCAGCGTATGCGTCAAGCACACGGGGACCTTTATCCACACCAGGAGCTCCGGCCATCTCAGCCTGAAGGCGGTACTTGAAGTCTTTGGCTACTGTGCCATTAACATAAACACGGGCATAGCGAAGGTTGAAACCTGCCGTCTTGTTCACTTCCTCATCGGTGTAATAGGAATAGTCTCCCACAATGTAACCGCCTAACTTGGCTGTAATAGGGGTATCCTTCAACTTGGGAAGTTGTGCCTTGGCCACTTGACCAACACCACACATCATGGCCAACAGAGCCATTGAAATAATCTTTTTCATATCAGTAATTATGTTATGTATGTCAGTTATTCTAAAGAAAGAATCATATTTTGAGTCATGAAAGACCAACTCTTGGACTTTGAAAGTCCGTAGCTGGATTACGGAAGTCCATCGATTGACTTTGAGAGTTCATGTCTTGATTCCAAAGATACTAATCTTTCGGCTTGAAGAACCGTATCTTCATGCTTGAAGATTACTAATCTTATGCGCGAAAGATTAGTATCTTTCAAGCGGAAAGATTACATCCTTTTTTGTCTCAATAAAAAAGGCTCACGCTTCATTGAGCGCGAGCCTTTATACAGAGAGTTTATGATTAAGCTTCTACGTCACCGCCTCTTTCTTTACGGCTCATCACGCGGTAAGCGATAGGAGCAGCTATGAAGAGTGAAGACAATGTACCGAATACCACACCGAGAATCATAGCAAATGCAAAGCTACGGATACTGTCACCACCAAGGATGAAGATACAGAGCAATACAACTAATGTACTGAGTGAGGTATTGATAGTACGTGCCAATGTGGTGTTCAAAGAATCATTGAACAATTGGAACTTGTTACGCTTCGGATAGAGACCAAAGAACTCACGCACACGGTCAAAGATCACCACCTTATCGTTGATAGAGTAACCGATAGCGGTCAAGATAGCACCGATGAAAGTCTGGTCGATTTCCAAAGAGATGGGCAAGAACTTGTAGCACAACGAGTACATACCAAAGATAAGCAATGTATCAACAGCCAAAGCCACTACAGAGCCTACAGAGTAAGCCACATTGCGGAAACGAATCAAGATATAAACGAAGATAGCAGCCAAAGCCAAGATTACTGACCAAACAGCTGAAGTCTTGATGTCGTCAGCAATAGAAGGACCCACCTTCTGTGAGCTGATGATTGAACCACCGGTACGATTATCGCGGTCGATAAAGATTTCAAGTGTAGTACCCTCACCCAACAAATTGCCATCCTTCAAAGATTCATAAAGGAATGCTTCGATTTCAGAATCAATAGTCGGAGTATCTTCATTGATACGATAGTTGGTAGTCACACGGATAGTACGGCCATCGGTACCCAAAGCAATAGCACTCACATTAGCATCAGTAATCTTCTGCGAAAGGAGGGCACGCACTGTCTCGGGCTGAACCTGTTGCTCGAACTGAACCACAAAGTTACGGCCACCGGTGAAGTCGATGCTCTTGCTCAAACCATTGACATAGAATGAAACAACACTGATGACAATGGCCGCTCCGAAGATAGCGAATGACTTCTTGGCTGCACCCATGAAGTTGAACTTCGTATTCTGCATCAAATTCTTGGAAAGATTGGTAGTGAAGGTCAAGTTCAACCACTTGTCCTTACCCATACGCCATTCGTAAACGATACGAGTCAAGAATACAGCGGTGAAGAATGAGCAGAGGATACCGATAATCAAAGTAGTGGCAAAACCACGGATAGGACCTGTACCGAAATTGAACAGGATGATACCGGTAATGATAGAAGTCAAGTTAGAGTCGAAGATGGCAGAGAAGGCATTCTTGTAACCATCGGCCAACGCGGCACGCACGTTCTTGCCTGCACGCAACTCTTCCTTCGCGCGTTCATATATAAGTACGTTAGCATCCACAGCCATACCGAGTGAAAGCACCATACCGGCAATACCGGACATAGTCAAGGCTGCTTGGAAAGAAGTCAAGATACCGAGTGTGAAGAAGAAGTTCACAATCAGGGCACCGTTAGCCACCATACCGGGGATGAGACCGTACATGGCACACATGTAAATCATCAACAGCACAAACGCAAAGATGAATGACCACATACCTTGGTTGATTGACTCTTGACCGAGAGAAGGTCCTACGATGTCTTCCTGTACGATACGGGCAGGAGCGGGCATCTTACCAGACTTCAACACATTTGCCAAGTCCTTAGTCAATTCAGGAGTAAAGTTACCGGTAATCTGAGAGTTTCCACCAGTAATTTCATTCTGTACATTAGGAGCACTATACACATAGCCATCCAATACGATAGCAATGCTACGACCAACATTATTCTTGGTCAAAGTAGCCCAACGACGAGAACCATCGGTGTTCATAGACATGCTTACGCAAGGCTTGCCATGCTGGTCGTATGTGTCCATAGCATCAACAATCACATCACCTTCCAGCGGAGCACGTCCGTTGCGCTCGGTTGACTTGATGGCATAAAGTTCGAACACCTGACCGCTCTGGTCGAAGTCTGCAGCCTTCACGCCCCATTTCAAACGAAGGTCGCGTGGCAACATGTTCTTCACCTCAGGCATAGCCAACAGACGGTTAACCTCTGCGGTATCCTTATAATGGGCATAACCGGCAACTGGAGAATCATACGTGTTGAACTGAAGGATAGCAGCCAACGGATGCTCCTTCTTCAATTGCTCGACATTCTGAGTGTTCTTACCGGCTGTAACGGTCTCACCAGTCAACGCAGCTGCCACATCCAGACTATCAGTTGTTTCCTCTTTCGCCTCTGTAACTTTTTCGGTCTCTACTGTTTCCCCCTCCAAGACTGCCTTATCAGCCAACAGAGTACGCAACTTATTGTCAGCCGCGTTCAGATAAGAAACAATTTCAGGAGCCTTGTAAGTCTCCCAGAATTCGAGGTTAGCTGATCCCTGAAGCAATGCACGCACACGCTCGGGTTCTTTAACACCAGGCAATTCCACCATGATACGTCCCATTGTACCTTCCAAGTTCTGGATGTTTGGCTGAGCCACACCAAAACGGTCGATACGGGTACGCAACACGTTGAATGAATTGTCGATGGCAGCCTTCACCTCTGCACGGAGCACCTTGATAACGTCGTCATCCGTACTCTTGGTGTTCACCTTGTCCTTCAACTGCTGGGTAGCAAAAAGTTCAGCCAGTGTTGCATCAGGAGCCAACTTACGATATTCTTCAACAAAAAGGGAAATGAAATCATCCTGGCTTGTAATCTGCTTGCGGGTAGCTTCGGCTACGGCTTTGTTGAAAGCCTCGTCACTCTTGTGGTCAGCCAATGCCTTCACCACATCAGGCACAGATACCTCCAAGATTACGTTCATACCACCCTTCAGGTCAAGACCCAACCCGATTTCCATTTCACGACACTGCTGCAGCGTATATACGCCCAACCATACCTTTTCGTTCTTTACCGAATCAAGATAGTGGGTTGCTCCTTGTGGATCCTGAGCCGCCTTACTCATGTGGTGGCCAGTCACAAAAGAGAACGACAGGTAGAACACACAAACCAGTGTGAGCAACGCTGCAAAAATTTTAACAAATCCTTTGTTCTGCATTTTGATTTTAGATTATTATGTTTTATTATTTATTTTATTTCAAAATGGATGCACTCTGCAACAAGGGTGCAAATATAGCCTTTTTTTTACATTAAGAGATGGTTTTTCCGCTAATATTTGATTTTTGTAGTAAAAAAAAGGGCGATTCTCCCTTTTTTTCTCTTATTTTACTCTTCTCAACGTTTTCTAATATAGCATGAAATCGGATAATGGTCAGAGGCCTTGATGCGATTATCCACCCTGCAATTATAAATTTCCAGACCATCACTGGCCAGAATATGATCTATACGAAAATAAAAGCCATTCCGATTATATGAAATGCCAAGACCGCACCCCGTATCCGTGAATGCATCATTCAATCCTTCACTCATAACCCTATGGACATACGAAATGGGAGAATCATTAAAATCTCCACAAACAACAACATATTTGTGCCCAGAGTCCCGCACGTATTTTGCCACACAATCAGCTTGCGGTGCTCTGATGGCCACAGCATCAGCAACTTTCCCTATAAGTAATCGTGAGGTAGCCTTCAGATTTTCCTCCTTCGGATCTATAATCATCGCTTTGTAGGCCGTTTTGTCATCAGCAGTCAGTTTGTTTGACTCAAAATGATTGTTCACCAACAACAAGGTGTCTGCTCCCAATTTCACCTCATAAGCAACACTACCATTGGCTACACTCTCATATTTTATCTTCTTTGATGACAGAATCGGATAACGCGAAAAGCAATCCCAAGCATTAGCATTTTCTTGTACATGGGAATGGTAAGGATACACCGACAAGGCTTTCTTTACCGTTTCTTCATTCAAAAATTTACTATTCTTCCCTTTATTCAATACAGCCTCTTGCGTACAAACAATATCAGCATCACAATTAATCAGATATTCGATAATCTCATTGGGAGAATCTGCCTTATGGGGTTTATCATGATTATATGCCATCACATTGTATGACAATATCTTAATGGCATCCTTTGGTATTTCACTTTTTGGAGTAGGGAGATTCACAGGCACATAAGCCCGTATCTGATACACACAGGCGAACATCACCACAAGGGAAAGCAAAGCATAACGGCGATAACATACCAGCCAAAAAAGCAAGAACAAGAGATTCAACAAAAGAAATACAGGAAAAGCCAATCCTGCACATGCCAATATAGGATACGACACCGGATTAAGATAAGAACTATATGCACAAAGCAGCATCAGTAAAGCCACCAGCACATTACATCCCAATAGAATCTTACTCAAAAAACGCCCAATATACTTAAGAACCATATTTGTTACCGTTGGCTTGCATCAAAAAGTTTCCGTTTCTCTTCTGCCGTCAGACCATCATAACCTGACCGCCTGATTTTATCCAAGATACTGTCAATCTCATCATCTGCAGCTTTTTTTCTCGCATTATAATCATAATCCTTGGCATGTTTGCCCACGTGTACCTTCATACGAGGTTTCTTTGGACGGGAAATACGGCCAGGCAACCCCATCAACGCATCCAACACCCGATTTATCCATAATGTAGCATCATACTTCCCATCCCGTATGCCACGGGCAAACCACCACCCTATCAAAGTTCCTCCCAAATGGGCAATATGCCCTCCGGCATTATTCGAGGTAATAAAAAGCAAGTCAGAAAGAACAACTATCATGGCCACATACTTCAACCGCACTTGACCGACAAGCAACAGATTCAACCGGTATTCAGGCATACCAACAGCCGATGCCACCACTATAGCCAGCACTGAAGCGGACGCACCCAATAACCAAGAATCTCCTACCAACCCTTGAAAATAGGGAAACACATTATAGGCCAACAAATAAAACAACCCTCCAACAATCCCCCCTAACAAATAGAGGCCTCGCAAATGCTTGGACGAATAATTGTAAAGGAATAGTTGGCCAAACCAATAAAGCCAAAGCATATTGAACAGCAAATGGAAGACATCTTTATGAAGAAACATGTATGTCAGCAGCGACCATGGCTGCATCAATAAACGCACAACATCAGCCGGCACTTCCAAATAGTGCAAAAAGGCACGTTCGGGAAGATTGAACAAACGAAGGAATACCGTCACCATGGTAACACCCACATTTATATATATGAGTTGCAAACTTATGCTACCACGGAGAAAGCGCTGACGCAAATCAGTAATAATATTGCCCATATTTTTTCTTTTTTCGCCAATACATAATCAGCAGGAGACCAAACAGCATACCGCCCAAATGAGCGAAATGAGCAATGGTGTCACCCGGTCTGCCTGCAAATCCCAACAACAGTTCTATAACCGCATATCCTATCACAAAATACTTTGCTTTAATTGGAATGGGAATGAAAAGCATAAAAAGACGCTCTTCCGGAAACAACATTCCAAATGCCAACAAAATACCATACATTGCCCCCGAAGCTCCCACGGTATTCATCATATTCAAATAATCACCCATAGGGAGCACATATCCTCCGCCAAAGTTAACACCATCGTATGGAGCCAGTTCCGTAACATATTCTATGAACTGTACCAGTTCTTGACAGAAAGCCGCTCCGACTCCACATACCATATAGTAAAACAGGTAACGTTTTGGACCCCACACCTGTTCAAGAATGCGTCCAAACATCCAAATAGCAAACAGATTCCAAAAGATATGTCCCAGATTACCATGCATGAACATATAGGTAAAAGGTTGCCACAAGCGAAAATCTGACGCCAAGAAGAAATGGAGTCCAAACATTTGGCTCATGTCCACACCATACCTTCCAAGAACCGGTTCTGCCACAAACATCAGCACGTTGATGATGAGCAGATTTTTGGTAACAACAGGCATATTATCCATGATTCTTTCCTCTTATTTCCATTGAATTAAGGTGCAAATGTACGAATTAATTCTGTATAACAACATGCGAAAAGATTTTTCTCTTATGTTTTTTCATCTTTTCACCTTCTATTTCATCCTTTCAAACATCACAAAAGAGATTTCATTCTCCACTAAAACCTTCTATAATATAGCAAGAACAAGAAGGAGTATCAGTTTCTCAAGCACCCCAGAAAGTATTGTATAGGAAGATTGCATTTCAGCTTTTTCTGCACTTTACCCTCATAGAAAACCCTAAAAACCTGCCCAACAACACATTTCTTCACTTTTTTTACTCTTTTTCTTCATTTTTCTCTGCAAAAAGTTTGGAATGTGATTTTCTTACTCTATATTTGTGCAGATTTTCACTAAGAAAGTTTTTGAGTTACATACAATTAATTAATTAATTATTTTTCTACTGTTATGAATAAAGCAGAACTTATCAATGCTGTTGCTGAGAAATCAGGTTTGAGCAAAGTTGATTCAAAAAAGGCTATTGATGCCGTTGTTGCATCTATCACAGAAGCTTTGAAGCAAGGAGACAAAGTTGCCCTTGTAGGTTTCGGAACTTTCATGGTTGCTGAAAGAGGCGAAAGAACAGGTGTTAATCCCGCTACTAAGCAGACTATCACTATCGCAGCCAAGAAGGTTGCAAAATTCAAGCCTGGTGCAGAATTGGCAGAAGCTGTATTGTAATTACACACCTAAAAGACAAAAAAGGAGATGCATAATTTGTGCATCTCTTTTTTTGTTGTACCTTTGTAACTCATTTTCACCAAGCCATAATTATAGACAAGAAATATACACATGACTATCGAAGCAAAAATCATTTCTTCCGTAACAGACGGAATAAAAAGCCTCTACGGACAAGAGGTTGCTGCTACACAGATTCAATTGCAGAAGACTAAAAAAGAGTTTGAAGGACATCTGACCCTCGTCGTATTCCCTTTCCTGAAAATGTCACGCAAAAGCCCCGAGCAAACAGCTACCGAGATAGGTGAATACCTTAAAGCCAACTGTCCGGCTATCTCCGCTTACAATGTCATCAAAGGATTCCTCAACCTCACCATCTCTTCCGATTGTTGGATTGAATTATTGAACGACATACACACTACCGCTCAATACGGTCTTACCCAAGCCACAGAGTCTTCACCTTTGGTCATGATTGAATACTCTTCACCCAATACCAACAAACCTCTTCACTTAGGACATGTGCGCAACAATCTGTTGGGTAATGCCTTGGCCAACATTGTTGCAGCCAACGGAAACCGTGTAGTAAAGACCAACATCGTCAACGACCGTGGTATCCATATCTGCAAAAGCATGTTGGCATGGTTGAAATATGGAGAAGGAGAAACTCCTGAATCATCAGGCAAGAAGGGAGACCACCTGATTGGGGACTACTATGTAGCTTTTGACAAACACTACAAGGCCGAAGTTAAAGAACTGATGGCCAAGTACACCGCCGAAGGCCTGAATGAAGAAGAAGCCAAGACCAAAGCAGAAGCCGAAAGCCCATTGATGAAGGAAGCCCGTGAGATGTTGGTGAAGTGGGAAGCTGGCGACCCCGAAGTACGTGGTCTTTGGAAACGCATGAACGATTGGGTTTATGCCGGATTTGACGAAACCTACAAGATGATGGGTGTCTCCTTCGACAAGATATACTATGAATCGGATACATATCTCGAAGGTAAGGAAAAAGTTTTGGAAGGATTGGAGAAAAAATTCTTCTATCGTAAGGATGATGGATCCGTATGGGCCGACCTTACCGGTGAGGGACTCGACCACAAGCTTCTGCTCCGTGCCGACGGCACATCCGTCTATATGACTCAGGATATAGGTACTGCCAAGCTTCGCTTTGCAGATTATCCTATCGACAAGATGATTTACGTTGTAGGAAACGAACAGAATTACCATTTCCAAGTACTGTCCATCCTGCTCGACAAACTTGGTTTCGAATGGGGCAAGGGCCTCGTACACTTCTCTTACGGTATGGTAGAATTGCCCGAAGGCAAGATGAAGAGTCGCGAAGGTACCGTTGTGGATGCTGACGACCTCATGGCCGAAATGATAGGTACCGCTAAGGAAACCAGCCAAGAGTTAGGCAAATTGGACGGACTTTCCCAAGAAGAGGCTGACAATATTGCCCGTATCGTAGGACTTGGTGCCCTCAAGTATTTTATCCTCAAGGTAGATGCCCGAAAGAACATGACTTTCAACCCCAAGGAGTCCATTGACTTTAATGGCAATACAGGACCCTTCATCCAATATACTTACGCACGTATCCAGTCGGTGCTTCGCAAAGCCAAAGAGACAGGCATCACTATTCCCGCTATCCTGCCCACAGGTATCCAACTGAGCGAGAAAGAAGAGGGCCTTATCCAAATGCTTGCCGATTTCTCTGCCGTAGTAAAGGAAGCCGGCACAACCTACAGTCCTTCAGGCATTGCCAATTATTGCTATGACTTGGTAAAGGAATACAACCAATTCTATCACGATTTCAGTATCCTGCGTGAAGAAAACGAGTCTCTTAAGGTATTCCGCCTTGCCCTTTCCGAAAATGTTGCCAAGATTGTCCGTCTCGGCATGGGATTATTAGGCATTGAGGTTCCTGAAAGAATGTAAATAATGTGCCAATGTGCTAATGTAGAATATGTTTACACACTTACTACACACCAGCATATGTCCACATTAACACATTGGCACATTGAACACATTAGCACATTGACAAACCACATGACCAAAAACAAATTCTACGTCGTTTGGCACGGAGTCACTCCAGGCATCTATACATCATGGACAGAGTGTAAAGCACAAGTCAATGGGTGCGAAGGAGCTATCTACAAAGGATTCCCCACACGCGAAGAAGCAGAGGAGGCCTACAACTCTTCACCTTATATATATATCGCGCGCGCGAAGAAAGAGGCATATGGCCAGAATGACAAGTTGCAGATGACCAACCCACCCACTAACCGTACAGACACCGCACTCCCCCTCCCTTTGGAAGTTCATGCAGAAGCATTGGCCGTAGATGCAGCTTGTAGTGGTAATCCTGGCCCTATGGAATATCGGGGTGTATATCTACGCACCGGACAAGTCATCTTTCATTTTGGCCCCATGCATGGCACCAACAATATCGGAGAGTTTCTGGCCATAGTCCATGCCTTGGCTCTGCTGAAACAAAAAGGTCTTGACATGCCCATCTATTCCGATAGCCGCAATGCCATCTTGTGGGTCAAGCAGAAAAAGTGCAAAACAAAATTAGAGCGCAATGCACGTACCGAGGAACTTTACCAACTCATAGAACGTGCCGAAAAATGGTTGAAAGAAAACAGCTATACCACACCCATTCTCAAGTGGGAAACCACCCGTTGGGGTGAAGTACCTGCGGATTTTGGAAGGAAATAGACAAAATCATCCTAACATCCTCAACCATACAGAGCACCACGTTATTCATTATAAAATCAGCATATTACCAGATTATCAATTATGTCTATAGCGTCACATTGGCAACGTTTCAAAGAAAACGAGGCCTTAAAAAAGAAACTTTATGATATTATTTTTGAAAGCGACACTTTTTGGGGAAAGACTTTCGATATTGTCCTTATCGCATGTATAACCCTCAGTATCCTTATCACCATTTTTGACAGTTTGGTTACAATTCCTTGGCTACAATCCACATTGGTTGTATTAGAATACCTCTTCACCGTATTCTTCACATTGGAATATCTGACTCGTCTCTATTGCTCACCCGCCCCCAAAGCCTATGCCAAAAGTTTTTTCGGCATTGTGGATTTACTGAGCATCTTGCCAATGTACTTAGGCATCTTTTTCAGCAATGCCCGTTTTGCAATCGTACTACGCTCGTTTCGCCTTATCAGGGTGTTCCGAATCTTCAAATTATTCAATTTCTTGGCCGAAGGGAACATGTTGCTTCGTTCTTTGAAACAAAGTGCAAATAAAATATTAGTCTATTTCCTGTTTGTTGTCATTCTTGTTGTCAGTTTAGGCACTCTCATGTTTATGGTTGAAAGCGGACAACCCGACACACAATTCACAGACATTCCCACCAGCATCTATTGGGCCATCGTCACGATGACCACCGTAGGCTATGGAGATATCACACCCGTTACTGCTATCGGCCGTTTTCTTTCAGCACTTGTCATGTTATTAGGATACACTATATTGGCCGTACCCACAGGTATTGTCAGTGCAAGTATGATAAAGGAATCCCGCCGACATGACCATCGCAGCTGCCCAAACTGCCAACGTATGGGACACGAAGAAAATGCCCGTTATTGCAAACACTGCGGAGCCGAACTGGAAGAAGAGGTATAACCGCCACTTGCCATTATACATAAGAACCCCAACAAGGAGATTTTGCTTTATAAAGGATGAAATATGTTACAAAACATAAAAAACTCAAGAAACATTTGGCTATATCAAAATAATAGCGTACATTTGCACCGCATTTGAGAGATAACATCGCGGAGTGGAGCAGTTGGTAGCTCGTTGGGCTCATAACCCAAAGGTCGTACGTTCGAGTCGTGCCTCCGCAACAAGTTAAGGAAGAAGGAACGTCGGGTTGACGTTCCTTTTTTTTATTCATAAGCAAAACTTTATTAAGGTTTTATAGGCTTTTCTCAATAAAAAGCAGTACTTTTGCAGCCTGATAATTATCATTATATATTTTATGGAGCTCGACATTCTTACGGCCATATCACCTATTGATGGCCGCTACAGAGGGAAGGCGGGAGCCTTGGCCTCTTATTTTTCTGAGTTTGCACTGATAAAATACAGAGTGCAGGTAGAAATTGAATATTTCATTACTTTGTGTGAATTACCCTTACCACAGTTAAAAGGATTTGATTCCAATCTCTTCAAAGCATTGCGTGATATTTATCGCAACTTTTCAGAAACAGACGCCACACGTATCAAAGAGATTGAAAGCGTGACAAACCACGATGTAAAAGCTGTGGAATATTTCATCAAAGAGCAGTTCGACAAATTGGGTGGTTTAGAGGCTTACAAGGAATTTATCCATTTCGGTCTTACTTCGCAAGACATAAACAACACATCAGTACCCCTTTCCATCAAAGAGGCATTGGACAATGTCTATTATCCATTGGTGACAGAATTGATTGACCAATTGAGAAGTTATGCTGAAGAATGGCAAAACATACCAATGTTAGCAAAAACCCATGGACAACCGGCATCACCCACCCGCTTAGGGAAAGAGATAATGGTATTTGTTTATCGTCTGGAGAAACAACTTGCCGTATTGAAAGCATGTCCGATTACAGCCAAATTTGGAGGTGCCACAGGCAACTATAATGCCCACAACGTAGCCTATCCCCAATACGATTGGAAAGCATTTGGAAACAGTTTCGTTGCAGAAAAATTAGGATTGGAACGCGAGGAATACACTACCCAAATCTCCAACTACGACAATTTGGGCGCCATTTTTGATACAATGAAGCGCATCAACACCATCATGATAGACATGAATCGTGACTTCTGGCAATATATCTCTATGGAGTATTTCAAGCAAAAAATCAAAGCCGGCGAAGTTGGTTCAAGTGCCATGCCTCATAAAGTGAACCCCATTGATTTCGAGAACTCCGAAGGAAATTTAGGTGTAGCCAATGCTATTCTCGAGCACTTGTCTTCCAAGTTGCCCATATCACGTCTGCAACGAGACTTGACAGATTCTACCGTATTGCGCAACGTAGGTGTCCCATTTGGTCACATCGTAATTGCAATACAAAGCACATTAAAAGGACTACGCAAATTGTTGCTGAACGAGTCGGCCATCTATCACGATTTGGACAACTGTTGGAGTGTGGTAGCCGAAGCCATCCAAACTATACTGCGCCGCGAAGCCTACCCCCATCCTTACGAAGCGTTAAAAGCGTTGACTCGCACCAACCAGGCCATCACAGAAGAGTCAATAAAAACATTCATTGAAGAACTAAATGTCTGCGAAGACGTTAAAAAGGAGTTAAGAGCAATCACACCACGCACATATACAGGTGTGTAATTTCTCTTTTGAGAAAATAAAAAAAAAGCCCGAGAGGGCATAATCTAATTGTATTAAAAGTTATGATGACAGAAAATGAAAAATGGCGTAACAGCTCTGATGAGAATCAGGAAGGCGCAAATGGCTATAACAGGAATTATAGCCGTGAAAACAGATTTGACAGCTATAACAGCTACAACCGTGAAGAAGGCAACGGACGCCCCTACCGCTCAAGTTACAACAGGAACCGGATGGATAATCAAGGATATAACCCCGAACGTCCACAACGCCCTCGGTTCAATCGCAATACAGCAGTAGAGGGACAACAACGCCCACGATTCACCCGTGTAAACGGTAATACAGAAGGAGGTTTTTCTTCTCGTTACCCACGTCCACAACGCCAATATAATAACGAGGGAGGCGAACCACGCCCCTACCGTTCATCCTACAATCACAATTTTACGGAAAATAGCCGTCCACGTTTCAGCAACAACAGCTACAACACTGGAGGCGAAGAACGCCCTTGGCGCAATACCTCAGCCGGAGGATATGAATCAAACCGTTCACCACGCAAACCTGGTGGATACAAGAATAATGGTGGACGCCCTCAAGGTGGTATGAAACGACGTACAGCCGGTTATAACCCCAATGCCAAATATAGCCGCAAGAAACAGATTGAATACAAAGAGATCTTGGCCGACCCGAACGCACCTATCCGCTTGAACAAATATTTGGCCAATGCAGGAATCTGTTCTCGCCGCGAAGCTGACGAGTTCATCACGGCTGGTGTTGTCTCTGTCAATGGTGAAATTGTAACAGAATTGGGAACTAAAGTGCTTCGTACAGATGTCATCAAATTCCATGACCAACAAATCAATGCAGAACGTAAGGTCTATATCCTACTGAATAAGCCCAAGGATTGTGTTACCACAACCGATGATCCCCAAGAGCGTAAAACAGTCATGGAACTCGTCAAAGGCGCATGTGCTGAACGCATCTATCCGGTTGGCCGATTGGACCGCAACACCACAGGCGTATTGCTCCTCACCAATGATGGCGATTTAGCTTCCAAATTGACGCACCCAAAATTCCTGAAAAGAAAAATCTACCATGTTTTCTGCGATAAGAATGTAACCAAAGCCGACCTCGACCAAATTGCAGCAGGTATCACTTTGGAAGATGGCGAAATTCATGCCGATGCCATCAGTTATGCCCACGAAACGGACAAGAAGCAAGTAGGTATTGAAATTCATTCAGGCAAAAACCGTATCGTACGTCGTATTTTCGAATCTTTAGGCTACAAAGTGACCAAACTCGACCGCGTATCGTTTGCCGGACTTACCAAGAAAGGTGTCCGCCGTGGCGATTGGCGTTTCCTCACCGAAGCCGAAGTGAATATGTTACGCATGGGAGCATTTGCATAAAAGTAAAGAACAACAAGAGAGAAATAACAAGATGGAAAAGATTAGTAGAACAAAGATAGTTGACCTGCTGAAGCGTACAGACTTCGGTTCTATGGTCAACGTGAAAGGTTGGGTACGTACCCGTCGCGGAAGCAAGCAAGTGAATTTCATTGCGCTTAATGACGGTTCCACTATCAACAACGTACAGATTGTAGTCGATGTTGCCAACTTTGACGAGGAGATGCTGAAACAGATCACTACTGGTGCCTGTTTGAGTGTTAACGGTGAATTGGTAGAATCTGTCGGTTCCGGTCAGGCCGCAGAGATTCAGGCACGCGAAATTGAAGTATTGGGAACTTGCGACAACACTTATCCACTCCAGAAGAAGGGACACTCTATGGAGTTCCTGCGTGAGATAGCCCACTTGCGTCCACGTACCAATACCTTCGGAGCTGTTTACCGCATCCGCCACAACATGGCCATGGCTATCCACAACTTCTTTCACCAAAAGGGTTTTTTCTACTTCAATGCCCCTATCATCACAGCTTCTGACTGCGAAGGTGCCGGACAAATGTTCCAGGTTACCACAATGAACCTTTACGATTTGAAGAAGGACGAGAACGGTTCCATCATCTATGATGACGACTTTTTTGGCAAGCAAGCCAGTCTTACCGTATCTGGCCAATTGGAAGGAGAGTTAGCAGCTACAGCCATGGGAGCCATTTATACTTTCGGCCCCACATTCCGCGCCGAGAACTCCAATACCCCACGCCACTTGGCAGAGTTCTGGATGGTTGAGCCGGAAGTAGCTTTTGCCGATTTGAAAGAACTGATGGATTTGGAAGAAGAATTTATCAAGTTCTGTGTCAATTGGGCACTTGAGAACTGCCAGGACGACTTAGCCTTCCTCAACAAGATGGTCGACAAAGGTCTCATCGAACGTTTGCAAAGTGTAGTAAAAGCTGACTTTGTCCGTTTGCCCTATACCGAGGGTATTAAGATTCTGGAAGAAGCTATTGCAAAAGGACACAAATTCGAATTCCCCGTTTATTGGGGATGCGACCTCGCCAGCGAGCACGAGCGTTTCCTCGTAGAAGAATATTTCCAGAAACCTGTCATCATGACCGATTATCCCAAGGAAATCAAAGCTTTCTACATGAAACAGAACGAAGACGGAAAGACAGTACAAGGTACCGATGTTCTTTTCCCTCAAATTGGCGAAATCATTGGTGGCAGTGTGCGCGAAGAGAGTTACGACAAACTCATGACCCGCATCCAGGAGTTGAACATTCCTATGAAAGACATGTGGTGGTATCTTGACACCCGCAAATACGGCACATGTCCTCATGCAGGTTTCGGCCTCGGTTTCGAGCGTCTGCTCCTGTTCGTTACGGGTATGACAAACATCCGAGATGTAATACCTTTCCCACGTACACCACGTAACGCGGAATTCTAAGAATAAAAAATTCTTTGCCACGAAAATGGGCATAGAAGTTCTACAAGATGGGGGGGGGGCGTCAAAATGCCTTCCTTTTCATTCTTTAGACGCGGATACGCGGATTTTTCATTCTGCTCAAGGGAACTTCGCAGATAAATTATAACCTATCGGGTATAATAATCAAGAAAAATCCACGTATCCGCGTCATCTGCTTCTAAAAAGTTTATTATGACACACCTCTTTTTTTATTATCGGATACCGTTATTCTTGGCGGATACCACTATTTTCTCCTTAGTCCAATCAGAAACAAGTCCGCAAGAATTACAAATCGAACTAAAATAAATCATAAAAAAGTTTGGTATTTCAACCTTTTTTAATATTTTTGTGGTGTCAAGATTGACAAACCTAAAACTATATCATTATGAAACGTAGTTATTTTATCATGTTAGTTGCCGCATTGCTCAGCATGTCAGCAACTGTGACTTGGGGACAGAAGAAAGGACGCGCAGCGGACTTGGAAGGTATCTGGCAAATGTGTTTCTACGCGTCTGATGCCAAAGGGACACCAGGAACCCTCCGCGCAGGAAACACGTTCAAGATTCTGACGGAAGACGGTCACATCACAAATTTCACAACCATTCCCGGACGTGGTGCTATCATTACAGGTATAGGAACATACAAGATATCCAAAGGGGTACTCCGCGAAAGTATGAAGAAAAACATCCACCTTCCGATGCTTGACGGACATAGCAACGACTTGTACTTTACTTTGAGTGAAGATGGGAATATAATGTCTGTGAAATATTTTATTAAAGAAGACACACAAGGACATGTCATTGATGCCTGGTACTACGAAACTTGGCGTCGGGTAGAAATGCCTGCAGAATACCCAATAGACTTGGTTCGGTAACACCAAGTAGTTCTAATTGTATTATACCTGCATAAGCGGCTATTCTTATATTTTGCTGAACACATTTTGTGCTTTTCGGCAATTATAGGTTCATCGGCAAAGTAACTTAAGAGAAATGGGCAAGTATCTTAAGTTACTTTGCCTTTTATCTTAAAATACTTTTTTGAGGAGGGGATTGCCTTCTTCTGTTTTCAGTGGTTCTTCTGCAATTTTGTTGTCTCAATACGAATAGTATGCAAACAGCAAACAATCTCCATTGACTACTTCCTACCTGATTGATAAAATAAAAGCCACTCACCTACTCCACCTCCCATTCATAAACTCCAATGGAGAATTTCTCAGGTTGCTCGATTTCCAATTTGAGAGCTGCAGTATTGACAGGTTCAAACTGTACAGTATTGGCTTCACCCTTCACACAACCATAGGGAGTGAGATGTCTTACAGGAACCCACTCTTTATTTTCGTTCATATAGAAAAGACGCCATGCTTCAGGTACACGGCATCCACCCCAAGGAGCATCATCAAACCAATGAACCGTACAGGCTGATACCTTTACCCTTTGGGGGAATGTATAACTGATCCATTCAGTTCCACCCTGTTTGGGCCAAGTGTGATAATATGGAACCGAACGGTCATCTGCACCGTTTGGAGTCAAACCATCCTTGACAGACGAAAGTGCCGAAGTTCGCGTGGAGGCATCAACACGACTTTGCGATGCTGCTGTAGGAGGGAGTCCGGGACGAACAGCACTAAGGTCGGCAGGAAGCCATACAGACATTTTACCACTGCCACGATGCGCCCAGGCATAATAAGGAATAAGAGTTAGAGTCACCTCTTTAGCCTGCAAACGCCCATATTGGTCATAGCTTATAGTCTGTGCACCAGTCTTCAGTTGAGTGATTCCACCAAGAAGATCTTCACGATGCTCCTCCTCAAACTTTGGGTTACGGTTAAGCAACAACGTCATAATATCAAAATCGTTATCAGGCCATTCAGCACAATAAACAATAGGCCCACGTTCAACAGCCAGCCGTCCACGATCGGCAGATACTTGACGATGAGCTTTCACTATACGCGGTTGCATATCAAACCTCAACTCTACACAATCTCCCTTCTTCCAACGACGACGGATGGTCAGATAACCATCTTTCTCTACAGTCTGGCCTATAGCTTTCCCATTAACAGTAATGGTATAACCAAGTCGTTTATTGTCAGCATAGGTATAAAGATCAGAAGGTACCACCTCTCCCTTTATCCACCCGGGGATACGCAATTTCAATGCAAACTCACCACCTGTGACACGATCAAGAGTAATATCAATGGCGCCATTCCACGGATAGTTGGTATGTTGCGAGAGTACAACCTTCTTGCCTCCCACCTTCAACGTCGCAGTATTCTTGACAAATAGATTTACATAAATATCGTTATCATTCACTGCATAGACATAGCCTGGCAGCGAGGGAATAAAGCGACAAATATTTGAAGGACAGCAAGCACAACCAAACCATGCTTGACGCTGGTGCTGCCCCATAGATTCCAAGGGATTAGGATAGAAAAATCCATCACCTCCAAGTGAAACGCCTGAAATAAGACCGTTATAAAGTGAACGCTCCAACACATCATAATACTTGCTCTCTCCATGCAATAAGAAAAGGCGGTAATTCATATATACATTACCTATTGCCGCACATGTTTCACAATATGCCGACATATTGGGCAATTCATAACTATTCCCAAAAGCCTCACCATTGGACGTCGCACCTATACCACCAGTAATATAGAGTTTCTTGCTTGTGATATTATCCCAAATACGACCGATAGCCCGGATATAGGAGCTATCCCCCGTAAGGGCTGCCACATCGGCCATTCCACTATACATATAGGCGGCACGTACAGCATGCCCTACTGCCTCATCCTGCTCCACAACAGGTAGATGTGCCTGACTATACTGGTCACGCCGGGACGTATAACCACGCTTATCAAGAAAGAACTTGGCCAATGCCAGATACTTCCTTTCACCTGTCACTGTATAAAGTTTGGCCAATGCCATTTCTGCTATCTGATGTCCGGGGACATAGACCTGTTTGTCCTCACCTTCACCTATTTCATTATAAATACAATCTGCATAACGAATAGCTATATCAAGAAAATTGCGTTTGCCAGTAGCCTGATAATGAGCTATAGCTCCCTCAACCATGTGGCCCAAGTTATAAAACTCATGGCTCAACTCTTCTACCTTCACCCAACGCTTATCACCTGCCCACTCATGAGGATGGGCAGGATTCTGTGTGCGCGAAGTATAGAGATATCCATCCGGCTCTTGAGCTGATGCCACGATAACAAGCACACTGTCTATATAACGCATCAGTTCCTTGTCGGGATAAGTATGCAACAGATAACTGGCTCCTTCAATGGTCTTATACACATCTGTATCATCGAACGAATACCCTTCCACCTTCACACCATCAGCCACCTCTGCATAGGCAGGATTACCTTTCAATGCCGGATTCTTTTCAAGTTCCATCATCTGAGCCGAACGGGTAAAATTGGTATATCGGCCGGTTTCTTCACATTTTCTGAAAGCAAGTGGAATAGTCACTTCACGACTTGCTTTGAGACGTTGCCCCCAAAAGTTGTCTGTAATCTTCACATTGGTGAAAGCTACCGGGTCTATAGGATAACCTTCGCATACAGAAGATTTGGATTGTGCAGAAGCATCCAAAGCCCCCAGTATCAAACAAAAGAAGAAGGTAATTTGGGTTAGTCCGTTTCTCATAATAGCAGTTTAAAGAAAGAAAGTATGTCATAATTCAACTTTTAGGCACAAAATTGAATCCGACACACTTTCTTTGAATCAGTTTTAATTAGTTGTTCTTTCCGTTAATGCTTACTTCAATGCAGTTTCCTTGCTTAACGAGTTTCTTCACGAATTTCTGGATTTCCTTGCCGGTAATATCGTTCACCATCTGTTCGTATCCCTTAACTCCATCAATACCATGCCAATAATATTCCTTCAATTGGCTTATCCAATATCCGTTCTCTTTTTGGTTCTCCTGATACTTTTTCAGCATGAATTCCTTCACGCGGGCCAATTGTTCGGGATTAGGTCCATTCTTGATGAAATCATCCAATCCTTGTTTGACTACCTCAATCATACGGGCACGTCGTTCAGGGTCGGTATCAAAAACAATCTGCAAACGCACTTCCTCTTGAGGATAATGATTAATGCCTCCACTTACTCCAACACCATAAGTTCCTCCTTCCTTTTCGCGCACACTTTCTGTATAGACCATGTCCATCACTTGAGCGAACATACTCATTATCATCTTTCCACGCGCATCATACTTTCCTTTACCTGTATAGAGCAAGAATACTGTACTTTTGGGCAATTCCATCGTACGCTCAAAGTTATTTGCATATTTACCCTTACGAATTGTCGGGTTAATCTTTGCATCAAACTTTTCTACACCTTCTTTAACAGGCAACGCACCCAAATATTGTTCAAACAAGGGTACTGCAGTAGCTTCATCAATATTACCTACAAACATAAAAGTAAAATCATCACCATCCGCAAAGCGTTCGCCATACATCTCCATCGTACGAGCATAATCTATCTGATCGACCATTTCTTTGGTAAACTTGATAGCACGCGGATGATTATTGTAAAGGGCCACGGTCAGTGTATCCTGGAATGCCGTCATAGGATCCAATTCCTGATTCTGCAAAGATGCCTTGGCACGATTCTTATAGGATTCAAAAGCCGCATCATCCATACGGGGAGCCGTAAACATCAAATATGCTATTTGAAGCAGCGTCTCCAGATCTTTAGGTGAGCAACTACCTTTCAAGCCCTCTTCCAACGAACTTACATAAGGAGTGATCTCCAAATATTTTCCAGCCAACACTTTCATCAGGTCGGTAGTATTGAAATTGCCAAGTCCTCCCAATTCGCACACTTCATTCAGCACCTCAATGTTAATAATATCTTCTGTAGGAAGCAAACTATTACCTCCTGCACTGAAAGCATTCATTCGTATTTCATCCATCTTGTGAGTTGTAGGCTTCACCACAACCTTTACACCATTGCTCAATGTATAGATTTTAGAGTCATATATTCCCTCCTCAGTCTTTACCACTTTACCGGGTTGAGGCAGTTCACTGATAAGCGGTTCATTCGAAACCTTATCCACATAAGGAGCAATATCCTCAGCCTTCACTTGAGCCACAATCTCCAAAAGATGTTCTTTTGCAGGATAAGCCGCACCCTCTTTTTCGGGTGCATACATGGTGATGACAAGATTGCTGTCGCTCATCATGCCTTGCAACAACTGGTTGATAGCAGCAACAGGCACCTGAGAAGCTATCATGTTCATAATGCCATACTCCGCTTCAATTCCCGGCATAGGTTCGTTGTCAATGAAATGACGCACATACTCTTCGGCATAATCTGTATTCTTTGTCTTTTCACGCTCGTTGTATGCATTCTCGTAACTACGCAAATAGTTTGCTTTCGCACGAGCATATTCACCCTCTGTAAACCCATAACGGCGAGCACGTTCTATTTCACGCACCAGACTGCTCAATGCTGTATCAATACCGTCCTCCTTGCAGATTGCATATCCACTGAGTGCATCCTTGGTCTTGGCTATAAAGAAATTTCCATCATAAGCCCCAGCTTGCATGAAGGGGGGATTGGCACTTTGCTCTATTATTTCACTGAAACGGTCACCAAACATCTGGGAAATCATGCTCTTGGCATAAAGCAGCACCATGTAGTTTATATCACTTTTAGCCTCATCAGGTACAGCATCGTGTTTGTGTATATATTCCACCATCACGTAGGGCTGTTCCTTGTCAGTGGCAATAGCCACGATGGGTTCCTTGTTGTCGTGTACGGGATAATAAACACGCTCTGCAGCATTGGCCGGCATTTCTATATCTGAGAAAATAGCTTTGATTTTGGCCTCCATCTGATCGGCATCAAAGTCTCCTACCACTATAATTCCCTGTTGGTCCGGACGATACCATTTTTCGTAATAGTCACGCAGGTCTTTATAAGGGAAGTTGTCAACAACTTCCATTGTACCGATAGGCAGACGATAGGCATATTGGCTGTTTGGATAGATTACGGGCAACACTTTTTCATAGATACGCATCCTAGCATCCATGCGGGTACGCCATTCTTCGTGGATAACACCGCGTTCCTTATCTATCTCTTCTTCACCTAAAGTAAGACCATCACTCCAGTCACGCAATATCCACAGACAAGAATCCACGGCCTCAGGCACTTTCTTGATAGGCACATTGTTGATATTATAGACCGTTTCATCCATTGCTGTATAAGCATTCAGGTTGACACCGAACTTCACACCGATGTTTTCCAGATATTCGCGCAAGCGGTTATTAGGAAAATGCTTGGTTCCATTAAAACACATGTGTTCCAGGAAGTGCGCCAATCCGCGCTGTGACTCCTCTTCAAGGATTGAGCCCACTTTTTGTGCAATATAAAAATCGGCTTGTCCTTCAGGCAACGCATTCTGGCGGATGTAGTAAGTCAGTCCGTTTTCCAATTTGCCTATACGGACTTTAGGGTCAGTTGGTACTGTCTGCGTCTGTTGGGCAAACAGGATAGCTGTACAGCACATAAACATTGCCGTCAGCAGGGTTTTCATTCTCTTGTTCATTTTCTATTCGTTATTAATGATTATTCTATATCTTTTATTCCTTTCTTTCTTATATTGTACTGCAAGAACATTCCCAATAGGATAGTCAAGAGCAGCCCAATAACAGCCAATGCCACTAACACCGGTACAGAAAGTTCTTCCATAGTGCCGATAGGCTTTTCACCATTCCCAGAGATATACAGTTCCATCACGCCTGTCGCATTATTGAGGATATGCCCCACAACAACCGGAACCAGACTACCGGTACGCCATGCAATCCAACCTAATACAAGTCCCATCAAGAATGCAAAAAGCACTTGGACTGGGTTTACATGAACAATGCCGAACAAAAGGGCCGAAACCAAAATTACCATTCTTGGCGAAAGGCCCCGTTCCTGCAGATGACGCATAATTGCTCCCCGAAAAACAAGTTCCTCTACAAATGGAGCCACCAAAGCCACCGACAATACTCCGGTCACAGTCTGACTCAATGCTATAAAATGCTCTTCAAGCAAATCCGGTAGTCCCACGAGTTCACTCAACGCATTAAAACAGAGCATGGCACTCAATATACATCCGACACTAACCAATAAAGTCGGCAAACTGACAGGAGCAAGTGCTTGACGCAGATTTACATACCTGAAAGCTATGAGATGAATTATCATGACCACGCCCGACAGCAACAATGACCATCCTAACTGTACCCCCAAACCAAGAGGACACACTAAAGATATTCCGGTCATCACCGCTCCTGCCAAAAGCTGATAACCAAAATAGAGAAGTATCAACTTAACTATTTGCATCATGTTCAAGAACTCCCAATATCATTTATCAAGTATGGCAGGATGTCATATTTCTGCCTCACAATAAAGGAACAGAGCCATATACCCTTCTACCAATGTGCAAAAATATAAATAATATCTGGAGAAGAGAAAGAACACCCCTATATTCTAATTTTATTTAACCGTTATCTCATATTCTCTGCCAACTTGAGTTTTGAATGTCGTCAGGTAGTAGTCACCCTCACGAACAGTTTTGGTACGTGCACCTTTTACTTTTACAGGTACACGCGTGCGCAAAGTACATGGCTCACCAGCTTCCGATGCAATGGTAGCTGAAGTCAGTATGCCGTTCTTCCATGCCATATCCACCTTGAAAGCTCCACGTGCACAGAGGCCACTGATGCTTCCTTCGTTCCATTCATCAGGCAAGGCAGGCAACAAGTGCAGTTCTCCGAATTGGCTTTGCAAAAGCATTTCACCCAATCCGGCAATACTTCCGAAGTTACCGTCAATCTGGAAAGGGGGATGAGTATCGAAGAGGTTGGGCAGGGTTGAGTGGGTCAACAGTTCGCGGTAGAGTTTGTGTGCCCGGTCACCGTCAAGCATACGCGCCCAGAAGTTTATTTTCCATGCTTTGCTCCACCCGGTTCCACCGTCGCCACGGGTGTCTAATGTCTTGCGGCAGGCCGCGGCCATTTCGGGTTCTGTCAGCGGATTGATTTGCCGCCCCGGATGCAGGGCAAAGAGGTGCGACACATGTCGGTGTTGCGGGTCCTCATCTTCCCAATCCTTGTACCACTCGATGAGGTTGCCCTTTTTACCTATGCGCAAAGGGTGCAGACGGTCACGGATGTCTCTCCATCGGGCTATCTGCTCTTCCGTTTCACCCACAATAGGAGCCACTTCAATCAGGTTGTTCAGCAGGTCCCAAATAATTTCCAAGTCCATGGCCGAACCGATGGTGACCACCCCCTTTTGGCCCTGTTCGTCGATGAACACATTCTCAGGCGATGTCGAGGGAGCGGTGATGTAGTAACCATCCTTCTCCACCAGCCAGTCTTCACAGAATTCGGCAGCCCCCTTCATCAGCGGATAGGCAATATTCGTGAGGTACTCCTTATCCATAGTGAAGCGGTAGTGCTCGTAAATGTGTTGGCTGAGCCACGGTGAGCCGAGCGCCCAGTTAGCCCACTTGGGGTCTCCCTTTTGCCACCCCACAGGATTGACGTGTGCCCAAATGTCGGAGTTATGATGGGCAGCCCATCCGTCCATGCGGTAAAAGTTGCGGGCAATGTCGCGCCCCGTCACTGCCATGTTCTGTATCTGGTGAATCAGCGGTTCGGTCAGTTCACCCAACCCCAAGGGTTCTGCCGGCCAGTAGTTCATTTGCAGGTTGATGTTTACCGTATAGTTGCTTCCCCACGATGGGCGTTGTCGATTGTTCCAGATACCCTGCAGGTTCATAGCAATGCCTCCCGGGCGCGAAGCCGAGATGAGCAGGTAGCGCCCAAACTGGAAATAGAGAGTTTCCAACCCCAAATCCTTAGCCCCCTTCTTGTAGGCCTCCAGACGCTTGTCGGTAGGAGTCTGTGACTTGTCACTTGTAGCTTGTCGCTCATCACTCGTAGCCAATTCCAGCTTCACCCGATTAAAATAGTTCTGATAATCAGCTATATGTTCTTTCTTCAACGTTTCATAGTCCTTTTGCAGAGCATCGGCAAGATAGTTGGTGGCCAACAGGTTTTCATTTCGCCCTTCACGATCGGGACATTTGTCAAAACCGTTGTAACTGGTGGCTGCTGAAATGTAGAGCACCGCTTCGGTAGCTTTGCTGATCTGCAGACCGGGATTGGTGGTCACCGTGCCATCAGTCACCACCGCCTTCACACGATACTGGTAACGCATACCACCGGCATTCTCCTTATTCTTCCACTCCAGTTTCCAAGCACGGTCGCTATCCACACGGCGGGGAAGTTGTCCGCTCACCACAAACTCATCTGCCCCGACACTGCGCACCATACAGTTTTCGAATGCTGCCGTTCCACCAATGCTGTAGTTCAGCATTTTGGGAGCCGAGGCGGACAGTTTGACCACGATGACTTGTGCCAGAGCCGACACAAAGATTTCGCGCTTGTACTCCACCGTATCCACACGGAAACATACCGTAGCTACAGCGGTCTGCAGGTCAAGGTCGCGTACATAGTCCGTTGCTTCACCTTTGAATGTCTGTTGGATATGCAGGTCTCCCATCGGCACGAACGACTGGCTGTTCGGTCCCTGTATGTTGCGCAACAGTTTCTGTGCCTCGCCCCACTTTTCTTGGAATAGCAAGTCGCGTACTCCTGGCAAGTATTCAGGTGCATCGGGTGTAGGGTTCGTGTCCGTAGGTCCCCCACCCCACATAGTCTCTTCGTTCAGATTGAGCACCTCATCGCGGATGCCGCCATAGACCATCACGCCCAATCGCCCGTTTCCTAAAGGAAGCGCCTCTTCAAACCGGTTTGCCGGACGGTCGTACCACATACGCATAGGGTTCTCCTCGGCCTGTATTGTACACAGACTTATGCATGCCAAAATGGATAGAATGATTCTTTTCATGGTCATTGTGTTTGTATGAGTTGTTGTTTTGTGCAAAGATACAACATTTGCCTTATCCTCATTGTCTTTTTGTCCTATTTTATACGAAGTTTCCTCTTTATCCCATTCTATTCCACAATTTTAATATTTCCTTTTTGTTTTTCAGCATAATTATCGTACATTTGCCGAATAATATTCGAAGTTTATGAAAAACAAACTTTTACTATCTTTCTTCACAGTCTTTATGGCTGCCGGCAGCTTGCATGCACAAACAGCAACAAGTAGCAGTACATCATTCCATCCTGCCAAGACCACTCTTGTACCTTTCAGTGTGGAAGATAAGGGGAAACAACTCCCTATCAATTGGGGGCTTGACACCGCCTGGCCTCATGAAGAGAACATGAGACGCGGCATAGCTTTTATCGGTCCTGAAAATCTGGCTACAGCGCGAGCTTCGTTCCAACCGAGCGACCTGATTGTGAATGGAGAATTGTCAAATGCACAAAAAGCTGCCTTGAACAACCGCCTTAACCTTATCCAATTGGGAGGTGTCAAAAACATCATGCTCAATTGCGACCACGAAGCATTGAACACCCCCGAGAATGCCACTGCAGCCCAACAGCAGGAATATGCCCAACACCGTGCCAACTACGTAGGCAAACCTGAAGAATGGGTAAAACTGATAGAAGCTACCGCACGATATTGCATCAACAGAGGGTTTACTGTTGTCGCCGTAGCTCCGTTCAACGAGCCTGACTACGGATGGAACCAAGGGTCGCGAACCGATTTCTACAACATTGTAAAACTGCTGAAAGAAAACAGTTTCTTTGACAATATCCGCATTTGTGGCGCAAACACACTCAACTGCAACCAGGCCCTTCCGTGGTATAACACACTGAAACAATACCTTGACGAAGGAAACACCCATCAGCTGGCAGGTGATTTTGACGATTATGCCAGTTTCTTCCAAACGGTGCGCGCTGATGGCAAACATGCCACAGCCGATGAGCTCCACAACGTCATGGAAGCCATGGTTGGTGTAGAATATGGCATGCAGACTGGTATCTGGTGGGCTTTTGACGGATTGGCACGTGGCGAGTTCTGCCGGACCAGTGTGAACGGTGAACGTCTGGCCTATGCAGAGAACCGTCCTACTTGGACTGCGGCCTCCGTTTATCGCAACAACCAGGACAACAAGGTACAAGCTTTTCTCGGCACGTCCGAACGACAAGCCAATAATGCCAGCTACCACTTCGTTTCCAAAGATCGCGATGTATTTTATGACGGCTACGGTCCTGTACGCGGATTCACCGTTGACATGCCTGGCGGGACAGGTTATCAAGTGGGACAGACCAATGCCGAACGGGTTGTCAACATCACTTGGGGCGAGGACGTACAGCCCTATATCAATGGCAATTACGTCATACAGAACCAATTGTTGGGAAACCGTGTGCTTTCTTTATCCAATGCTACAGCCGAAGCCGGTTCACAAATAGTACAGAGAAAACACTCACAGAATGCCACCTATCAGCAGTGGAGTGTCACCCCAGTCGATTCGCGTATCGGTGGCGACTTCAGCTACTACACCATCCGCTCTGTCCACAACAGTGATTTCTCTTTGGATGTTCTCAACAGGTCACTTGACGAAGGAGCCAATATCATTGCATTCAATGACAATAAAGGAGCACAGCAGCAATGGTATTTGCAATATGTCGGGAATGGTTATTTCTACATCCGTAGCCGCCAAAGCGCCCTTTGCCTGCAAGCCAGCAAAGTGGGAGAAGGCATAGCCATCACCCAAGGAAAGCCTACGGGCGCCAAGGGACAACTCTGGCGTTTCTTCCCTGCCGGTCTGTCCAGTGAGTTCGAGGCTCCGGCTGCACCACAAAATGTCATGGCATCCTCTCTTCCTGCAGCTATCCGATTAGAATGGGAGGCTGTCACCACAAAAGACTTGGCCGGATACACTATTCTCCGTGCAGAAGTTCCTCAAGAAGCCGGGACAGAACCTCAGTTCAACACCATTGCACGCGGTATTACTGAAAACCTTTACCACGACAATGCCGTCCGCCAAGGGGTAAACTACCTGTACAAGGTGAAGGCACAAGACAAAGTCGGCAATATCTCGACAGCTTCCGAATCTGTCCAGGCATCCACTAATGGAGAACGGGCCCTGATTGCCCAATTACAGTTTGAGGATACACTTGCCGACAACACACTGAACCGCATGGATGGAACCTTTAACGGAGAGTTGAAATACACAAACCTCATGCCAAAATCCGGTGAAAAGAATCTTTACCTGAGCGGTAGCGACCACTTCGTCCAACTGCCACACGAAATTGCAGGCATGGACGAGATGACCATCTGTACGTGGGTCAGATGGCAAAAAGAGAGCAGTTGGCAACGCATCTTTGATTTTGGCAACGGAACAGACCAATATATGTTCCTTACTCCCAGCAATGGAAGCGAGATGAGATTTGTCCTGAAGAATGGGGGCAACGAAGAAATTCTTAGTACCACAAAATTGAGGACATTATCATGGAATCACCTTGCCGTATCCATCGGGAATGATGCTGTAGTCCTCTACCTGAATGGCGAAGAGGCTGCCCGTTCCACAACAATGTCTATCCGACCGTCAGACATTCGTCCGGTCATGAATTATATCGGACGCAGCCAGTTCAGTGCCGACCCCTTGTTCATCGGATACATCGATGATTTCCGCATCTACAATTATGCCCTGTCTGCAGACGAAATAAAAGAAGTAACAGAAGACCTCGCCAACAATATCGAGGAACATATCGATGCAGAAGAGCTGATTGTCACCTCGGAATATTACACACCAAACGGGACACGCATCTTGTCGCCCACAAAAGGAGTGAACATCATCCGACACATCTATAGCAACGGAAATGTACGCATTGAGAAAAAGGTATTCTGACAAGTGGCCCCTCCCAGGGAGGGCCACTTCACTTATACACCCGGACCCCAACATCACGGATTCCAACCACGTTATCATCAGTCATGCAATGAAGCAGCTGGACAGTAAGTTTTTCCCGACTTGTAGTGTCTGTAGTTATCCGAAGGGGGGCTCCATCCATTTTCGTTTTCACTTCCACTTGATATAGATCCAAAGCCCCACTTCCGCAAGGCAACCCTTGTTCATCAAACAAAGGACAAAGCAGGGTATCGCACCTCCACGTGGCAGAATCGGCCATATTGTGGCGCACCACTACACCCAGCTGCTTATAAGGGAACTCCTTTGTATAACGTAGATTGACAGCAATCCCACAAGGAGTCTCGGAATCAATTGCCGGCAACTCGTACACCAATGTATCCTGCCTGCTCCACCCCTTCTCCAAGGACAATGTATGATAACCATGAAAGAGCGTACCCTCCCACAAGCAGGAAGTGGCCATGACAAGCGTCACAGCTGCCACGGCCACTCGTCCTATAACGAATTTACTCCGTTTTCTCACCATTATTCCCAGTTTGCGGTTTCCGATGGTTATTTCCTCCCCGGTTACCGTTTTGATGTTTCTTTCCTCTGTTTTCTCGTTGCGGGTTAGATACTGCTTGCGGGACTTCATCAGGCTGTTTGGCGACTTGCTTGTTTCCACCACCTTTTTTCTTCTTTTTCTTCTTGGCACGGTCAAAACGGTTGATGTTTTCCTGCTCCAGCAAATCTACCGGGCGTTTCTCTTCCACCTCTCCATCTTCATTCAGATTTTCCGGTTTTTCACCCCTACGGTTCATGCTGATAACTTCAAAAGCACGCCGTGCAGTCAGTTCCACCAAGTTGGCAGCGACATGCTTGTCGGTCGAATAGGTTACCATACCTTTCAGAATGTCACTCTTGAAGAAGAAGTATTCACCATCTTTTGTTTCCAGTACAATCTCCTTGGATGGCAAACGTTTCATAGCCTCCACATAGATGTCAACCTCGTAATTGAGGCAACATTTCAATTTGGCACACTGTCCTGCCAACTTCTGCGGGTTCAGGGAAAGGTCCTGAAAACGGGCGGCACTCGTAGCTACCGATACAAAGTTGGTCATCCATGTAGCACAACACAACTCACGTCCGCACGGTCCGATGCCTCCTATACGTCCGGCTTCTTGGCGGGCCCCAATCTGACGCATTTCGATACGTACCCTGAAAGCTTCAGCCAACACCTTGATGAGTTGACGGAAATCCACACGTTCATCGGCGATATAATAGAAGATAGCTTTATTCCCATCGCCCTGAAATTCCACATCGCCAATCTTCATATTAAGATTCAGGTCATTGGCAATCTGACGCGAACGGATCATCGTCTCATGCTCACGCTTCTTGGCCTCTTCATATTTTTCCATATCCACAGCTTTTGCCTTGCGGTAGATACGCTTGATTTCAGCATCGCTACGAAGGTTTGCCTTACGCATCTGTAAGGGTACAAGACGTCCCATCAAGGTGACAACCCCGATATCATGCCCGGGTGAAGCCTCCACAGCCACGATATCACCCTTCTCCAGAGGAATATGATTACTGTTCCGGTAATATCCTTTCCGGGTATTCTTGAACTGTACCTCTACCAGGTCACTCTCCTCCTCGTTACCGGGAATGTCGGCCAAGTAGTCGTATGTGTTCAGCTGATGGTCCTGTCGGCCACAGCCGCGGCAACACAAGCCATCGCTTCCCCATTTAAGTTTTATTTCATCTGACATAGCTTATATAGTTTATCTGTAGTTAAAGGAGTTATCTCTTCATCAGGAGTTATCGGCTCTGCGAGCCTGGGAGTTAAAGCCAAATGCTTTGCAACACTGTTGGCAGGCAGGCCTTGCCTGCGATAACTCCCTTTAACTTCTTTAACTCCTCTAACTCCTGTTTTCAATTACTCTTCAATAACATTATCATCTTCAAGGCAAAATCGAAAAACACCATCTTGCCATTCACATTCTGTTCGATGTGCTGCTGGGCCAGTGCCAACTCTTCCATGATACCAATCACATTCCGTTCGTTGATGAATGGTGCAAACCGAGTAGAAAAGGCCTGCTCATCAGGAGTCATATAGACCAATTCTGTTTGTCGGAAGTTGTAGATGAAGTTCTCCCTCAACAAGCGTTGGCAGTAGGTCAGCAAGTTCTTTTGCCGCTCGCGTCCAAGAGCAGCCACCTGTTCGCTCCACAGCTTCATCTCCCGTAGTTTGCGCTGATAAGAAAGACGCATCAGGCTGACAAAAAGGTCGAAGAACATGCGGCTGTCCTCATTGATATGAATAGCCTCGATAGCTTTCTGCATGCTTCCTTCCGCCAGATGAGCAATGCTCGCAGCATCTGCCGGCTGCAAGCCATATTTCCCTTGCAAGGCCTGTGCAATGTCACCTTCCGGCAGTTTGCGCAGTTCCAACCGCTGGGTACGGCTCCGTATGGTTTCCAGCAAAAGCTCAGGCTGTTCGCTGACCAAGAGGAATACGGTCTGCTGGGGAGGCTCCTCCAACAGTTTCAGCAACTTGTTGGCACTCTGCACATTCATCTTCTCCGGCAGCCAGAGAATCATTACCTTATACCCTCCGGTGCTGGATTTCAGCGTCAGTTTACGCATAATCTCATCACTCTCCTTCACCCCGATAAGAGGTTGCTGGTTTTCCACTCCCATAGCTCCCATCCATTGAGGGAAACCAAAGTAAGGGGTCTGCAACAGCAGTTGGCGCCACTCACGGATGAAATCATCACTCACATTGGTAGAGGATTTCACGGGAAAGACAAAATGGACATCAGGATGTGTCAGTTTGTCAAACTTCACGCATGAGGGACAACGGCCACAGGCTTCTCCTCCCTGCCTGTCCGTACAACAAAGATAACGGGCATAGGCCACAGCCAAGGCCAGTTTGCCACACCCTTCAGGGCCACACAAAAGCCGTGCATGAGGCACACGCCCTTCGGCTACCTCCTGCACAAGACGTTGCTTCGCCTCTTGCTGTCCGATGATATCCTTGAAATACATGGTTTTCTTTTCTGATGGGATTAATGGGGTTAATGAGTTGGTTGGGTGAGAGGTCAATAAATCCTCTTCGCCACCTGGCGGATACTGTCCACTGCTGATACCGTATAGAAGTGCAGGCTGGGCACTCCATGAGCCATCAGTTCCTTGCACTGTGCCACACACCATTCCACACCAAGGGCTTGCGCTTCTGCATCGTTCTTGCATTTGGCAGCTTCGATGGCCAGTGCTTGCGGAAGGTCCACCTTGAAGGTCTTGGGTATCACCGTAAGTTGCGACATCTTGGCAAAAGGCTTGATCCCCGGAATGATCGGTACAGTGATACCTGCCTGTCGGGCCATCTCCACGAAGCGGAAATATTTCTCATTATCGTAGAACAACTGTGTCACTGCATATTCGGCTCCCATCTCCACTTTGCGTTTCAGCCATTCCAGATCGTTTTCCAGATTGGGTGCCTCTTCATGCTTTTCGGGGTAGCAGGCCACTCCGTATGAGAACGGATGCCCGGGCGCCTTGATAGGTGACCCGTCAACAAAGAATCCTTCATTGTAGCGGTTTACCTGACCGATAAGTTCTGTGGTATGCTCATACCCGCCGGCCACAGCCGTAAAAGCATTTTCATGTTTGGCCTTGTCACCGCGCAGCAGCAACAGGTCCGTGATGCCCAAGAACTGCAAGTCCAACAAAGCATATTCCAGGTCGGCACTCGTAGAACCACTGCATACCAGATGCGGAACTACCGTCAAGCCATACTTATGCCGTATGGCTGCAGCTACCGCCACCGTCCCCGGACGTCGGCGCACCAACTCGCGGCGATAAAGACCTTCGCCCATCTCCTTATATATATATTCCCCACGGTGTGTGGTTATATTTACATATTTCGGGTCAAACTCCCGCAACACATCAATGGTGCGGAACAACGCTTCTGTGCCCGTCCCCTTCAAGGGAGGAAGCACCTCGAACGAGAAAGCCGTCCGTCCGTCATTGTTCTTTATCAGCTCTATAACTTTCATATTTCACCACTCTTTTGGCCAGGGTATTCCCCTTCATTAAGCTTTTAATCGACAAAAGTAAGCAAAATAGATTGTTTTTGCAACGAAATGGGAAATTAAGTGATGTGCAAAAAAATAAGTTGGTCAATTTTTCAAGTTATTTTTTGCACTTCACTTAATAATCGGATATCTTTTTGGATGTCACATAATGGTTGTATAATGACTACCCAAAAGCAAAGAAAGGCTATAAGCAAGTGTACTTCAAAAGCTGTTTTAAGTGAACTATAGTTCATTTGTCAAGCCATATATAGTTCACTTCCTGAGCCATATATAGTTCACTTGGGGTAGCCGTATATAGTTCACTTAGGATAGCCGTAAGTATTTCACTTGGATAAGCCACTAACTGTTCATTCCGCAAATCGTAAGTATTTCATTGACAACTGTATAAGCAATTCACTCGTAGAGTGAATTGTTGACTGCAAATGTTGCGTGCCTGGAGTTTGACGAATGGCTATATATAAAAAGGTACGCGCGTACATTATTATATATTATCGGTGCCCGGCAAAATCTTGGAGTTAAGCAAAATTCAGACTCATACCGTCTTTATCTCCCTGAGCGCAGTCAAAAGGGGCAGGGATTTACAGACAGTCTCCTGTCACCCTGAGCCTGTCAAAGGGTGACAGAGACGGCATAATTTGCAACCGGGTTTTAGGACTGACCCGAATATTAGAAAAAAAATTAAAGGATTATATCTAAACAAAAAAGGAGCTGTAGAAACTACAACTCCTTTTTTTTGTACCCAGACCCGGGGTCGAACCGGGATGGAAGTGAATCCACTGGTGTTTGAGACCAGCGCGTCTACCGATTCCGCCATCTGGGCAACTTTCTCTCGATTGCGGGTGCAAAGATACATCTTTTTTTATTACCCACAAAATTATCGCACTTTTTTTTGTTCCTTTTTTAGAAGCAAGACTATTTTTTCCTTTTTAGGCATCAATACATATGTTTCTTTATTATTACCGTTCTGGTACAATCTCTATTTTACCGGACACCCTCAAAAAAAACTATTGGTGTCTGGTAAACCGCTATAATATCTTGCTTTAGTGTGTTTTAATGGTGGACAAGCCGTAGGGGCATCCCTTGTGGGTGCCCACGAATGCATAGCAGACCTCTATCGGAGGGTGGTCATAATTAACTTTTTAGACGCAGATGACGCGGATGACGCGGATTTTTCTTGATTATTATACCCGATAGGTTATAATTTATCTGCGTCATCTGCGCAATCAGCGGATGAAGAATTAAATGGTGGCATTTTTGACACAGCTTCACAAACGCATAGCAAACCTCTATCGGGCAACCACAAGGGATTGCCCCTACAGGAAACGTCTCCGTGACATCCGCGTCTGAAAAGTCAATTATGGCACACCCTCCTACGGCGGGAATGTTCAGATTCTTCGTCCTATTGTCTTTAAACGAGTTGCCAAGGACTCCGCCCGAGAAATGACAAAACTTGACGAACAAAAAAGAGGGGCGACCGCATGGCCGCCCCTCTTGGGAGTTATTCATTCGTTTGGAATGGGGATCACTTTACCAGAACTTTCTTACCCTGGATGAAGTAGAGACCCTTATCCAAGCCTTCGAGTGAAGTGGCAGCCTTCTTGATCATGCGACCGCTGAGGTCGTAGATGTCAGCAGGCCACTGAGTAGCTTCTACACGAACACCTTCAACAAGGTTGTACTCGAACTGCTCACCTGCGATGAGGTAATCAACAGCGTTCACGAAGAGCTGTGCACCATCAGCTGTCAGGTAACCAGAGGGCTGGAGACCGTCAACAGGGATAATGATATAA
>JAFQBB010000046.1 GCA_017416805.1 Bacteroidaceae bacterium
CCTAATCCCTAAACCCTAATCCCTAAACCTTCAACCTTCAACCCTAATCCCTAAACCACCAACCCTATGATAAAAATAACCAACGGCATTGCCCGCCATCCGCTTCACCGGATGAAACACCCTATCAATTTTTCTTTAGATACAGGCGAACACATAGCCATTGTAGGCCCTAATGGCGGAGGAAAGAGCGAATTAGTGAACACCCTGATTGGCAAATACCCATTATTGATGAATGAAGTGGAGTATGACTTCACACCCCGCACCTCAACAATGGCCTTCGAGAATATACGTTACATGGCTTTCCGCGACACGTATGGCGACACAGCCGAAGGAAGCTACTATTACCAACAACGTTGGAATAGCCAAGACGCAGACATCTACCCCACCGTGGCCGAGTTGCTACCCGAAGGAGGCAATCCGGAAATGCGTAGCAAACTCTACAAACTGTTTGGCATAGAGGATTTGCTGGCCAAGACCTCCATCCTGTTATCAAGCGGCGAAATGCGCAAGTTCCACCTGACAAAGGCACTGATTGGCAATCCGCGAGTACTGATATTGGACAACCCGTTCATAGGACTGGATGCCGATACACGCATACAACTACGCCTGTTGCTTAAGGAGCTGATAAACGAGAGCGATTTGCAACTTATTCTTGTCCTTTCGAAAACGGAAGACATCCCCGAATTCATCACCCACGTAGTGCATGTGGAGCAGATGACCTGCAGCCCCAAGCAGACACTGGAAGAATATCAGAAAAACCTGCAAGCCCAACCTATATATATGTTGGACAAGGAAAAGGAAAAATCCCTGCTTGACCTTCCTGTCCGTACTGACGATATGAAGGCCAATTGCATTGTAAACTTACACAACGTCTCCATCCAATATGGTAGCCGTACAATATTGAAATCACTTGATTGGACAGTCCACAATGGCGAACGGTGGGCTCTTTCTGGCGAGAACGGAGCAGGAAAATCCACCTTGCTGAGCCTCATCTGTGCCGACAATCCGCAATCATACGCCTGCGACATCAGCCTATTTGACAGAAAAAGAGGCACAGGTGAGAGCATTTGGGAAATCAAGAAGCATATAGGCTACGTGTCGCCCGAAATGCACCGGGCCTACCTGAAAAACCTGCCCGCCATCGACATCGTAGCTTCAGGTTTGCACGACACCATAGGACTGTACCGCCGCACACTACCCGAACAACAGGAAATGTGCCGGTGGTGGATGAATATTTTCAACATCGCCCATTTGGCAGAGCGCGACTTCCTGACCCTTTCCAGCGGTGAGCAACGTCTGTGCCTCTTGGCGCGTGCGTTTGTCAAAGACCCCCAATTGCTCATTCTCGACGAACCCCTACACGGATTGGACAACCGAAACGGACAGATGGTAAAAGATATAATCAATACTTTCTGCCGCCGTCCGGGAAAGACACTCATCATGGTATCCCACTACGAGGAAGAACTTCCCTCTTGCATCACACACCGTTTGCATCTCAAGAAACATTCATAACGTGGGTCGGGCTTGGCCTCCATCAGTTTCACTGTCGTTGGGATTTGATTATCAATAGAAGAGGGTGTGTCATAATGATGCCTTTTGTTTTTTCAGGCACGTATTTTTGACACACCCCCTTCGTATCTTGCGAGGGGAACACAGTGTTAGTGGCCCGAAGGGAGCGCAACAGAGGGGGGGGTAGCAGAATCTGAAAGAGGCAATCCGTATCCACAATAAGGGCTTGTACGTCCTTAAAATGCACTAATTCAAAATATTATATGTTTACCGGACACCAATATAAAACTATTGGCCAATAAACTTTCTTGAACAGTTTCCGACAACTCTGAAATGCCAAAAGGAAAATGAAACATCTCCTGCGAGGAGATGTACAATCGTATATATATTGTTGATTAACAATAAGCTACAATTTAAAGAGTTGTTTTTTTTCAGAACAACAGTTTGACTTCTATCAACTATTTGGAAATTTTTCTGTTATAATTAGAAAAAAAATACTACCTTTGCCCATTGATTGTACATCTCCTCGCAGGAGATGTATCAAAAAGGAGGTATTCATGGAAGCAAAAACCGATGCCCCACATACACATTCCGTAACGCCAGCCAATGGGACTGACGACCGCGAAGCGCGACCCCAATATTGGGTTGCAGCCTTTGTACAGATACGCAGTGAAAAGGCTGTCGGCAAAAAATTGGACGGACTCGGAATTGAAAATTACGTCCCTTCCCAATGGGAATATCACCAATGGAGCGACCGCAAGAAGAAAGTGGAACGGGTAGTCATTCCCATGATAGTCTTCATCCATACCGACAAAGCCACCATAAAGCGGTTGGTCACCTATTCCTTTATCAACAAAGTGCTCACCTATCCCGGACAGAGGCCCCCCGCCATCATTCCCGACGAGCAGATAGAGAGTCTGAAGTTCATGCTCAAGCAGTCCGATTCGCAGATTGAAATGCACGACCAAGTCTTTAAGACAGGTGAAATGGTACGCATCATGCGCGGTCCGTTGAAAGACCTCGAAGGAGAACTTTGCCGCGTACAGGCAGAAAAGCCCATGGTAGCCGTGCAGATAAACTGTTTGGGCTATGCCTGCGTCAGCATTGAGAAATCAGACATCAAAGTCATTGCCCGCAAGTCTGAGGAATTCCCCAAAGGAGCAAAATCCACGAAGACACAGAAGACTTCCCCCGACAAGAAGACAAAGCCCTCCGCATCTCCGTGTACTCCATCATAAATCATAATTCATAAATCATAATTCATAATTCATAAATCATAAATCACAAATCCCGGACAATGCGGTTTCCTGTAGTCCAAGTCGCAATGCCCCACCACTAAAACACCCGGATACCGTTTGCGGAGGTCAGCAATCAAGGTCTGCAAGGCTCTCTTTTGGGCATCTGTGCGTGTGTCAGCAGGAGTCACTCCGTCAGCAGCCAGTCCGCCGACATAACAAATCCCGATAGAGTGTCTGTTATGGTTCCTGCAATGTGCCCCCACCATCTCCTCCGCTCTTCCCGCTTCGATAGTGCCGTCCGTAGGAATCACATAGTGGTAGCCGCAACCTTTCCAGCCCCGCAAGCGATGGTCTCGGTCAATGTCGGCCATCCGCAAGGCACTGCCCGCCTTGTTGGCCGAGCAGTGCACAATGATTAGCGTAATGCGTCTCATAGCGTAGTTACCAGTGCGCCCCCAGCCGCACCCATGAGAAGCATCTCGATGATTCGGACAATGTAGAGCGCAACGCTCTTCCAGTCAATATTCTTCATGCTTTTAGTCTTTAAATAAACAATGATTAACAACTTCATAGATTCACAAATTGGTTTCAGTGACGGGTCACTCGCTACTCGTAGCTCGTAGCCCGTCACTCATCACTCATCACAGCGGATTACCCTCATCGCCAGCCGATCCCGAGTTACCGGTATTGTCCGAGCCACCGGCATCCGTTGCAGGCTCATCATCAGCAGAGTTTCCACCTTTAGCAGCAGCCAAGTCAACAGTAGTTTGGCCGGATTTCTCCGCTTTCAGCGTTGCAGCCTGTGCCACACGGCTGGCCACACGGTTGAAGGTCGCCTTGGAAATCATGTTGGCGAAATCCTCTCCCGGAGTGAATACAAGGTTTACCGCCTTGATATTGTCTTCAGTGAATACCTCCATATTGTCAGCACTTTCGCTGCTTAATGATACAGAAAAGCTTCCAAGTTCACCCAGATAGACCTTGTTTCCATTAAGGACCTGTTCCACAAGGCGATTACACAGGTCGCTCACAACACCCTTCACAGTTCCACGAGAGAACACCCCATTGTGGTCGGCCAAGTGGCGTACAAAACGGTCTCCGTCCCACACTTCACGTATTTGAGCCTTAGCATAAGCTCTTTCTCCAGCTTCAGGTTTCAGATGGTTGGTCTGCAAATAAACAGAATAGTCAATCATACAATAAAACTTTTTTAATAGTTAAACAATAAATACTTCTTGTCATTTGGATGTTGCGCGCCTCATCGTTTTTGACAATGCAAAGATACCACCTCCACGAGGCAGGAACAAATCTGTTCATTCCCGTTTACAATCCGTTTATTGTAGGTTAACCACTCATTCATTGCGAACTATAAGTGACGAGTTACAAGCTACAAGTGACAAGTGGTCAGTAGCTGAATTCACAATTCATAATTCATAATTCACAAAGTGTCCGACATAATTATCAACATACACGGAGGCAACAACCAGATATTGCCCAATGCCACCGAGGCCGTCCAGAACTTCTATGGAGCAGGAGAGTCAGTTTCCCGACCTGACGCCCCTTCCCTCCCCACATTGTCCGATGACTATTTGGATCCGGCAGTCTCCCGCCTTATACCTTATTTAAATAATAAGGCAGACCTTAATGAGTATCTTGTCCAGCTTCAAGCATGTCAGTCGGCCTCAGAACTGGCCCGCATCATTCTTGACATGTGCAGTAAAGAAGACAGAATCACTAAAGACGAAATAGTGAAAGAACGTTTCATCAGCCTTTTCCTCCCGCTGGTCAATTTTTCCGCTGGAAGGACTGTACAGAATATCCGTGCCCGCATCAACGAATTGTTATCGACGAGGCCACGAAAACATCCCTGAAAAATGAACATATGTTCAAGTGCCGACGAACTTATGTTAAAAGCCCTTTTAACATAAGTTCATGAGCCGGTGAACATATGTCCCCTAAATGCCATACTCTTGTACCGTGATTTCGAGTGTCAAATTTTTCATTCTTGCAACAAACACAATCCATGATAGAACCCTATATCACTTTGCTCGCAACCCGACTCATAAAGTCCGCTCTTGATGCTTCGGCCAACAATGTGAGGAAACAGTCGCTCGCAGGCAAAATTGCAGGCTCTCCCGATTCAGGCGGGGAAAAAGCCTCAAAGACAATAAAGAGTGCCACTTTATCCACAGCATCGTTCCAGTTGGAAGACACAAGTAGTGTGAAAAAGGACTTCACAAATGGGACAATCCGAATCCCAACGTCGCGTCCGGTAAGTCCCATACGGAAACCAAAGCCACCCAAGGTTAAAGTGGAAAAGAAACCTGTGGCTGAAGCTCCTTTGATTCCTGTCAGATTCAAAGGAAGTGAAATGTCGGAAATAATAGTAGATGGAGGAGGAAAGAAAGGAAATGAAGAGAAACTGATATCATTGGCTGTGGACAGACTGAAGAAGGAACTGCCGGAAATATTGAAAGAATACCTCAAGTCCCTTCCTGTTACGGCGACACCCAAAGAACTCGATACCGTTTATCTCAACCAGATAGCTGCAGCCCAAGAGTTCCTGAACGAGAACAGCAAGGCTGACCTTTCACGCATTAAGTGCCTGTTGTGGAAAATGTTTCCCAAAGAATATCACGACGTCATAGATTGTCTGAAACAGCATCAGGATCCACAAGTCATTATCAACATCCACGGTGGACAAAATGTCATAGCCCCCAAAGCGATGGACGTACAACAAGGTTAGCAGGCAAGCATCCCCCCCCCAAAAAAAGGCCTATTCTTCTACCCTTAAATAGCGAAAAACTGTTCATCACTTCCTTCTGATTTTTAACCCGGAACGTTGAAGCTTCGCTCATCATTCCGCCAATATACTATATGCAAGAATCCTTTAAGAAACACTTCGGCGAAGAAGCTCAATATCATATCTTCTCGCCCTACCGCGTGTGTCCGTTGGGTGCCCATGTCGATCATCAGCACGGACTGGTGACAGGATTTGCCTTCGATAAAGGCGTCGATTTGTTGTTCAGTGTTACCGATGACGGCAGTGTCAGTCTGCGTAGCCTCACCTTTGAAGGGGACATAGATTTCTATATCAATCGTCCTACCCAAGTGAAGGAAGGCAATTGGGGCGACTATGCCCGGGGTGCCAAGTTCGCATTGCGGAAACGCTTCGTGCTCACTAAAGGCATCAAGGGAGTCATTAAAGGCAGTCTGCCCGTAGGTGGACTATCTTCCAGTGCCGCCGTACTGATAGCATACGTTATGGCCTTGGCCAAGGCAAACAACATAACCCTCACCCCTATGGAGGTCATCAAGATTGCCAGCGAGGCCGAGCGCGAATACATAGGTCTCTCCAATGGCATTCTGGACCAGTCATGCATTGTGTTGGGCGAAAAAGATGCCCTCTTGTTCCTTGATACGGATACGGAGCAGTACCGTATTATCCGCCGCAATCCGCGTATGCCTGAGTTCGAACTGGCCATCATCTTCAGCGGGCTTACCCGCAACCTGGTCGGTAGCGACTACAACCTGCGTGTAGCCGAGTGCAAGACCGCCGCTTGGAACATGATGGCCTATACCGGAATGCCCCTCAAAGGACTGGACAAGACCTTCTTGCGCGACATACCCCGCGAGACCTACGACCTCACAAAAGAAAAAATGCCCCCGCGGTTTGCCCGTCGGGCCGAACATTTCTATAGCGAATACAAGCGTGTCCGCAAAGGAGTCACAGCTTGGGAGACAGGCAACCTCCAGCTCTTCGGCCAACTCTGTTTCGAAAGTTGCGAAAGCAGTATCAAGAACTACGAGTGCGGCAGCGAAGAGCTGATAGCCATCTACAACATCATGCGTCAGACCGCAGGCATCTACGGAGGCCGTTTCAGCGGCGCAGGCTTCAAAGGGGCCTGCATAGCCCTCATCGATTCTTCCAAGAAGGAAGACATCCGCAGCCAGATAACCGAGGAATACCTCCGCATGTTTCCCGAATATGCCGACACCTTCCAGATCCATTTCTGCAAGACAGACAACGGAGCAAGATTCGTATAAACAAATATTATTTTGGCACGGAAAAACGTAATGACGATAAAGTATAAGTCCGTGTTAATCCGTGAAATCCGTGCCTGAGAACAAGATGAAAACCATAGTTATCGCCGCCGGTTATGCCACCCGCCTGGGAGAGCTGACCAAGGACTTCCCCAAACCCCTGTTGAAGATTGGTGACAACACCATCCTCGGCCGCATGTTGGACGACATCGACCGCATTCCCGACATTGACGAACACATCATTGTCACCAACCACAAGTTTGCCCCTATCTTCGAAGAGTGGGCCAGCGGGCAGCACTACACCAAGCCCCTCACCATCATCGACGATGGCACAGAGACCAACGAAACCCGCCTTGGTGCAGTCTGCGATTTGCTGTTGGCAATAGAGTATATAGATAAGGTTCAAAGTTCAACCCCTCAACCATCCGAAGACCCCAGCACTCAGAATTCAGAATTTATAATTCATAATTCAGGAACCGACCTCCTCGTCGTTGCCGCCGACAACCTCCTCTTCTTCAGTTTTCAGGAGTTCGTCGATTTCGCCAAGCAGAAGGGAACCAGTTGCATCATGTGCCACGAGCAACCGAGCATTGAGAAACTCCAGCGCACCGGTGTCATCGTCATGGACGAGCATAACCGCGTCCTCAATATGGAAGAGAAGCCCCAGCAGCCCAAGAGCCACTGGGCCGTTCCACCTTTTTATATATATAGGAAAGAAGACCTCGACCTCGTCCGTCACAGCGTCGAGAACGGATGTGGCAAAGATGCACCCGGCAACCTCGCCCACTACATGGTAGAAAAGACCATGATGCACGCCTGGCCCATGTCCGCCGGCCGCTTCGACATCGGCAGTCTCGACACCTACTACGAAGCCTGCGAGAAATTTGGGTGATGTGTGTACTGTTATTTTGGGGCGTTTTGACTCTTAATTTTTAATTTGCAAGTACGTTATTCGTAGCTCATACAGCTCTTTAAATTCCCAATTCCCAATGGGTTATGGGACGTCATTTTTTTGTGCTTATGAAATTCCCATGTTGATTTTATTAAATTAATTATAATACTGATTATGGAATTACAAGAATTTATCTCTGCATTTGCAGAACAGTTTGATGACACAGATGCATCAGAAATCCAGGCAGATACCAATTATCAAGAATTGGACGAGTGGAGTAGTTTGACTTCAATGGCAATCATTGCTTTCGTGAAGACTGCCTATAATAAAGAAGTTACAGGTAAAGAAATCCGTTCTTGCGAAACGGTGGAAGAACTTTATAATTTGGTTGCTTCTAAGTAAGATGGCAGAAATTCCATTTAATCCGTTTTCGTTATCTGGTAAAACCATCCTAGTAACGGGAGCTTCCGCAGGAATAGGCAAGGCTATAGCCATTGCCTGTTCCCAAATGGGGGGTATCGTCATACTTAATGGCCGTAATCAAGAACGGTTGAAAGAAACCTTACAGGAATTGTCTGGTGAAGGGCATCAAATCATTCCTGCAGACCTTTCTATGGAGAAAGACCGTACAAGATTGATTGACAATTTACCAAAACTTGACGGCTTGGTGCAATGCGCAGGTGTAGGAAGTCAGGTTCCTTGTAAGATGATAGGGAAAGACGATTTGGAACACGTATTTGTTCCTAATGTTGAGGCTCCCATACTTTTACAGACCGAGTTGTTGGCAAAGAAGAAAATAAATAAATCATCTTCCATTGTCTTTATCGCTTCAAAGGCTGCATCATTTCCAAGTATCGGTAATGCCGCATACAGTGCCAGTAAAGGAGCCATTATCTCCTATGCCAAATGTCTGGCTCTTGAATTGGCTCCGCGTCAAATACGTGTAAACTGTATTTGTCCTGCAATGGTCTGGACAGACTTGATTCTTCAAGGTGGAATATCAAAAGAAGATTTAGAAGAAGCCCAATTGAAATACCCTCTCAAGCGGTATGGTAAACCTGAAGATATCGCATATTTGGCCATATATTTGTTGTCGGATGCTTCTTCTTGGATGACAGGTACTTGTGTTGATATAACAGGGGGGGCGAAGGAACTTTAACCAGTTGAATAGATAAAATGAAAGCATATATAAAAGCAATCTCCTATTATCTTCCGGAGCGGATTGTAACAAATGAAGAGTTGCTGCAAGAATTTCCAGAATGGAGCGTTGATAAAGTTGCAGCCAAAGTTGGTGTGAATACCCGTCATCTGGCTGCTTCTGATGAAACAGCCGGTGATATGGCTGAAAAAGCAGCCCGCAAATTGTTTGCAGAATACGGTATAAAGGCAGAGGATGTGGATTTCGTCATGCTCTGTACACAGAGTCCGGACTATTTCCTGCCTTCTACTGCTTGTATTCTCCAGCATCGGTTGGGAATACCAACAACAGCGGGAGCATTCGACTATAATTTAGGATGTTCAGGTTGTATTTATGGTTTGGCAGTAGCTAAAGGATTAATCGTAGCAGGTATAGCAAAGAATGTGCTAATGTTGACAGCCGAAACTTACAATAAATATCTGCATCCATCAGACAAAAGCAACCGTTCCATCTTTGGAGATGGGGCAGCTGCATGTTTGATTTCAACAGAGGGCATTGCTGAAATCGGTGAGTTTGTTTTAGGTACAGATGGTAATGGAGCTGAAAATTTGATTGTAAAGACCGGTGCAGCCAGACAGAAGCAACCGACAGGACTTTCATCAATAGATGACGAAGGTCATGAACGATTTGATGACTATCTCTATATGAATGGTGGTGCCATCTTCAATTTTACGCTTGAGGCTGTTCCGGCCATGATGAAGCAAGTGTTGGAGAAAAACGGAGTAGAGAAGGATAATATTGATTACTATGTATTCCATCAGGCCAACAAATTCATGCTCAATACGATCCGTAAGGTTTGTGTGTTACCTAAAGATAAATTCCATATCAATCTGGAGAATACAGGCAATACCGTATCTTCAACGGTGATGATAGCTTTGAAAGATTGTATAGAAGAAGGTATAATCAGCGCAGGAATGAATGTGATGATTACTGGCTTTGGTGTAGGATTGAGCTGGGGTGGAACAATATTGAAGTTTTAACTTATGGAAATGAAGAGACTTGCACGGTTTATACGTTTTGTATTGTTTTTACCGTACACGATATATTTTAATTTTAAATGTCTTCCATACAAACAGGCGATAAAGTTGCCAATTGTGTTTTATGTGAGGCCAACTTTCTTATCATTAAAAGGAAAAGTGATTCTTGATTGTCAGGCAAGACGTAATATGATACGTTTGGGGTTGGAAATGGCTCCTATGGTTACATACTCTGGATTTAGATGGAAGAATTTGGGAACAATTATTTTTAAAGGGGATTTGACTTTTTCTTATAAGGGTTTTATTTCTTGTGGGGAAAAAGGTTGTATAGAATTTGGAAATAATAATAGTTTTTCCTTTGGTTGCAGAGTTATATGCGAAGAAAGTATTGTATTTGCTGATAAAATTAGAGTAAGTTGGGACTGTTCTTTTATAGATACGGATTTTCATCCTATTATTGATACAGTTTCGAATCGTCCCTTGAAAATGACGTTACCTATAAATCTGCGATACGGAGTATGGATAGGTCATAATTGTATAATATCAAAAGGTTGTAAGATTCTAGAAAATTCTATAGTATCTTCAGGTGCAATAGTAAAAGGTAAATTTAGCAAGGAAAATGTTATTATTGCTGGAAATCCCGCTGTTGTTGTGGATGAAGGATATGTTAGAGATGATGTCTGATATGACACAATCATAAAGCGTTTTGTTAACATAAAAATGACATATTGATACTTCAACTAAACCCAAGATTATAATGTCAGAATCATCATATAGCAATAAACGTTTGGCCAAAAATACATTGTTCCTATATTTTCGAATGCTATTTGTCATGGCGATAGGGCTATATACTAGTCGTGTTGTTTTGAGGACATTAGGTGTAGAAGATTTCGGAATATACAATGTCGTTGGTAGTTTTGTTTCCATGTTTAGCTTGATTTCAGGTGCATTGACTGCAGCTGTTAGCCGATTTTTAAATATAGAGATGGGTAGAAAAGATAGTACCAAATTAAAAGATGTATTTTCTACAGCAATCAATATTCATATCATTCTGGCAGTCATTATATTGCTTGTAGCAGAGATGATAGGTCCATGGTTTATAAGAACTCAAATGACAATTTCTCTTGATAAAATAGACTCGGCAATTTATGTCTTTCATTTTTCATTATTAACATTCTTAGTCAACCTTATAAGTATTCCTTATAACGCCTGCATCATTGCACATGAGGACATGAAAATATTTGCATATATAAGTTTTGTTGAGGTTAGTCTGAAATTGCTGATTGTTTATTTATTACTACTTTTCTCTTATGATAAATTAGTATTGTATGGCTTCTTTATGCTATGTACGTCTTTGATAATACGTTGCATCTATCAGATATATTGTCGGAGACATTATGCAGAAAGTTCTTTTAGATTTTACATGGACAAGCAAATCTTCCGCGAAATGTTTGGATTTACGAGTTGGAATATAATAGGAAGTACATCCGTCATTTTAAGTAATCAAGGAGTAAACATCTTGCTTAATGTATTTGGTTCGCCTGTAGTGAATGCCGCAAGGGGAATCGCTGTACAAATTGAAGCTACGATAAATAGTTTTGTGCAGAATTTTATGACCGCAATGAACCCTCAGATAACCAAAAGTTATGGAGCTGGGGATTTAGAGACTTATTCGAAGCTGATGATGTATGGTGGTCGTTTCTCTGTCGGATTATTAACCCTCTTATCTTTGCCATTTCTTGTCGAAACACATTATATTCTCGAACTTTGGCTAGGTGAGGTTCCTGAATATACTGTGAACTTTGCAAGACTTATATTGATATTTGCTATTTCAGAAGCAATGTCCTACACTTTTACGACTGGTCTACTAGCAACGGATAAAATTAAGAAATTGCAAATCCTTGTTGGCGGATGTAGAATGATGAATTTACCAATTTCTTACGTATTATTAAAGTTGGGAATGGAACCTGAAATCACAATGGTAGTTGCAATTGTTTTATCTCAAGTTAATTTATTATTGCGGTTAACTCTATTAAAACAATATATCCAATTATCCATTAAGAGGTTCTATAGAATAATAGTTCTCAAACAAGTTATATCAATATTACTTCCATTGGCAATAGGGATATATTTAACAAAACTATTACCTATGGGATTATTTCGTTTAGCCATAATGGTTTTTATTTTGATCATAACAGAGTTATGTTGCCTTTTATTTATTAACTGTAATCAAAGAGAGAGATTTTATATCGTTGATAAATTATTTATGATGATTAAAAAATATGATTATAAAAAGCATCGTTAATAAATTAATCCGTTTTCTACATAAGCAGAATCGAGTAAATTTTGTAAAAACAATAGCCATAAATATTGTCTATTTCCCATTAAAAACGGCTTTGAAGTTTCCTATAATAATTTATGGTCCATGCAGATTGCAAAAATTATCCGGACAAATAATATTTGATGGAGAAATAAAAACAGGAATACTGAAGATTGGCCTTTCTGATCCTGTAAAGAGTTGGAATTCATATTCTTTTATATCACTAGATGGGAAAATACATTTGGGTAAACAGGTGATTTTACGACGTGGAATAAATTTACAGGTTTCTCGTGATACTTTATTGAATATTGAAGACAATGTTTCTATTGGACATAATTGTACTCTTATCGTACATCGACAAATATATATAGGAAAGGCCACAAGCATAGGTAATAATACTACAATTATGGATTCAGATTTTCACTACGTAGTTAATCTGAGTTCTCGTATGATAAAACCTGCCAGTTTACCAATAATTATCGGTGAATGTAATTGGATTGCAAGTTGGTGCACGATAAAAAAAGGGACTCAAACCCCTAAAGGGACTATTGTAGCTGGACCTTATTCAATGCTTGGCAAAAACTATATAGGTAAAATCCCTGAATTTAGTCTTATTGCCGGTTCACCTGCAAAATTATTGGTAGAAGGTGTGCGAAGAGTCAATAATAAATATAGCGAAAACGAATTAATTAAGCATTTTGCTAAAACATCTTCAAATTATGTATTACCTGACGATGTTGATTTGGATGAGTTTTGTATGCCCTAATTATAGATTTTGAAAATACAAATAATGAATAACACGGTATCAATAACTAAAGCTATAGGCATATTTTTAATGGTTTTGGGTCACGCAGGACTATGGGACTCTGCACTCAATTATATCGCCATGTTTCATATGCCGCTATTTTTCTTTATGAGCGGATATTGCTTTAAAGAGAAATATCTGACAGGCATGAGAACTTTTGTAAAGAAACGAATCACAGGAGTGTGGTGGCCTTATGTAAAGTGGGGAGTTATTTTCCTTTTGTTTCATAATCTATTTTTTCATTTAAATATATATAGTGATGTAATAGGATTTCAAGGAAAGGTCGAGCATCTCTATTCATGGTCTGAATATTGGAGTGAGTTCATCGGAATATTGAAAATGCGTGCTCGTGAACCATTATTAGGAGGGTATTGGTTTCTTGCTTCATTATTCTGGGGCAGTATAATATTCTTGTTAGCACGCAAGTTTATAAATAACAAATGGATACAGGGGGGGGGGATTTTAACTGTTTGCATATTCATGTTTGTGACAAAATGTCAAATTCCATTCTTTGGCGTTGGAGGCAGAGCCTTTTTAGCCGCATTCTTTATATGGATTGGTGCAGAAATGTCATGTGATAAAAGATTCGTTGCAAGTTTTATCAATAATAGAATCTTTGCCTTCTTAAGTTTTATTTTTGTTGGAGTTGGTTCTATTTATTGGCATACTTCAATGCCAAAAATGACTACAGAATTAGTTATTCCATATTGTATTACAGCAGTTCTTGGCACATTGGGAATATATGCAATCAGTAAATGGATTGACAACAAATATGCCAATACGTCGATTGGAAAGTTTCTTTGTTTCACAGGAAATCATACACTTGAAATATTAACTTGGCATTTGTTGCTATTTAAAATTGTCAATCTATTGATTGTCTGCATATACAATCTTCCAGAGGAAAATCTCGCTCAGTTCCCAGTTTATGTAGAATATGCTCGTAAAGGATGGATTGTCCTCTATTTCATTGTAGGCTGCGGAATTCCTTTGGCATGTTGTTGGGTGTATGAGAAAATAGAGTACAATCGCAGTAAAATATAAAATCAGAGAAATGAAAACAGGAATCGTTATATTAAATTACAATAGTGTAGAAGATACGAAGAATTGTATAGACTCTGTATTGAAATATAATACCGCAGATGTTAAATTTGTCGTGGTAGATAATGGTTCTCCTAATCCAGAAGTAGTTCCACAAATTGAACATTATTTAAGAGGTACATTCAAAGAGGATTTGGTGATTGCTACAGAAAAAGATAGTGTGCCAACTTGTTTGCCTACGATGACCTATTATATATCCTCCACAAATACAGGATATGCAGACGGAAACAATAAGGGATTGAAACTCTTGTATGCAGATAAAGGAATCAAATATATATTGATTTTGAATTCTGATATACTGTTTATTGAAGATATTATTCCATCGCTGATAAGTGCTCTAAATGAAAATAAAGATGCTGCAATTGTAAGCCCTTTACTTTACAAGAAGGATAAAGCAGGAATAGACTATAATTGTGCCCGTACAGATACAAATATTGACGATTTGATTGCGAGGTATAGATATAGTTTTTTCGGAATGTGGAACAAATTAGTGAAACTTCAAGATAAGCGTAAGCTTTTGATATCTAATCCTTCGCTGTTAAACGAAAAGTATTTACCCATAGAATTGCCATCAGGTTCGTGTATGCTGGTTCAAAAGGATTATTTTCGGGAAATTGGAGGTTTTGATTCAAACACTTTCTTGTATTTTGAAGAGAATATTTTGTGGGCAAAAGTCAAAAAGACAGGAAAGGTTAATTATTTGTGTTCGCAGTTGTCTTGCATACATTTAGGAGCAAGTAGCACGAAAAAGGTAAAAGGAAGTTATAAGAAAGACGTAATGCATAATAAAAGTGTACGATATTATGTGGAAAAATATGTAGAATGTCCATCTTGGAAAAAATGGATATTTTATACGTATAGAATCTTATTTCTAATTAGACAAAGAATTTATTATTTAGTGAAACGATAATTCAATTTGCAGGATGAGACTCTTATATAATTTAAAAGCAACCCAACCCATAGGGAATACGAAATTCCATGGGGGAGGAAAATATGGATTGATCGTATTTAAAAGACTGGTTGAAATCGCTCCTGACAAAGTGGCGGTATATTATGATGACCAAAGCTATTTAGATGAAGATACAAGAAGAATAATTGTCCAGAATAATCTACCCGTCTATCTCAAAAATGACATGTCGCTTTATGATGCGGCAAGAAAAGAAAGTAAAGTTATTTATTCACCCCTATTTTCGGGTAATTATGTTCCAGAAGATATAACAATTATCCAAACACAGCATGGTTGTCGAATTTTAGAAATGTCATATGATAAATACCAACAGAATTACGAACATGATAAAGGTATAATTTATAAGCTAATAAGAGGTATTAGATGTTTGTTCTCCTCTGTTATCTTAAAAAGGGACATCAAAAGGTTTCAAAAACGTTTACTTCTCACTAATATAAAAACTGTTACAGTTTCTGAGCATAGCAAATATTCACTGTTTACATTTATACCAGAATTGCAGAAACAAGACTTAAAAGTATTCTATTCTCCTTCGACAATTAGTGAAAACGATTCAAAATCTTACATTTCGAAAAACACATTAGGAAAATATTATTTGGTAGTAAGTGGAAACCGCTGGATAAAAAACGGATATAGAGTATTAAAAGCTATGGATGAATTATTTTCTGAACATGCAGAACTTGAAGGGATGGTCGTTGTTACGGGACTTAACTCTTGGAAAGAACTTAAAATCCGAATCAGAAATAAGGAACGTTTTATCCTTATGGGATATGTGGATGAGAAAACTTTAAAACAACTTTATCACAATGCTCATCTGTTTGTTTATGGCTCATTGAACGAAGGATTTGGATATCCCCCTTTAGAGGCCATGCATGAAGGATGTCCGGTAATAACATCAGCTATAGCATCAATTCCTGAAATTTGTGGCGACGCTGTGTTATACTTCAATCCTTATTCCATTCCTGAAATAAAAATGAGAATTGTACAAATGGAAAACTCTGATACAAGACTCCATTACATTGAAAAAGGACGAGAACGCCATAATTCAATAAAGAAAAAACAAGATGAAGATTTGAATTTGTTTTGTAAATATCTTATTTCTTTCGTATCATAATGTTGATGTATGAAAACAAAGATTCAAACAATTGTTATCATTTCAATAATATTATTGACTTCAAACATATTGGATTGCAATTTAATCAGTCCATTGGTATTTAAGGTCGTACGATTTCCCATTATAGCTGTTTTATGCTTTTTATTACTAAAAAGACATAATTGGAAACAGAAACGGATGTTGTTTGCTAAAGACATCAAATGGACGATGATTGTTCCATGTCTCAGTTGGATTTCTGCCATATTGATTTGGGGTCAATCACCTTTTGCTTCTTTTGTAGCTTGTGCACAAATCTATATTTTCCTACTTTATTTCTTTTGTTTTGCCTACGATGTAAGTGAACAGATATTATTAAAAATATTTGCAAGCTTTACGATTGTTGTATTTTTGATTCAAATTTATGAACAATTTATTACATCTCCTCCTTTTCTTTTTGGAGGTATTGATGGTGAATACGGTTGGATTAAAAGAGGATTAGTATATCGCATTTCAATCTTGACAAATATTACGATCATAGTACTATTCTATTATTGGATAAAATTGTTGCGTGGTGAGAACAAGTATATTAGTCTCTTTTTTTTTGTTGTTGGGCTGATGCTTGCCTATTTTTCGTGTACAAGACAAATTATCATTGCGACACTAATAGGACTAATCTATGCCGCAATCAAAAATTCAAGAAGGCGTAAGGGAGCTATACTCATTATAGGAATGTGCGTTGTTCTTTTGTATGCATATGGTGGATTTTTATTTGAAAGTCTATTGGAATTATCAAAAAGCCAAATGGAGGAAGACTCTTTTGGAGGAAGAAATGACAGCTATGCCTTTTATTGGAATAAAATAGTAACTGAACCTTTAACTTTTTTACTAGGAAGTGGAAAAGCCTATGGTGGAGAATACGAAAGAGTAATGTTCTCTTGGACAGATGCACAGAAACATATACTTGTGGATATAGGACACATCGGTGAATGGTTTCTGTTTGGTATTGGATATATGATTGTATTTTTTACAATGCAATATAAACTATTAATAAAGTATCGTAAATATCTATCCGACTACCTCGTTTGTTATTTCTTATACATTAATATTATTGGTTTTATGATAGCACCGTATGCCAATATGGAGCTTATATGCGCAACAGCTTTAGGCTATTACTTAGCAGATAAAGATATACAAAAGAACAAGATGAGAAGTTTAGCTCAACAATACAATGAACCGCATACTTTTATTCATTGACTCTTTGGGTGCCGGAGGTGCCCAAAGACAACTGACTGGATTAGCCTGTTTGCTGAAGGAAAAAGGTTATTCCGTGAAAGTGGCAACTTACTATGACCACCCTTTTTATAAGTACCTTTTAGATGAAAATCAGATAGAATATGAATGCTTTAGGGTAAACTCTAAGTTGTGTCTGCCTAAATTGGTGGAATGCATCAAACGCTTCAAAGCTGATGTAGTGATTTCATTTCAGACAGATCCGAATGCACTGGCATGTATAGCTGCAAAAATCTGTGGAACAAAACTGATAGTATCAGAACGGAACACTCATCAAGGAATCACTTGGAAAGACAGGATTATCTTCCAATTGTATAGACTGGCGGACTATGTTGTACCAAATTCTTATTCAGAGAAGAACTTCATTGAAAAGTATTTTCCGCACCTCAAATCCAAGACACAAACAATTCCTAATTTTGTGGATTTGAAAAGATTCTCGCCAACAGATAGAAAGGAATATAATCAGGGGCTTCTCATTCTGTCGGTAGCCTCCGTAAAGGCATCAAAAAATACAAAGAACTTTATCAAAGCGTATCATGAGGCTTTTATGAGAGGATGCAGGGCAAAGGTAATATGGTATGGAGTAAATCCTAAACAAAATGATCTTGCGATAAACTATGCCTATGCGAATGAATGCCAAGCAATGATAAAAGAACTTGGTATCGAGGATTTTTTTAAACTGATGCCCAAACGTCAGGATATAGAGAATGCCTATCGCGAAGCGGATATATTTTGCCTGCCTTCTCATTTTGAGGGAACTCCAAATGTCATATGCGAAGCTATGGCTTCAGGATTACCTGTAATGGCGAGCAATGTGTGTGACAATCCTCACTTTGTAAAATCAGAAGAAAATGGCTGGTTATTTGACCAAAACAATGTACCTGAAATGGCTGATGTAATAGTGAATGCGACAGGAGGAAATTGGGATTTGCAAGCTATGGGAAAAAGAAGCCGGAAGTTTGCAGAAGATTTGTGTTCTGAAGACATCTTTATTAACAGATACCTCAATTTGATAAAAGCATTATGATTACCTCACACAAACAAATGAAGGAATACCTCTCCGTAGAGGCAGAGAAACTGAATATAAAGCATTTTTGGATTCAGTATCTGACGGGGAGTGAATTTGCCACAATCTATTCATACATGTGGATTCTCCGGCATCTCGAATACTATATGTTCAAGAAAGAAAAATCGGCTTTATATACACTACCTTATTATCTCTTTTATATTCTGCATCGTCGATGGAGAATTAAAACACAGATACATCTCGGGCCGCGGGCCGCGGGCTGCGGATTCCATTTGGTACATCTTGGTTTCTTCAGAAGTTATGGTATTACCAAGTTTGGAGAAAACTGCACAGTGCTTCCCATGACTCTGTTTGGGAAACGAATTCCAAGTGTTCCAGACAGAGAACAAATTATAGTTGGTGATAATTGCTATTTCGGAACAGGTGTAACAGTATTAGGACCTTGCAGAATAGGCAACAACGTAACAGTGGCAGCTGGTGCTGTGGTTACAATGAAAGAGATACCGGACAATGCCGTAGTAGCAGGAGTACCGGCAAAAATCATAAAATACAAAAATGAATGAAGAAAGTAATCTTATTGACCCCATTGACAGGTAATGGAGGTATAGCTTCGTGGTCGAGGAAGTTTATTCAAACTTTTAAAGATGAAAATTACACTCTCATACCAATTGACCGTACAGCCAAAGGCCGTACGTTTCAAGAAACAACATTCTTTAAGAGAATGAAAGCTGGGTTGGTAGAGATGAAACGCAATATAGAACAGATTAAGAAAGAAATAGCCAAACAACAAATTGATATATTGCATACAACGACAAGTGGCAGTTTGGGAACCTATAGAGATTATCAGGTAGCCAAGATATGCCGCAAGCATGGAATAAAGACCATAATGCATTGTCACTATGGATGTATCCCTGAGGATATAAAGAAACCTCTCTATGGGAAATTCCTGCAAAAGACAATGAGCCTTTATGACCAGATTTGGGTGTTAGACACTCGCACTGAAAAGGTATTGAAGGAGTATCCTGCATTGAAAGACAAGGTGTTCGTAACTCCTAACTCTATTCATGTAGATGAGGGAATAAAGATACAGCCTTCTAATTATAAACATATAGCGTTTGTGGGGAATTTGATACCGAATAAAGGCTTGTATGAATTGGTTGAGGCTGTAGTAAAAAACTCTTCACAAGAAGTTAGACTGTCTATCGTGGGAAAAGGTGACGAGAATGTAATCACAAAGATTAAAGCTATTGCAGGGAACAAACTAAATAAAAGGGTGCATCTGTTGGGGTTATTATCCAATGAAGAGGCTGTGGCATTCATGAAAATGGTTGATATAGTGGCATTGCCAACTTATTATCCATGGGAGGCTTTCCCCATTTCCATACTGGAAGCAATGAGTCTGGGAAAATTGGTAATTTCTACTCCTCGCGCAGCTATCAAAGATATGCTGACGGCATTGGATGGTACAGATTGCGGAATATTGGTCCGAGAAAAGTCCGTAGAAGATATTGTTCAAGCAATCGAGTGGTGCAACATCCACAAAGATGAGGCAGATGAACTTTGCCGAAAAGCATACGAAAAGGTATATACAGCCTATCGTATGGAGGTGGTATATAGTCTTTACAGACAATTATATAGGAAATTGTAATAAAGAGCAAAACAGAATAATGAATCTCTCTTCTTTCTCCCCCTCCAACTTCGATAAGGGAGCTGGGAAACTGAAAATCACTCTTTGGTATTTTGTCAATGCGCTGTTGGTAAGGGCATCATGGAATCCTTTTATGGGAATCAAAATCCAGTTGCTCAAGGCTTTTGGGGCCAAGATTGGCAAAGGACTGGTGATGAAAAATAATGTAACGATTAAATTTCCATGGAAATTAATAATTGGCAACAACGTGTGGTTGGGGGAAAATGTATGGATTGACAATCTGGACAATGTGACTATCGGAAATGATGTGTGCATCTCGCAAGGGGCACTGTTATTGACGGGTAACCATGATTATACCCGTTCTACGTTTGACTATCGGAATGCACCGATTACAGTAGAGGATGGGGCTTGGATAGGGGCGAAAAGTGTGGTATGCCCAGGGGTTAAAGTACACTCTCATGCGATACTCACCGTAAGCTCTGTAGCTACAAAAGATTTGGAGGCATACGGTATCTATCAAGGTAATCCGGCAGTGAAGGTAAGGGAGAGGAGGATTAACCAATAAGTTACTTATTATTTCCCCATGACGAGTTTTCGACTCCACGACATGACAACTGATAATGTACACAATCTTGACCCAATAAGAGAATTGGCTCCCAAATTACCCGTATCGAGAAAAAAGGGAACCAAGAGGACTATAGAATGGATCAAATTCCCCAAGGGCAATTGACGATTATCTGTCTATCCGTTTCAGTGACTTCTCCATCTTCTTACCGTAGGCTTCACCACGGCTGACAAGGTATTCAAAGAATACCACATCATCGATGATTTCGATATGGAAAGTAAAAAAAGCACGGTAATCTCCTATACGAATGCGATAGACATTCTTATAACCAACAAGATGTTTGCAATCGGTTATTTGCTTGATGTCGTCGGCTTGCTTCACTTCCTTGATAACATTCCGAACTGCATCCAAAATCTTGCCGGAGAGTTTACGGACGGATTTCTCAAAGCTTTTGGAATATTCTACTTTCATACACCAAGCCAATTTTCAAAATCGGATTTCTCTTTTTGGGTGAGGGACAATTTGCCATCGGGGTCGGACTTGGACAGATGGTCGTACAGAAGGGTATCGTCATAATCGCTTGCTACTTTATCAAGGATGTTTTCGATAAATCTCTTGAGATTGGTGCCTTGATGAATCGCCATTATAGAGAGTGACTTGAATGTGTCCTCTTTTAACTCTATCAGTTTTTTCTTGGGTTGTACTGTTGCTGTAATCATAATCATTAAGTATTTTGCCGCAAAGATATATCATATATTTTGTATATACGAAATATATCTGCGTTTTTTTTGCTAAATAAAATGAAAATATCAATCATCACCTCCTGCTATAACCGGGAGGCTACGATTCGTGACGCTATCAGAAGTGTATTGGAACAGGAATATCCTGACATTGAGTATATCATCGTAGATGGGGCTTCGACGGATGGCTCTGTTGAAGCTATTAAAGAAGCTATCAAAGGATATGAAGAAAGGGTGAAGTTCATCTCCGAACCAGACCATGGGATGTATGAGGCCATCAATAAGGGTATCCGTTTGGCTACGGGGGACTACATCGGGTTGGTACATTCGGATGATTTCCTCTATTCGCCGCAGACTGTCGCACATATTGTAAAACGACTGAAGGAGACTCATGCTGACTTCCTGTATGCTGACGGACTGTTTGTGAATGCTAAGAATACAGATAAGGTTGTGCGGAACTGGATAGGGGGTGAGTACAGATTATGGAAGGTACGGCATGGATGGCTTCCCTTGCATCCGACATGCTACATCCGCAGAGGGGTGATGTTAAATAGGGGATTGTATAATGAATCGTATAAAATCGCTGCAGATTCAGATTTGCTTTTCCGCTACTTGTTGGGAGGGGATTTGACTGTTACTTATTTGAATAAATATGTAGTGAAGATGCGTATGGGAGGAATGAGCACGGATACTTCCCGTAGAAAACAAATGTGGAAGGAGGATGTCAGGATGTATAACTCACATGGTATGAATCCAACAATCACTAAAATTGAAAAGATGTTGTGGAAAGTGCCGCAATATGTCACAGCTTTGTTGAAAAAGGGGTAGTGAGTTGATAATTCCATGTACCATTTACAAAGTACAATTACAGGATCATTTACCAAATATAATGTACAGGTAGTGAGTTAGAATACAAATTCTCCTCAATGATGTGTGTACCTATCAAAATAGGTGCTCAAAGCACCGTATTCTATAGACAGTCATTTTTGGACGCTTACAAAATTGTAAATTGAAGCTGAAAATGAGAAAAAAGATGGAGTTTCTTGTTATTCTGAAATAATCTGTGTTACTTTGCAGCATAACTAACAAAGAATGTAATATGGAAGCAACAGTATTCAATCCTGCTCAACTGAAGTTGATAAATCTCGTCTCAGTGCTAAATACTCCCGATGAATTGTATGGATTACAAAAGGTCATATCTGATTATTTGGCTAAGCAATTGGATTGTGAGATCAACAAGTTGTGGGAGAATGGGACTCTTACAGAAGAGAAAGTCGAGAGTTTCAGGCATCTTCATGAAAGGACTCCATATACTAAAAAGCAATTATGACAGGCAGTCGTAGTATGGACATTGTATTAGATACAAACGTATTGGTAATGTCACTCTCCTTACGGAACGAATATTCACGCATTTGGGAGTCTTTCGTGAAAGGAGATTATACTTTATGTCTGTCAAATGATATTATGGAAGAATATGAGGAGGTAATATCCCGGAATATCAATCCCAAGGTTGCCCGTATTGTAATATCATACCTTTTAATACTACCCAATGTACGTTTTTTAGATCCGCATTATAGCTTTGGACTTATTAAAGCGGATGTGGATGACAATAAATTTGTGGATTGTGCCATTTGTGCCAATGCCAAATACATTGTCAGTGAAGACCATCATTTCGACATCTTGAAGGAATATTCTTTTCCCAGGGTTGAAGTCATTGGTATTGATTTGTTTGCAAACATTCTCAAGGTTCGTCCTTATAGTCTCCCGGATGAAGATTCTCCCATGCTCTTGAATGAAGACGCAGCAGAGTATTCAAACAAAAAGTCTGAATCAAACCTTTGATATTCCCCTATAGTGGTATCTAACCAGTTTATTTTGTTATAATTGACAAGTGTATGCCCTGCGCATACCCCCTCACTCTTATACCCTGACATTCAGGTAAGCGTACCAAAATGGCGTATTACTGGGTCAGTCCGAAAAGTCGGTTATATATGATTGTTTATATGATCTCTCTTGTCACCCTGAGCTTGTCGAAGGGTCTCGGAGCATTGCTGACGGTCTATAGTTTCTTTTGCAGTACCCTGAGACCCTTCGACAAGCTCAGGGTGACAGAGACGGCATAATTTGCAACTGACTTTTCGGACTGACCCGAAAAAATGCTCTGCTCCTGAAGTGTCCCCTTTGTTAGTTCGGGTAAACCCCTCATCAAACTTCGCAGTCTATAAAAAGGCCAATTATGACTTTACATTTACAGTAGCAGCATCAGCTGACTGCAAGAACTCTTTCCCCCCTTTTTTTTCTTGTTTATGAATCTTCTTCGTGACTACCAACAGGAGATTGTTTCGCGTGTCCATGAAGCATGGATGCACCACCGCAGTGTGATGGTGCAAATGCCTACGGGGACGGGAAAGACGCATGTGCTGGCGGAAGTAGTGAAGGGCCATGAGCTACGAGCTACGAGTGGGAGTGCAGCTACAAGTAATGAGTTACAAGCTACGAGTAGAAGGGAGTTAATTCCGAATGGCTCACTTGTAGCTCGTAGCTCATCACTTGTAACTAATAAAACCATTCTCATTGTAGCCCATCGCATAGAGCTGATAGAGCAGATTAAGGAAACGCTTTTGAAATTTAAAATTGAAAGTGAAAAATTAAAAGTTGAATCTATTCAGACTATCTCACGCCGCATTGATTCCCTTGACCTTAATCCAGACTTGATTGTCATTGATGAAGCTCACCATGCTTTGGCTAAGACTTACAAAATGCTTTGGAAGAAGTGGCCGGAAGCGAGGTTCTTGGGACTGACAGCTACACCGTGCCGGATGAACCGGAGTGGGTTTACGGATTTGTTTGATACGTTAGTGACTTCGTGGAGCATTGCGGAGTTCATCGAAAAGGGTGTGCTTTCGGCTTTTGACTATGCATCAATCTATCCCGACAGTGAGGAGCAGAGGCTGATTGACTCTTTGGAAAAGCGAGGGGCAGACGGTGATTATCAGGTGAAGGAAATGGACGAGGTGCTGAACAGACGGCCGAGCATTGAGCGACTTTACAGAAGCATGATGCAGTTTGCCGAGGGGAAAAAGGGTATCGTATATGCCATCAGCATAGATCATGCGCAACAAATTGCAAATTACTATAAGGAGCAAGGGGTAAAAGCGGTTGCCATTGACAGCCGGACTCCGAGGGAGGAACGCAAGCTGTTGGTAAATGACTTCAAGGAGGGGAAAATAGAGGTATTGGTGAATGTGGATATATTCAGTGAGGGTTTTGACTGTCCTGATGTGGAGTTTGTGCAGATGGCACGACCTACACTATCGCTATCCAAGTACCTGCAACAGGTGGGAAGAGGATTACGGAAAAGTGAAGGAAAGGAAAGCTGCATGATGATAGACAATGTGGGGCTTTACCGGATTTTCGGACTGCCTGTAGTGAACAGGAATTGGGAAAGGATGTTCCGTGGAGAGGAATCTGGAAAGGGAGTGCGTGCAAATTCTGTTGTCAATGAAACGGTATGCTGCACTCGCCAATCTATGGAACAGAGTGAATATGAAACGGGGGTCGGGTTGGTTGTTTCGCACGACGAGTTGTTGTCAAGGCTCAACGAATGGAAACGGACTCCCGGCATGGAAACCAGAACTGCCAAGTTGAAAGCTTGGCAGGAGAAAGAAACCGGGCTATGGGGGCTAAAACGTGGCAGATACCAAACGACAGGAGCGGAATATGTCACCGTATTTGACTTGAAGGACGGACTGGCGGCTGTAAGGTTTCGAGGCAATGCATGCGGAATAGTGGATGATATGGGAACGGTCATCTGGAGACGGGAAAGCTGTATATCCATGCGGTTCACCCAGAACAAGTTCTTAGTGATAAACTTGAAGGGAGGCGAGGAAAACTATGTGGACTTGTACAATCTCAACACTTACAGCAGCAAGCCGGAAATCAAACGGTACGGCAAATTTGAGCTACTGAAAGTGGGACACAAATGCTATACCCGCACGGAAAGGGTTTATGTGAGCGGAGTGGATTTCACCGGACTTATCGTTACCAACAAGGGAGGGATGCTGAAACTCTATGAATCTCCGGAGCATTCATACTGTATCCTTGATGGAGACAACAAGGGGTATTATCGGTTCCATTATTTGTTGGCGGATGGAAGTATGGTCATTTCAGACTGGAATGGTGATTTTTATCGGACAGATAAAGGGGGTAAGAAAGTATATATAGGAGAAAAAGAGATCTCCAAAGCTATGCTGGACAAGCAGGTCTGCATGGAGATGGAGACGAACGAGAAACGGAAGAGGGAGGAAATATATAAAGAACACCTGCATGCAGTGCCTTACCAATCGGGCCAGAAATGGGGACTGAAAGTTGGCAAACGGATTACCGTCCCACCTATCTATCGGAGCATCCGGACGCCTATCGGGAAGTATTGTGCCGTGGAGAAGAACTACAGCCAATGGGGGGTAATCACCATAGACGGCCGGCTATTGATTGACACAAAATATCCGGATGTGACCATTGAACAGAATGGTACGGTCTGGCTGACGCAGGTGACAGGAAAGAAAAAGAGGGTGAAACTGGATTGAAGGGAATCCCAAAGGTTACCCTTCAATCTCTCCCAATTCAAACCAACGGAGGGTTTTTGCTTCCAGTTCATCGGTGAGCAGGGGAAGGCGCTTGGACTTTTCGGTCAACTCGTCCACTGTAAGTGTACCACTACAGAGGGCGGCTTCGATGGAGGACTTTTCCTCTTCGAGGGCTGCAATCTCCACTTCCAGTTGCTCATATTCACGACGCTCCTTGAAACTCATGCGATGACGCTGGGTTTGAGGAGTTTTTTGTTTGGCAGGTGTTTCTTTTTCCTTAGGGCGTGAGGCTTCGCGTTCAAGTTGCTTGCGCTCTTCCTTCCACTCGCGATAGCGGCTATAATTGCCTGGGAAATCGCGGATATCGCCTTGCCCTTGGAAGACGAGGAGGTGATCCACTACCTTATCCATAAAGTAACGGTCGTGGCTGACCACGATGACGCACCCCTTAAAATGGCTAAGATACTCCTCGAGGATTTGGAGGGTGACAATGTCAAGGTCATTTGTCGGCTCGTCCAACACCAAGAAGTTCGGATTTCGCATCAACACCGTACAGAGGTAGAGACGGCGACGCTCGCCACCACTCAGTTTATAGACATAGCTGTACTGGGTTTCGGGTGTGAAAAGGAAGTGCTGGAGGAATTGCGAAGCGGTAAGCCGTTGGCCATTGCCCAACTCCACCACTTCGGCAATGTCGCGCACCACGTCGATGACTTTCATCTGTTCGTCGAACTGGAGGCCTTCTTGCGAATAATATCCGAAACGGACTGTTTCTCCGACATCTATCGTGCCACTATCGGGCGGCACAATGCCCATCAGCATTTTGATGAAAGAGCTTTTCCCCGTGCCGTTGTTTCCTACAATACCCATCTTTTCGTAGCGCGAGAAGATGTAGTTGAAATCGTCCAATATGGTCAGGTCACCCCACCGTTTGCAAAGGTGGTTGGCTTCAAATATTTTCGAACCTATATAGGAGGCCTTCATCTGAAGGTTCACGTTGCGATTGTCTATGCGCTTTTTGGCCACCTTTTCCAACTCATAGAAGGCTTCTTCGCGATAACGTGCCTTATGGCCGCGTGCTTGCGGCTGGCGCCGCATCCAATCAAGTTCGGTACGATAGAGATTGGCCGCCCGGGCTATTTCGAGGTTGGTGGCATCGATGCGCTCTTGCCGCTTTTCAAGGTAATAGCTGTAGTTGCCCTTGTAGCTATATACTTGCCGATTGTCGATTTCTATAATCTCCGAGCATACGCGGTCAAGGAAATAGCGGTCGTGCGTCACCATGAGCAAGGTAAGGTTTCCGCGCCGCAAATACTCCTCGAGCCACTCGGTCATCTCCAAGTCAAGATGGTTGGTCGGCTCGTCCAGAATAAGGAAGTCCGGCTCGGTGATAAGAGCATTGGCTAATGCTACACGCTTGAGTTGTCCGCCCGAAAGTTGTCCGACGGGCTGGTCAAAATCGCGAATCTTCAGTTGCGAAAGGATTTGCTTGATTTTCCGTTCGTAGTCCCACGCCTTCTCGTGCTCCATACGGGCAAGCAGTTCTTCAAGCCCCGGATTGCCTGTTGTTTCCATACAGTGCTCGTACTCTTTGATGAGTTGGGTGACGGGACTTGCTTGCCAAAAGCAGGCTTCCAACACGGTGAGCCCGGCTGGATAGACGGGTGCCTGCTCAAGGTAACCCACACGCACATCGCGGCGGTAGGTGATTTTCCCGTCATCGTAGCCCTCCTTGCCGGATAGTATATTCAATAAGGTAGTCTTGCCACTTCCGTTCTTGGCTATAAGTCCGATGCGCTGACCTTCGGCAAGGCCGAAAGAGATGTCACTGAAAAGCACAAGGTCGCCGAAAGATTTCGTCAGGTTCTCAACCTGTAGAATGGGGTTTGCCATAATTGTTTGAAGGCTTCCCTCCTGCCCTTTGTCTGGGAGGAGAATGAAATGCCCGACTATATAATTAAACTGTTATTTTTAAGTTTCGCAAGCTCAACTTTTTGGAGTTAAAGGAGTTATCGCAGGCTTTGGCCTGCTAGCCAAATGTATAGCAAAACTATTGGCTCTAACTCCTAGGCTCGAAGAGCCGATAACTCCTTTAACTCCTATAACTCCTTCGCAAGTTTCTACTTGCGAAAGTTGAATAATTTTTATTTTACTTGAGGGTGTGTCATAATTAACTTTTTAGACGCGGATTTTTCTTGATTATTATACCCGATAGGTTATAATTTATCTGCGTTATCCGCGTCTAAAGAATGAAAAGAAAGCATTTTGACACATCCCCGAGCATTTTACCATAACCTTCACTTGGAAGAGGTCAGAAGAAGGGTCTCATACACCTCTTTCAAATCACACTTTCCCTGCTTGGTTATGTAGGCGGCCAGGCGCTCGGCAGGATTCACCATCCCCGCATTCAGATAGAGGGCCGGATATTCGCGATGTCCGTCAATGACACTCACCCACTCTACCCCATCCATTTCATTGGTGAGGAAACAACCAAGGACAAGAGCCAGACGCTCCACGTTGGCCGGATTGAGTTTGATTCGCCCTTCGTCTATGAGACGTTGGATATTGGCTATGCCCGTAGCGGTATCAACCGATGAAAAATCCTTCTTCAATGCCTGCTTCACCTCCTTCTGGGTGCGCTCATAGGCATCGTTGATTAGAGCCACTTCGGACAACCTTACAGGGATAACCTCGTGGCATTGGGGTTTCATGGGATTCAGCAATCTGAGGCTTTCCAATACGGACACGGCCTCGTCCACAGGTTCACCCTTTGGGCAAGTAAAGGTGGCATAAACCGCCATCTGCCCGCTACCTGTCACCCAAAAGTGTGAAGTGTACCATACACTCTCTTCCTGGAATGTTTCGCGGCTATATACAAATTCATTTTTCCCGATACTCTCCAATTGGGCATCGGCATAACGTGCCAACTCTTCGCGCAACGTGTCGCGTGCAAAATCGGGCGATGCATCCATTGATGCTGATATGCGGAAACTCCCCGTCCACTTATTGGGATTATAGAAAAGGAAACTGCCCGCTTCGTCTTCAAACTCATGCCAGGCCTCGGGATAGCTGAACGAAAACCACGAGCCGGAGGATATATATTTCTTCATAATCTGTAGTATATTTTTTCCCTACCTGAGAAAAATTTTTCCCTAACCTGAGAATTTCAGCGCGAAAATACAACACTTTTCCATAATATGAAAACTTTTCAATCAAAAGCCCATTTTTTCTGCTTTATAACATAAAAAGAAAAAGAGGTTTATTGAAAAAGTATTTGTTACTTTGCACCGTTTTATTGTACAACAAACCTATTCATTAACATTAAATAGAACTATGATTAATAGATTCGTATTGAACGAAGTTTCATACTTCGGACCTGGTGCACGCGAAGTGCTTCCTCAAGAGATTAAAAGATTGGGCCTGAACAAAGCATTTGTTGCCACTGATAAGGACCTTCTGAAATTTGGTGTTGCCGACAAGGTGCTGAAGGTACTTGAAGGTGCCGGTATTCCCTACGTGGTGTTCAGCGAAATCAAGCCTAACCCCACGGTAAGCAACGTAAATGCCGGTGTGAAAGCTTTTGCCGAATCAGGTGCCGACTTCATCCTGGCCATTGGTGGAGGTTCTTCAATTGACACTTCAAAAGCTATCGGTATCATTACCAACAACCCTGAATTTGCTGATGTGGTATCGCTCGAAGGTGTAGCTCCCACCAAGAAGAAATCAGTGCCCATCATTGCCCTGCCCACCACTGCAGGTACGGCCGCTGAGGTAACTATCAACTATGTGATTACCGACGAGGTGAACGAGAAAAAGATGGTATGCGTTGACCCCAACGACATCCCTGCCATCGCCATCGTTGATGCCGAATTGATGTACACCCTGCCCAAGAGCCTCACAGCCTCTACCGGTCTTGATGCTTTGACTCACGCCATCGAAGGCCTCATCACTAAGGGTGCATGGGAAATGAGTGACATGTTTGAAATCAAAGCCATCGAGATGATTGCCCGTTACTTGGAAACTGCCGTAAACGAGCCTAACAATGCAGAAGCACGCAACGGTATGGCCGTGGCCCAATACATTGCAGGTATGGCATTCTCAAACGTAGGACTCGGTGTTGTTCACGGCATGGCCCACCCGCTCGGCGCCATTTTTGACGTGCCTCATGGTGTAGCCAACGCCCTGTTGCTCCCCACCATCATGGAGTTCAACGCACCGGCCGCACTCGACAAATATGTGGATATCGCTAAGGCAATGAACGTATATAAGGATGGTATGACCAAGGAAGAGGCTGCCGACGCCGCTTGCGACGCCGTGCGCCAGCTCTCTATCCGCGTAGGCATCCCACAACACTTGAGCGAAATCGGCATCAAAGAAGAAGACCTGCCCAAGTTGGCAAAATCAGCCTTTGCCGATGTCTGCACTCCGGGCAACCCACGTGAAGTGACCGAAGAAATCATTCTTGACCTCTACAAGAAAGTACTTTAAGGATTAAAATAAAGAGAAAACCCAATGGGGGATTTTGCTTGCTTCCCTCTTGGGTGATGTGCAAATTGATTTGTAGGAAGCGCGTCTCTGTGAAGAGATGCGCTTTATTTTTCCTCACCATTCGGACTTATGTATCACGTTTTTTTGAATTACCACGTTAATTCACGTTAAGCCTTCGTTCTTTCAACTGATATTATTTATCTTTGCGCGTTATATATATAAAAAAGGTATAAAACATGGCTACATCAGACAGCATTGTCATTATCCCGACATACAACGAGAAGGAAAACATCGAAAACATCATCCGCGCCGTTTTCGGGTTGGAAAAGGTGTTTCACATATTAGTCATTGAAGACGGTTCGCCCGATGGCACGGCCGGCATAGTCAAAGAGTTGCAAAAAGAATTTCCCGAACGCCTCTTCATGATTGAACGCACTGGAAAATTAGGACTTGGCACCGCATACATCACAGGGTTCAAATGGGCCATTGCACACAAGTATGACTATATATTCGAAATGGATGCCGACTTTTCGCACAATCCAAACGATTTGCCACGCCTCTATTCGGCTTGCGCCGATGAAGGATACGACTTGGCCATCGGATCGCGCTATGTCAGTGGGGTGAACGTGGTGAACTGGCCTATGGGACGAGTCCTGATGAGTTATTACGCCTCGAAATATGTACGTCTTATAACAGGTGTAAGAATCCACGACACAACGGCTGGTTTCAAATGTTACCGACGCCGTGTATTGGAAACCATAAACCTCGACGACATACGTTTCAAAGGATATGCTTTCCAGATAGAAATGAAATATACGACCTACAAATGCGGATTCAAAATCAAGGAAGTACCCGTCATCTTCATCAATCGCGAATTGGGCACATCCAAAATGAGCGGCGGCATCTTCAGCGAAGCCATGTTTGGTGTCATGCGCCTGCGGTGGGACGGCTGGTTCAAGAAATATCCCAAACCCATAGATAAAGAATAATGGCATGAGAACAATCATTCGCAACGCCACTCTCGTCAACGAAGGAAAAAGTTTCAAAGGCCATCTGGTCATTGAAGACAACCTCATTGCTGAAGTGTTGACAGAAAAAGAAGAGCCCACACTTGCCTGCGACAAGGTTATTGATGCAACGGGGCTATTTCTGATTCCTGGTGTGATAGACGATCACGTCCATTTCCGTGACCCTGGTCTTACACATAAAGCCGATATGGAAAGTGAAAGCCGTGCTGCCGCCGCTGGAGGAGTCACTTCGTACATGGACATGCCCAACACCTCACCACAAACAACCTCTATCGAAGCCTTACAAGCCAAATTCTCTGATGCAACAAAGAAAAGCCTTGTAAACTATAGTTTCTTCTTCGGGGCCACAAACGACAACAGCCACCTCCTACCTCTGTTGGACAAACAACACGTATGCGGAGTCAAACTTTTCATGGGTTCGAGTACTGGCAACATGTTGGTGGACAGGAAAGATGCACTTCAAAAAATCTTTTCCGAAGCAGGGATGCTTATCATGGCCCATTGCGAAGACCAACACATTATCCAACAAAACACCGAACAGTTGAAAGCCAAGCAAGGCGATGACCCGGACGTGAGTTTTCACCCAATCATACGGAATACAGAAGCCTGCTACCGCTCTACCGCACAAGCCATACAATTGGCCAAAGAAACAGGAGCACGCCTGCACATTGCCCACGTTACGACCGAAAAAGAATTGGAACTCTTTTCACCGACCCCACTCACCGAAGAGAAGCTTATCACGGCCGAAGCATGTGTGGCCCACCTCTTCTTCACGGACAATGACTATACCACTTTAGGCACACGCATCAAATGCAACCCTGCCATTAAGACAAAAGCCGACCGTGAAGCCCTCCGCCGTTCACTTTCCGATGGCCGCATAGACGTTGTAGGAACCGATCATGCTCCCCACCTCTTGAACGAAAAACAGGGTGGATGCCTAAAAGCTGTATCAGGAATGCCTATGATACAATTCTCGCTCGTCACCATGTTAGAACTGGTTGATGCCGGAGTCCTCAAAATAGAGGAACTGGTCGAAAAGATGTGTCATGCACCCGCACGATTATTCCAAATAAAAAATAGAGGATACTTACGACCCGGATATGCCGCAGATTTGGTAATTATCCATCCGAATCTCCCTTGGACGGTAACAGCCGATACGATATTGAGCAAATGCGGATGGAGCCCGATGGAAGGACATACCTACCAATGGAAGGTTGAACAAACATTCGTGAACGGACAATGCGTTTACAATAACGGACAGGTCAATGACACCGTACGCGGCTTGCCGTTAGAATTTGACCGTTAACACCATAATCCTGTAACGGCATAGTCGCGGATGCTTGCCTCCCAAGTCCTATAGTGACACACTACATAACCAGCTTCCTGATAAAAAAATGCGAGAGAAACAATTCACATACTCCGTACATGAAATAACGGAATACATCAATTGGGATTATTTTTTTCACGCATGGGGATTTTCATCACGTTTTGCCAATATAGCCAACGTGCACGAATGTGACTCTTGTCGTGCTTTGTGGCTTGCCTCCTTTCCTGAAGAAGAACAAGCAAAAGCCTCCGAAGCCATACATCTTTTCAAGGATGCAAAAAAGATGCTGACCAAACTTGACAATGGATGTTCAACACACGCTCTTTGCCGCTTATGCTCGGCCAATTCGGATGGCGACGACTTGCTATTGGACGACATGCGACTTCCTTTACTCCGGCAACAAGCCATTGGAGAAAGTTGTATTTGTTTAAGTGATTTCGTACGTCCTCTGTCAGGAGGAATCAGCGATTGCGTAGGAGTATTCGCCACCACGGTTGACCACCAAATGGAGGAACTATTCCCCAATGACTCATATGCGAATTTGCTTGCACAGACATTGGCCGACCGGTTAGCCGAAGCCACCGCCGAAGTGTTGCACTTGCATGTGCGTCGCCTTTTTTGGGGATACGCGCCCAATGAGCATCTCAGCATCAAACAACTACACCGCGAAGAGTTTCAAGGGATAAGACCTGCCGTGGGATACCCATCTTTGCCCGACCTTTCTGTCAATTTCATCATTGACAAGATTTTGGAAATGAACAGGATAGGAATCACACTCACCGAAAATGGAGCAATGCGCCCTCATGCCTCGGTAAGCGGATTGATGATAGCCCACCCAAAATCGCATTATTTTGCTATCAATAAGATAACAAAAGAGCAATTGGTTGATTATGCCACCCGTCGCGGTATCCCAATTATTGACATGGAGAAATTCTTACGAAAAAACTTAATTTGCAATTCATAAATGGTACATCGGATATTTGTTTTTCTGTTACTTCTCACATGGCTTCCTGATTTGTACATTTACTGCCAGTTCATAAAGCCACGAACCTCAACTTTTCGTAAGTTACGATGGTTATTCTGGATTCCGTCCATTGTATTAAGCCTTGCCCTTATAGGTTTGATGATTGGAGATAATTTCACTCCACAACGCGTGACACTTACCGGCATCTACATGATTGCCTATTTGAGTGTCGTTGTCCCAAAATGTTTGTTTACACTATTGTCTCTATCAGGGAAACTATTTTCCCTGATAGGGCGTATCCCTCCACTTTATATTATAAGGAAACGGCCAACTGAAATGATTTTCAATATAATAGGATTAATTTCCGCTTTTGTGGGAGCATACATTATTCTTTACGGATGCATTGGCGGATGGCGAAGATTCGAGATCAAAGAGGTTTCTTTTTACCATCCTGATATACCTGAAGCCTTCGATGGCTACCGGATTGCGCAAATATCAGACTTTCATATTGGCACCATTGCACACTATCCTAACGAGATACGCCGCGCTATAGAGATTATCAATGCACAAGCTCCCAATATGATAGTTTTTACCGGAGATCTGGTTAATAACGAAGCAAACGAGTTGAACGATGTAGAAGCCATCTTGGCAGAGCTGAAAGCACCTGATGGAGTGTTTTCCGTACTTGGAAATCACGATTATGGTTCATATCGCCAATGGCCTACCCGACAAGCAAAAACCAATAATCTGGAAGATTTGAAGAAACGGGAAAGGATGATGGGCTGGACACTCTTATTGAATGATAACCGGATCATCCACAATGGCAAGGACAGTATAGCCATACTTGGGGTAGAAAATGATGGAAAGCCCCCCTTCCCTGCACTTGGAGATTTGCCACAAACAACCCAAGGGACAGATGGCATGTTCAAAGTCTTACTCAGCCATGACCCTTCACATTGGCGCAGGAAAGTATTACCCGAAACAGACATCCAGCTTACCCTGTCCGGACACACACATGCCATGCAATTCCGATTGGGCAACTTTTCACCTTCAGCATGGATATATCCTGAATGGGGAGGACTTTATACCGAAACTGACGGACGAGGATTGTATGTCAACACAGGACTTGGCTCCGTAATGATACCTTACCGGTTTGGTGCCTGGCCAGAAATATCGGTCATCACATTAAGGAGAAAATCAGATAATCAAGACTAAAAAGAAGACTTTTTGACCAAAGCCGGTTGAAAAAAATATATTTTATCTTTTGATATATGGACGCCTTATAGTATCTTTGCACCACTCATAAAACATAAAAACAGAATAACGAATATGAAATTCTTGTATTCTCTTTACCAGCTGATTGTTGTATTGCCATTAATGTTAGTAGCCACTATCCTGACAGCCCTCTTTACAAGTGTGGGATGTCTTTTGGGCTTCGGTCATTTCTGGGGATATTACCCAGCCAAGTGTTGGGCTTGGTTTACAATCAGACTCTTATTGTTACCTATTAAGGTTAAAGGACACGAAAATATTGACACAAAGACATCATACGTATTCGTATCCAACCATCAAGGAGCATTTGACATATTTATCATTTTGGGCTTTTTAGGCCGAAACTTCAAGTGGATGCTCAAACAATCGCTTCGCAAAGCCCCCATTATAGGACGTGCATGCTATGATGCCGGTTATATTTTTGTAGATAAAAGTGGGCCAAAAGCCATCAAACAGACCATAGACCGCGCAAAAAACATTTTACAAGGAGGAACCTCGCTTGTAGTATTCCCTGAAGGAAGCCGTTCGTGGGACGGACAAATGATAGCATTCAAGAAAGGAGCCTTCCAATTGGCAGACCAATTACAAATGCCGGTTGTACCACTGACCATTACCGGTTCCTTTCAGGTTTATCCGCGTACACATAAAGGATTCGTCCGTTTCCACCCTTTGACTCTTACTATCCATAAGCCTATCGCACCCAAAGGAGAAGGGCCCGAGAACCTCAAACTCATTATGGATGAATCGTACCATATCATAAGCAACGAATTGGAGAAACAGACCAAACCGAATTAATCCAAAACCGAGGCGTAATCTGAAAGGATTTTATGGAAGTGAAATAAAATACCGTAAAATTACGCCGGAAAATATGGAAGTTTAAAAATAAAGGCTTATTTTTGCAAGGCAAAGTAATATACACATGAAAGAACTGACCAGACACATAGAGTCCCTATTGGTTGAAAACGATTGCGTCATCCTGCCCCACTTTGGAGGATTTGTGACCAATCATGCACCTGCACGATGGGTGGAAGATGAAAATATCATGTTGCCTCCTTACCGCACAATAGGCTTCAATCCACAATTGAAAATCAATGACGGATTGTTGGTACAATCATACATGCTGACACATGATGCAACCTATCCGGAAGCTACCCGTTTGACAGAAGCAGCCATTGAGAAGTTAAACGAGGAGTTGTATAGGGAAGGAATTGTAGAACTACACGGCATTGGAACTTTACGACGCACCATAGGAGGTGAATTCCTTTTTGATGCGGCAGAGAGCGGTGTAATCACACCGGCTCATTACGGATTGGGGGCTGTCAAAATAAAGACACTGGCCGCAATAGAGGAAGAACGTAAACACATGGCGGATGAACCACGTGTGGAAATAAGGACGGAACCTGTAGAAACCCCGGTTATAGAAAACAAAAACCATACTATCACAATCAACATACGCCATGAATGGATTGTAAACACTATAGCCACGGCCGCTGCGGTAATCCTATTCTTCTTCCTGTCAACTCCTGTAGATAACACTTATATAGAGAGGGAGAATTATGCATCATTAGGCAATATCAGTGTATTTGAACAAGTCAGTCGAGAATCTGTATTGACAAACCTTATGGAGGTGTCAACAAAAAAAGCTGAAAATTCAAATGTAGCTGAAACCTCAAAAAACACTATAAAACCAACAGCCAAAAACAAGGTTGCCCAACCTGTTGGCAATAAAATCGCAGAAGCCCCAAAAACTGGAACCACCGTTTCTACCTTCAACACAAGTAAAGTTGAGACACCTGCCCCACAAGAGAAAGCAACAAAAGAAACTAAGGCTGAACCAGTTGTGGCGCAACCGAAGAAACGGACTGCCACCTACAATATTATAGTGGCCAGTGTACCTACCGAAAAGGATGTCAATCCTACCATTGGAGATTTGGCCACAAAAGGATATCCTGGTGCATTCCTCATCAAAGGAAATGGACGTTTCCGCATCGCCTTGAAGGCTTATGACACTGAGGCCGAAGCATACAGCCAGGTAAATACACTGAAACAAAATGGAGTATTCAAAGATGCTTGGGTGCTGAAAACAAGAAACTAAGGATGGTTAGTCCAAATCCTCTTTTAAGTAATACACAATACTCCACATTACACATCCAAAGTCTGTGGCCAATAGCTAAACATGTCATATGAAGCGAGTAAGATGTCCTAAATGCGAAGGTTTCATAACGTTTGACGAGACACAATATACCGATGGGCAATCATTGGTCTTTGTTTGTCCTGATTGCAAAAAACAATTTGGCATACGCATTGGTGTATCAAAACTGAAAGCCACCCGACGCGAGGAGAAAGTGGACGAGCAAGAAAACAGGCAAGCATGTGGAAGCATCGTAGTTGTAGAAAACGTGTTCGGCTATAAACAAGTATTACCGTTATACGAAGGAGACAATACCATCGGAAGGCGTAATCAAGGAACCAATATTACCACTCCGATTGAAACCAGTGACCCCAGCATGGATCGCCACCATTGCATCATCAACGTAAGCCGTAACAAACAAGGGAAACTTATATATACCTTACGAGACGGACTTAGCAATACTGGCACCTTTGTAATGAACGAGATATTAGGACCCAAAGACCGTATACGGATCTCTGATGGCGACATCATAACACTCGGGGCTACTACTATAATCCTACGTGAAGGAGAAGGATTAGAATAACCCCCCTATCCATTCACACTTGATTTTCGTCACTTGCCTGAAAAAATAATTTCTCAGACACAAGAGAAAAAAGCCTTCAGGCAATTGCCCCCAAAACAACCATTAGAAGAAATTTTCAACGATTATATTTTATATTTTTTGAATTTTCAAAAGATAATATCTATATTTTTCGAAAAACGCACCTTTTATTAAAGAAAAAGTAGTAACTTTGCCGTTCAAAATCGATTTTGAATAATGAGACAACTAAAAATCACTAAAAGTATTACCAATCGAAGCAGCGAAGCGCTTGACAAATATTTGCTGGAGATTGGTAAGGAAGAATTGGTATCAGTAGAGGAAGAAGTTGAGTTGGCACAAAAAATCCGTCAAGGTGATCAGCGTGCCTTGGAAAAATTAACAAAAGCCAACTTGCGCTTTGTCGTATCTGTAGCCAAGCAATATCAAAATCAGGGGTTGAGTCTGCAAGACCTTATAAACGAAGGCAATATCGGACTCATCAAAGCCGCGCAAAAGTTTGACGAGACACGCGGTTTCAAATTCATCAGTTATGCCGTATGGTGGATTCGCCAATCCATTTTGCAAGCATTGGCAGAGCAGTCCCGTATCGTACGTTTGCCGTTGAACCAAGTAGGTTCTGTAAACAAAATCAACAAGGTTCTCTCAAAGTTTGAACAAGAGAATGAACGCCGTCCATCCGTATCTGAATTGGCCGAAGAGCTGAACATCGAAGAAGAAAAGATTTCAGAAGTACTTCGTGTATCAGGCCGTCAGGTTTCCGTGGATGCACCCTTCCAAGATGGAGAAGAAAACTGCTTGCTTGATGTGTTGACCAACGAAGATGCTCCCCATACAGACAGCCCCATGGACAAGGAATCTCTCAGTTCGGAATTGGACAACATCCTTTCAGCCGTACTGAAGGACAGGGAGAAGAAAGTCATCGTCATGTCATTCGGCATCGGATGTCATGAAAAATCACTCGAAGAAATTGGAGACCTGTTGGGATTGACACGTGAACGTGTAAGACAGATTAAAGAAAAATCGCTCCGCAAAATCAAAAATGACCCGGGAAGCAGAATCCTGCTGAAATATTTGGGATAAAAGAAATACATTTGGAATATGCCAATGCGCCACCGGCTCCTTATTGGGAGAGAAAGTGATGCATTGGCATATTTTGTATTATTACTGTCCGGCAGAAAGTAGAGTAATAATAATAAGGTACGCGCGTACCTTATTATATATAAAGGAGGAGTTCTCTTCTCTCAAAATCGGACTGTTCGTAGCAATTCAGATGAGAAGTCTGCGAGTATCAGAACGGATAATTTACGGTTTGGCAAATGAACAGTTATCGACTACCCTAAATGAACAGTTATTGGCTTACCCAAGTGAATAACTTACGGCTTGGGAAGTGAACTATAAGCGGCTTGACAAGTGAATAATAGTTCACTTGAGAAGCCTCCAAAAGTTCACTTGAGAAGCCTCTTATACCCCAATTCCCCTGCCAATTATTGGCTATTATAGGTCTCCGGTAAACGACTATAATGTTTTGCATTAGTGTGTTTTAAGGGAGTACAAACCCCTACTTATATTTTTTGTTAGTGTCCGGCAAACATCTGTAGGTTCCTTTTGCTGCACCCGGAGACCCTTCGACTACGATCAGGGTGACAGAGACAGCATGAACCTGAATATTGATTAAACCATAAAGTTTTAGCAGATACCAATAATTGGCTATGCATTATGCGGCTAAAGGATGAAGACTGTAAATCTTCACAAAGGCTTTGAAAGAGTATGAATATTAGATGTTCAAACTGACATTTTTACAAGACATCAGTTTTGAAAAAATGTGTCCATAAACTCGCCTATATAAAAAAAAATGTTTTAACTTTGCATTGCTTTGATTTTAAATGCTTCAACCTAAAGCATAAAACTCTATCCACGACCATGAACAACTTATGGAGAAATGGGCTATTGGCCATCACCTTAGCCTTATGTTTACCAGTTACCGCCAATGCACAGACAGGCGAAGAGGCTCGCGAACGGGCCATCCGCATTGCTGACCGCATAGTGGCTTCCACCACCTATAATTTTGTAAACAAACAGACGGGTGAAGTCTATACTTCGCTCAAAGGAGTGACACCTGACAAGAACGTAAAGGTGAAAAGCAAATACCTCGATTGGCACTACACCAATGGAGTGACCAACCTGGCTTTGATGGAATTGGGCGACAAACTGGAGACAAAGAAATATGAAGAATTTGTCCTTAAGAACATGACCTTCATCTTCCGTCCCGACAATCAGGAATATTTCAGAAATCTTTACGAGAAGACATTGCAGGAAGAGGGATGGCTGCCCGTACGCAATGTGAATTGGCACATGATTTACCGCAACAAGCGGTTGGACGACAACGGACCTATGGGAGCCAGCCTCGTGGTACTGAATAGACGTCACCCCAATAAGGCTTTTGAGAACTACATTGCCGCCACGGACAAACATATCCGAGAAACAGAACCCCGTCTGGAAGATGGCACCATTGCCCGTTTGTGGCCACACGAAAATACGATATGGGCCGATGATGCCTATATGGCACTCTCCTTCTTGGTGAATATGGGTGAAGCCACAGGTGACACGAGCTATTTCACCGATGCAGCCACCCAGATCTTGAACTACACCCGCTACCTGTGGTGCCCCGAAAAGCAATTGTATTACCATTGTTACCACACGGATACAAAGACAAATGGGGTGGCACACTGGAGCCGGGCCAACGGATGGGTATTTATGGCTACGGCCGACCTGTTACAGAAGATGCCACTCTCCCACCCTATGCGCAACGATGTGTTGAAGAATTTCCAGATGCAAGCCGAGGGTGTGGCACGCTATCAAGGAGCAAACGGACTTTGGCACCAACTGCTGGACAAGGTTGACTCCTACGAAGAGGTGACAGGAACAGCCATGTTCGTCTGCGGTATGGCACGCGGAGTGAAGGAAGGGTGGCTGCACCTCGACTTTATCCATGTGGCATGGCAAGGACTGAAGGGTATTTTCACCAAAGTCTCTCCCGAGGGGGATGTGACGGCCATCTGTGCCGGCACAGGCATCATGCCCTCACTCAGTTTCTACTACAACCGTCCGCAATGGACCAACGACCCTATGGGCGAAGGTCCCGTCCTGCGGGCATTGGTAGAGATGATAGACGCTCCCAAGCATGCCTCCATCAAAGCCGAAGCCCAATACGACAAGATAAAATAGCCTATCAGCTATCACTTCCCTGAATCAATCAGCACCACTGAAAAAGATTTTAACCAAACATAAATTATTACCATTATGAGAACTATTTTCAAGAAACTCATTTGTGCCTGCATGGCCGTATCATGCACCTTGGTACTGCCCGCACAGATTGGAACAAGATTTCCGTCAGAGAGAAAAGTTATCAAAGATCCTAAAACCGGAGTTGAACTGATTTTCTTGACCTCAAAGAGTGGTACCGGAGATTCCAAAATCTACCAGACCCACAACCAATGGACCTCAGATGGCAAATGGGTAATCTTCCGCTCGACCCGTGTGCGCGGCGAAGCCATGGCGGTCAACGAAGAGACTGGTGACATCGTACAGGTGACCGAAGGTGGATTTTCGGGTATGCTGTGCGTGGCCCGCAAATCAATGAACCTCTATTACATGCGTCCGCTCAAGAACAAAAAGGACGAAAGATTGGGCATGGAAGTCGTTGAAGTCAACCTCGAGCGCTTGTTTGCCGATTCTGAAGCCGGAAAACTGAAAAAGAAGAAACATTATGAGCGCATCTGCGGACTCATCCCCCAAGAAATGGGTGCCGGTGGAGACATGGCACTGGATGGAAGCGAGACATTCGCCTACTTCCGCTTAGGTAAGGAGTATGCCGGCAAGTTCCCCATCAAGGAAGAGTTGTCAGGCACCTTCGGTCCTCGCAGAATGGGAGCCGGCCCTTCAGGTATCGGAAAGATTGACCTCACCACCGGCCAGATTGACCACGTAGTGAGCGTACACTTCCAAGTAGGTCACATACAGGGAAATCCTTGGCATCCGGGCGAAGTGATCTTCTGCTGGGAAACTGGCGGAAAGGCTCCACAGCGCACCTGGATGGTGAATGCCGATGGCACCGGTCTGCGCCCCATCTACCGCGAAACGGAATATGACTGGGTGACTCACGAAGCCGTCATCAGCGAAGACGAACTGGTGATTGCCGTATTGGGACACAGAAAAATAGCAGAAGAACGGAACATGGATTTCTCCAAGGATTGGGGACCTTCCGGCACCAAGGAATATGCCACAGGTATGGCCGTTGTGAATATGAGAACACGCGAATTCACTATGGAAGGACAGGTGGATGGCGACAACTTCTGGCACGTGGCCGGTTCACAGGACGGACATTGGGTAGCCGGAGACACCTTTGCACGCGAACTGTGGCTCATCGACCGCCACACCAAGGAGCGCATCCTGCTGACCGCCGGACACAAGACTACCGCACGCGACCATGTACACCCCACCTTCAAGCCCGACGGCACAGCCATCGAAATCCAGTCGGCCATGCTTTCCGAGGACGGACGTTCACTCAACATCTGCGTAGTGAAACTCCCACAACATCTGCTCGACCGATATAAGAAATAACAATAAAAAGAACAATCATTATATAATAATATAGAGAACTATGAAAAAGATTTTTGGCGCCATGATAGCCACTATGCTCGTTGTATGTGGCTGTACATCAAACGCAACACAGAAAGAGGATGCTTCGGCCGATTGTCAAGGCCCACACTTGGAGAAACGGGGCAATGTGACCCAACTGATTGTGAAAGACAAACCTTGGTTGGCACTGGCCGGAGAATTGGGCAATTCCACTTCTTCGAGCCGCGAATACCTGGCACCCCATTGGCAAAAGATGAAGGATGCAGGCCTGAATACTGTGCTGGCCGTAGTATCTTGGGAACAGACCGAACCGGAAGAGGGCAAGTTCGACTTCACCGTAGTAGATAACCTGCTGGCCGATGCCCGCGCACACGACATGAAGTTGATGATCCTGTGGTTCGGAAGCTGGAAAAACGGTATCACCAGCTACATCCCTACTTGGGTCAAAAAGGACACAGAGCGTTTCCCTTTGGCACACACGCCCGAAGGCAGACCGTTGCCCATCCTGACAACGTTGGGTGAAAACACACGCGAAGCCGACGGAAAGGCTTTTGCCGCCATGATGCGCCACCTGAAGGAGGTCGATGCCAAGGAACAGACCGTCATCATGATACAGATGGAAAACGAGGTGGGCCTGCACGGACATCCGCGCGACTATTGCCCATTGGCTGAGAAAGCTTTCCAAAGCGCCGTTCCCCAGCAGTTGACAGACTGGCTGACGGCCAACAAGGCCAACCTGCTGCCCGAGACACGCACCGCATGGAAAACCAACGGATGCAAGACATCAGGCACATGGGAAGAGGTATTCGGCAAGAACGACCGCACAGCCGAAATCTTCATGGCATGGAACTATGCCGCATACATGGACCGTATCACCGCACTCGGAAAGGCAGAGTACGACCTCCCCACTTTCGTGAATGCATGGATTGTACAACCCGAGGACACACGTCCCGGCAACTATCCTTCAGGAGGTCCGCAGGCCCAGAACCACGACATCTGGAGAGCTGCCGCTCCCCACATCGACATCCTCTGTCCAGACATCTACCTGAACGACTATCCCGAAATCCTGAAACTTTATGCACGCTCTGGCAACCCCGTATTCGTCCCCGAATCACGTGCCGGACAAAATGGTGCTGCCAATGCAGCCTACACCATTGGTGCATTGGGTGGCATCGGCTATTCTCCCTTCGGCATCGAACGTTACTGTAGCGAAAAGTCCAACGACACCTTCAACGCCTTCTACCGCAAGGCCGGAAGCATTGCCGACCAGATTCTCTCCGCACAGGCCGAAGGACGCATCGGTGCAGCTTGGCTGAAAGGCTCAGACCCCTTCAAGGTGAAAGATGAAATCTGTTTGGGCGACGTACGCATCCAGTGCGAGCTCGTGTCAAGCGGTATGAGAAACGGTGGCGCACCCCAGCTGACAGGCGGCACCTACGACCCCGAAGCCATCGGCTACGTGATTGCCATCAAGAACGAGAACGACTACCTGTTCCTTGGCTCAAACGTGCGCGTCACCTTCCTGCCTGCTGATGGTAAGGGATACGTGGGACTTGCCAAGGTGACTGAAGGCGAATTTGATGCACAAGGCCAATGGATTGAGGGACGCTGGTTGAACGGTGACGAAATCCAGCTCCGCTACGACCTGCTCTATGCCGTAGAAGAAGGATTCTCCGGTCAAGGACTCAACTTCGGAAAGCCCGACCCGCATTTCTTGAAAGTGGAACTGTTCAACTATTGATTATGAAAAGACTATATATAATAGGTATAGCAGCCCTCATGGGGTGCTATACCTTTGCACAAGAGAAGATACAGGTACAGGAACCGGGATTCAAGGTGTTCCAGTTCCCACGGAATGCCATCCCTTGCATCGACGGTTCGTTTGCCGACTGGGACATCGTGCCCGACAGCTATGCCGTAGGTATAGAAGAGATGTGGGACGACACGAAGAAGCATACCGGCATCGACCGTTCGACACTCGACATCACCGTGAAAGTGGGATGGGTAGAAGGGCTCAACCGCCTCTATTTCCTCTACGAGGCGTACGACAACTATTGGGAATTCGACCAGCTGGGACTTCGCAACGACACGTATGAAATCGTGGTGGATGCCGACCTTTCAGGAGGTCCCCATACTGACGAGTTCCGCCTCAACCCCGAAGTGATGACACGCATGGATGCCTTCTTCGAGTTCCAGAACATACATGCCCAGAACTACCACATCATGACACCCCCCACCGAAGGCAAGTCATGGACCATGGTATGGGGCACCCAGCAATGGCTCAAGTATCTGCCATACGCCAACTATGCCTACGACTTCAACTTCAGCCACGGAGAGAGTGGCAAGCTGCGCATGGAGTTCTACATCACCCCCTTCGACTTTGCCAGTCCCGAAGGTCCGGCCAAATCTACCGAGAGCCGTCTCTATGAGAACAAGAAGATTGGTCTCTGCTGGGCTGTGATTGACTACGATGGTGGAGACGACAAGGACGGTTTCTGGAACCTCTCGAAGCATCACCATGTGTATGGCAATGCCTCCATGCAACGCCTGTTTACCCTGATGCCTCTTGAGAAGCAGTTCCGCAAGCCGGTGGAGTGCGACTGGACATTCACTGTAGTGCCCGACACACGCACCGTCTGCTTCCGCGATGAGAGCTACGGCAATATCACCTCATGGCATTGGGACTTTGGCGACGGCACAACCTCAAACGAGCAACACCCCGTACACACCTATGCACGCGACAATGCCCACTACGTGGTGACCCTCTACGTGGAAGGCCCCGAAGGGAAAGCCCGCAATTGTAAGGTTTGGGAAGTGTGTGTGCGCGACTTGAAGAATCCGTCGAACACACCTTATGATTGAAATTTTCAGACACGGATTTTTCGCTTTGCTCAAGGGAACTCCACGGATAAATTATTATTAGTTCCGATAAAATTGCCACCATACATTTTTCATCCGCAGATGACGCGGATAACGCGGATTTTTATTTTTATTCTCTTTGCTTTATCGTACCGGATGGTAATATCTACCTGCGTTATCTGCGCTATCTGCGGATGAAAAATGTATTTCTCAGAACTACTCCTTATTCAGCGCCTCAGCAATGATTTCCGCCATACGGCGTGCCCCGTCCCCATTGGGATGGATGCCGTCGGAAAGCATTTTGTCGCCATCGCCGGCAAACAGTGTGTGGAGGTCAATCACCTGCAGGCCATACTCGCCGGCCACCTCCTGCTGGACAGGGATAATGCCATTCACAATGACCGAATCGTTGATATTCCACGTCTGCTTGAATGCAGGGATGGGTGTGCAGAGGAATATCTTGGTTTTCACTCCGGCCAAAGCCTTGGCTCTTTTTTTCTTATTCTTAGGCAATGCCGCCAGTTCAGGACAAAGGGTAGTAACCATCTGCACCAGATCCTGCTTGAACTCCGCACCATGTTGCCAGTTTCCGGGTTTGGAATCGTTCGTACCTAACTTGATGATGGCTATGTCCGGACGGAAAGCCACCGCATCGCGCCAGGCCAATTCGTTCATGTACGGATGGTCACCCTTGTTCAACATCGTGCGGGCACTCACGCCGAAATTCTTCACCCAATACTTCTCTCCCAACTTTTGTTGCAACAAGGCCGGATAGCCATGCTGGGTAGCCATGTCTATGCCGTGACCGTCGGTAATGCTGTTGCCGATGCAGGCCACACGGATAGCATCGGGGGCAGGCATCGGCCGATTGTCCAACCAATGTCCGAGGTCGGCCATCAACTGGTCGTGATGCTTGAACCAGGTGCCAAATCCGAAGCCATGGTCACCCGAGGGATAGACGTGCATCGTACACTCATTGCCCGAATTGCGCATGGCCTTGTAATACTCCAATCCATTCGTCACAAAAGGCACCAGCCGATCATCGCTGGCCGTGATGATGAGAGCCGGCGGAGTCAAGTGGCGGCGCACCGCATTCTGGGTTGAAAACTGGCGCACCAATTCCTTGTCCTTCTGCCCTTCCCTACCCAAGAAGTTCCGGCAAGAATATTTGTGTGTCACCCGTTCGTCCATCGAAATCACGGGATAGAACAAGATGCTGAAGTCCGGGCGCACATCAAACTCCGAATGAGTGGAGATGACCGAGGCCAGATGACCTCCGGCCGAGAAACCCATAATGCCCACATCGCGCGGATGGATGCCCCACACAGCAGCCGAATCGCGCACCGTGCGTATAGCCTTCTGCACATCGCCCACAGGCAGGGAGCGGTCACCATGAGGCAGCCTGTAGTTCACCACAAAGTAGGCAATCCCCCGCCCATTCATCCAGCCGGAAGCCTCATACCCCTCATGCGTGTTCGACAACATGGAATATCCACCTCCCGGAACACCCACAATGGCCCTTCCCGACGGCTTTTCGGGCAAGTAACACACCATCTGTGCCTTCCCGTCATCGGTAAGGTCAATCGTAAACTTTCTCGCAGTCTGTGCCTGTGCCGTGACAACGCATAGCAACAAGACGAAAAATGCAATCTTCTTCATATCAAGATATTGATTAAACGTGGGGCAAAGGTAAACAAAATCTATAACGCACAATAATTTTTACCCCAATAATTACTTCAAACGTAACCTCACTCACCACTTGCAGCTTGTAACTTGTAGCTAGTAGCTCGTAACTTGTAGCTAGTCACTTGTAACTCGTAGCTTGTAGCTTGTAGCTCGTAGCTCGTAACTCGTAACTTGTAGCTCGTAACTTGTAGCTCGTAACTAGTAACATTTTGTCACTTCCGAAAATCGCATACACAGACGAAATTTGCATAATTATGCAAAAACAAGAGCCATTTTTGGGCAAAAAAGCAGGAATTTCACATTTTTATGAGTCTCTGCAAGAAGCAAATTGCAGGTTTCTACAGCTCATATCCACACCTCCATTGCCCACTTTCAGCGCACCTTTGCAGCAATTCGGCATGGAATATCTAAAAATGCGCCTTGCATTTTTTCAAATGCGGCTCACAGTTGGTATGAATGTGACTTGCATTTCAGAATATTGTCTTTTCCTGATTTCAGTAGACGTTTTTTTGTTTCATTAGCTAAAAAGGTTTACACCTTTCTTCTTGCCATACTGGAGATGTTTACGTTTTCTCCTATTCCCTACTGTTCGGCTTGACACTTCTGTCAGATGGGACA
>JAFQBB010000047.1 GCA_017416805.1 Bacteroidaceae bacterium
GCTGCAACCATAGAAAGCAGCACTTCCAATACTCGTCACCCCCTCGGGAATGGTGATAGAGGTGAGGCTGCTGCAACCAGAGAAAGCACCTTTTTCAATACTCGTCACTCCCTCGGGAATGGTGATAGAGGTGAGGCTGCTGCAACCATAGAAAGCATGCTCTTTTATACTCGTTACCCCCTCGGGAATAGTGATAGAGGTGAGGCTGCTGCAGTCTCTGAAAGCATAACTTCCAATACTCGTCACCCCCTCGGGAATAGTGATAGAGGTGAGGCTGCTGCAATCAGAGAAAGCACCATCTTCAATACTCGTCACCCCCTCGGGAATGGTGATAGAGGTGAGGCTGCTGCAACCATAGAAAGCAGCACTTCCAATACTCGTCACCCCCTCGGGAATAGTGATAGAGGTGAGGCTGCTGCAACCATAGAAAGCACCTTTTTCAATACTCGTCACCCCCTCGGGAATGGTGATAGAGGTGAGGCTGCTGCAATCATAGAAAGCAAATTCTCCTATACTCGTCAAACCGGCAGGAAGAATAATTGATGTCAAAGAAACACAATCGGTGAATGCATTTTCAACAAGAGTTTCAACCGATGTGAAATACTGCAATTCATCAAACGAAGTAATCTCTGCATTACCTTTGAAAGTTTGACCGATAGTTGTAACTGCGGCTGCCTCAATATTGCTCAATTCGCCGTCACCATTGGTGTCCCAATTGACCACACAGATTTCTTTCACCTTGCTGTCGGCAAAGGTGATGTTCTCGATCTCTACAATTTCCTTGAACTCACTCCATACGGATGCGCTCTCGTAAGCAGACTTGCTGCCTGCAGGGACATAGAGAACAGCATTGGAACGGTTAGAGAAAACATCACCGCTCACCAACGCCGCGGGCGTAGCATTGCCTACGATAACCGTGGTAAGTTTATCACAACCACTGAAAGCCCCTTCTCCTATACTCGTCACACTGTCAGGAAGAGTGACGCTCGTCAAAGAAGAACAATTAGAGAAAGTAGAATTTCCGATACTCGTCACACCGGCAGGGAGAGTGAGGCTCGTCAAAGAAGAACAACGCTCGAAAGCCCCTTCTCCTATACTCGTCACACCGGCAGGAATGGTGACGCTCGTCAATGAAGAACAACGCAGGAAAGTATATTCTCCAATACTCGTCACACCGTCAGGAAGAGTGACGCTCGTCAAAGAAGAACAATTAGAGAAAGCAGAATTTCCGATACTCGTCACACCGGCAGGGAGAGTGAGGCTCGTCAAAGAAGAACAACGCTCGAAAGCCCTTTCTCCGATACTCGTCACACCGTCAGGAAGAGTGACGCTCGTCAAAGAAGAACAACCAGAGAAAGTAGAATTTCCGATACTCGTCACACCGGCAGGGAGAGTGAGGCTCGTCAAAGAAGAACAATTCCCGAAAGCCCAATTTCCTATACTCGTCACACCGACAGGAAGAGTGAGGCTCATCAAAGAAGAACAACCATAGAAAGCACAATATTCTATACTCGTTACACTCTCAGGAATGGCGACGCTCGTCAATGAAGAACAATCCCTGAAAGCCGATTCTCCTATACTCGTTACCCCCTCGGGAATGGTGATAGAGGTGAGGCTGCTGCAATCATAGAAAGCAGAACGTCCAATACTCGTCACCCCCTCGGGAATGGTGATAGAGGTGAGGCTGCTGCAACCATAGAAAGCATTCTCTTTTATACTCGTTACCCCCTCGGGAATAGTGATAGAGGTGAGGCTGCTGCAACGAGAGAAAGCACCATTTTCAATACTCGTCACCCCCTCGGGAATAGTGATAGAGGTGAGGCTGCTGCAACCAGAGAAAGCACCATATTCAATACTCGTCACCCCCTCGGGAATGGTGATAGAGGTGAGGCTGCTGCAATCATAGAAAGCAGAACTTCCAATACTCGTCACACGATACGTGTTACTATTATAGTTGACAATAGGGGGAATGGTTATTGTCCCACTATATTCATTGTCATAGTCATCATAACGGGGACCTCTAAAGGTTACTGAAACTGTCGAGTCCGTCTCCGACGTGATGTTGTAATAAATCCCGTCCACTTCAAAATCGTGGGCATTTGCTGAAATGCTGCACAATAGCGCTACTATTGTTAACAGCTTGGTTTTAAATGTTTTCATAATTTTGCCTTCCATTGTATCTTATCTTAAAGACATTTTGACACGAAATATTGCTTTTTTGTTCTGTAGTTCTTTTGTCTGTAACGTTGAATGTCAAAACCTCATCAGAAGATTTAGCATCAGACATAGTACACTTATTCCCTTCTGTTACCATTATCAAATTCATGACAATATTCTCCTCTCCGCCTCCTCTGTCCCCCGATTCAGCCTTCTAAAGTTTTTGATTTATTGATACTTACATATATAAAAAAGACGTGGAGACATTGCCTGTTGCTCGTTCCACGTACCAAGGCTTCTCGCATTGCCCATCAAGTCGGAACGAACAACGAAGAAGCCCCACGCCGATACATATAATATACCCAACCCGTTCTTCCCTATACATTAATATATAGGAAAGACAGGCATAGGGATATCTACATACCCATGAGGCATCTACCGCTGCTTTGTTTCTGACTTGATGTTAGAACTTTGCGAGAATTCTGATACGTCAAAACCAAAGCGTCAAGTAAACGCCCTTTTCAATATGTGTCCCCACCCTGCTCCCTCCCCGATGGGAGGGCATTCGGCGTGAAGATGGGGCAAAAGTACAATTTAATTATGAATTATAAATTATGAATTATGAAGAATTTTACAGAATGTGTTGGAGAATATAAAATGAGGCGCCAAATGAATAATGAAAAAGTGAATAATGAAATGGGGTGCGGACGCTTTAAACTGTGAAAGTGCAGCGATGGACTATGGAAGTGTAAGTTTTCTTTACACCCTATAGTAATAAATCTCATACTTCTACTTCATTTCTATTTCATTGAAGGGAAACACCACGAAGCGAGTGAATTTTTGCATAAATATGCATAAGAGTGAAGAGGGAATGGCCCGGAAAGCTGACAGCAAACGGGTGTTTCCGATCCACCTGTCCTAAACGTCCGCAGATGTGTAGGAGAAGTTCCGCTCGTGCGCAGTTGTACACGGGTGGAAATTCAGGAGAGCTTCGGCGGATGTTTAGGAGTGGTTCTTCGGATGTTTAGGATAGGTTGCCTTAGAAGGGGGCGGTGGGACGGAGTTGCAACTGCTCTTATCACTCCTTGTGTGTATAATTATGCAGAATTGACCGTGTGAGAATCGCGTATATAGGAACGGCTTTCCATTCGGATGGAAAATAGATGAAATTTGATACTGCTTGTAAATGGTTGGTTCTTAGATGGTAAGCCTTGTGTGCCTTGGCCTGGGATTTGGCAAGGTTGACTCCCTGATGATGCCTGTGAGGCAGGAAGATTTTCTTGTTTCTTTACATTGAAGAAAGTAAAATCTTTACAATCGATGCTATTCGTCAGGAACGGATAAAAGCCTGCGGGGAAACTCCGCCATGATGCAAAATAAAAGGGAACTCGTCATCACGACGCGTTCCCTTCGTCAAAAATAATTGTAGAAGTATTAATCTAAAAAATTATGTTTCTTCGTCTTGTCTCTTATCCGCAACGTGAGCTTCCGCAATGCTTGCAGATAAGACAGCCCTCTTGGTAAACCAAGGTTTCGTGGCCACAGTTGGGGCACTTCTGGCCTTTAGCCTCAGTACCGTCCTGGATGTATTTCTTCAAGGCACGCTCTACACCGTTCTTCCATGTGTTGATGCTCTCGCTGTCGAGTTGGAGCGAACCTACCAGTTTGATGACCTGTTCGATAGGCATACGGTAGCGCAACACGCCGGAAATCAACTTGGCATAATTCCAATATTCCTTGTTGAACTTCTCAGAAAGACCCTCTACGGTTGTCTTATAACCGCGTTTGTTCTCAAACTGGAAGTCATAGCGCTTGCGTCCTTCCTCGTCGGTGGTCTTGATGATACGACCACGGGTTACGCTCTTGGGGAGAATGATACCCTCTTCATCATCCTGCAGACCAGTAAAGATTTCGTAAGGATAACCGTCGAGCAGACCAACGAAAGCCACCCACTTCTCCTTATTGTTCTGGAAACGAACGATATCACAATCAAGCACGGCGGGACGCACCTCGGTCACTGTGGGCGGTTTGCATGGCAACGGTTCGTCCTTCTTGTCGCTCTTGGTAGAGATGAGCACTCCGGCGCGGCTTCCGTCACGATAAACGGTACATCCCTTGCAACCACTCTTCCAAGCTTCTACGTAAAGACGGTTTACCAATTCCTCGTCAACATCGTTGGGCAGGTTGATGGTCACACTGATGGAGTGGTCCACCCACTTCTGGATAGCACCCTGCATCTGCACCTTCATCAGCCAATCGACATCGTTGCTGGTTGCCTTGTTGTAAGGAGAGTGTGCCACCAATTCGTCAATCTCTTCCTGAGTGTAACGTTTCTCGGTGTCGTAACCATTCACGCGCATCCACTCCAAGAACTTATGGTGATAAACAATATATTCTTCGAAGGCATCACCCGTTTCGTCCATGAAGTCCACATGCACTTCGGGGTCATTGGGGTTTACCTTACGACGACGCTTGTAAACAGGCATGAACACAGGTTCAATACCGCTCGTCGTCTGTGTCATCAGGCTGGTGGTTCCCGTAGGAGCGATAGTAAGACAAGCAATATTGCGACGACCATACTGCTTCATCTCTTCGTAGAGAGCCGGATCGGCTTCTTTAATACGGTTCACAAAGGGGTTGTTTTTCTCGCGCTCACTGTCATAAACAGCAAATGCACCGCGTTCCTTAGCCATATTTACAGATGAACGGTAGGCTTCAAGAGCAATAGTCTTGTGTACCTCTACACTGAAATCGGTAGCCTCCTGTGTACCATAGCGCAAGCCCATGGCTGCAATCATATCGCCCTCGGCAGTGATACCCACACCTGTGCGTCGGCCTTGTCCGCTCTTCTTGTATATTTTCTCCCACAGCATCATTTCGCTGCCCTTCACTTCGTTGCTTTCGGGGTCGCTTTGGATTTTCTCCATGATGTGTTCAATCTTCTCCAACTCCAGATCAATGATGTCGTCCATGATACGCTGAGCCAATCCCACGTGCTTACGGAAGAGTTCGAAATCAAAGTAAGCATCTTTGGTGAAGGGATTCACCACGTATGAATAGAGATTGATGGCCAACAGACGGCATGAGTCATACGGACAAAGAGGAATCTCGCCACAGGGGTTTGTGCTCACTGTACGGTAACCCAAATCGGCATAACAGTCAGGCACACTTTCGCGGATGATGGTATCCCAGAAAAGCACACCGGGCTCGGCACTCTTCCAAGCATTGTGTACAATCTTCTTCCACAATGCCGAAGCATCAATCTGCTTCGTCACCATCGGATTGCTACTTGCTATGGGATACTGTTGGGTATAGGGTACGCCTTCAATAGCCGCACGCATAAAATCATCATCCAGCTTGACAGAGACATTGGCTCCTGTCACCTTTCCTTCTGTCATCTTGGCATCAATAAATGACTCTGAATCGGGATGCTTGATGCTGACACTCAACATCAGGGCACCACGTCGGCCATCTTGTGCCACTTCGCGCGTACTATTAGAATAACGCTCCATGAAAGGAACCAAACCGGTAGAGGTCAAGGCTGAGTTCTTTACGGGAGAGCCTTTAGGACGAATATGAGAAAGGTCATGTCCTACTCCGCCGCGACGTTTCATAAGCTGTACCTGCTCTTCGTCAATGCGGATAATGGCACCATAAGAATCGGCCTGTCCATCCATTCCAATTACAAAACAATTGGAAAGCGAAGCAATCTGGAAATCATTTCCAATACCAGTCATAGGGCTACCCTGTGGCACGATGTACCGGAAGTGATCCATCAAATCAAAAAGTTCTTTAGCCGAAAGAGGGTTGGCATACTTCTGTTCGATGCGTGCCACCTCATTGGCTATACGCCAGTGCATATCCTCCGGCGAACGCTCATAGATTTTTCCGAACGAGTCTTTTACGGCATATTTGTTCACCCATACACGGGCTGCCAACTCGTCGCCTTTGAAGTATTCGAGCGATGCCTCGAATGCCTCGTCATACGTATAAGTTTTCTGTTCCATTTATAAAAAAGTGTCTCAATTAGATTTCTCAAAATGTTTTCCGACGCTTGTAGTCAGTGTGTTGTAGAAGTTCACTACTTGCGTTTTGAGTCGTAAAAGTTAATAAGCGGTTGCAAAGCTACGGATAGTTTCTGAATCTACCAAACTTTTCTGCAAGAAGTTATCAACAATTTTAAAAGTTGTCCAAAATAAAAATGTTAATGCTTGATTATTAATAATTTGTGATTTTCTGAAGATTGAAAAGTTTTCCAAAACGGAAAACAATGAGTAAGATTGCTCTTTTGCAGATTTTAATTTTGGAGGATTGAAGGATGGAGAATGAGTGGAAAAGATTGTCTGTTGTGGCGATGAAACCCAGAAGGATGAGGAATGAAATGGACATCAATAAAACTTTTTAGGCGCAGATTGCGCGGACTTCGCAGATTCATATTGCAATTTTATGATAATCCGTGTAGTCCGCGCAATCAGCGCCTAAACACATGCATTAAAGAATGATGTCGAAACCTTTGTATGGGGGTGATGCCGATTAGTCGCGGCGTCCCATATATATCATGACGTAGTAAACCAAGGTGGCCAATGAACTGATGGCAGCTACCACGTAGGTATAAGCGGCAGACTTGAGGGCATCGCGTGCTTGTGTCTGGTTGCGCGAAGTGGTGATGCCTGCCCGGTTGAGCCATACAAGGGCACGATGACTGGCATTAATCTCTACGGGTAGGGTGATGAAACTGAACAAGGTGGTAGTGGCAAAAAGGATGATACCGGCCAAAAGTATTTGTGGGAAACTCTCGATGAGAAGAATGCCAATCAGCAATATCCATGACACCCAGTGGGAGGCGGCTGATACTACAGGTACAAGAGCCGAACGCATTTTCAGCGGGCCATAGGCTACGGCATGTTGTACGGCGTGTCCGCATTCGTGGGCGGCTACGGCTGCGGCCGCTACACTATCGCTCAGATAGACGCCTTCGCTGAGGTTTACGGTCTTGTTTGTCGGGTTGTAATGGTCGGTAAGCTGGCCGGGGGTACTGATGACCCGTACATCGTAGATGCCATTGTCGTGCAACATCTTTTCGGCAACTTCGCGACCGGTCATGCCATTCCCCAAAGGAATGCGTGAATATTTCTTGAACTTGTTGTTCAGATTGGCTTGTACAAGATAGCTGACAAGGGCTATCGCAATGAAAATAATCCAAATGGTAGGCATAATTTCTTTTGTTTAATAATGGTTATTGACTCTGTTTGTTTGTCTCTATGCTTGGTGAGAAACAAACTATGTGCCAAAAATAATAAAAAGCGGTGAATGAACCTCTTCATTCACCGCTTTTTTGTCTTATTATAACATTCGTTACTATTCGTAAGTGTAGCATCTGACAGAAAGACAGATGCGGGCTGCAAATTACTAATCTTTTGGCCGAATGGCCTACTAATCGCTAGTCACTAATCACCAGTCGCTAGTCGCTGGTCACTATCTCACTCCTCCGTATAGCGTACAATTGTCTGTGCGCGGTCAGGGCCGATGGAGATTATCTTGATGGGAGTTTCCAACTCTTCTTCAAGGAATGATACGTAAGCGTTGAATTCTTCGGGGAATTCGGCTTCGTCGGTCATTCGGGTCATGTCGGTCTTCCATCCTGGCAATTCTACGTAAATTGGCTCTACGCCTTCGGTGATATCGTAGGGGAAATAGTCTATTTCCTCGCCGTTCACTTTGTAAGCCACACAAGCCTTGATGGTTTCGAATTGATCGAGCACGTCGCTCTTCATCATAATCAGTTGGGTAACTCCGTTGATCATGATGGCATATTTGAGTGCCACAAGGTCAATCCATCCACAACGGCGTTCGCGTCCGGTTACAGCACCATATTCGTGACCAAGGTCGCGGATGAGTTTTCCCGTTTCGTCGAACAGTTCTGTTGGGAAAGGACCGCTACCCACACGGGTGCAATATGCTTTCATAATACCGAATACGTTTCCAATCTTATTGGGGCCGATACCGAGACCTGTGCAGGCACCGGCACAAATGGTGTTGGAAGAGGTTACGAAGGGGTAAGAACCGAAGTCGACATCGAGCAAAGTTCCTTGTGCGCCTTCGCAAAGTACACTCTTGCCTTCTTTCAACAGGTTGTTGATTTCGTGTTCGCTATCTACCAGATGGAATTCGCGCAAGTAAGCTACTCCTGATAGGAACGCTTCTTCCATTTCGGTGATATCGTAAGTATAATTGAGGCTTTTCAGGATTGCTTCATGGCGTGCCTTGGCTTTGCCGTAGATTTCATTGAAGTTAGGAGAGAGGATGTCACCTACGCGTACACCAGTACGGCTAATCTTGTCGGTATAGGTAGGGCCAATACCTTTACCGGTTGTACCAACCTTTGCATCGCCTTTGGCTGCTTCATAGGCTGCGTCCAATACGCGATGGGTAGGCAGGATGAGGTGGGCTTTCTTGGAAATGTGGAGACGCTCCTTCAAGGGGTGGCCTGATGCTTCAAGAGCTTCTGCTTCGCCCTTAAACAAGGCGGGGTCAAGCACTACACCGTTTCCTATGATGTTTACTTTGTCACCTTGGAAAATACCAGAGGGTATGGAGCGAAGAACGTATTTCTGTCCTTCGAACTCAAGGGTGTGTCCGGCATTGGGACCTCCTTGAAAGCGGGCTACAACATCGTAGTTGGGTGTCAAAACATCCACAACCTTACCTTTACCTTCATCGCCCCATTGGAGGCCTAACAAAACATCTACTTTCATGCTTCTATAAAATAATATATATATGTTATTTGTTTTTTTTCAGTTGCTTACGCTTTTTGGCATTAATACACTTCCGGCATGTGCCATATATGTATAAGGTATAGTGTGACATTTGGAAGCGCTTCATGGGTGAGCTGGCAATGATACGTTGCAGGTCGTTGTTGGGTAACTCGGTTACCTGTCCGCACTCAGTGCAGATAAGGTGGTGATGAGTTTCCATCTTGTAGCAACGCTCGTATTGGGAAGAATTTCCGAACTGGTGTTTGATGACCAATTTGGCATCAAGGAGCAATTCGATGGTGTTGTAGAGGGTGGCCCGACTGACCCGGAAATGCTCTTCGTTGAGTAATTGGTCATGCAGGGCTTCCATGCTGAAGTGTCCTTTAATGGAGTAGATAGCATCAAGTATGGCATATCGCTCGGAAGTCTTGCGATGCCCATTTATACGCAGATATTCGGTAAATATCTGTTTTACAGTGTTTTTGATATCTTCTTTCTCCATGTCGTAAAGTAACGCGAACAAAGTTAAGCCTTTTTAGTGGAATAGGAAAGTTTTTAATGAGAAAAATCTTTTTCTCTATTTGCTCCTTTCCTCGTTGGAAAGTTGGAGGAGGTTTTTAATTCCACTCTTTCAACGACTGATTATTCTATTATTTCTTCCTCCAATTGTTGGCGGATACTTTGTCCGTACTTCTTGTCATTTGAGTTTATGGATGAAGTGGCCTTAAGTGTTGCTTGAGCCTGACTTTTTCCTAAACGGACGTACATGCGCAGGGCGGTGAGGGCAGCTTGTGCCGGTCGGCGATTCTCTTTCTCGTCGGTGAGGGTGGCAACGGCTTGGTCAAAGAATTCATTTTCTGCTCTTTCGTTCAATAGGCATCCCTTCATGAACAGACGGGCAAGGGTGAGGAAACCGCATACCTGAAAGAACTCGCGCTCATCGGCAATCCATTGGAAAGCCTTGGTGGATGCATATGGCAAGTGTTGGAAGAGATTCATGCAGGCTATCTCGGCCATCTCCTGATGACGGATGTCCTCTACCCAAATGTCGGCTATCTCTGGTAAAAAAGTTTCAATGGGTTGGAGTAGGGTGGCAAGTATCTTGCATTCGCGAATGTTTTCCTTCCATAACTCCCCTGCGAGGGAATGATTTTTTTCGTACCTGAGAGAAATTTCTTTCAGACGGGGGAGTTCGATACCGAAGTTGAGCTTGTAATCCAAACCCTTTTCGCGCATACTTTGCGAAACGGCACCGTTCATGAACAGGCGGAATTGGGCCTTGATTTCCTTGATGGTTTCGTGGGTGGTCATGTCCTTAGTTTTAAGGGACAAGCTACGAGCTACAAGTTGTTTGGCTGTATGGGGGAACTCGTAGCTTGTGGCTTGTCACTTGTCACTCAATTTAATTGCGATACGGTAAATTTGCATATTCGCTACTATAGCGGAGCATCTGTTCGGCGTAGCCTTCGGTGTAGTCGATGGTCACGTCGGTAATGTTGCCTTCAGCATCTTTCACGGCCGTATAGACTGGGTTGATGAATCCCTTATACGGTGCGAGGTTCAGTTTCTTGTATCGGTCGAGGATTTCGGCATGAAGGGTAGGGTCGATCTTCACGGCGTAGTTTTCTACCAATTCGCGTGCGGCATTGAAGTCACCCTCCGATTTGATGCGCTGGATTTCGGCTAAGAGTTGTCCGAAGAGGTCGCGCAATTTCTTGTAGTCGTTCACCTGTACGTAAGTCTTACCATCCTTCTTTACGAATTCAACCACCTTGTCTGCAGCACCCTTCTCCATGGCCCAACGTGCGATGAGGGCACGGTTGCGCATGTGTGCCTCCTCGATGTTGTTGCCTAAGTCAATGCGGACGAGCTGTGTCATGAGACCGTTCATCATGTAGCTGTAGTACTGAGCTTTGTAAGCCTCATCGTTGGGGGTAAGTCCTAATTCGACTAATTTGTCATCGGCCAGGTAATAGAGGCCAAAGAGGTCAGCACGGGCTTCTTCGATAGTCGAACCATAAGCCTTCAGTGTGTCGGGATCAACGCCGGGGAGGAGTTTGCCCGAACCATGGCCAAGGCATTCGTGGAGGTCGGTGTGAAGGTTGTCAGTAATGTCGCCGTAAGTCTCTATCAATTTGATTTCAGCAGGGCTGATGACGAACTCCTGTGAGAATCCGTTACCGCGGGCGGCTTTGCTATAGGCATCGGTCAAGTTGCCGATAGTAACAGACTTCGAGCCGTGTGCGCTACGAATCCAGTTAGAGTTGGGCAGATTGATTCCGATGGCGGTAGAGGGGTAGAGGTCGCCTCCCAACATGGCGGCGGTGATAACCTTGGCACTTACACCTTTGACGGTTTCTTTCTTGAAGCGTGGGTCAACGGGTGAATTGTCTTCAAACCATTGTGCATTGGCGCTGATGGTTTCGGTACGTTTGGTAGCTTCCATGTCCTTGAAGTTGACGATAGACTCCCAGCTGGCCTTCATACCAAGAGGGTCGCCATAGCTTTCGGTGAAGCAATTTACGAAGTCGATGCGTGAATCGAGGTCCTTCACCCATTCGATGGCATAAGCGTCGAAGGTCTTCAAGTCACCATCGTTATAGAATTGGATAAGCTTTTCAATAACGGCCTTCTGCTGGTCGTTTTCTGCCACGGCTTTAGCTTTGTCGAGCCAATATACGATGCGTTCGATGGCTTCGGTATAGAGGCCGCCCACCTTCCATGTCTTTTCCTGAATTTTGCCATTTTCCTTCACCAGACGGCTGTTCATGCCAAACATTACGGGGCAAGGATCGTTGGGGTCCTTCATCTTTGTATAGAAATCCTCTGCTTCCTTTTGGGTGACACCTTCGCCATAATAGTTGCAAGCGGAGGTCAGAATCAGGTCTTCGCCATCGGCCTGATTGACACGTTTGGGCATGATGGTGGGGTCGAAGATGATGGGGAATATCTCATCACACAACTGGTCAACCGTCTGTCCGTCGTCCAAAGGGAGTTTGGTGGCATCAACGGTTTTCAGTGCGGTGCGGAAGAATTCGGGGGAGAAGTTAGGCACGAACTTTTCGCATCCGTAGTGGTGGTGGATACCGTTGGAGAACCATACGCGCTTCAGGTAAGTTTCCATACCTTTGAAATTCTCATCGGCCTTGTTGCCCTTGAAATCGGTGTATACAGTTTCCAGCATCTTGCGGATAGTGAGGTTGTATCTGCCGTTTTGGTCGAAGAGGATGTCGCGTCCTTCAAGAGCGGCTTCAGAGAGGTAATACACCAATTCTTTCTGTTTCAGTGTCAGGTCTTCGAAACCTTGTACTTTGTAGCGCAACATTTGCAAGTCTGCGAATTGTTCGTCTGCATACTTGAAATCGTCTGTCACATTGTTGCTTGTCTGTGTGCCACAAGCGGTCAGCATAGTAGCCATCATGGTCAGTTGGATAAATTTGTGTTTCATTATTATATTTAATTTATGTATTTTCGTAAGCTGAAAAAAGAGGGAATCATCGCATCTGTTGTGATAATTCCCTCTTTTATGTGTGTTGACTTTGTGTGTCAGAGAGGATTATTTGTTCTTTTTTGCAGGTCTTCCCATCTTTTTGGTACCCTTTTTTGCTTTGCCTTTCTTTTCGCTCTTTTCCAGATTCCTTTTTCTGTAGCTGTTGGGTGTTTCGCCCATATTTTTATAGAAAGCTGCGTAGAAGGATTGGCGGTTGGCAAAACCTACCATAGCACTGATTTCCTCTACATTCTTGTTCTCGTAGCGTTTGTCTGTCAGCAGGTGAGTTGCCTCTTTAATCCTGTATTCGTTCAAGAGACAAGAATAATTCATGCCGAAGCGCGAATTGACTACAGCCGAGAGGTAGCGCGTGTTGGTATTAAGTTCCTTTGCCAATTCTTTTGCTGAATAGTCGGGATCTTTATACTTCTTCTGTACAACAACGATATTGAGAATTTTGTCATACAACTCGTCTGCCAATTCCGCCCGGATTAGTGAACGGTAGGCTGCATCTTTAGGTTTTCTTTCACGAATGTTATACGGCATCTTTTTTTCTGCCACAACTTCTTCGTTTTTGTCTTTAAAGTCACTCATATTTACACAGTTTTTTGATGATTGCTTCAATTAGCGGTACAAATATCCTCCATTTTTTTCGCATTTGCAAACGTTTTCGGGAAAAATGTCAAGGATTTTGTGAAAAAGTCGTGGTATAAAGCCGTTTTTCTTGGATGTTTGGCAACTTTGCCATGCTGATGTCGCTATTATGCTTTTCCTCTTATGTACTCCACCAACCACTGCCCGATTTCCTTTGTGCCATATTTCTCTCCGCCTTCCACTTGTATCTCAGGTGTGCGTACGTTGGCATCGAGTGAAGCGTCCACGGCCTTGCGGATGAGAACACCTTCTTCCTTCAGATTGAAATATTCGAAGAGCATGGCTACGGAGAGAACTTGTGCCAACGGATTGGCAATGTTCAGCCCTTTTGCTTGTGGCCAACTTCCATGAATAGGCTCGAACACAGGTGTGCTTTCGCCCGTTGATGCAGAAGGGAGAAGCCCCATTGAGCCGCTGATGACTGAGCCTTCGTCGGTGAGAATGTCACCGAAAGTGTTTTCCGTCACCATCACGTCAAAGAATGTCGGCTCTTGAATCATACGCATGGCGGCATTGTCGACGTACATGTAGTCGGTTGTCACTTTTGGATATTGCGGAGCCATCTCTTGTGCAATTTTGCGCCACAGGCGCGACGAGGCGAGCACATTGGCCTTATCGACTACGGTGAGGTGCTTGCGGCGCTTCATGGCGTACTCAAAGCCTACTTTCAGAATGCGCTCAATTTCCGGGCGGGTGTAGTAGTTGGTGTCGTAGGCTTTTTCATCATCCTGATATTTTTCACCAAAATACATGCCGCCCGTCAGTTCGCGGATGCAGATGAAGTCGGCATTCTCCACCAGTTCGGCACGTAGGGGAGACTTGTGAATGAGGCACTTGAACGTCTGTACGGGGCGGATGTTGGCAAAAAGTCCCAATCTTTTGCGCATGGCCAGCAAACCCTGCTCTGGACGGACTTTAGCTGTCGGGTCGTTGTCAAACTTCGGGTCGCCTACGGCCGAGAAGAGCACTGCGTCGGCACGTTTGCATATCTGATATGTCTCTTCGGGGAAGGGGTCGCCCACCTCGTCGATGGCATGTGCACCACAGAGAGCGTATTCGTAGCTCACCTTGTGTCCGAATTTCTCACATACGGCGGTCATTACATCCACACCTACGGCGGATATTTCGGGGCCGATACCGTCACCGGCCAACACTGCAATTTTCAGGTTCATAATTTAAGAGACCCTCCCCCTTACCCCTCCCTAGGGAGGGGAGTAGGATGCTTGGGTCATGTTTTTCTTTGTTATACATTAATATTACGTCTATAATTCTCTGTTATAAGGGATGGGCCTGTCCATTCACTCCCCTCCCTAGGGAGGGGTAAGGGGGAGGGTCTCTTCTATCAGATTCAGCATCTTCATCGTGGCCTTGATGGCCGCTTCTGTCTGGTCTGCATCGAGGCCTCGGGTGCGGATGACTTTTCCGTCGAAACTCCAGGTGATGACCGTCTGCACGAAAGCGTCGGTGCGTCCGCCGGGCGGGATGGTGACGGCATAGTTGGTCAGCATGGGGAAGGGACGGTTCAGTGTCACCTTATATATCTTGCGCAACGCGCGCACGAAGGCATCGTATTGTCCGTCGCCGCTGGAGTTCTCTTCGTATTCTTGTCCGTTGATTTCAACCTTTACCGTAGCCATGGGTTTGAGACCGTAAGCAAGGTTGACGAAGTAGCTTTTCAAGCGGACGCGGTCTTCTTGAATGTCGTGTTTCAGCACATCACTTATAATATATGGTAAGTCCTCCTGCGTCACCAGTTCCTTCTTGTCACCCAATTCAATGATGCGATTGGTCACCTTCTTCATCGCCTCTTCGCTCAATTCAAGCCCCAGCTCCTCCAGATTCTTTCGGATGTTTGCCTTGCCGCTTGCTTTGCCCAGGGCATATTCGCGTTTACGTCCGAAGCGTTCGGGCAGAAGGTCGTTGCAATAAAGGTTGTCTTTGTTGTCTCCATCGGCATGGACACCCGCCACTTGGGTGAAGACACTTTCCCCCACGATGGGTTTGTTCGTGGGTATGCTCACGCCACTGTACGACTCCACGATGCGGCTCACTTCGTTCAATTTGCTTTCGTCGATGGATGTCAGGGCATTGAAGTGATCCTTCAGAATGGCTTGTACGCTGGCCAACGGGGCATTGCCGCATCGCTCGCCAAGGCCGTTCACCGAAGTGTGTATGCCCTGGCAACCGCTGAGCACGGCGGCCAACACGTTGCTGATGGCCAAGTCGTAGTCGTTGTGTGCATGGAAGTCGAAGTGCAGGTTGGGATAGCGCTTCTTCATCTTACGCATGAACTCAATGACCTGTAGAGGGTTGAGCACACCCAATGTGTCGGGCAACATGAATCGGCGGATGGGCAACTCCTTCAGTGCATCCATCAGTTGGAAAACGTATTCGGGCGAACTCTTCATGCCGTTGCTCCAGTCCTCCAGATAAAGATTGACAGTGATGTCCATCTCCTCGGCTTTCTCCACTGTGCGGACGATGTCGGCGATATGTTCTTCAGGAGTCTTCTTCAACTGGTGTTGGCAATGGCGGAGCGAACCCTTCGTCAACAGGTTCACCACCCGGCCACCCGCTTGGCGGATCCACTCCAGCGAAGTGCCACCATCAACGAACCCCAACACTTCTACACGGTCAATCATGCCGCGTCGTGCTGCCCAGTCACAAATCATCCGGACTGCCTCCAATTCTCCATCCGACACACGGGCTGATGCCACCTCTATACGGTCAACCTTCACCTCTTCCAGCAGCAGGCGGGCAATCATCAGTTTCTCGTGCGGCACAAAGCTCACACCGCTTGTCTGCTCCCCGTCGCGCAGGGTGGTGTCCATTATTTCTATGAAAGACCCACCCCGTCCCTCCCTGTGAGGGAGGGAGTAAGATGACGTATCTCTATTCTTTATATCTTTGTTCATTTGGGAATCGTGATTGTTCTTAATTCCCTCCCTCACAGGGAGGGACGGGGTGGGTCTCCTTTTCAAACTTCTCTATTTTCTCCTTATTCTCAAGCAGGAAGTCGATGTCGTCCAACGCATTCATCAGACAATATTTCTTGTAACCGTTGATTTCGAATGTCTCGCTATGGCCTGTGGCAAGGTTGGTGACGGTCTGGTTAAGCACGTCCACCTTTACTTCTGCCTGCGGGTTGGCAGATACGGTGTCGAACAGTTCTTGTTGGAATTCGCGACTGACGATGACTGGCAATACGAAGCAATTGAGCAGGTTGTTGCGGTGGATGTCGGCAAACGAACTGCTGATGACCACACGCACGCCATAGCCGGCAATGGCCCAGGCGGCATGCTCACGACTGGAGCCTGAACCCCAGTTTTGTCCACCGATGATGATTTCGTGTACGCCTTGTCGCGGTGCTTCGCTATACTCGGGGCGGTTCATCACAAAATCCGCTACGGGCTTTCCATCTGCATTATAACGTAAATCATGCATAAAGGCATCACCGAAAAACTTAGGATCGCGTGTGGTACTGGCCAGATAGCGGGCCGGTATGATGAGGTCTGTATTACAATTGTCAATCTGAATAGGAATACAAGTTGACTGTATGATGTCAAATTTCTGTTTCATTGCTCTTTTTTTTGTTGCACGCAGATGACGCTGATGTGGCAGATATTCATAGATTTGATTTTTTTATGCTCTTTGCAGATAAATCAGCGGTCATCTGCTATATCTGCGTCATCTGTGTGCCATGTTATATGGTGTGTTACATTTTACGAGGGTCAGTGATAACACCGGTTATCGCACTTGCCGCCACTACAAGCGGAGAGGCAAGAATGGTGCGTGCGCCAGGCCCCTGTCGACCTACAAAGTTGCGGTTGCTGGTCGAGATGGAGAGTTTGCCCGCAGGCACCTTGTCTGGGTTCATGGCCAGACACGATGAGCATGAAGGCAGGCGCAGTTCGAAACCAGCCTCTTCCAAAATCTTGTCGATGCCTTCGTCGATAATCTGTTGGCGCACGAGCCATGAGCCGGGCACGAGCCAAGCCACCACATTGGGGGCTTTCTTCTTGCCTTTCACCACAGAAGCGAAGGCTCGGAAGTCTTCGATACGTCCGTTGGTGCAAGCTCCGAGGAAGCAGTAATCTATGGGAGTACCTTCAAGTTTCTGTCCAGGCTCAAATTGCATATAATCAAGCATGGCAAGGAATTGGTCTTTGTCAGCTTCGGCCACTTCGTCCAGTGTGGGGATGCACTCATCAATAGCGATACCTGCACCGGGATTGGTACCGTAGGTGATGCGTGGGGCAATGTCTTCAGCACGATAAGTCACTTCTTTGTCGAACACCGCGTCGGGGTCAGAGTAGAGCTGTTTCCACTCCTCCACGGCCTTGTCCCAAGCTTCGCCTTTAGGGGCATATTCGCGTCCCTTGAGATATTCAAAGGTAATCTCGTCGGGAGCGATAAGTCCGGCGCGGCTCCCCATCTCGATGCTGAGATTTGAGAGTGTCAAGCGTCCCTCCATACTCATGTTGCGCACGGTGGAGCCTGCATACTCTACGGCATAACCTGTAGCACCTGAGGTGGTCATCTGGGCCATGATGTAGAGGGCCACGTCCTTGGCGGTAGTACCCTCGGGAAGTGTCCCCTCGATATTGATACGCATCGTCTTAGGCTTGCTTTGCAGGATGGTTTGCGAAGCCAGCACCTGAGCCACCTCACTGGTGCCTATACCCATGGCAATGGCGCCCACGGCTCCGTGTGTAGAGGTATGTGAATCACCGCACACGATGGTCATGCCCGGCAACGAAAGTGCCTTTTCGGGGCCTACCACATGGATGATGCCATTGTCCTTGCTTCCCATGGCAAAATGGCGGATGCCAAACTCGGCACAATTCTTGGCCAGTGTCTCCACCTGCTTGCGCCCTACGGGGTCATCTATGTGCTCCTGTTGGTCACTCGGTGTGTTATGGTCAGGCATGGCCACTACCTGTTCGGGACGGAATACACGTATATTTTTGTCTCTCAACGTATCAAATGCCTGCGGTGTTGTCACCTCATGGCAATAGAGACGATCAATGTAAAGCTGGGTGGGGCCGTCAGGGACATCCAAAATAACATGGGCGTCCCATATCTTATCAAATAAACTTTTCATTTTTTTTTGTCACTTAAACTTATTTATACAATCAATATACGCTTCCACCGAGGCGGCAATGATGTCCGTGTTGGCACCGAAGCCGTAATAGATATGTCCGTCGTATTCCACCTGCATGTGCACTTTTCCCATATCGTCCGAGCCTTTGCTGATGGCTTGGATGGTGAACTCTTTCAATATCATGTGGCGGTCGATAATCTTTTTCAGTGCCTTGATTGCCGCATCCACAGGACCGTTTCCACTGGCGCAGGCTTCGAACTTCTCACCACTGATGCTAATGCCGAGGCTGGCTACCGACTGGACACCCACACCGCTGGTCACTTGCAGGAATTCCAACTTGATACGGTGGTTTTGTGTACGGTCGGCACCGGCAAGCAGCATGATGTCGTCATCGTTGATATCCTTTTTCTTGTCGGCCAGTTTGAGGAATTCGTCATATACCTTGTCAAGTTTTTCCTGTTCGAGGTCGATGCCGAGAGCGTGCAGACGGTTCTTCAGAGCGGCACGTCCCGAGCGTGCGGTCAGTACGATACTGTTGTCATCGATACCCACATCCTTCGGGTCGATGATTTCATACGTCTGTACGTTTTTCAGTACACCGTCCTGATGGATGCCGCTTGAGTGGGCAAAGGCATTGCGTCCGACGATGGCCTTGTTGGGTTGCACGGGCATGTTCATCAGCGAACTGACCATGCGGCTCGTGGGGTAAATCTTCTGTGTGTTGATGTTTGTCTCGATGTCGATGTTCTTGTGGCATTTGATAATCATGGCCACCTCTTCAAGGCTGGTATTTCCTGCCCGTTCGCCGATACCGTTGATGGTCACTTCCACTTGGCGTGCACCGTTGAGTATGCCCTCCATGGTGTTGGCCGTGGCCATACCCAAGTCGTTGTGGCAATGGGTGGAGATAATGGCTTTGTGGATACCGTCCACATGCTCCATCAGGTACTTTATCTTCGCGCCGTATTCGTCGGGCAGGCAGTATCCCGTTGTATCAGGGATGTTCACCACCGTAGCACCGGCTTTGATGGCCGCTTCGATGACACGTGCCAGATATTCGTTCTCCGTGCGTCCCGCATCTTCGGCATAAAACTCCACATCCTCCACGTAGCGCTTGGCATATTTTACCGCAGCTACAGCCCGTTCGATAATCTCTTCGCGGTTGGAGTTGAACTTGTACTTGATGTGTGCATCGCTTGTGCCGATACCCGTATGGATTCGCTTGTGTTTGGCAAACTTCAGCGCTTCGGCGGCCACGTCGATATCGCGCTCTACGGCGCGGGTTAAGGCACAAATGGTGGGCCATGTCACCGCCTTCGAGATCTCGATGACCGAGTTGAAGTCTCCCGGACTTGATACGGGGAAACCTGCTTCGATGACATCCACGCCCAACAGCTCCAGTTGCTTGGCCACTTGAATCTTTTCTACTGTGTTCAATTGGCATCCTGGCACCTGTTCGCCATCGCGCAGTGTCGTGTCGAAAATGAATAATCTGTCATTCATTTGTCTATACTTTATTTTTCTTAGGTTTGAAAAAACTTTTTTCTCTGTAGGGTAATAAAAAAGCCTTTCACACGGGGAAGTGAGAAAGGCTTTTCTTTTTTTTGTTCTTGTATCTTGTACCAAACATCAGGTTCAACATACCGCATAGCACTCACTTCCCACTATATGACTTAGTAGAATAATAATGCTTAGCAAGTTAATAATGTTGAATGTTTGGTTCATTGTCTTTTCTTTAGTCCTTTTTTTGTTTTCAACGGCGCAAAGGTAGAGATAATTTTCGAACGGCAAAAGAAAAATGTCAGTTTTTTCAATAAAAAGCTGACATTTTATAAGATTTTATTTTGAAAGAAGGGAAATTTGTCTTTATTTTGCCTTGGTTCGGAAGGGGCATGCAGGCAATCCCTCGCCATTCACCAGGTTAGGCATGGCCACTTCATCCCACGCGAAACGTACACTTCCTGATGGGTCGAGACGGTCGTGCGTCAGGACAACGGTGTTTCCTTCGATAGCGGTTTCTTGAGGTTTGCTATAGCGTCCGTTGTTCAGCTTCACCGTGAACCAGTCGGGGGCTTTCCCGTCCGTGGTCTTCAGCCCGCCGTGGGTGTGGTCAAACTCGATAATGACTTTCTTTCCATCCACCCTTATACCCTTATATATAGGGCCGCTATAAACTATGTCGGTCCTTCCATAATCCTTGGCCAAAGCCAATCGGGCCAGGCGCTCACCTACAATCCATTTGTACGAAGGATGGATATCCTTTACATTGTCCACCAAATCGGTTGTCACCACCATACCCGTGTGAGGAATCTGCAGGCAGGCCGTCTGCTCTTTCCAGAAGCATGGCAATGCATCCCATGCCTTAGCCACAAGGTCGCCCCGACGGGCTGAGTAGGCATAAGGAGAAATCTGAACATAATAGAATGGCAATGTTTCATCTCCCCAAGCCTTGCGCCAACTCTCCACCAATACTTTCTTCTTTTCGTAATAATTGTCCGTCGGCCCTAAGTCAATAAGGTTGGATTCTCCCTGATACCACAAGAAACCGCGCAAAGTGAAGGGCACCATAGGAGCCACCATCTTGTCATAGCGTTCGCCTATGCGGTGTCCGTCAATCTTATGTCCGTCAATTTTTTCTTTAAAGAGGGGCGACTCGGCATATGCCTCTTCCGATGTCCACGTCTCGATGCGTGTGCCTCCCCATGAGGTTGAGATGATGCCCACGGGCACGTCCAACTCTTCCACCAGCCTTTTAGCGAAGAAATATCCGGCGGCCGACATCGGTGCCAACGACTCTTGGTTCAGCGTCTGCCATCCGTTGGAGGGGAGCGTGTCGCTCTTCAAGTCTTTCTTCACGTACATCAGTCGGATGATGGGGCTATTGGCCTGTTCATACTCCTCTTTCAGCCGGTTGGGGTTTCCCTTCTTGGCCTTGGCATACTTCGGGTGGTTGTTCATCGAGTACTCCATATTTGATTGTCCCGAGGCCAGCCACACCTCACCTATCAGGATATTCTTCAGGCGGATGGTGTTCTTCTTGCCGCGGATGGTCATCTGTTGCGGTTTGTGCGTGGCCGTCATTTCATCCAGTTGCACACACCATTTTCCCTCAGCATCGGCCACAGCCTTCTTCGTTTGCCGTTGGAATTTCACCGTCACCCGTTCACCAGGAGCCGCTTCGCCCCAAATGTTCACCTTCTTGCCCTGTTGCAACACCATGTTATCACCGATGACTTTCGGCAAGGTCACCTGCGCCATTATCGCCAAAGGCAAAAGCGCCAAGCATAAGATGAAAAAAAATAATTTTCTCATAGTTCTTATTGAATGATTTGTTTATTCTCCCAAATAGTATGACGGCACCGGAGCCTGCGGATATCCCATAGAGCGATGGGCCACGTAGCTACGGTAAATACCGTCTTGCATCAGAGTAACGCGGCGGTCTTTGGCTGGGATGGAGGTGGTATAGATGCGGAGTTCGCCAGGGAGCGATGTCACCAACTCCTCGCGCCAGTCGCCATAGAGGTCGGCTATCAGTTGCAGGCTTCCTTCGATGCCACCATCAACTATAGTTTTGTCGGCCCATTTGACGATGTTTTGCCCAATGGGTTTCCCGCTACGCCAACGTTCAGCCATCTCTTCACGGCTCATAGGCGGGTTTTGCATGGTTTCTCGCAACAGGTCAGCATCCCACCATACCCAGCTTCCGCAAGGAGGTACATCCTCATTTCGGCGGATGTATTGGCCATTGGCCGCCAGCAGATACTTGTCACTGCTTCCTCCCTTGGAATCTTCCGATGCAAAGCATTCGAGTCCCTTGTGTGTCGGGTCAAAGTCGGCCACCATACCGTTGCCTACGTGCTTGGTTTCATGGTTGATATTCCACACTTGTGTACCGGTCTTGGCATCAACCATGCAGACACCGCGCCCGTTTGTGTGAAAAGGCTCCAAGCAGAGGAATACCTCCATGCCCGGTCGTTCGGGATCGATGTCGGTCAGATACACTTTGTCGGGATGTCCGAGCCCGGCTGACCACAAGGCCGTACCATTGTCGTCAATCATGCACGAACCGAGCAGCATCTCGTCGCGTCCGTCGCCATCCACGTCGCCGCTCACCATGCTGTGTGCACCCATACTACGGATGATGGGGTTTTCTTCGTCACCATCCCATCGCCAGACACGCACCAGTTTTTCGCCTTTCAATTCCCAGGCATCCACCACCATCAGTTTGTAGGTTCCTCGGCAAGCGAGTATATAAGGTGTCTTCCCATCAAGGAAGGCCATACCTATCTGATTGCGGTTCTGACGGACAAGGTTTCCGTACCGGTCGTTGCGTTCAGGCCAATCCACACGGGCCATTTCACGTCCGGTCATGCCGTCCCATACACTCAGATACTCTTCTCCGCTATCCACACGTCCCTTGTCGTTGCGTTTGGCATCGGCAGGAGCCGTCTTCAGGGCCACTTCGGCCTTGCCGTCGCCATTGAAATCATAGGCAATGAAAGGTGAATACCATACACCCGGCTCAATGCCTTGTCCCAAATCTTTCGACCATAGGAAAGTGCCATCGCTCAGATAGGCCTCAATCTGATAGGTGCGTCCGTCGAGGTTTCCTCCCATACCAGGGTCAACATTACTGTCCGGTGTACGGATGATGTAGTCATAGGTACCATCGCCATTCAGGTCGGCCACGGCCACCTTGCCCGCACGTGTCTTTTCATCCTTCAACTTAATAGAACGGTAATTGGTCAAAAGCGGTTTCTCCACGCTTAATTTCTCGGATGTACTGATGACCTTCCCTTTCTTGTCAAGTACCGTTACCCAATACTCCGATTTTCCTTCGGCCGGTTGCAAGTCGGTGAAGTCGCACACATCTTTCAGAGGCTTCTTTGTCAGCCGTTTCTGCTTGCCGTTGGCAAAGCGATAGAGGTGAAACGATGCCTCCGCTGGGTCACTTTCCAACAAGCGCCATCCTATGTGGATACCCTTCCCGTCGGTCGTAGGAACTGCCACAAGTCCACGGTCGAGTTGCTCCTTCACCCGTTCTGTGGCAAAACTCTGCACCTGCGGCTTGGCCTCGTGTCGGGGCTCAAGTATTTCAAAATAATAGTTACGTTCACGTGTGTCCTGCGCCTGCATTACCTGTGGTAAGGCCGCCAGTGCCATGACTGAAAGTAATAGCCAATTTTTTTTCATGAGTTCTGTATGTTTAAGTTGTTAATAAGCTCTGTATGATTTGATGTCACAAAGGTAAGAAAAATTTGGTAATAATACAGATTTGTTTACAAAAATGACAAGAATAAAACATGCACGCGCCTTTTTGTAACTTGTCAAAATTTGCTTCCGCAATGTCAGTTTACTTGAATCTGCACCAATGTTCGCCTGTCCATCCGTGGAAGTTCACTTATCCGTCCGTAAACCTTTACCTGTTTGTCTGTTCCCCTTTTGGGAACCTATTAAAGTGTAGTGCCGCATTATGCAAAAGTATAGTGCCGCACTACACTTTTGTGCAATGCCGCACTGCACTTTTCTATAGTGCGGCACTGTACTTTCTCTCTTCTTCGTTTGGCGAATGGAGAAATAACTGTATATTTGCGGCAGAATAACTAAACACTCACAGATAATATGAAGAAGATAACTGGAAAGATAGAAAAGGCGGAGCTTTCGCTGGAGATTGTCCGCCAACCTGTGCCGTTCAAGGAAGAGGGGGTGATGCACTCCCTGCGTGTCTCCAAGCAGTCAGTCATCTCGTTCGACAAACTGGCTTATCACGAGATGGAAGTGCGTGGCGTGCGTCCTGCCCTGGCCCGGATGGTGGCCGAGGAGTTGGGTGATGCCCTCCGTTCGTGGCTATCGGCCGGCCATGCCGTCAACATTACCGGTGTGGGCACCCTGCGTCCTGTGGTCAACAGTAAGGCTCATGTGCGCCCTCACGATTGTTCGGTGGACGACGTCCGCCTGGCCAAGCTCCGCTTCTACCCCTCGTCAGAGATGAAACAGATGTTTCGTAATGCCCACTTCCGTGTCACCAATCGCGAAGAATTCATTGCGAAATGGGAGCGGGAGAATGTTACTATTGAGAAGTAACGACAATTTGTAGAGAGGGAAACAATCCCCACAAACCTCCCTGATGTCGAGGTTTGTGGGGATACTCTGTATGTAAATGAGTTGATTTATTTATCTGACAATCAGTTTGGAGCTTTCTATCTTCTTTCCTCCGTTCACCAAAGTTACATTATATATACCTGATGCCATGCGGCGTAAAGGTACTCGTACAGTTGTCTCACCAGAGGTTACGGAATTACGATAAACCGTACGTCCGTTCATGTCGGTAATCATCAGTTGTCCGCCATTCTTCACTGACTCTTCACCAAACTCTACAGTTACGCTCGTGTTTTTCCGTGGCATGGCGGGCAGGATGTGCATAAATGCTTCACTGCTGACACGGGTGATACTGTTGCCGTTGGGGTTGATTTCATAAATGTGGAAACTCCAGTTGTAGTCTTCATCATGAACGTAGAAGCCTAAATAACGTTTCCCTTCCCAAAGGATAAGGGTGGCACCTTCTGTGTCACCTGCATCAAACGATGCGATTACATTACCATCTTCTGAAACCACCTCTATTCCTGCGTTATCGTGTCCGCTTCTAAAAGACCTTACATCTGTAATACCATCACCATCAGTATCTCGTTCGTCCCCTTCTGCCCGATTGCTGTATGCTACTCGTTTGTATCTGATGTACTCGTACTTCGCATCTGCATTAAAGAGGGTTTGAGTAGCGAGTAAAGGTAACTCCAACTCAGAACTCCAATCACTATCCATATTGATTACGTTCCATATAGCAATCATGTAGTTTGTATATTCGTATTCTTCTGTTTCAACAACTTCCCATTCGCCAGTTCTTGAATAGGTAATAGGTTGAAATTTTAAGGTTTCATCATTTAAGACGAATGCACCGACAGTACGTTCTTCTTCTTTTCCAAAATCATAATCATATACTGAATTAATCAGGTACATGTAAACGTCACCGTTTGCATCAGTATAGATAGAATCTCTACGAAAGTCGATGTTATAACCGAAATCCCAAAGAAGATATTTACCTTCGCTTCTTAACCATCCAATCTTTTCTTCTTGACTCATTTGACTCCAATATCCTTGACTAGGATCCTTCTCGACATCAATAAGGGTAACCAATTCCCCTGGAATAGCAACGATAGCACGCCGCTCTGTTACCCTCTTATTTAGTAATCTTTGGGGAACCACTTCAAAACTATGTTCGATGTTGAAAGAGTTGTTATATGTGCGGATTTTTATGTTCCCTCCCTCTCCTAATTCTTCAGCAGCAAGAAGTTTTACTTTTCCATCAGTAGAAAATGATTTAAGAAGAATTCCCATATCACCATCGTAATAATCAGTGGGCAACGTCACCACCTGTGCATTTGCTACTCCAGCCAACATCAAGCCGCAAAGAGCCAGTTTCAATGTCTTTTTCATTGTAATTGAACATTTGTTTGCCTGTAAGTCTCCGAATTCAGCGGTTATACTTTCTTGTTTGTTGGTTTACCGATACAAAAAAGGCATGAGACTTGTTGCCCTTTGTCCACGGAAATGAGGCATCGCCAAACGCCCTAACAAAATGAACATGGAAGAAACAATATTCCCACGCCATCTTGCAATATGCAGAGGGAATACGGTTTGTTCACCGCTTCGTACATATATACAAAACAGAATGAGCATCGTTTGCTTCAGTCCTTTGTTGGAATTTTGGCGAATTTCATTTCTCAGACATCATGCAAAATGCTTTCTTGCAATCCGCAGATTTCTCCCTACGGACGGTGCAAAAGTAGTGAAAAGCAGGAGAAGGGCAAAATAAATTGTCGTTTTTTTTATATAAGGATGGATTTGCCGTGAATGAAGAGAATATATATGGGAATATAAACAAAAAGTGGAGCACGACCGCGAGGGTTATGCTCCACTTTCAGTATCTTGCCATCAGTAATTCATTCCGAACATCCACAGAGGTATCACATTTAAGTAGCCGCTTTCGATGTCGTCTTTGACAATGTATCCCTTTTCGGCTGATTCTATTTGTTTTTGTGATTTGTTCTTTCCTCCGACTTCAAACGTGTAATTGCCAATCGTGAAGTCGGCTATGTCGGAGGATTCAACCTCCTGGTTAAGTCGCATCTGATTGTAGAAAAACGTTTCTCTGACATTGCCGATGTTAGCCTCTTCTTCTGCCAAATTGTAAATCAGTGCGGGATTGTCCAAATATACTTTATTCACCTTGCCCAATCCTCTGACCCCCGATGTTTTATCGCGCAACTGAGCTATCATACCGGCCTCTTCAAGATAGACAAAATAGTCTGCAGTGCTGTTCCTGCTTGTTCCTAAAACGGTGGATAATGTGCTCATGTTGGGTTTGAACGGAACACTTCGTGAAATGATTCCCAACAGTTGCTTTACCTTTCTTCCTGTGGAAATATTCATTTTGGCATATTGGGGAATATCCATTTCAAGTGTATTGTTTATTACCTGTTTCAAACGGGAATCGTATTGATTCTCTTTGGCGAACGGATAGTATCCCTTTCGGAGATAATCCTTGAAAAGAACAAGAATCTGTGCTCCAACGGGATTTTTTACTTTATGATTCAGGATTTGTTCAAGTGAATACGCATTCTCATTAATGCTGTGAAAGAGTGAGAGATATTCCCTAAAAGACAATCCTTGCATGGAGTATGTGATGGCTCGTCGGCTGAGGTCGTGTGTCCCTTTTGTAATGTCGAGGATGGAAGAGCCTGTAAAAATGACATTCAGTTTGGGTTGATAGTCATAGATGAGTTTGAGGTATCTCGACCACTCTTCCATCTTGTGGATTTCATCTATAATCAGATAGCGTCCTCCTTTTTTTACAAAATCTGCAGCAAACTCCACTATATTATTTGTGGCAAAATACATATCTTCGGCCGTGACAAACAATGTACTATGTCTCGGAAGTTCTTCTTTGGCATGTTGTAGCATTAAGGTTGTCTTACCCACTCCTCTTGGCCCGACTAAACCAATTAGCCGATTGTCCCAATCAATTCGTTCAAACATGTATCGATGAAAGTCTGAATTTGTGGCTTCCAATTGATTGTCAAAGTATTCCTGTAGTCTATTCATCTCTTTTTTTTGCAAAGATACAAATATTGCACAAAAAAAAGTGCATAATTCGGGAAAAGTGCACAAAAAAATGTGCAAAGTACGTTTTAGGGAATCTGAGGTCTTTTTCTGCTACTTGTATTTTTTAATTGGGCTCATCTGTCAGATGATGCTTTAAATCCATCTTCTGGTGTAATATTCTGATGACAAGTATGTCATCATTAGGAAGAATCCGGTAGAAAATGATATGCTTGTTGGCTCTATATCCGTACAGATCTTCTGCAACTTCCTCATATCTTGAACCATAAATTCTCGGATTGGCCGTAATCCTTTGGCAACATTTTTGCTATTCTTATTTCATCAATTTAACTTTTTCTCCGTTTTCGTAATGCAATATGGTACAAAGGGGATTGTCACATATCATCCAAACTCATTCCCACATATTCGGCCTTGAAACGCTTTTGTTTTTGTAGGATGGTTTGCGACTTCTCTTGCAATGTGTGGAGATTGATTCGCTTGGCATTCCGTTTGCATTCCCCGATGATGAGGATGTGGTCAACTTCATTTACGGCAATGAGGTCGATTTCATTCAAATTGTTTTTCTCCCAATAGTTGGTGACAATATTATAGAACCCCGTCTCGCGGTATTTCTGTCGGAAATAACGTTCAAGGATTTTTCCGGAGAAAGTTTCATAGTCGGCCAACACCTTTTCTTGCACATATTCGAGATTGCCGATTTCTATGGCACTACGGTATTTATAAATGAAACGGAACCAGAATGTCAAGAAGTTGTCTTTCAGTTCATACTTCAGGTTACGGCTCCCCTCGGGCTGAAGGTAAGGGCGAAGTCGGGTGATGAGGTCGTATGACTTTTCCAATTTGTCCAGATGTCCTCCGCACTCTATGCCTGTATAGTTGGTGATTTCTCCTCTACTGGTTTCACCACTGGCTATAGCCGCAAGGATAGAGAAGTAATTCCCATATTCTTTGCCAAACTCATCGGAAAGCATGTCGCGTCCCTCTTCGAGGAAATAGGAACCGTAACTGAAAACGGTCTGTATGATGGTTTCTTTGGTAAAAGCATGATGCATAATCAATTGTTCAACATACTTGGCCACCCCTCCCGTCACCATGTAGAAAGTCAGGAGGTCGTCGGGCATGTACTCGGGATGATGTTCGCGCATGATTTCCTTCAATGTGTCCAACGTAAAAGGTTGCAGGCGGATGCGGTGTGTGGCACGTCCGTAGAGAGGTTCTTTCCTGTCGTCGAAGATTTTGGTCATCATAGAGTAGAGTGAACCGCAAAGGACTAAATTCATCTGGCTTTCATCCTTATGGTTGTCCCACAGATGTTGCATATCGCTGAAGAAGGAGGCATTCACGGTGCTGAAATTCTGAAATTCGTCAAACACCAACGTGAAGTTCTTTTGCTTGGAAATATTCATCAGACTGGAGAAAAGAGCACTCATGGAGGTGAATGTTCCTAATTCATCGCCCAACACATTTTTTACTATTTCCGTCAGTTCGCGGCATAGCATGGCTTCACTTTTTCGCCCTACAAAGAAGTATATCAATGGCAGGCGTTTGAAAGCGTGACGGATAAGGGTAGTTTTGCCTATCCGCCTCCGTCCTGTGATGACGGTCATTTGTGCATATTCGGCAGACATATTTTCGATGTTCTGCAAAGTCTGCGTCTCTTTTTCTCTATTGTAGAATCTCATAATCAATGAATTTTATTTTGCAACACACGTTACTGTAACCGCGGTTGCAAAAATATGGGTTTAATTTGGAATAACCAAATAGCAGGCTGAGTATTTTGTTTTTTAGTTTGTTTTTGCTCTCCTTTACATCTTTTTCCGCAACTTTGCATCTTTAAAGCAGAACGACCAATGAAAAATGAATAAGAATAAGAAGAGAAAACTGATGGAGCAACTGGCCCGCCTGATGGAGGAGGAGAAGGAAGACCTCTACCGGTATGCCTGCTATCGGCTGGGCGATGAGGCCGAGGCGGAGGATGTGTTGCAAGAGGTGTTTCTCGCGTTGTGCGACAAGGCTCACTTGCTGGCCGAAGTGGAGAATATGAGGAACTACCTTTTTCGGACCTTGACCAACCAATGCGGGATGCTTCTGCGCAATCGGCAGAAGAGGATGGAGATGGAGTGTGACAATGTCGAGCAATTGCAGGTGCACGACCTTGTACCGCAGGACTTTGAACAGGAGTTCCGCATGATTGACCGCCTGTTGGGCAAAATACCTGTGGAGCAAAGCGAGGTGATACGGTTGCACATTCATGGTGGGCGTACGTTTGCCGACATTGCATCCATTCTGAGTGAACCCCTACCTACGGTGAAAGCCCGTTATCGCTATGGCATTGAGAAATTGCGTGACGGATTGCGGATGAATAAACTGATGTGAAAACCTTTAAATAGTGAAAGATATGAAAACGGAAAGAGACAATGAAAGAGTGGATGAACAGATTGTAAACCTGCTGACTCCCAAACACGCCCCCCGGTACAACGTTTCGTTCAGTGTGCCCGAAACTCCCAAGCGTGTATCCTGGTGGCGGTATGTACGCACCGTAGGAGTGGCAGCCGTGGTGATGATAGGAGTGTTCTTTGGCACCAAAATTCTGATGCCGGGCGAAGCACGTGCGGCCCAGATTATCGACAGGGCTATGGCTGAATTAGAAGAAATAGGCAGTTGTCGGATAGAACTCACATACAAGCCGACAGAAACAGGGGGGCCTTCGACCAAAGTTATCAACACCATTTTGCGGACAGAAAGAGGATACTTCAGCCGACAGGAGATAATGGAAGATTCAGGGCAGCAAACCGTTTACCTTTACACTCCCGATAGTACTAAAATGTGGAGCGATGGTATGTTGAATTTTGCTACATCTCGACGAAACCAACAAATCGACCTTGTCTATTGGATTACGTTGGACGTGATGGGTAAATTTAATGAGAACAAGAAGAATCTCAATATTGTCAGTGAAACAGACTCTGAAATCACCATCCGTAATGAGAAGCGTATCCATGAATATAATTATTCTTCAGATGGCGTGTTTTCCAAGGTGGACGGCCTGCTGAAGTCCTACTCTTGCCGTATAAAGGCTGATGATGGTTTCACCGTCTTCATCCAGAGTGACCGCATCGACTATAACATCCCACTCACCGTGGATGAGATAACGAAAGCACCATAAGCAAGTGCGTTAATAATAATGTTGTATTAGTGAAAAAAGAAAGTGGAGCACGGCCGCGATGGCTATGCTCCACTTTGTTGTTTAATTGGACCCATCTGTCAGATGATGTTTCAAATCCATCTTCTGGTGTAATATTCTGATGACAAGTATGTCATCATTAGGAAGAATCCGGTAGAAAATGATATGCTTGTTGGCTCTATATCCGTACAGATCTTCTGCAACTTCCTCATATCTT
>JAFQBB010000048.1 GCA_017416805.1 Bacteroidaceae bacterium
GGAGACTATCTGCGCATAAGGGGAACTCTGATGGCACGCGGATACGGCAAGCATTACATACACTGCCAAATCATCGGTGACTCGGTACATCTGCAACGCTTCGATATGGACCCGGAGAACACCGACATGATTCTGCATCATATAGATATCCGCATACCCGGATTCACCGAAGATTATTACCACGTGACACTGGCCGAACAGAATGATGTTCAGCTATACAAACAGTATATGATGGCAACGGCAAGAGCGGTGATGAGGGATATTGACTACAGTGCCACGACCGAGTTTTCTGTAACTGGAACCACCTGGTATGCCAACTATCACTATGAGAACTTTTTATTCGGAAATTCGGACTATGAGAACAGAGAGATTGCCTACACGTTGGGGACAGACACACTGATTGACGGACAAACGTGGAAGAAATTCTATGAAAACAACACCTACAAAGGTGCTTTCCGCGAACAAGATGGCAAAGTGTGGTTTTATCCGGGAAAAGAATCAGATTACAGTTTTGAAGACGGAGTGCCGACTCTGATGTATGACTTTACCTTGCAAGTAGGAGACATCATCTACAATCGGGGAGATTACTCACCTGGATTTACACGCGAAAAGCCGGAAAATGCGGATGACTTTCTCGGACATTGGAAAGTGGTAAATGTGCGATACGAACATGGGCGCAAAGTGATAGACTTGAATTGTCAGGGTAGGGACACCGAACAGTGGATAGAAGGTATCGGTAGTGTACGATATGCTTTTTTTGACTATTGGAGACCACGCATGAATAATGGGTCGTCTTCATGGGAGACGGTCTATCAGGTAGCATCGGAGGGAAAGACCATCTATTTCAACGGCGAGTTGGCCAACCCTGAGGCCAACCCTTGGATGCAGAAAGGGATGACATGGACACAAAATTGGAACTACAACGAACATTCGGAGGGAGAATTCCGAGAAGTCGCATTGACAGAAGAGGTCAGACCCGGCACCTTCACATTTGATATGCCGAATGAAGAGGCGTGGTTCTTGTTCAAGTATCTACAGGATTTCAACGGCAAAGTCTATGCTATAGGTAACGGTAACGGACGTATAGAACTCTGCTATGACTTCACCGTGCAGAAAGGAGATGAAATAGCCCTGTTAAGAGAATACTTCCACGATGGCAGAAGCAGGCCCATTTTCATATATGATACATGTACTGTAAACGAGGTAAGTTCCATAGACATAGATGGAATTTCACGCAAACAGATAACTCTGAATGGTGATCGTGAAGACGTATGGGTGGAAGGTATCGGCTCGTTGAGCAGAGTATGCCCCATAGACGGAATGAGTGTCTATTCGAGCATTCAGTTCGGTCAAAGCCGTATCACCTGCCTGTGTAAGGAGGGAGAAACGCTGTATCTGCACCCCGATTTTATAGATTGTACCACTTCACGTACAAACGGTATTTCCTCAAGCACCGTCGGAGATTTGACCATATATGCCATAGGACAATCCCTCCACTGCACCGCCCCCAATGCCATAAAGTTGGAGGTCTATACCATGGATGCTGTTAAGGTGGGTGAAGCCCGATTTGTGGGTGGTGAAGCCGCAGTCAAAGTGGACTGTACTCCGGCTTTGTACCTCTATATCGTGACCTATCCTGACGGACACAGGGAGAGTGGGAAGGTACTGGTAAACGAAGAGTGAAGAGTGAATACAATAAAAAAAGGAGACTGAACTGGACTATTAAAAAATTAATAAAAACACTCCTATATGAGAAGAGTTGCTTTATCCCTATTAATGATTTCCTGCCTGCTGAGTGGACAGGCGAAAGCCATGACACAAAGTGAAGAAACGTATCCTGTCGGTATGACATCCCTGATTGTCAACCCAAGCTATGACAACAACGACAATACAGGATGGAACGGAACTCAGCCCTTATTTCAGACTTATACGAATGCGGAGCATTACAACAAGACATTTGACACTTGGCAGATGGTGGAGAACCTTCCGAATGGAGTCTATAAGTTGACCGTACAGGGACTTTATAGGCCGACAAACTGCAACGAGTGGAATTACAGTGATGGCACAACGCCACAATACGCGGTGTTTTATGTTGCCAATGGGACGGACGGCCTGACAATTCCCGTGCCGAATGTCTATGAAGAGATAAGCGAAAACGAAATCGTACAAACTACCTTGAAGTTTGCGGCTGAACAGTTTGCAAAGGGGAAACACTATACCGACGTACATTTTAACGTAGCGGAAGGGAAGGTGCGCATCGGTGTGGCTTTGCCCAAGTTGGCTGGAGTTTCTGATTGGGTATGTTGGGACAATTGGCAACTGACCTATTACGGAAACAAAGGGGAGGAATCTTATAATGGTGCGGTAAAGGAAATGATTGATGCCAATTTGGCGAGGTTTGACACTATAACGGCCAAGATAAGCACTGGAATTATTGAAACTTATAAAACAACCATCAGTAATTTGACGGCAACAGACCTTGCAGGAGTCAACAATGCCAAACAGGTCATTGAGGAGGCCATCGGCACGGTGGAAGCAAATATCCGGGCATGGGAAGAGTACTTTGTACTGGTAGAGAATGGACGTGAAATTGTAAAAGAAAGCAATATTTATTGTTGGGACAAATGGCTCAGAGTTTTGGATGACTACATCAAACAGGAAGCACTGGCATTCTTGAACAGGGACGATATGACAACTCAAGAACTGCAAGAAGAAATTGAGGTTCTGGAAAATCATATCAGAAAAGGAACAATAATAGGAAGCCGTGTACCACTGGTAGGCGCAGTGTGGAGCTACGTTCACTTTGACCGTACAGTAGTGGATAACTTAGGAAAGATAAAAGAGATAAATGCCTATACACGATATGCGGTATTGAACAAGCCTGCACATATCGACCGAAGAACCTATTTCCCATTGGTAAAATACACCACTTGTGAGTACGAAGAGGGGCAGAATGAGGCTGAGACCTACCGCATCAGGATGGAGGACAACCGTATATATATACTGAAAGAAGATGCACCCGACTATGAGACTCTGCTCCTAAAGGAAGAAGGAAGTGACTACATTCTGTACGACTTCAATCTGAAAGTAGGAGATGAAGCATATAAATATGATTTTGGAGAAGGACCGACACCTGTCTGCATTACTGAAACCTCTACAATAACGACCAACGAAGGAACAACATTCAATACATGGAAAATGGAAGGAGGTGAATGGATTGAAGGAATTGGCAGTTCTATTGATTTTTTAAATCCTTACATCCCAATAAGAGCGACATGTGACTGCGGAACCATACTGAACTACTTCAGAGTCCCTATGAATGGAACAGAAAAGGTCTATAAGAATCCATTCGGCAATATTACAGGTGTAAGCACAACTTTCAAAGAAAATGACTGTGTTCTAAATCCTGAAGCTATCGAGGATTTCATGATACAGAATCCTCACGCACAGTTTCAGGTTTTCTCCTCTACCCTCCACTGCACCGCCCCCGATGCCGTGAGCCTGGAAGTCTATACCATGGATGCAGTTAAGGTGGGTGAGGCTGCATTCGTGAATGGTGAGGCCGCAGTCAAAGTGGACTGTACTCCGGCTTTGTACCTCTATGTCGTGACCTATCCTGACGGACACAGGGAGAGCGGAAAGGTAGTGGTAAGTGAAGAATGAAGGATTTGAATGTAGAAAAGGAGGAATCCTCGAGATAAAATAATAAGAACCGTAAAATCTTAAAAGAATAGCGAAGATTCTAGAAATAATATTCTACCTTTGCAAAGTGCATCATTCTTAATTAGTATTCACAAAGAAAATCCAAAAGAAGATGAAGAAAATTAATCATTCGACATGCATCAGCATTCTTCTCTCCTTGTGCTTTTTACCCATAAAAGCACAAAATGAAAAAGAAACAGTTTCGTGGGTCGGTGCGACATGGAGTTATTATATGTATGATTATTACCCCCGTGAGAATTATTACCCCTATGAAAATGACTATGAGGAATACTCATTCTTTCGATACACAGTACTTGATCGTCCGGAAGTGCTTGACGGAAAAACGTATTATCCATTAGTATGGTATACCACCTGTGAATACGAAGAGGATCATAAAGGATATCGTATCAGGCAAGAAGGAAAGAAGGTGTTGATGAGAAAGGAGGATTGTGATTATGAGGGGATATTAAAAGAAATCGGCAATGATTATGTCCTATACGATTTTTCATTAAACGAAGGAGAGGAATATTGCAAGTACAACGGCTCTCCATTAACAGTACTTGAAGTTGATACCATACAGGACGAAAGAGGACAGACTTATAGACAACTATTGTTTCAAAGCGCTGACGGTTGGGAGACCTGGATAGATGGAATTGGTTCCACATTAAATTTACTCATACCTTATACTTATCCACAATTGCAACGTTGGTATTGGCACCGTATGACATTAAACTATTTCTGTTCAGCTGACAGCAGTGTTATTTATCGTAATCCACGAACTAAAGGAGATGTAATGTATCCTAATCGGTATGAATTAGCAAATCGTTTTGATCATTTTAAGGAAGAGGATTGTTCATTGAAGCCTTCAAGAATCAAAGGGGTAATAGATTGTAGTCCAATCTATATTAAAGCATATAATTCCAAGATATCTTGCACCGCCCCCGATGCTGTGAGCCTGGAAGTCTATACCATGGATGCTGTTAAGGTGGGTGAATCCCAATTTGTGAATGGTGAGGCCACAGTCAGAGTGGGCTGTACGCCGGCTTTGTACCTCTATATTGTGACTTATCCTGACGGAAGGAGGGAGAGCGGGAAAGTTGCTCTACAACAATAATAATCAGTCTTTTTACTGTTCCAATATTTTAAATTACTTTTGCAAAATGAGAGGAAAAAGAGAGTATAACCATCGGACATTGCTATTGCTAGTCATCTTGTTGCTATTGAATATAGCCAATATGACAAGCCAAAACTATACGAAAACGTTCAAAATAGATTTTTCTGAGAATGATTTTTTGTTGGAAGAATCTGAAGGAGTGCATAGGATTACTCCAAATGAAATCTTGTGTGATTGGGAGTATAATTATAGTGATCCGTCAGGTTTGTCAAAGCCTTGCATTCCTTATGTGAAACTTCATATTCTTATACCAGATAATTATAGGATAAAAGAGGTTTCTTTCAATGTGGACAGTGTCATATATGCAGAAGGAGTAAGGCTTGAATCTGCACCTTCTATTGGAGAAATTTCTACTGGGGCAAATGAAATGCAATCTTCATATCCTTCACAATATTATCCCATAGAGATTAATTTTGTTGATGGTATCGAATCATTTTTTGACGGATATAGAATTGCAGACTTCGAAATCAGCCTTTTCGCATACAATGCGTTTTCTGGACTTTTGTCAATGGCTTCTTCCATATATCTGACATTAAATGTAGAACCCACAATAAATGATTCTTTTATCCATACTGGAGATATGGATAGTTTCTTAAAACGATTTGTTTATAACCCCGAAGATTTCGGAAAAGGATTGGAAGGATGGACACCTGTTCCTGCAAACATAGTGGCAGATGGCAAACAATGGAATCTCCACCATGTAATGCCACATGCTGTTGATTATGTCTATAATATCAAGCAATGGATAGAGGGGGATACTCTTGTAGATGGAGAGTTATGCCAAAAACTATATACTCTTACCACAACGGAAGATGAAAGGGTCTCACAAAAGGAGACATTGAATGTGGATTATTGCCAACAAGTAGGTCGCAAGTTCTACAAGAATGGTGAACTTATGTTTGATTTTGACTTGCAACTGAACGACACTTTTCTTTTTGTAGAGTTCTTGGATACGACATATACAATGGTAACCCATGTAGGGGATACGATACTCAATGATGGGGTGGTTCGCAGATACTTAAAGGTGAACGAATTCTTTCCCGAGTACTCATACGTCAAGCCTAACAGCTATGATATATGGGTAGAAGGTGTTGGTTCGTTGTCTATGGGTATCTATGACAACCGTTTTACGGCAAAAGGATATGTGACAACCCTACAAAGTTGCACCTATGATGATGTGATTATTTATCAGAAGGAGAACGGTAGCCAGATAGTGGTCACTAACTCTGAAACAAGAGGAAGGAATGTGCGATATCTTGGACAGTGTCTCCATTGCACTTCCCCCGATGCTACAAAATTGGAAGTCTATACCATGGATGCAGTAAAGGTGGGTGAAGCACGATTTGTGAATGGTGAGGCCACAATCAAAGTGGGCTGTACATCGGCTTTATACCTCTATGTCGTGACCTATCCTGACGAACACAGGGAGAGCGGGAAGGTACTGGTAAATGAAGAGTGAAGAATACTAAGCTACGATTGGAACTTGTAATCCGACAAGGCTGTCCGATATTTGTTTGGAAAGAGACTGTTTGCTCTGGATGATTGATAAATCTGATAGTTGTTTTTAAAAAAAATGTCTTAAAATAGTTAGATGTTGAGAAAAATGACTATTTTTGCTTCCTGATATATAGTATTAACATTTGGGCATGAAACAATGAAAAAGATTTTAAAGGCCGGGATAGCCGTAATGGCGACCCTTGTAATTTCGTGTAGCAGTGATACGCATGAAGAGTCTTCTACTTATGGAAATGTAGAGGTGAGGTTTTCAAGCCTTATCGAGACTCGTGTGTCTGGAACCCAATGGGATGCAGGCGATGGCATAGGGGTGTATATGTTCCGAAGTGGTGAAGGATTGTCTGATGCATCTATTTGTGAGAATTCTGCCAATAACAAATATGTGGCAAGTGCAACAGGTGCTCTGTCTCCTGCTTCTGAGATGGATAAACTTTTCTATCCGATGTATGAATCTGTTGATTTTGTGGCTTATTATCCTTATGGTGATGTGGCGGATTATGAACTGGCTTTGGATGTTAGTGAACAGGGTAATCAGGAAAAGTTGGACTTGCTTTACAGTAAAAACCTTACAAGTGTGGAAGCCACGAGTGAGGCTCAAAAACTTGTGTTCAAACATAAACTCAGTAAAATTGTTTTTAATGTAAAAGCCGGATTGGGTTATGAAAGTACAGACTTGGAGGGAGCAGAAATCTGTTTGAAGGGAGCCTTTAGTAATGCTACATTCTTATTGGCAGATGGTGGTTTGATATTAGGAAATGAGAAGCAGAATATAAATCTGACTACATCTGCTGCGGGCGATGGCGTAATGGCTGAAGCTATTGTGTTGCCTCAATCGTGTGGCGGTATGCAGGTGTATGTGTCGATGGTTTCGGGAGTAACCAAACGTTTTGATTTCATCAGTAACCATCAGTGGTTAGAAGGATATAAATATGAATATGAAATCACTCTTGTAGATAACGAAACAGGGGCCTTGTTGGAGGCAGAGATTACAGAATGGACGGTAGGAGAAACTGCAGGGTCTGTCCAAGAGGTTACTCCTGAACCTTGGAGTGGAACAGTGGATACAGACTGGTTCATGGCAGAAAATGTGATGTTGAACCTTTATACACCGGAGGAAATGGCAGGACTTGCCAAACTGGTCAATGAAGGAAACTCTTTTGAAGGAAAAACCATACAGCTGTGTAACGATTTGGACATGAACAGTCAGACATGGACACCGATTGGGGTCAATGCGGATAGTCCATTCAAAGGTTCGTTTGAAGGAAATGGACATCAAATCAGGGGGCTTACTTTTGTAACCAATGCTTCAGGAAATGGCGGATTGTTCGGATTCTCGACAGGAACAATAAAGAACTTGTCTGTAAAGGGTACGACCTCTATTGCTTCGTCTGAAAGAAGACTGATATATGTGGGTGGAGTTGTTGGTACGAATGAAGGAACAGTTTCGGGGTGCCGTAATTATGTGGCAATCAATACAAGTGTTACTGCAGTGTCGGGAGGTAATGAAACCAATCCCTATACGGGCGGCATTGCAGGTATGAATAGTGGCACTATTACGGGCTGTCAGAATTATGCAGTGCTCTCCTCAAATAATGTCAATACGGATGCGAAAGCATATTTGCATCTTGGTGGTATATCTGGTTCAAATACAGGGGCTATTTCAGATTGCCGGAATATGCAGACGCTTACAGCTACTAATGGAAATGTACGTATTGGAGGTATTACAGGACTGGCTACGGGGACATCTGTATCTGTTGTTGATTGTCAGAATGTGGGTAGAATCACGGTTGAGTCTTCTCATAATGAATGCTCATCAGGTGGCATTGTAGGAAAATTGGCTAATGGTGCTGAGATAAAAGCGTGTGTAAATGGAGGAAATATGACCTCGATACTTACTTCTGGTACGAAGATTTATGGAGGAGGTCTGGCCGGACTTAATACTGGAGGAGTAATCCTTTCGGGAAGTAATTCAGGGACAATCTTGGTGACGGGAGTTTCTGGTAGCGGGACATTGGCAGCGGCAGGTGGAGTTGTGGGTTACAATACAACAGGCGCTGCTGTCCATAAAGCTACGAATGAAGGCTCTGCTTCGTCGTCAGGGGCATCAAATAACTATGCGGGAGGTATTGGTGGTTACAATGATGCAGAATCCGATATATATACCTGCTGCAGTAATGCCGGACTTCCTACGTTATGGGTTGGTAATGCTACTGGTGATGATAATCTGCTGACGGATACTGACCATACGGACGAGTAAAATGAAATTTGTATCTGTATAATGAGGGTGTGCTAAAAGAATGCATGATTGCATTTCTTTAGCGCACTTTCTTTTTTAGGAAATCAATAGTGTTTGTAACCACCAAATAACGTTAAATGTTTTTAGGGTATAGAGGTGGCTATCGGATGTTTTGCTAAATTTGCAAATTCTTATAAACAAGCATTATGAAAAGAAAGCTGGTAATAGTTGGAATCATATCTTTAATCTGTCTTTGTTGGACAGGATTCAAGCGCGATAGTCATAATTTTCAGGTCTCCAAGAACCTGGATATATTCAACGCTCTTTATAAAGAGTTGGATATGTTTTATGTAGATACAATCAATCCTCAGGATTTGGTACGTGCAGGCATTGATGCTATGTTGCAAAAGATAGACCCTTATACGGTGTATTATCCCGAAGATGATCAGGATGAGTTGAAACAGATGGTGACAGGGAAATATGCAGGTATCGGTGCTGTTGTCAGACTTTACAAGAAACGCAATCGGGTGGTTATTTTTGAACCGTACGAAAATACTCCGGCAGCAGAAGTGGGGCTGAAGGCCGGTGATATAATCTTGACCATTGACGGTAAAGATGTTGAAGGCATGGCTACAGACAAAGTGAGTAATATGCTTAGGGGGGAGGCCGGTACAACTTTTCTTCTGGAGGTTGAACGTCCGGGAGTGGTGGAGCCTTTAGTATTTAAGATTACCCGCCGCAATATTCAGATGCCGGTAATTCCTTATTATGGAATGTTGGATGATGGGCATACGGGTTATATCCAGTTGAATAGCTTTACAGAAAAATGTTCGCGTGAGGTTCGTCATGCATTGATAGACCTAAAAGGACAGGGAATGGAGCGATTGGTGTTTGATTTGCGTAGCAATGGAGGTGGCTCGTTGAATGAGGCAATAGAGATTGTCAATCTGTTTGTTTCGAAAGGGGTGGAAATAGTTTCAACTAAAGGCAAATTGCGTCAAGCCTGTCATGTACATAAGACAACGCGCGAACCGCTTGATTTGAAGATGCCTGTTGCTGTGTTGGTGGATGGGGCTACAGCGTCATCTGCAGAAATAGTTTCTGGTGCATTGCAAGATTTGGATCGTGCTGTGATAATAGGAAACCGTACGTACGGAAAGGGGTTAGTGCAGATTGTGCGTGATTTGCCTTATGACGGGCAACTGAAAGTCACGACATCGAAATATTACATCCCGAGTGGGCGATGCATACAGGCTTTGGATTATCATCACCGTGATGCAGATGGGCGTCCGGTGCGTATTTCTGACAGCTTGACGAATGTGTTTTATACAGCTGCCGGGCGTGAGGTGCGCGATGGCGGAGGTATCCGTCCTGATATAGAAGTGAAACTGGAAGAAAAAGGGAATCTGCTTTTCTATTTGTTGAATGATGACGTGTTGTTGGATTATGGGACAGATTATGCACTGTTGCATCCCACGATTGCACCTGCTGAAGAGTTTGTAATAACAGACGATGATTATTCCGCATTCAAAGAAAAGGTTTTGAACAGTGATTTTAAATATGACCGTCAAAGTGAGAGTGCATTGAAGCGTTTAAAAGAGGTGGCAGAATTTGAGGGGTATTTGGAAGATGCAAAATCGGAGTTTGAAGCCTTGGAAAAGAAATTCCAACATAATTTGTCGTCTGATCTTGACCGTTTGAAAGAAGATATCAAGCCTTTGATTGCTGCTGAAATTGTGAAACGTTATCATTTTCAGCGCGGTGTGATTGTGCAGCAACTGAAATCTGACCCGGATTTGGATGAGGCCGTGGCGGTGTTGGCGGATAGTTTGCGCTATGCTGCCATTCTGTCGGCCAGGCAAAGTGATAATGTGGAGAAGAAGTGACAATACTCTCTTTTTCCTGAAGAAAAGATTGTCTAATCAGAATAAAATGGCTAAATTTGCCAACAAAATAAAACATAACATTAAATCATTATGGAAATACCTTTTGCAGAATCGTGGAAAATTAAGATGGTGGAACCCATCAAGAAGAGCACACGTGCTGAGCGTGAACAATGGATTAAAGAGGCTAATTATAATCTCTTTCAATTGAAATCGGATCAAGTATATATTGATTGTTTGACAGATTCAGGGACTGGAGCTATGAGCGACCGTCAATGGGCTGCAATGATGACTGGTGATGAGGCATACGCAGGGTCAGCTTCGTTCTTTCAGTTGAAGGATACCATTACTCGTCTGACAGGATTTGAATATGTCATACCTACGCATCAAGGCCGTGCAGCAGAAAATGTACTGTTCAGCCATTTGGTGAAGAATGGAGACATTGTGCCTGGCAACTCACATTTTGACACCACGAAGGGACATATTGAAAGTCGCAAAGCTACTGCTCTTGATTGCACTGTGGATGAGGCAAAAGATACTCAACTTGAAATTCCTTTCAAAGGTAATGTGGATCCGAAGAAGTTGGAGAAAGTTTTGGCTGAACATGCTGATAAGATTCCGTTCATCATCATTACTATCACTAATAATACAGCCGGTGGACAACCTGTTTCTATGCAAAACCTGCGTGAGGTGCGTGCTTTGGCCGACAAGTATGGCAAACGTGTCATTTACGATTCTGCCCGTTTTGTGGAGAATGCTTATTTTATCAAGACTCGTGAGGAGGGATATGCGGATAAAACCATCAAAGAAATCGTGAAAGAGATTTATTCGTTGGCTGATGGTATGACCATGAGTGCCAAGAAAGATGGTATCGTGAACATGGGTGGATTTATTGCTACCCGCCACGAAGACTGGTACGAAGGTGCCAAGCGTTTCTGTATCCCTTTCGAAGGTTACCTTACCTATGGTGGAATGAATGGACGTGATATGGCCGCATTGGCTGTGGGACTTGACGAAAATACAGAACTGGATAATATCGAAACACGTATTCGTCAGGTGCAGTACTTGGCTGCCAAGTTGGATGAATACGGAATCCCATACCAACGTCCTGTTGGTGGACATGCCCTGTTTGTTGATGCAGACATGGTACTGTCTAATGTGCCCAAAGAAGAGTTCCCTGCTCAAACATTGGCTATTGAACTTTATCTGGAAGCCGGTGTGCGTGGTTGTGAGATTGGTTATATTTTGGCCGACCGTGACCCTGTTACCCGTGAAAATCGTTTTGGGGGGCTTGATTTGTTGAGACTTTGTATAGCACGTCGTGTATATACCAATAATCACATGGATGTGATTGCAGCGGCATTGAAGAATGTATATGACCGTAGGGATAGCATCAAACATGGTGTGAAGATTGTGTGGGAAACAGAATTGATGCGTCACTTTACCGTGAAGTTAGAGCGTATTGAAGACTGAATGAGACTTTGAGCCGCAAGGGCTTATAGAATAAATCCCGTGTGAAGGCGTTTTGACACCCTCATGCGGGATTTTCGGATTATATATGCTGGGACAGCATGATGACGATTGTGCGCACGAATGTGGTGCTACCTTACATTTTGTCAGTTCGTAAATGTATATTTCCCTTGCTGGGAATGAATAAATATACAGAACCGGCACTTTACGCACATCTGTTTTTGCATATTTACGCAGAATATGCCTCTCTGCAAAGAAAGTTCTTTAGCCTGTTTGTCGGGAAAAAGAGGCAGAAAACATCCTTTTCCCCATCCGACCGGTCACTTCATTTCCGCCGGTGTCTCCCGGAGTAGGCGATTCGCCTATCCTAAACTTCCGCTGAATTTCTCCTAAACATCCGCCGAAATTCTCCTACGTTCCATTTTGTCCGTAGGAGAGGTGCTTCGGAAGTTCTCCTAAACATTGGCGTTACCGTAGGAGAACTCGGGGTTTTGCTCAATTATTGTTACCTCCAACCCCTCTCTCCTCTGCCAACCTTCGTCCATGTCCTCATTTTCCAGATTTTCAATTCTAAAAGGTTTGAACACGGCCTATTCTGTTGTATGTCTGATAATTAAATGTTTATTGACTAAATTCTCTGGCTTACATGCCTTTGTCCGCTTCTCAGTTTGTAAATACGGAATCCTTATATGAGGAATATACAGTTTTTACAAAGTGTAAGGCGATGGGGGGGGATTAAAAACTAAAAGTTTTGAATTAAGAATTAAATATTTAAAGCCGATAATTGGACTTTCGTGCCGAATGGCCTCGTCAGCAGAAAGAAAGACGAAAAATAATAAGGTTAATACAAAAATTATTTGTTTCTTTGTAACCTTATTTGAAGAAGAGAAAACAAAATGAAACGAATAATTCTTGTTTTGCTCTGTTGCTTGTCGGTGTCGGCAGGTGTTCGGGCAGAGGTGGTGTCTGAGGCTCAGGCACGGATGGTGGCGCAAAGTTTTCGTCAGACGGGTGCGCGCAGTGTGGTAGTGCCGACGTTGGTCCATACCGGTGTGGCTTCCGGATTGGAGGCGCGAACATCGGATGCTCCTACGTATTATGTCTATAACTATGGTGAGAACGGAGGGTTTGTCATTGTGTCCGGTGATGACTGTCTGCCTCAGGTTCTTGGCTATTCGGATACCGGAACGTTTTTTGTCAGCGAAGGAGAAATGCCTGTTCAGTTGAAGAATTGGTTGCAGGAATATAGTAGCTATATATCTGATGTGCGTGCGAGCGCTTATTCGTTAGAGCCTGCGCCCGATTTGGGATTGGACATCAATGTGGCTGTAGAGCCTTTGTTGAAGACACAGTGGGATCAAGGTGCCCCATACAATAGCTTGTGTCCGGCATTTACGGAAGATGAGAATTGTGCAACAGGCTGTACAGCTACGGCCATTGCACAGATTATGAATTATCATCGTTGGCCCGATTGTGGAACTGGTAGTAATACACATAATGGAGTGGTTGTTGATTTTTCGGCCAGCCAATATGATTGGGATAACATGCTTGATGTTTACGTTCGGGGTTTTTGTACAGATGAGCAAATAGAGGCTGTTGCCAAGTTGATGTCGGATATAGGGATGGCAGTGTGGATGCAATACGGTTATGAAAGTTCGGCAAGAAATGAACATGTATGTCGTGCGCTTTATACTTATTTCAAATATAGTAAGAAGGTTAGGTATTTGATGAGGAATGCCATGACCACCTCTGAGTGGAAGTCCTTGATACGTGAAGAGTTAGAGGCAGGAAGACCTGTTTATTATGGAGGGTTTGCCGAAGATTATTCTATGGGACATGCTTTTGTATGCGATGGTATAGATGAAACGAACAACTACTTGCATTTTAATTGGGGATGGAGCGGAAACTGTGATGGTTTTTATTACTTGAATACTCTGAATCCTCCGATGCCGGGAATAGGTGGCGGAATGGGAAATTTTAATGCTGATCATGTGGCAATTGTAGGTATAGAGCCTGCTACAGAGGATGAGAGTGGCCTTAATGTGATACCTCTGATTCTGTTACGGAAAGGTTTCCAAACAACCACAAGTAAAACCTCGTTGGGGAAATCGTTTAATGTAGAGGTGGGAAGTCTGGGAAACTGGGGACCTGATGATTATGAGTTGGAACTGTCTGTCGGGCTTTATAAGGATGCGGATCTTGTCTGTCAGGTTTGTGATGCCATTTCTATCACATTGAAAGAGACAATGTCTCAATCGGGAATGAAACTTTCTGTCAAGATTCCAGTGGGCACAGAAGCAGGATCGTACGAACTGCGTTTGATACACCATGATGGAAACTCATGGATTGATATTCCTCACTATTTTGATTGTTATCGCTATTTTATACCTCTGACAGTTACAAGTGAAGGTGATGTTTTGATTGATACTTCTTCATCGGGGGTAGAACTTGCCGCAAGCCTTTGTGACGGGCTGCCTGTCAATCCATTGCCGGGAAAGAGATATCAGGCTTGTATCGATTTCTGTAATGTGGGAAGTGTGAATTTCAGTTCGAGGCTTGGAGTGAGTTTGTCGAAGTTAGTTCAGAAAGCAGAAGGACCTTCTGGGGGAGGTACAGGTAAGGATACGGTTGAAGTGGCTTCTTTGGAGAGGTCAGAGTTTGTCTATGGTGAAGACTCTGAAAGGGTGTTGTTTGATTTTCGCTTGATGGAGCCTGCAGACTATGTGTTGCAGGCATGGTTCGTAGATCCTCTGTCGCTTGAAAAAAAGATTGTGGCTCAGTGGCCTTTGTCGCTTATGAAGCCCTCCGAATCATATAAACGCTGTATGGTAATTGAGCAGAATGGGGATATTGATGTTGCAAAAGTTGAAAGGTTTGCGGCGTTGTATAAACTGTCTGAACAGTATCCGGATCAGTTCGTGGGAGTGACGGTGGCTACTGATTTGTGCGGTTGGGCAACACCTGCTTATGTAGATTCGTTGGATTTCCCAGCAGGCACGGTAGCTTGGATTAATCGCCAACGTGATTTGGGGTTGACGAAGGCGGCAGAGTTTGAACCTTATTTCTTGGAGCAGAAGAACTGTCCAGCCATTGCATCGTTGGTGGCCAAGGCACGTTATACATCTCGGTTTGAGGATGAAGTGGAAATGGTACTGAACAGCCGGTTTGCCTACGAGGCATCAAAGGTGGATATGCGTTTTGCTGTGGTTGCTTTGAACCGTACTTATGCAGATTCTCTTCCTGATGATTATGCGTATGTGGATATTGCTACAGGGTTTTATCCAACCAATGCATGGAGTGGGGTAGGAGGGATTCCTGCTTCTGTCAATCCGGCAGAAGAGTATTCCGATACGTTGAGATTCTCTCTTGCGCAAAAAGAAGGACTCATCCTTGTCGGACTTCTTATTGACGGGGAAACCGGTGAGATCTGTAATGCTGTGTCGCTTCATCAAGATGATATAGCTCCTGCAGATGGGGAGGTGAAGCCTACGGCCGTTGTTCTTGACCATACGGAGGCTGTAATGAATACGGGGCTTTGTTTGTCGTTGAATGCAAATGTGTATCCCAATACGGCATCTCAAGAGATTGTATGGACCAGTAGTGCTCCTGATATAGTCATGTTTGATGAACAAGGAATGTTGAATACGGTTTCTTCAGGAACGGCAACTATTCGGGCAACATCGGCTTTGGATGAAAAGGTGTATGCAGAAATGGTGCTGACTGTAAATCAGGCTGATTATACTCAGGTACAGCATGTCATACCAGGTTGCCTGCATTATCTTGTTTGTCTTGAATCTTGTCCCGAGAAGTTGTTGTTGGAAGGTGAACTGAATGGTACGGATATAGCTTTGCTGCGTACATTGAGTGGTGGAGATATAGCCAATGAGGAAGGAAAAAACGATGCTACTGTGTCTGTTTTGAAATATTTGGATATCAGTCGGTGTCATATTGTGGCAGGTGGAAAACCTTACTATAAAGAATATTATACGGCTGATAATGTTCTTGGTAGAGAAGTTCTCGCCAATTGTATCTGTTTGAAAGAAATTTGCCTTCCCAAGAATCTGTCATCCATTGGGTATGCTCCTTTCTATGGGTGTACGGGGATGGAGCAGTTCTTCATTAGTGAAGAGAATAACTCTTTCAAAACTGTAGATGGGGTGCTATACAATAATACAGGTACCGAACTTGTTGCTTATCCTGCATCTAAGGAGAGTGAATGTTATACCCCGATTGAGACGACAACCACAATCCGACCATACGCTTTCTGTAATGCCCGACATCTGAAGCATTTTGTCGGATTGCTCAAGCTCTCTTCCATAGGCTATGGTGGATTCTATGGTTGTAAGTCTTTGCAGAGTGTGCAGACAAATACCCGTTTGAGTACTATTGGTGAATATGCTTTTGCCGGGTGTGAATCGTTGATGAAAATAGTCAGCAAGAAGAACTATCCGCCAGTGTGTGCGTCAGACAATGTGTTTGAGGGAGTTCCTGTTGGTGTGTGTTGTGTATATGCTCCGCAAGACTATATCGAGGATTATCGTGCAGAGGTGGGGTGGCGCTTGTTTGCCAATTATGACGATGTTGCCAACGGGGTGTCTGTTACGGCTTGGGATTCCAAGGGTGTCTCTATTGCTGTTGAAGGCCGGACAATCTGTGTGAAAGGTGCTATTTGGGGCCTCCCCATTTCCCTGTATGATGTGAGGGGAAGATTGGTGGTACAGACATTTGCGGGTACGGGTATGACAAGTATTATGGCCAATGCGGAAGGACTCTATTTTCTTTGTTTGCCTGGATTCTCTGCTAAAGTTGTTGTAAAGTAATGAAAAATGACTATCTTTGCCTCCATATTAATGAATCTAAATAAAATAAGGTATCTATGAAACTATTCAGAAAATATGCGGCCTGTCTTCTTTTGGCTGCCATCCCTGTGGTAAGTTCGTGTTCGGATGACGAAGAAAGTGTGTCTCCTCCTGCATTTTCGCGCGAGATTGTAAGAGTCGATATCTATAAGGTAAAAGATGATGCTTTCCAAATGGAGGCCCAATACCGTATTTCGTATAATAACAATTTAGTGAGTGATGTGCGGACCGATTACCGTTCGCAGGAAGTGAATTTCAGTTATGCTGCAAGCACCTTTGGTTATCGTTGGATAATCAAAGATGATGTTGAGGGTATTTCAATGACCCGTTTTGAGGCTGAACTTCGAGAAGACGGAAGGGTTCAAGTCGGTTCTGCAGTGCGTACGGTTGGGACTCAAGAGGAAACTAAGAATTATGCTTATTACTATAACAGTAATGGCTATATAACTGATGCTACCTATGGAGGTGAGCAGTCGTTTAACTATGATTGGGGAAGTGAATTGCTGACCATTAAGGGAAGACCTGCTACTTATGATGCCCAATATCGCTACTCGGGGGTTGCCAATGATTATAGTTTTGACCTCAATGTTCTTCCTCTGCTTGTCGATGAACGTACTGATGTAATGTTGGCCATGAATGCCTATGGGCAGATGGCGGGTGTGACAGGTACTCGTTATCCCTATTTCCTGGAAAGAACTGGCTATTCTTATAAATATATGTATGATGGGAATGGCCGATTGGTACAGATACAGCAGTTGCCCTTAGCTTCCAATTACAATCCGTTGGAGCAACAGACCTATTGGTTCATGTTGACTTATAATGATTAATTATATAATATAATAAGGTATATGTCCGCTTGCCTGTTAGTGGCGGCGGACATTTGCCACTTGATATGGGATGTGTTGCCTGCTTGTACCGTACTGTGTATAAGAGCATTCCTACGTGAGTAATAAAGTTTTTATAAAAAAACTTGCCAAAAAGTTTGCGAGTGTCGTAGAAAACCTCTACCTTTGCATCGCTTTTGAAAAGAAAGGGTAGTCCTTCGGGCGTTTAGCTCAGCTGGTTCAGAGCATCTGCCTTACAAGCAGAGGGTCGGCGGTTCGAATCCGTCAACGCCCACGACAAAGTAATCAGCCCTTTCGATTCAACAAAGCAAAGTTCCTTTCGGGCGTTTAGCTCAGCTGGTTCAGAGCATCTGCCTTACAAGCAGAGGGTCGGCGGTTCGAATCCGTCAACGCCCACCGAAGAGAAGCACTGCATGTTGGATGTAGTGCTTTTTTTGTTTCATATAAGATAAACATTTATAAGACAATGGCTACAAAACCAGGGATACCAAAGGGTACGCGAGACTTTTCGCCCGTAGAGATGTCAAAGCGCAATTATATATTCAATACCATTCGTGACGTATATGCACTTTATGGTTTTCAGCAGATAGAGACTCCGGCTATGGAGAATCTCTCCACGCTGATGGGTAAGTATGGAGAAGAGGGTGACAAACTGCTTTTTAAGATTCAGAACTCGGGTGATTATTTCAAAGGACTTACTGATGAGGAGTTGCTTAGTCGCAATGCTGCAAAGTTGGCCTCTAAGTTTTGCGAGAAGGGCCTTCGTTATGACCTTACTGTACCTTTTGCCCGTTATGTGGTGATGCATCGTGAAGAGTTGGCTTTGCCTTTCAAACGATATCAGATTCAGCCGGTATGGCGTGCCGACCGTCCGCAGAAAGGACGTTACCGCGAGTTTTATCAGTGTGATGCTGATGTGGTAGGTAGTGATTCCTTGCTCAATGAAGTGGAACTGATGCAGATTGTTGATACGGTCTTTTCTCGGTTTGGTATCCGGGTGTGTATCAAGATTAATAATCGCAAGATTCTTAGTGGTATTGCTGAAATTATAGGAGAGTCCGATAAGATTGTGGATATAACTGTGGCCATCGACAAATTGGATAAGATCGGTTTGGACAATGTAAATGCCGAATTGGCATCCAAGGGAATCAGTCAAGAGGCCATTGATAAACTTCAACCTATCATTCTGCTCAGTGGTACCAATGTGGAGAAACTGTGTATATTGAAGAGTGTGCTCGCTACTAGTGAGATAGGCTTGAAGGGTGTAGAAGAGTGTGAATTCATATTGAACACCTTAGATGGCCTTGGACTGAAGAATGAGGTGGAACTGGATTTGACTTTGGCTCGTGGCCTGAATTATTATACCGGAGCTATCTTTGAGGTGAAAGCACTTGATGTGCAGATAGGTAGCATTACTGGAGGTGGCCGTTATGATAACCTGACTGGAATCTTTGGGATGCCGGGCATTTCCGGAGTGGGAATATCTTTTGGGGCTGACCGTATCTTTGATGTACTTAATCAGCTTGACCTTTATCCGAAAGAGGCTGTTACGGGAACTCGCGTTCTTTTTGTCAACTTTGGGACTTCCGAAGTGGCTTATTGCTTGCCCTTGCTTGCCAAACTTCGTGATGCAGGCATCTCGGCTGAGATTTATCCAGATAGCAGCAAGATGAAAAAACAGATGGCATACGCAAATGCCAAGGCAGTGCCTTTTGTTGCTATGGTAGGTGAGAATGAGATGAACGAAGGAAAGGTGATGCTGAAGAATATGGCAACGGGTGAGCAGTCTCTGCTTTCGGTTGACGAATTGATTCCTTCATTGGGCTGATGTGCAGAAGGGGGTATAGAGGAATAATTATTAACTATAATACAAGTAAAACGATGAAAAACTTGAAATGGATGTCCTTATTTGGACTTTTGGCCTTTGCTATGATTGTGCAGGCGCAAGTGACTCCTGAGAGTCAAATGGAACAGTTGGGGCGCGGATTGATAGTGTTGCCTTCCAGCTCGTCAGGGAAGTTTGTGAGTTGGCGTATGTTAGGCACTGATGATGAGGGGGCTACTACGTTTGATGTGTTGCGAAACGGGACGGTTATCAAGGCGGGCCTGAAAGACGTGACCTGCTACAACGATGCCTCGGGAAATAATACAAGCCGTTATCAGATTGTGACCAAGGTGAACGGAGTGGCTGTTGACACTACTGCCGAGGTTAAGCCTTGGAGCACTTTTTTCTATCAGTTGCATCTCGACCAGCCAGATACGGTAGGTAGTTGTTCCTATTCGCCCAACGACTGTTCGGTAGGCGATGTGGATGGTGATGGGGAGTACGAGATATTCGTCAAGTGGGACCCCTCCAACTCGAAGGACAATTCGCACGATGGAAAAACCGGTAATGTCTATATTGATTGCTACAAGGTGGATTGGACTACTGGTGGGGCAGAGACCACTCCTACGAAACTGTGGCGCATTGACTTGGGTGCCAATATCCGTGCGGGTGCCCACTATACCCAGTATATGGTTTACGACTTCAATGGAGACGGTCTTGCCGAAATGATGTGTAAGACTGCTCCTGGCAGCAAGGATGGATTGGGACGATATGTGAGTGAAGCAGGAACTGTTGATGTCATCAAGAATACCAATAATACAAAGAATTGGTATAATAGTAGCGGTAAGATTCAGGGAGGATACGAGTTCCTTACAGCCTTTGATGGACTGACGGGTAAGGCTCTCCATACGGTGTTCTATAAACCTAACCGTAATGCTACGACGGTAGGGACAGAAGCCGGACCTACCTTCAATTGGCATACCAGTGGGACTGATACCTCTTACGGCAACCGTGGTGAGCGTTATCTGGCCTGTGTGGCTTATCTGGAGGGACCTGACGCTAATCCTCATGCAGTGTTTGTTCGTGGATATTATACATACGCCTATTTGTGGGCAGTCAGTTTTGATGGCAAAGAGATTAAGGACCATTGGTACCACGAGTCCAATAAGACGAATCAATACACGCTGACATCTCCTGACGGTACCAAGAAGAACTATCCGGCTTCGGCTCCTACGAGTGGCAGTGGCAGTCGCACGATGTTCGGTAATGGAAACCACAATTTGTCGTGTGCCGATGTGGATGGCGATGGTTGTGATGAGATTATATGGGGCTCTGCCGCACTCGACCATGATGGAAAGATGCTCTATGCCACCGGATATGGCCATGGTGATGCCATCCATTTGGCCGACCATAACCCCGACCGTCCGGGATTAGAAGTGTTCCAGATACATGAGGCTTCTCCTTACGGATGGGACCTCCATGATGCTGCTACGGGCGAGATACTCTATAGTGCCAAAGGAAGTGCTGATAACGGACGAGGCATTGCTGCCCAGCTTTCTTCCACTCACCGTGGTTCTTTCTTCAGTTCGTCCAATGACAGAAGTCAGCGCAGTGCTGTGACAGGTGAAGTCATCAGTACAAAGAGTACTTCCATGAACTTCCGTATCTATTGGGACGGAGACCTGCAGGAGGAACTCTTCGATGGAGGAAAGATTGATGACTGGAACGGCAATGGCACCTCACGCCTCTATATTGGTGGCAAGAATCCTTATGACTATAACTCTTCAAGTACTTGTAATGGTACAAAATCGACTCCCAACTTGGTGGCCGACCTCTTTGGTGACTGGCGTGAAGAGCTGATACTATGGAATGGTAGTACAGGAGCCACACTCAATATCTTCACTACCAATACCCCCACTACTTATAGGGTGCCCACTCTGATGCACGACCATACCTACCGTATGGGCATTGCTTGGCAGAATGTGGCCTATAACCAGCCTCCTCACTTGGGCTATTACCTGCCCGACTATTTCTTGCCATCCATTGCGGTTGTGGACAAGGCCGTAGTTGAGCAGACCATTGAGTTGGGTGACAGTATTGCTCCTATCATGGTTCGGTATCGCAATGCTACATTGGCAGCCCTTGACACTATCTATACTCCTGACGCCACGCTTACGAAGTTGCCCGAGGAGTTCAACCGTGAGTGGCAGATTGCAGCAAAGACATTCATCCTGACCGGTAAGCCCACCAAGGCGGGTGACTATACTTTCGTGTTCCGTGTGACTAACCCCGATGACAGGGATGACAAGCGTTATTGCCGTGCAGTAGTCCATGTGGTTGATTCTTCGGAAGGCATAGAAGTCGTGGGACAGGAAGCAGAGAAGCAGAATCCTGATGCTCCGGTTTACGACCTGCAAGGCCGGAAAGTGGCTACCTTGCGCCAGCTTACCGATGGCCGTGCGCTCCAACGTGGCATCTACATAGTCAATGGCCGGAAGGTGATTGTGGATTAAGCAGAGTGATATACAGACTGAATAGGGAAGGAGCACGTAGGGGGAGGCCCTGCGTGCTCCTTCCTTTTTGTGTGGTAGGAAAAGGCTCTGCCGCCGGGTGATGGCAGGTGGTGGAGCAATGGGGGTAGGCGGGTATCCTTTGCGCCATTTTGTCAGTCCCTGCTTGCCAGTCAGTCGGGTTGATGGTGAAATTGTGGCAGAGAGATACCCGTTACAACATTTTGGCACGCTTTTCGTTATTCCTATGGTGCCGCCTTGGAGCGAACCGGGGCGGAAGTTTGGAGTAATAGTATATAACTAATGTAATAAAACAAGAGATTATGAACATTAAACCGTTGGCAGACCGGGTGCTTATCATGCCCGCTCCTGCAGAAGAGAAGACTATCGGTGGCATCATCATCCCCGATACAGCAAAAGAGAAACCCCTTCAGGGTGAAGTGGTGGCCGTAGGTAATGGCACGAAGGACGAAGAGATGATTCTCAAGGTGGGCGATACTGTGCTTTATGGCAAGTACTCAGGCACCGAGTTGGAATTGGAGGGAAAGAAATACCTCATCATGCGTCAGAGCGACGTCTTGGCTACGCTTTAAGGATTAAATTCCCATGTGCAAGGTACAACCTGCCATACGGCACTTGTGCCTGGTGCTATCAGTAGTAAGGAACTAAATTGTACATTGTAAATCAGTAAATTGTAAATGTAATTATGGCAAAAGATATCTTATTTAACATAGATGCCCGCGACCAGTTGAAGAAGGGCGTGGACGAGTTGGCTAACGCTGTAAAGGTGACTCTCGGTCCCAAAGGTCGTAATGTGATTATCGAGAAGAAGTTCGGTGCTCCCCATATCACCAAGGATGGTGTGACCGTAGCCAAGGAGATTGAGTTGGCCGATCCCTTCCAGAACACTGGCGCACAGCTGGTGAAGAGTGTGGCTTCAAAGACCGGTGACGATGCAGGTGACGGTACTACTACCGCTACCGTGTTGGCACAGTCTATCGTGAATGTCGGACTGAAGAATGTGACTGCTGGTGCCAATCCTATGGACCTGAAGCGCGGTATTGACAAGGCCGTGGCCAAGGTGGTAGAGTCTATCCGCGAGCAGGCCGAGATGGTGGGCGACAACTATGACAAGATTGAGCAGGTGGCTACCGTCAGTGCCAACAATGACCCCGTTATCGGCAAGCTGATTGCCGATGCCATGCGCAAGGTGTCTAAGGATGGTGTCATCACTATCGAGGAAGCCAAGGGTACAGACACTACCATTGGTGTGGTAGAGGGTATGCAGTTCGATCGCGGTTATCTGTCTGCCTACTTCGTGACCGACACCGAGAAGATGGAGTGCGTGATGGAGCATCCCTACATCCTTATCTATGACAAGAAGATCAGCAACCTCAAGGAGTTCCTCCCCATCTTGGAGCCTGCCGTACAGAGCGGACGCCCCTTGTTGGTGATTGCTGAGGATGTGGACAGCGAAGCATTGACCACCCTCGTTGTGAACCGCCTGCGCAGCCAGTTGAAGATTTGTGCTGTGAAGGCTCCCGGATTCGGTGACCGCCGCAAGGCTATGCTGGAGGATATTGCCATCCTGACAGGAGGTCTCGTCATCAGCGAGGAGAAGGGTCTCAAGTTGGAGCAGGCTACCATCGAGATGTTGGGTACTTGCGATAAGGTGACTGTATCTAAGGATAATACTACCATTGTGAACGGTGCCGGTGCCAAGGAGAACATCCAGGACCGTATCAACCAGATCAAGGCTGAAATCAAGAATACCACTTCTGACTATGACAAGGAGAAACTGCAGGAGCGTCTGGCCAAGTTGTCAGGTGGCGTGGCCGTGCTCTACGTAGGTGCTGCCAGCGAGGTGGAGATGAAGGAGAAGAAGGACCGCGTGGACGATGCTTTGTGTGCTACCCGTGCAGCCATCGAAGAGGGTATTGTGCCCGGTGGTGGTGTGACCTACATCCGTGCCATCGATGCCTTGGAGAACCTGAAGGGTGACAATGCTGACGAGGAGACTGGTATCGCCATCATCCGTCGCGCTATCGAGGAGCCTCTGCGTCAGATTGTGAACAATGCCGGTAAGGAGGGTGCCGTAGTGGTACAGAAGGTGCGCGAAGGCAAGGCTGACTTCGGTTACAATGCCCGCACAGATGTGTATGAGAATATGCATGCAGCCGGTGTGGTTGACCCCGCCAAGGTTACTCGCGTAGCATTGGAGAATGCAGCTTCTATTGCAGGCATGTTCCTCACCACAGAGTGTGTGATTGTAGATAAGAAGGAAGAGAAGATGGATATGCCGATGGGTGCTCCCGGTATGGGCGGCGGCATGGGCATGATGTAAAAGGGACGGTCATATCCGTGAGATATATGCGGAGCGGGGCTGTGTCAGTGTGACACAGCCCCGCTCTTTCTTTTGTGCCTGGCATGGTCCTTTAACTCCTGGCGAAGCGATAACTCCTTTAACTTCTTAGAAAGGACTTCCTACACCTCGGGCAGGCCGCCTCCGTTGATTTTGCGGTAGAGGTCGAGTGCGAAGACGTCGGTCATGCCGGAGATGTAGTCCAGCACGGCCTGCATCTTGCCGTAGAGGGTGGGGGCACTGACGTCGTACTGGCTGGCCATGCGGTCGATGAGCAGGCGTGAGTAGGCATGGTCGGGGTGGGTGACGGCCTCGGTCATCAGTTCCATGAGGGTGTAGATGACGCGGTATCCGGCCAGTTCCACATCGAGCACCTCTTTGGCGCGGTATATGCGGGCCAGGGCCACGTCGGCACAGTGCTTGTATGCCTGGCAGAGGGTGGGGGCCATGCGTTTGATGAGGGTGCCTTCGAAGGTGCCAGCCAGGAGTTCGTCCTCGTGGTCGATGAAGGTCTGTGTACACTCCTTGATGAGTAGTCCGACCACGGTGGAGCGCAGGTAGGCAATCTGTTCGTTGGTGTCGCTGACCAGGCTGAACACCTCTTCGGCCCGTGCCCTTCGGCGTTCGTCCATGAATCCCATGAGCAGTTCGCGCGTCTCGGCGGTGGTGAGCAGGCGCAGTTTGTGTGCGTCCTCTATGTCCATGAGCTGGTAGCAGATGTCATCGGCCGCCTCGACCAGATAGACCAGCGGGTGGCGGGCAAATCGCAGTGGCTCTCCTTCCCGGCTCAGGCGGCGTATGCCCAGTTCGTCGGCTATGCGCAGGTAGTCCTCCTGCTCGCTGTGAAAGAATCCGAACTTGGCCTTCCCTCCGGCCAGTGTGGAGGCGAAGGGATACTTGACGATGCTGGCCAGTGTGGTGTATGTCATGACGAATCCTCCCGGCCGGCGTCCGCGGAACTGGTGGGTCAGCAGGCGGAAGGCATTGGCGTTGCCCTCGAAGTGTGTCAGGTCTGCCCATTCCTCGTCCGTAAGCCTCTCTTTGAGGGCTTTTCCGGCCCCTTCGGTGAAATACGACCCGATGGCCTTCTCGCCCGAGTGTCCGAAGGGTGGGTTGCCAAGGTCGTGAGCCAGGCAGGCAGCCGAGACGATGGAGCCTATCTCCTCCACGTGGGTGCCTTGCAGTTCGGGGTGGAGGGTGGTCAGTGCCTTGGCTACGTTTTCGCCCAATGAGCGGCCTACGCACGACACCTCCAGGCTGTGTGTCAGCCGGTTGTGTACGAATACGCTTCCCGGCAGGGGGAATACCTGCGTCTTGTTCTGCAGCCGGCGGAAGGGAGCCGAGAAGATGAGGCGGTCGAAGTCGCGCTGAAACTCCGTGCGGTCGTCGCGGTGGGTCTGGTGCATCTGCTCCATGCCCAGCCGCTTGTTTGATATCAGTCTTATCCAGTCCATAGTGGGTGGCGGATGCCCCGCCGTTTGTTAGTTTTCTGCAAAGGTAGTGATTATTTCCATACCTTGCCATGTTTCTGCCTGCTCTTTTTCTCACCTTCCCCCAGTCGGGTGTATCGGAGGGTATCTCTCCCTTATATGAAACCTGCTTTCTCCTTGATGTAAAACCTGTTTTCTCTTTGAGATAAAATGGTAGGGCTTCTGTCCTAAAACTCTATCCAAAGCCTTTGGATAGAAATCCAAAGATTTAGGATATATATCCAAAGCCTTCGGATACATATCCAAAACTATTGGATATAGAAAAAGTCATTGAATTGTTTGGTTTTTCCTCGCAGAGTCTGTACCTTTGTTCCCGTAATCTTTGAAAGAATAGGAACCTGTAACATATCCAACGATGGCAGAATATATCAAACAAGAAGTCCCTGACATGCAGGGCACGGGCGAAACCCGGGTGAGCTACCGCCTGAAGCGAGGACATCACTATACGGGCAGTGAGTTTATGGCCGAGGTGCGCCGGGCCAATCCGCACCTCAGTGCCGAGGTGAAGAGTGCTGTTGACCTGATGTGTGCCCAGCTTGCCCGGCTGATGGCGCAGGGTGACAGTGTGACCATTGACGGACTGGGAACCTTCAGTGCCACCCTCGGAATGAAGCGTGGCAAGGAGGTGGACACCTTCGAGGAGGGTGCACCCCGACGCAATGCCACGAGCCTCTGTATCGACGGGGTGAACTTCCGGCCCGACAAGGAGCTGGTCAAGGTGACAGACCAGTGGTGTACGCTGACGCGCGGCAAGACACGCCGCTTGCACCGCGTCAAGACAACTCCGGAACAGCGCCTGGAGATGGCTAAGAAGTACCTCCGGACCCACCCTTTCATGTCGGTCCGTGACTATATGTACCTGACCAAACTCTCGCATACCTCTGCAGCTGCCGAACTTGTAGGCTTCCGCGAAGACCCTGCCACGGGCATCACCTTCACGGGGCTTGGCACCCACAAACTCTATGTGTTGCGGCAGGAGGGGAGGGAGTAAGGAGTCTTCTTTCTTAAGGAGTTGAAGGAGGGCTTTTAAGGAGTTGGAGGAGTTAGAGGCCTCCTCCCAAGTGTAAAAGAAATCTAAATCCTGCAGATGCGCTCCCCATGTCGGTAAAAATCCCTATATTTGCACCTTAATGAATCATAAACAGACAACGAGCATGAAAGTACAGATAATCAACCGCTCCAAGCACCCCCTGCCCACCTATGCCACTGTGGCATCGGCCGGCATGGACCTGCGTGCCGACCTTGACGAACCCATCACCCTGAAACCCCTGCAGCGCACCCTTGTGCCCACCGGCCTCTACATGGCCCTGCCCGTAGGCTATGAGGCACAAGTGCGGCCCCGTAGCGGCCTGGCCCTGAAGAAAGGCATCACCGTGCTCAACACCCCGGGCACTATCGACGCCGACTACCGCGGTCAGGTAGGAGTCATCCTGGTCAACCTCTCGTCCGAAGAGTTCGTCATCGAGGATGGCGAGCGCATAGCCCAAATGGTCATTGCCCGCCACGAACAGGTGGAGTGGCAACCCGTAGAGGTGCTTGAAGAGACAGAGCGCGGTGCCGGCGGATTCGGCCATAGCGGAGTGAAGTGACAGACGGCAATCCATCGGACTTGACAGCCCCCTATTGCTCCTGTCAGTCCCGTCCGCCCTATCAACCCCATCAGTTCCATTCACCCCATCAGTCCCATTAATCCCAGCAAATGAAGCAACCACTCATATGCCTGCTGCTTGCCCTACTGTTTGCCTCCTGCGCTACCCGCAGGCAGGCCGCTACCACCATGCAGCAGCCCGAACCACTTACCGAGGCCGAGGCACGCCGCCACGACTACTACTTCCTCGAGGCCACCCGCCTGCGCCAGCAGGAGAAATATGCCGAGGCCATGGCCTTCTACGAACACTGCCTCAGCATCAATCCCCACTCGGCCGCTGCCATGTACGAACTGTCGCAGTTCTACAGCTACCTCCAGCAGCCCGACAAGGCAGGCCGCCTGCTCGAACAGGCCGTAGCTCTTCAGCCCGACAACTTCTGGTACCGCCAGATGTTGGGCGACTTCTACTGCGGCACCAACCAGCCCGACAAGGCCATAGCCCTCTACGAGGAGATGGAGAAGGCATTCCCCGGAAACGGCACCGTACAGATGATGCTCCTCAACCTCTACAACCAGCAGAGGGACCACCAGAACGTCATCCGCATACTGGACCGCATAGAGCAGAAGGAGGGAAAGAGCGAACAGTTCAGCATGGAGAAGGTACGCCTCTACATGCAGAGCGGACAGCGCGAGAAGGCATTTGCCGAGATTGAGGCACTGGCTGCCGAACACCCCCACGACACCCGCTACCGCGTCATGCTGGGTGACAGCTACATGGACAACGGACACCCGGAGAAGGCCCTGGAGATATACAACCAAGTGTTGCAGGGCGAACCCGACAACCCCTTGGCACAACTCTCCCTCACCTCCTACTACGAGCGCACCGGGCAGGATTCCCTATACCGCCTGCAGCAGGAACGCATCCTCACCAACCCCAAGCTGGGCAATGAGGCACGCGCTGAAGTCATGCGCCGCATCGTCATGGAGAGCGAGCAGAAGCAGCAGGACAGCACACGCATCATCAGCCTCTTCGACCGCCTCATGCAGATGCCGCAGGAAGATGTGTCCATCCCCCTGCTCTACCTCAGCTACATGCAGCACAAGAAGATGGACGACCACCTTGCCATACCCGTGCTGGACAAGGTGCTCGAGATAGAGCCGGACAATGTGCTGGCCAGCTACACCCTGCTCAAGATGGCCTTCGACGAGAACGACTATGAGTGGGCACGACGCATCTGCGAGCCCGCCATACAGTACAATCCCGACGAACTCTCCTTCTACTACTACCTCGGCATTGCCTATTTCCAGAAGAGAGAGAACGGAAAGGCACTGGAGGTGCTTACCCAAGGAGTCCGTCAGGCCGCACCTGAGAGCGACAAGAAACTCCTCTCGGACACCTATACCTTCATCGGAGACATCTACCACTCCATGGACCGTCAGGCAGACTGTTATGCCGCCTATGACTCGGCACTCGTACACAACCCCAACAACGTAGGGGTGCTCAACAACTACGCCTACTTCCTCTCGCTGGACAAACGGGACTTGGATCGCGCCGAGGAGATGAGCTATCGCGCCATCAAAGCCGAGCCTGAGAACGACACCTACCTTGACACCTATGCCTGGATACTCTTCGAGAAGGAACGCTACACCGAGGCACGCATCTACATAGACCAAGCAATGAAGAACGGAGGTACGGCAAGTGCCACCATCGTCGAACACTGTGGCGACATCTACTACATGCTCGGCCTCAAGGACGAAGCCATGAAATACTGGCAACAGGCAGCCGCCATGGAGCACGACTCGCGCACACTGGAGAAGAAAATCCGCCTTGGCCGCTACGTCGATAAGTGGTAGCTCCCCCTCCTATCAACCCCATCAGCCCATTAACCCCATCACCCCCATTAACCCCATTAGACCCATCAATCAGCAATGACCAACCCGACAACAAAGACCCTTTGGCTCGCCCTCATCGTAGTGGCAGCCCTGATGACAGCCTCGTGCGCCTCAAAGAAGGCCGCAACAGGCAAGGGGGCAGATACAGCCCTCTCCAACACAGCCTACATGCAGCGCCTGCTGGACAATGCCCCTGACTTTGAGCACTTCTCTGCCAAGATGAGGCTGAGGGCCACCTATGGAGGCGAGAGCCTCTCCGTAGGTGGAAGCATCCGCATGGTCAAGGATGAGCGCATACAGCTCTCCCTCGTGGCCATAGGCATCGTCGAGGCAGCACGCATGGAGATAAACCCCAAGGGCATACTGGTGCTCGACCGTATAGGGCGGCGCTACATCGACGTGAAGTACTCCGACCTGAACTTCTTCAAGCAGACAAAAGTCGATTTCTATACCCTGCAGGCCCTATTCCGCAACGAACTATTCCTGCCCGGAGTAAAGCACGTGGCAAGAGGAGAGATGGACCGCTTCGCACTGACCCGCACAGACTCTACCGCCACCCTCACAGCCACTACCGATGGCAACCGGCTGGTCTGCTCGTTCCTTACCCGGCTGGCCGGAGCCGTGTTGCAGCAGGCCGGCCTGCAGATGGAGGCCAAGAGCGGGAAAAGATACGGCATGGAGTGGAGCTACAACGACTTCACCCCCATAGGCCAGAGCAACTTCCCCCTATCCATGGAAGTCGCTATGGAGGGCACTGCAAAGCCCGTAAAGGCCACCTTCACCTTCAGCCGCTTCTCCACCACGACAGAGTGCGAACCCCTCACCATCCCCTCCCGATACAAGCGGGTGGAGGCTGCCGACATACTGAAACACATACTCACCCTCTGATACCTGTCAACCAAACATAAACCCATACTGACACATGACACTGCCCGCAAGACTCATCATACTCATCATTGCTGCCTGCTCCTGCTTGGCTCTTCCGGCACAGACTAACCGGAAGATAGAGGAACTGAAGGGACAGCGCGGACAGCTGCAACAGCAAATCAAGCAGTCGGAGTCACTCCTGCTGTCGGCCAAGAAGGATGTGAAGAGCCAGCTCGGAGACCTGCAACTCATCAACAGCCGCCTCGGCGAGCGGCGGAAACTGATAAAGACCATCGAGGCCGACATCAATGCCCTCAACACGGAGATGAGGCGGCTGGAAAAACAGAACAGGCAACTGCAGGCAGACCTGGAGCAGAAGCAGCAACGCTATGCCGAGTCTGTGAAATACCTGCGCAAGACACGCTCCCTGCACAAACGGCTCATGTTCATCTTCTCTGCCGACAACTTCAACCAGATGCTGCGCCGCATGAGGTATGTCAACGAATATGCCGGATACCAGCGGCAGCAAGGCGAACAGATAAAGGCACAGCAGGCCGAGATAGAGGCCAAACACAAGGAAATACAGAGCGTCAAGGACGAAAAGAACTCGCTCCTGGCACAACGGGAACAGGAACGCAAGGAGATAGAGAAACAGGAGAAACAGCAACGGGCCCTGGTGGACAAGTTGCAGAAAAGACAGCGCAACCTGCAGGCCGAGCTGAAGAGGCAACGCCAGCAGTCACAGCAACTCAACGCCAAGATTGACCGCCTGATAGAACAGGAGATTGCAGCGGCCAAGAAACGGGCAGAAGAGGAGGCCGCAAGAAAGAGGAAGGCCGCAGCGACCAAGAAGGGAACGCCGGAAACGGCAACAGGAGAACCCAAAGGAAAAGACATCGACATGATGGAGGAACACACCGGAGACCGCAAACTCTCCTCCGTCTTCATAAAGAACAAGGGACGCCTGCCTATGCCCATCACCGGACCCTATGCCATTGTCAGCCGCTTCGGGCAATACAAAGTGGAGGGACTGAAAAATGTGACACTCGACAACAAGGGGATAAACATCAAAGGTGAGAACGGCGCCAAGGCCCGCACCGTATTCGATGGCACAGTGACAAGCATCTTCCAACTGAACGGACTGACGGGGGTACTCGTAAGGCATGGCGACTACATATCTGTCTATTGCAACCTGCTCAATGCATCAGTCAAGTACGGACAAAAGTTGAAGACGGGCGATGCACTCGGAACCATAGCCCCTGACTCGTCGGGCAATATCATCCTCCATTTCCAGATACGCAAGGAGACACAGAAACTCAACCCCGAAGCCTGGTTGGGAAGATAAATAAGACTGTCGGATACCAATAAAAGCAAATGAAGAGTGAAGAATCCAATAGTGTCTGTACATTATGATTCTTCACTCTTCACTTTCACTTAATCTCTGTCTTGTCCAATAATTCCAAGTAAATCTTTATGGCTTCTTCTATCTCATCGATGAGGATATACTCATCGGCCGTATGTGAGCGGCTACTCTTACCGGGTCCCATCTTCAGTGACGGAAAGGGCATCAGGGCCTGGTCGGACAATGTGGGCGAACCGAATGGTTTCAGTCCCATGGCTGTGGCCCGTTGGATTAACGGATGGTCAGAGGATATATGGGAAGAGTTCAAGCGGAACGACCGTGGCTTGGTCTCACACCGGATGTGGCTGCATATCTCCTTGTACAGCTCCTCATTCGTGTACAGTTCGTTGCTGCGGATATCTACCACGAACGTGCAATGGTCGGGCACTACATTGTGCTGTGTGCCGGCATTCACCTGGGTGACACTCATCTTGACAGCTCCCAACAGGGGCGACACCCGTTCGAACCGATAGTCGCGGAACCAGGCTATATCTTCCAATACCTTATAAATGGCATTGTCCCCCTCTTCGCGGGCTGCATGTCCGGCACGTCCGTAGGCCGTGACATCCAGTACCATCAGGCCTTTCTCCGCAATAGCCGGTTGCATTTCTGTGGGCTCGCCCACTATAGCCACAGTGATGGGAGGAAGCATAGGCAGTACACTTTCTATACCTCCCTTGCCCGACACCTCCTCTTCGCACGAAGCCAGATAGATGAGGTTGTACTTCTGCGGACGTTGGCACAGCTGGCGGAACACCTGCAACAGACTCACCACGCTGGCCCCGGCATCATTGCTTCCCAAACCGTAGATACGCCCCTCTTCCACAACAGGTGTGTGCGGATGGTGTTTCCATCCCGCTACGGGCTTCACCGTATCGATATGCGAATTGAGCAGTAGGGTAGGACGCTTGGGGTCGAAACCCGGACTGAGGCACCACACATTGTTGCCCGAACGGTAGGTCATGATGCCTACACCCTCAATGAAGTTCTGTAATGCATCGGCCACTGCCTCCTCCTCGCGGCTGATTGAAGGGATGATAATGAGCTGTTTCAGCAGGCCTACAGCCTCTGATAAGATATTTTCTTCCATAGTCAGTTGTGTTGAACGTAACTGCAAAAGTACTGTTTTTCGGCCAACTGTGCAAGTGGGAAAGACAAAATCGCCTTCCAAGGACAAATAAAGTGGGATACCTGCCATATAGTTGCAAATAAAACTGTATCTTTGCACCAAATATAAAGAAAGACTATGGGAAATCATCATTTTGCCGTCTTGGTTCACAAGCAGGCAGACAAGTACGAGAGTCGTGAAGCCCTGAGATACAGGGATTACGATACCAACCAGTGGGTGTCGGTAGCATGGCGCGAGGTGAGCAACACTGTACACAAGGCCAGCAATGCTATGGTAGAGTTGGGTGTGAAGGAAGAGGAAAATATTGGAATCTTCTCGCAAAACAAGCCCGAATGTCTCTATGCAGACTTTGCCGGACATGCCAACCGGGCTGTCTCTATCCCTCTCTATGCCACCAGTTCGGCGGCTCAGGTGCAGTACATTGTTGATGATGCACAAATCCGCTTCCTCTTTGTGGGCGAGCAGTATCAGTACGATACAGCTTTCAGTGTGCTTGGCATCTGTCCGTCACTGGAGAAACTGATTCTCTTTGACCGCAAGATACAGAAGCACGAACGCGATACGACCAGCATCTATTTCGACGAGTTCCTGCAATTGGGCGAGGGATTGCCCCATGCAGCCGTTGTGGCCGAGCGGACAGGCCGGGCTTCGATGGACGACTTGGCCAATATCCTCTATACCAGTGGTACTACGGGGGAACCGAAGGGCGTGTTGTTGCATCACTCGACCTATGAAGAGATTATCCGCATCCACGATATCCGCCTGACGGAGATGACGGACAAGGATGTGTCGATGAGCTTCCTGCCGCTGACCCATGTATTCGAGCGTGCATGGACTTACTACTGCCTGCATAAGGGTGTGGTGGTGTGTCTCAACCTGAAACCTGCAGAGATTGCTTCGACCATCAAGGAGGTGCGCCCGACGCTGATGTGCAGTGTGCCCCGCTTCTGGGAGAAAGTCTATGCAGGAGTGAACGAAAAGATTGCTTCCGAGAAGGGCGTCAAGAAGAGCCTGATGCTGGATGCTATCCGTGTGGGAAAGACTCACAACCTCGACTATGTGCGTTTGGGCAAGCGTCCGCCGCTGATGCTCCATCTGAAGTACAAATTTTATGAGAAGACCATCTATGCCCTGCTGAAGAAGACTATCGGTATAGAGAATGGAAATTTCTTCCCTGTGGCCGGTGCTGCTGTGCCCGACGAAATCTGTGAGTTCGTACATGCCGTGGGTATCAATATGATTGTAGGGTACGGACTTACCGAGTCGTGCGCCACAGTGTCATGCTTCGTCAATCCAGGTTTTGAGATAGGCTCTGTGGGAACAATCATGCCCGATGTGCAGGTAAAGATTGGCGAGAATGACGAAATCCTGCTCCGCGGAAAGACCATCACCAAAGGGTATTACAAGAAAGCTGAGGCTACGGCCGAAGCCATTGACCAGGAAGGTTGGTTCCATACGGGTGATGCCGGATATCTCAAAGGTGACCAATTGTTCTTGACGGAACGTATCAAGGATCTCTTCAAGACCTCGAACGGCAAATATGTCTCACCGCAGGCATTGGAAACGAAACTCTCTGTAGATAGGTACATCGATCAGATTGCCATCATTGCCGACCAACGTAAGTTTGTTTCGGCTCTCATCATTCCGCAATATGACCTGTTGAAACAGTATGCCGAAGAGAAAGGTATCAGCTATACCTCGTTGGAAGAACTGTTGCAACATCCCCAAATCATCGGCATGATGAAGGAGCGCATTGATACATTACAGCAGCAGTTTGCCCACTACGAGCAGGTGAAACGCTTCACCCTATTGCCCGAACCTTTCAGTATGGCGCGTGGTGAACTGACCAATACGCTGAAAATAAAGCGCCCGGCATTGAACAAAAACTATGCTGAGGTGATTGATAAGATGTACGAAGAATAAAAACTAAGGAGTTAGAGGAGTTAAAGGGAGTTATCGGCCTTTAACTCCTTCTAAAAAACAAGTAACTGTGTTAACGACCCTAATTATCCTTGCCCTATCCGTGATAGGATTTGTGAGCGGAAAGCTCCGCTCAGACATTGTAGCACTGATTGCCTTGGTGCTACTTTTAGTATTCAATATCCTTACTCCCGCCGAAGCGCTGTCGGGCTTCTCCAACTCCACGGTCATTATGATGGTGGGGCTGTTTGTCGTAGGTGGTGCCATCTTTCAGACCGGACTGGCCAAGATTATTGGAGGAAGTCTGCTGAAGTTAGCCGGAAAGAGTGAACTCCGTTTGTTTATCCTGGTAGTATTGGGAACATCTGCCATAGGCGGTTTTGTGAGCAATACGGGTACGGTGGCCCTGATGCTTCCCATCGTGGTGAGTATGGCTGCCGGAGCCGGTGCCAATGTGCGTCGTCTGTTGATGCCTTTGGCCTTTGCCAGTAGTATGGGTGGTATGATGACTCTTATCGGTACGCCGCCGAACTTGGTGATACAGGATGCACTGACTTCGGCCGGATACGAGCCGTTGGAGTTCTTCTCTTTCACACCCGTGGGATTGGTTTGCATTGCTGTGGGCATGTTGGTGCTGTTGCCGCTCACCAAATGGTTCCTTTCAGAGAAGAAGGACAAGGAGAAACGGGGGCGCAAGAGCAAGTCGTTGGGCGAGTTGGTGGACGAATACCAGTTGGCCTCGAATTTGAGCCGTTTGCAGGTGAAGGCCGGTTCTTCCTTGGTGGGGAAAACGGCTGCCGAACTGGATGTACATCGCCGCTACGGAGTGACCATCTTTGAAATACGTCGTGAAAGTCAGAGCAGACACCGTAAACTGATGAAGAGCGTGACACAAAGTCTGGCCGACCCATCCACCCCCTTGGAGGCCGATGACATCCTTTACCTGATGGGGGCACGCGAAAAGGCGGCTCACTTTGCCTCCGACTATCAGTTGGAACTGATGGACGACAGCCAATTGACGGCTGAAGGCGGGCGCAGTGTGCTCGACTTCTACGACATCGGTATGGCCGAAATCGTGCTCATGCCCTCCAGCAAACTCATAGGAGCCACGCTGATAGACTATAATTTCAGGCAGAAGTACAATATGAACGTGGTGGGTATCCGTCGCAAGGGAGAATACATGATACATGGATTGAAGGATGTGCGTATGCATTCGGGTGACGTATTGTTGGTACAGGGGACATGGACCAATATTGCCACTTTGACCAATGAGGACGAAGACTGGGTGGTATTGGGACAACCTTTGGCTGAAGCCGCCAAGGTGACACTCGACTACAAGGCTCCTTTAGCCGCGCTTATCATGGTGGGTATGATTGCCATGATGATGTTCGATTTCATCCCCGTAGCTCCTGTGACAGCCGTGATGATAGCCGGCCTGCTGATGGTGCTCACCGGTTGCTTCCGTAATGTCGAGGCGGCTTACAAGACCATCAATTGGGAGAGTATCGTGCTCATTGCCGCCATGATGCCCATGTCACTCGCTCTGGAGAAGACGGGTGTCAGCGAATACATCTCCAGCAGCTTGGTCAGCGGTCTTGGAGGATTCGGCCCTACCGCTCTGTTGGCCGGTATCTATTTCACCACTTCGTTGATGACCATGTTTATCAGCAATACTGCAACAGCAGTCCTTATGGCTCCCATTGCCATGGCTTCGGCCGTGCAGGTGGGTGTCAGCCCCTATCCATTCTTGTTTGCCGTCACCGTGGCCGCCAGCATGTGTTTCGCCTCACCTTTCAGCACACCGCCTAATGCCCTGGTGATGCCTGCCGGACAATATACCTTCATGGACTATGTCAAAGTGGGTCTGCCCCTGCAACTCATCATGGCAGTGGTGATGATATTGGTGCTCCCGTTGCTGTTCCCGTATTGATTGAGTTACGAGTGATGAGCTACGAGCTACGAGTGATGAGCTACGAGCTACAAGTGATGAGCTACGAGCTACAAGTGATGAGCTACGAGCTACAAGTTACGAGTTATAGGTGATGAGCTACAAGTTTAGTGTGTTGCATTTGCACTAATTGCTTGTAGCTCATCTTTTTTCTTTTTTATTCATTTCCACTCAATGCGGAAGCGTGTCAGGCCGTCGGGCCAGGTGCGGAGGGAGAAAGTGCAGCCGTGTTTCAGCAACACCTCGCGGGTGAAGATGAGGCCGATGCCCTGCCCATCGGGTTTAGTGGAAAAGAAGGGAGTGAAGAGCTTCTGCTCCGTTTCTCGGCTGATGCCCCGTCCGTTATCGGCTATCTCAATGACGGTGCAGGGCGACGACGCGGTGGTGAGGACGATTTCTCCTTCATCGTGTCCGATACTTTCGACCGCATTCTTTATGATGTTCTGCAGCACTTGTGCAAAGAGCGGTGTGTCAATCTTCACCGGCAGCGGGTCGGGACAGAGTTGCAGGTTGAGGCGGATGTCCTGTGGCAGGCAGAGTCCTTCCAAGATGCAGAGATTGTTCCGTACCAATGTGTTCAAATCAACCTCCTGCAGTTGTGGCTCGGGAATCTTCACCACGTCAGCAAAGCGGGTGATGAAGTTGCTCATGCTGTAGCAGCGCTCCACGCAGACGGCCATCACTTCGTGCAGCTCTGCCGTGTTATCCATTTCGGCCAAAGCCTGATTTACGGAGTCGAGGGTGGAGGTGATGCCGGCCACGCTGTTGTTCACCTCGTGGGCTATCATGCGGATGACTTTCTCGTAGGCTTTCTTCTCGGCTTTCATCACTTCATCGGTCAGACTCTCAATCAGGATGAACGGGTGGGGGAATCCCCGATCGACAAACGACAGGTGCGACAGGCGATAGACCATCGAATCGTTCAGCCGTACCGTGCGTGTCTCACCCCGTGGGATAGCTGCAATCTCGGCCGACAGCGGTGTCTCTATTTCCTTGAATTGTTTTCCCTTTATTTCCTCTACCGATGTCAGCCCCATGAAGCGCAGGGCGGCCGGGTTCATGTCGGTGATGTGACTGTCGAAGTCCTGCAACACCACTCCCATGGGCGACACGCTGATGAGCAAGTCCAGAAAATGGTTCTGCTCCCTCACGCGCAACCGTTCGTTCTTCAGTTGTTCCAACATGCGGTTAAAGGTGTCGATTATTTGGTCCGTTTCCCGTTGTCCCACAGGTTTCAGCCGGCTGCCGAAATCCTGTTCGCGCAGCAAGTCCAATCCGCCTGTCAGTATATAGATGGGTTTCACCACCTTTTGGTAGAAGTAGTACAGGCCCACTAATGTGACGGCCACCGTGGCCTCGGCCACATAGAACAGTATGCCCCGTTCATCTACTGATAGCAGACCCAGCAGGAGGGCAATGACAATCAGTAGCGTTGCCAACAGGATGAACATTCGTTTGAAGGAAAACATATTTTTTGTTTTTATTTTAGGAGTGATAGTAGTGTAGGAGTGACGCTTTGCTTAGGAGTATAGACGATAGTCTTGCTTTCATTATAGCAGAAGTATTGTCTACACTCCTCTACTTCTGCTTCCTACACTCCTAAAACTCAATTCCATATTTCTCTAATCTCCGATAGAGTGCTCCACGGCTGATGCCCAGTTCCACGGCTACGAGCGAGAGGTTGCCCCGGTAGCGGCTGATAGTTTGCAGGATGGCCTGTTTCTCTATTTCGTCCAGTGTCAGTCCTTCAGTGGCAGGTGGAGTGGTTGTTTGGGGCGCTTCCGATTGGCCTGAGAGAGAGTGCATGGCCTTGAAGTCATCGGCCGTCAGTTCCTCGTTACCACTCACCAACAGGGTACGTTCCACCAAGTTTTTCAGTTCGCGTATGTTCCCGGGGTAGGGCAGTGTTCGCAGGTACTGCATTGCTTCGGGGGTAACACTTACCGGTGGCAGTCCGTTCTGCTGGCATTGTTGGTCGATGAAGTGGCGCACCAACAAGGGAATGTCATCGCGTCGTTCGCGCAAGGCAGGCAGGTGTACCGTTATGAGGTTGATACGGTAGAAGAGGTCTTCGCGGAAAGTTCCCTCGCGCACCATCTGTGGCAGGTCGGCATTGGTGGCGCTCACCACGCGGATGTCCGTCTTGCGCGGTGTGCTCTCGCCTAACCGTTCGAAGGTCTGTTCCTGTAGCACGCGCAGCATCTTCACTTGGCAACTCAGGTCCAGTTCGCCTATTTCGTCCAGAAAGATGGTGCCCTTGTCCGCCATTTCGAAGCGTCCTGCCCGGTCGTTCACAGCACCGGTGAAGGCTCCTTTCTTGTGTCCGAACATTTCACTCTCGAACAGCGATTGCGAGATACCGCCCAAGTTCACCTTTACGAAGGGCTTTCCCCGTCGCGGACTGTTGCGGTGTATTGCCTCTGCTATCAGTTCCTTGCCTGTTCCGCTCTCGCCCGTGATGAGCACCGAAGCATTGGTGTGGGCAATGCGCTTTGCCACCTCCAGCACCCTCAGCAGTCCCTCGCTGCGCCCGATGATGTGGCTGCGGTCAAACTCTCCGTCATCCGCATTCGTTGTATTGTCAGAGGTCTTTCCGGCGGTCAGTTCGAGCGCTGTTTCGATGCGTTGCATCAGTGCCACGTTGTTCCACGGTTTGGTGACGAAATCGAATGCGCCCGCCTGCATCCCCTTCACGGCCAGCTGGATGCTTCCCCACGCTGTCATCAGGATAACTGGCACTTGCGGGCAGAAGAGTTTCACCTGACGGAGCAGTGTCAACCCCTCCTCCCCGTCGGTAGCGAGCGAGAAGTTCATGTCCATCAGCATCAGTCGGGGCGCAGTCTCCCTTACCACCTCCAGTGCTTCCTTGGGAGTGCCCACGGCCGTCACCTCGTGCCCCGCCCGCTTCAGCATGAAGCCCAGCGACGAGCGTATGCTCTGATCATCGTCTATTATCAATATCATAATGGTGCAAAAATATCTTATCTTCTTCATATTTCCAAACAAATGGCCGGAAAAGATGCTTTCACCTCCCCTTCACTATCGCTTCAAAGTCGGCATCGATGCCCGTCTGCTTGTCGAAATCCCAAAGGGTGAGGCTGCGGAGCTGGTAGTAGTAGTACCAGTAGTAGAACAGTTCGGTGATGTGCTTCTGTCGCGCCTCGTCCTTGCTCACTTGCGCGTCGTTGAGGTCGAGGGTGCTGATGCGTCCGATGAGAAATGTCTCCACGTTAGTGTGGTAGCGACGTTGGGCAATGCGGTCGGCCTCGCGGGCAATGTCGAGTTGGGCGCGCTGGTTGTTGTACTGCTCCACGAGGATGAAGAGGTTCTGGTTGAAGTTCATGCTCTCCTGCCGGAGGCGGCTGGCGGTCACCTCGCGGTTGCTTTCGGCCACCTTCACCTGTCCGCGGCGCTTGCCCCAATCGACGAGCGGGATGTGGAAGCCCACCTCCACTACCTGGTTGTCCAACAAGTGGTCGTAGGCTCCATCCATCGTGCGGTCGGTGCCCGTGTAGCCCACTTGTGCAAAGAGGGTTATCTGCCGGCGGTTGCCCCGCGCCTTGGCCACCTGATAGTCGGCCTCCAGTTGGCGACGGCGGATGTTGTGGACGAAGGAGTTATTCTCCAACGCCTTCTGCAACACCTGGCTATACTCCAGCAGTGTGCCGGGAATGGTGTCGGGCAGCACCGGTTCCAACTCCTCCTGCTCGTTCCATCCGAGGAAGGAGCGGAGTTTGAACATGTGGCTCTTCATGCTACTTTCGTTCTCGGTGAGGGCCGATTGGGCGTTCAGCACATTCAGTTCCAGCTGCAGCAGGTCGTTCTCGCTTATCTGCCCCATGCGGCGTTTGGCCTTGGCCACCTCGTGCAGCTTGCGGGCATTGTCGAGGTTTTGGCGGGCGATGCTCACATTCTCGCGTGCAAGGAGGAGGTTGAAGAAGTAGTTGATGGTGCTCATCGTCACCTCCTCGGTGGCGCTGAGGAAGGCAGCCTTGGCCTCAGCATAGCGCACAGGTTCGATGCGGCGGTCCCACTTCACGCTGTTCACGCCGAAGATGGGTTGGCTCAGTTGCAGTGCCACGGGCACCGACATGTAGCGCTCCGTGCGGTCGCCCGTCAGCTGTTTCATGTAGTCGAGCGACGTTTGCAGGGAGAGCGTTCCGCCCGTAGGCCAAATCTTCTGGTTGATGGCCAGTGCGCCGTTCATGCCCAAGTAGTTGTTGCGTACGAAGGTGTAGGAACCGTCCTCCTGCTGATACGAGTTGTAGCGCTTGTTGTAATTTGGCAGCGAAGCCGACAGGCTCATCTCCGGCAACAGGTCAGCGCGGTGGGTGCGGTATTCCCAGTAGGCCGTCTTCAGCTCGTTCAGTGCCACGGCCGCATCCACGCTTTGTGTGCGTGCCGTCAGGATGGCCTCTTCAAGAGTGATGGGGCGCGGGTGGGACGCGTCTCCTTGTGCCCGTCCTGTCAATGCCGTGCAGGCGAGCAGGAAGCAGAGGAAGAAGAAGACCCTCCCCCTTACCCCTCCCTCTATGGAGGGGAGTAGAATGTTTCGACTGTGATGATGCTTTTTGTTCATAATATAATAAGTGTGGGAATAATATACTTCTTGACGGCCTCTGTCCTCATCCGAACGAGCGAAGAAATAAAAGTATTTAGTAAGATGATTGTGTTTACAGATTCTTCACTGCGTTCAGACGAGTTTTTGAGGAAATGACAGAGACCGTCGGCATTTTGATACAACCTCGTTGGATGGTGTTCACTCCCCTCCATAGAGGGAGGGGTAGGGGGAGGGTCCGCAAGGTCCGCCTTCACTCCACCTGTCTTCCGTCGAAGAAGCGGATGGTGCGCGAGGTGGTGCGTGCCTGTTCCTCGTTGTGGGTCACCATCACGATGGTGCGGCCGTCTTCGCGGTTCAGTTGGCGTAGCAGGTCCATCACTTCGGCACCCATCTTTGAATCGAGGTTACCCGTCGGCTCGTCGGCCAGAATGATGTCCGGA
>JAFQBB010000049.1 GCA_017416805.1 Bacteroidaceae bacterium
GCCCTTTATTGATACGCTTTGAGCGTTAAGAAACAATAAAAATGTTAAATCTTCACCTTTTAGAATGCACCGTTAAAGGTTATGACCATATTTCTGACTTATTATTCGCAAAATATTGAGTAATAACTGGTTGTAAATACTCTGGTTGCACCGGACTTACAAGCATCACCATCTCCAATTCTGTGACGAGCATTGGAGATTATGCGTTCTATGGCTGCTCCAGCCTTACAAGCATCACCATCCCCAATTCCGTGACGAGCATTGGAAGTTTGGCGTTCAATGATTGCTCCAACCTTACGAGCGTAACCATCGGCAATTCCGTGACGAGCATTGAAAGTTATGTGTTCTCTGGTTGCTCCAGCCTTACAAGCATTACTGTAGATAAAAACAATACAACTTATGATTCAAGAGATAATTGCAATGCGATCATTAAGACCGGTAGTAATAATTTGATTGTAGGATGTAAATCAACTGTAATCCCTAATTCAGTGACGAGCATTGGAAATTATGCGTTCCTGAATTGTACAGGTCTTACGAGCATCACCATCCCCAATTCAGTGACGAGCATTGGAGATGATGCGTTCAAAGATTGCTCCAGCCTGACAAGCATCACCGTAAATGAAAACAATACGACCTATGATTCAAGAGATAATTGCAATGCAATCATTGAGACCTGTAGTAATGAGTTGATTGTAGGATGTAAATCAACTGTAATCCCCAATTCTGTGACGAGCATTGGAGATGAAGCGTTCAGTGGTTGCTCCGGCCTGACGAGTGTAATCATCCCCAATTCCGTGACGAGCATTGGAGATTATGCGTTCAGAGGTTGCGAAAGCCTTACAAGCATCACCATCCCCAATTCCGTGACGAGCATTGGACGTTCTACGTTTAGTGGCTGCTCCGGCCTTACGAGCATCACCATCCCCAATTCCGTGACGAGCATTGGAGATTATGCGTTCTATGGCTGCTCCAGCCTTACAAGCATCACCATCCCCAATTCCGTGACGAGCATTGGAGAGTGGGCGTTCAGTGATTGCTCCGGCCTGACGAGCATCACCATCCCTAATTCAGTGACGAGCATTGGAGATTATGCGTTCTATGGCTGCTCCAGCCTTACAAGCATCACCATCCCCAATTCCGTGACAAGTATTGAAAGTTTTGCGTTCGAAGGTTGCTCCGGCCTTACGAGCATCACCATCCCCAATTCCGTGACGAGCATAGGAGATTATGCGTTCAGAGGTTGCGAAAGCCTTACAAGCATCACCATCCCCAATTCCGTGACGAGCATAGGAGTTCATGCGTTTTTGGGTTGCACAGGTCTTACGAGCATCACCATTGGCAATTCCGTGACGAGCATTGGAAATGGTGCATTCTTAAATTGCTCCGGCCTTACGAGTGTAATCATCCCCAATTCAGTGACGAGCATTGGACGTATTACGTTTAGTGGCTGCTCCGGCCTTACAAGCATCACCATCCCCAATTCCGTGACGAGCATTGGAGATTATGCGTTCAGTGATTGCTCCGGCCTGACGAGCATCACCATCCCCTATTCCGTGACGAGCATTGGAGAGCGGGCGTTCTATGGATGCAAAGGACTAAAAACTGTAATCAACTATTCAAATCTGAAGCTCTCAATATATTCAAGCTCTCATGGATATATTGCCTATTATGCCTCTAAGGTTGAAAATAAAGACATAGATGGAGCAATTGGAGATTATTACTTTGTCAAGAAAGGGCAGATTTATTGCTTAGCATATTATATGGGAAGCGATAAAAAACTGATATTGCCCGAAAATTATAAAGGTAATAATTATGAAATTGCTAATGATATGTTTTCTGGTCGCTCTGACCTTACGAGCATCACCATTCCTAATTCCGTGACGAGTATTGGAAGTTATGCGTTCAATGGTTGCTCCAGCCTGACGAGCATCACCATCCCTAATTCCGTGACGAGCATTCCAAAAGGTTTAATAAATGGTTGCTCCGCATTGGAAAAACTCTATATAGGCAGTTCCGTAACGAGTATCGCTGACAATCTGCTTGCAGACTGTACAAACCTGAATACCCTCACTGTAGGAGCCAAGATTCCTCCCACAGTCAATGACTTGGGACTGGGAGGCCAGCAATACTTCACCGTCAAGCTCCAGGTGCCCGAAGGGTCAAAAGCCATGTATCAGTTTGCCGAGGCATGGAAGAAGTTCTTCAACATTGAAGAATACGACCCTACGGGCATTGCGGACATCACCCTCGATGCTGAAGAGAAGAATCTTCCCATCTACAACCTGCAAGGCACAAGGATGACGGAAGAGAAAGAAAATCTGCCCACAGGCATCTACATCCAAGGTGGCAAGAAGATTTTCATCAAATAAACGTTACAGCCCTTCGCTTAATGGCATGTAAAAAGACAATCCCCGCAACCAGTCTCCGAAATTCCGACAGACAGGTTGCGGGGATTACTTCTTCGCATAACCCGTAGCCCGTCCTTTGCCGACTTTCTCAATGAAACCAACCTCAAGCAGTTCCTTCAAGGTACGTTCAATGGTTGTTTCGCTAATATCGGGGCAAAGTGTGGCTATGTCTGATTTCTTGACCACTCCAAGCTTTTTCTCAAATACCATCTTTACTCTATCAGCCTTTGACAATTTGCGGTATTTCAGATGTCCTATGCGGTCTTGAAACTCATTATATCCTTTCAATACAACTCCCAAGTACTCTGAATCTTGGCTATATCCAATAATGCTGTCAATACATCGGACTCAGCTTCTATATACAACTCCTGTTTGCCTCTGAATTCATGCAATGAGGACAGCATATTGACAATGTCGGGTGTCAATAGCTGCTTGGGAGTTTCCTTGTAATCAAATGTATGCATACCTTATATTATTTATCAGGGCAAAGTTAATGCTTTTCTGCATCATAAAAGAAAAATCTGCATCATTTTTATTATTTATGATGCAGATTTCGATAAAATGATGCAGTTTATCAGATAGATTCCCTATTTTGAATGATAGGAGAAACTATAACTTACAACCTTATCACCGTGAGCGAATAGGCGGGAAGTTCTTGCCCGAAGGTGAGACCGGGAAGTTGGATAACTTCTTCGGACGGGCGGGCATGACGGTCGTTCATATCCTTGCCTGTAAGCAATGTGCGGCGGGCCGTGGTGACCTGCTTGTCGAGCGAAGAGAGGTCGATATTCATCTTGACCGTGGTGGGAAGAAGGTTGACCAACTTGACAATGACATCGCCCGTACTCTCATCGCGCACCACGGAGTAGGAAATACGCTTGCGGATATCCTGATTCCAAAGTTCACGTCCTTCGAGTTTCGCACTAAGGTACTCCGTACCGCTATTCAGGCTGAAGAGTTTCTGGACGAAATACTCTACGGTGGGCTTCACCTCAACGTTGTTGAAATAGATAAGGTCAGGATTCCATTGGGTATGTCCCTCTTTGGCCAACAAGGGAGCATAGGAGGTCATAACCACCACATCGGCATTGCGCTCGACATTGGTCAGATGGAGGGCATCGCAAAGAGCTGTCTGCAGATTGGTTGCCCGACCATGGATATGAGTAGCATATTCGCCAAGATAAACTTTGGACTTCGAACGGTCATAACGGTCGTAGTAATCCTGATTGTTGAGGAACCATCCGGGGGTATTGTAATAATGCTCGTCAACAATGGGAACTTCGTAGCGGGTGGCAAGGTCCCATCCTTCCACATAATCGGTGCCTTCGTAGAAAGGACCAACGGTACCAATCACCGTGATTTCCGGATACTTGGCCTGCACAGCATCAAATATCATCTTGAAGCGTTGCTCAAAGACATCTGTGATAAGGTCCTCATTACCAATGCCCAAATATTTCAGATTGAAAGGTTTCGGATGTCCTGCATCGGCACGCATCTTGGCCCATTTGTTTTTCTTGGGATCTCCATTGGCCCACTCGATAAGGTTGAGAATCTCTTCCACATATTCATCCATCTCCTCCATAGGGATACCGCCTTGTTGGCCATGTCCGCCTACCGAAGAGTTCTGGCAAGGTACACCAGCGGCCAATACGGGCAGAGGCTCGGCACCTATATCCTCACAGAATTGGAAATACTCATAGAAACCGAGTCCCATGGACTGGTGATAATTCCAAATGTTGCGCATGGGCTTGCGGGCCTCAAGCGGACCTACGGTATTCACCCAACGATAAATGTTGTCAATACCATCTCCATGGCTGGCACAACCACCGGGGAAGCGGACAAAGCGCGGCTTCATATCTGCCAAGATCTGGGCAAGGTCGGGGCGCATACCATTCTTACGTCCCATAAAAGTCTTCTGAGGGAAGAGGGACACCATATCAAAACCAACCTTACCTGCCACCGAAGGAATCAGGTGCAACTGGGCTTTGACAGCATCGTCCTTGGCGGTAAGTACGGTTTTCACCTGTTTCCACTTACCGTTAGAGGGAATAGAGAGAGTCTTCTCGGCAAGGACTTTTCCCTTCTCGTCCACCAAACGGGCGGTGAACTTTCCGGCTTTTCCTTCCAGCTGGCGTGCCCAAAGGGAGAGGTCGTACTTGTCTCCTTTCTTCAGGACAATGCCATCAAATCCCTCATTGGCCAAAGATACGCCCGGCTTCGAGGAGGTGAGCACGGCATAATGCTTGTTGTTTTCATGAATCGGGTTCTCGGTGGCGATATCCAATCTGTCTCCTTCGGTAGCATTCTTCAAGCTCCAGGCGGTGGTATGATCCCATCCCCAACGTCCCTTGGTGTCAGACGGGTCGTATTCAAATCCGCGATTCTGTATCAACTCTGCATAGATACCTCCATCGGCCGCGTAGTTGATATCCTCAAAGAAGACACCTATCAATTCGTCACTGATGGCCTTAGACCTGATGGGATTAGAGAGGGTGAGGGTAGTCTCAACGGGTTTCAGCCCTTCGAGTGCAGGAATCATCACCTGCTCGGCATTCTGTTGTTCCTTTACGAGGCGATGTTCATGAAATTTCAGCAAATGGTCAACGACTTGCCACGACACGCGCTGGATGTTTCCTGAGATGTTACCTATATTATTCACATAGACGGTTTTGTACGACTCTTCAGGCTTCTGCGTAGAAGAAAGCTTCAGAGGGGATGTCCAAAGGCGATAATCGGAAGTGGTCATCTGGTAGGACTGGCCATCCGATGTATTATAGGTAAGTACTCCTCTGTCTCCCTTAGTCACGAGGACAGGATTGTGACATCCTTCTCCAAATGTGGTAGGATAGCTCTGCCTGTACCAGTCAGTAAGGTTTGGCGAAGCGGCATGTGCAAAGACGTGGGTTGTCTCGTTCACACTCCACACACAATGCCAAAGGCCATCATGTCCTTTAGCCACCCAGGGGTTTATCATACGCTTCTGAGAGCCCCATGCACCGAAATCGCACTTGAGGAAGCTACGTCCACCTCCCACACTCAACCAATCCTGGCCATCCGTACTATAGGCAAAATGAAGGCCTATGTGGTAATTGTCACGAGGTGTGGTGTACGAAATCAGATACACCGAATCCGGAGTACTGGCATGCATCGTGCGTTGGGCCATAGCCGTTTGAGCCAATGGCAGAAGTGCCAACGCGCACATTAGTTTTAGAGTTCTTTTCATATTATTTTTAGGTTATAATGATTAATTCTTTCTATTTGATCTTTATCTTCATCGCTTTTCCTTTATATACTATGGTCTTGACAGAAAATTCATGCCCATCTTGGGAAGTAGCCACGATGTGCAATGTCCGCTCTTTTAATGCTTCGGGATAGTCGCCCTGCTGGTCACCAATCACCAATGTACGTTTACGCTCATTGTAGGAGAGGGGAATCTGCAAATACTCGCCACGCTCATAGGCATAAGTCCTTCCATTATCTTCATAATAGACAAACTCTCCATCTGCTCCCTGATAGATATGGACAGTGAGTGTGTCGGCCGGCAATTCATCGGCATATTGCATAGAGCGCCCGGTCATCAGCACACTACCTGCAGGTACAAAAAGAGGTATCCTTCCGTATGGCGCATCTGCCTTGATACGTTGCCCGCCTGTGTACGGCTTTCCGCAATAGAAGTCGTACCACACTTTTCCCGACGGGAGATAGACCTCACGATGGCGGGCTTTGTAGGTATAAACCGGACATACCATCAATGAAGGGCCCAACATGTACTGGTCGCCCACATCATAGGTAGCAGAGTCGTCCGTAAAGTCCATGGCCAAGGCACGCATGAGCGTATAGTCTGCATGGTGAGCGGCACCAGCCAAACTATAGAGATAGGGCATCAACCGATAGCGGAGGTCGAGGTAATAGCTCATGCTCTCGTATGCCTCGTGCCCTTTAGGGGCAATGTGCCAAGGTTCGCGATAAGGATATTGTCCGTGCGAACGGAAGAGGGGACAGAAAGCTCCAAACTGAAACCAACGGGTGTTCAGCTCGCGCCATTCATCCAATGTACGGCTTTCCTTACCACTCTTCAAATAATCCTTGTATACTTTCACATAACGGTTTTCCACACAGAAGCCTCCAATATCCATTGTCCAGAAGGGGATACCGCTGAGCGAGAAATTGATGCCTGCAGGGATTTGTGCCTTCAGGTCTTCCCAACGCGAAGCTATATCGCCACTCCAAGTGGCCGTAGCATATCGTTGGAGCCCTGCAAATCCTGAACGGGTAAGTTGGAAGACACGACGGTCAGGGTCTTCCTCCCGAAGGCCATTATAGATAGCATGGGCATTCATCAAGGCATAAGCATTGAAATATTGGGTAGAGGGTCCCAAAGCCGTAGGGCCACAAAGCGCCTTGCGATAATCCATATCAGTACAATCGCGGACATTGGGTTCGCTGGCATCCATCCACCAGGCATCAATACCCAAGGGATAGAGATGGTCGCGCAATTGTTTCCAGAAAAGTTTGCGGGCGCCATAGCTGTAAGCATCATAAAACGAACCTATATAACCAGGGCCTATCCAATCGCGGATACTGTCCTTCACCGCCTGTTGATACATCCAACCTTGACGGTCAAATTCCTTATAATGTTCGGTCGAGGCATAAAACTTCGGCCATACGGATATCATCAACTGGGCATTCTGACGATGCACCTCGTCCATCATGCCTTTAGGGTCAGGAAAACGTTTGAGATCAAACTCATGGCTACCCCAAGCATCCTCCGGCCAATAGCTCCAATCCTGCACGATATTGTCGATAGGCAAACGACGATGACGGAATTCATCAAGTGTGGAGAGCAGTTCTTCCTGGGTCTTATACCGCTCACGGCTTTGCCAATACCCCATGGCCCAACGGGGCATTACGGGCGATTTCCCGGTCAATGTGCGATATCCGCTGATAATCTCATCCATCGTTTCACCCGCTATGAAATAGTAATCAATCTGATTCTCCATTTCATTCCAAATTGTCAACCGGTTTCTCTCTTCATCGGTACGTGGAGTCAGTACACGCAAGCCACAATAGGACTCTCCACCATCAGGAAGCCATTCAATACGGATTTTCACCCGGTGCCCCTCCTTCATCGGTAAGGCAAACTTATGGCTATTGGGATTCCAAGCCGTACGCCAACGTTCGGCCACCACCAATTCGTCATCGGCATAGACGCGGATGTATCCGGCATAATAGAGCAGGAAATTGAAAACGCCCGTCTCGTGAGGCTCCAACCATCCCTCGTAAGTCACTTCAGCTCCTTGAAGAGGGAATTTGGTAGGAAGATTCTTTATTGTTTTCAGATTCTCAAAGTATAGGGAATCTTCTGTACGCTCCACCAATGCCTTCTTCCCCTTATGCCTATAAGTGCCGGTCAAGCCACCGGGCTTACCATCTTTGTCATACAAGGTAAAGACGCGGTTCAGTTGGGCATAGTCACGAGGATCGCCCACACGCCCCATCGAATAGCTGTCCCAAAGAATGCCATACCCATGTGTAGAGACAATGAATGGGACAGACACCTTGGTGTTGTATTGGAAAAGTTCTTCGCTCTTTCCCTTATAGTTGAACTCATCCGCCTGATGCTGGCCAAGTCCATAGAGAGCCTCTCCCTCAGGTGCATTGAAAGCATAACAGGTAGTGTACGCCTTCGTACCCTCCACCTCTATAGGAGTGAAAGAACGGGTAGGAAAGTGTTCACCGATAATGGTTTCTCCGTCAGGTTTATGGAAAGATACACTTCCGTTTCTCAAATCTATACGGGCAGAAACTTGCGAAGTGGAAATTGTGGCCGCATCCAGATTCTGAGTTGCCTTGAAGGAAGGCTTTTCCCTGAAAGAAGGAAGTATCACCAAACTGGAGTCACCTTGCAAAAGCCTCTCGGGCCTTATGGTGACGCGGAAGATATTGTCTGCAACGGGTTGCAGGCATACAACCTCATCCCAATCTTGAGAAGAAACGACTAAAGTGCTATCCGTATGATGCACGTGCGCTATCCGAGAAGAGGTGTCCTGTCGGGCATAAACGGTGTCCGAAAAGGACAAGCCGCATACTATAAACAAAGAAAGTGAAAATAAAATAATCTTATTCATGGTGTCATCTAATTGTTAGGGTGCAAATATACGGAGAATTATCCACATTATTGACTTTTCCAAGTACGAAAGTAATGAGTAACATTGTCAGACAGAGAAATAAAGCCTATTTACCTTTACTTTTTTTCTCCCCTATCTGGGAAAAACTTTTTTCAGGCAGGGAAAAAATTAATTCCCCATTAATCGGAGTTAAGCAGGTTGTCAGCATTATCATTATCAGCACTAAAATAATTTGTATTTTCATAATTAAATAACTGTTTTCTATTATGGAAACATATATAATCAGATTATAAATAACAATAAATTTAATACATATAAAACATTGTATATTTAAAACCAAGAGTGAAAAGAATGCTTATTTTTCAAGCACAATACTTCCTCGTTTCAATAATTTGCAGTAAATTTGCGCCTTTAAAAATAAGAAATATATAAAAACGACATAAAATCATGGACAAGAAATTCGCTGAACACAGCCAGCTGAACCTCTCTGAGGTGAACAAAGAGGTGCTGAAGCGTTGGGATGAGGCCGACGTCTTCCACAAAAGTATGACTGAACGCGAGGGATGCCCCTCCTTTGTTTTCTACGAAGGACCTCCCTCGGCCAACGGAATGCCGGGTATCCACCACGTGATGGCACGTACCATCAAGGATACATTCTGCCGCTATAAGACCATGAAGGGTTACCAGGTGAAGCGTAAGGCCGGATGGGATACTCACGGATTGCCCGTAGAACTTGGTGTGGAAAAGGCTTTGGGTATCACCAAGGAGGACATAGGAAAGACCATCAGCGTGGCGGAATACAACAAGCATTGCCGCACCGATGTGATGAAGTTTACCAAAGAATGGACAGACCTGACCCACAAGATGGGATATTGGGTTGACCTGGAAAATCCCTATATCACTTACGACAACCGCTACATCGAGACACTCTGGTGGCTCCTCAAGCAACTCTATGGCAAGAACCTCCTCTACAAAGGATACACCATACAGCCTTATTCACCTGCCGCAGGTACTGGTCTTTCCAGCCACGAGCTGAACCAACCGGGATGCTACCGCGACGTGAAGGACACCACCTGTGTGGCACAGTTCAAGATGAAGAACCCACGTCCGGAGATGACCGGATGGGGTACTCCTTACTTCATCGCATGGACAACCACTCCCTGGACATTGCCCTCGAACACGGCACTCTGTGTAGGCCCCAAGATTGACTATGTGGCCGTACAGAGCTACAACGGCTATACGGGCGAGAAGATTACCGTGGTGCTTGCCAAGGCTCTCCTCTATACCCACTTCAACCAGAAGGCTGAGGGACTTGAATTAGAATCATACAATCCGGGCGACAAGCTCATCCCCTTCAAGGTGGTGGGCGAATACAAGGGTGCTGACCTTGTAGGTATGGAGTACGAGCAGCTCATCCCTTGGGTGAAGCCCGTAGAATTGGACGAGCAAGGCCATTGGGTGGAAGCAGCCGCTAAAGCTTTCCGCGTAATCCCCGGTGACTACGTGACCACAGAAGATGGTACAGGTATCGTACACATCGCTCCCACATTCGGTGCCGATGATGCCTTTGTGGCCCGTGCCGCAGGTATCCCCTCCCTGTTCATGATCAACCAGAAGGGCGAGACACGTCCGATGGTGGACCTGACAGGTAAGTTCTACCTGATGGAGGAATTGGATGCCGAGTTTGTGAAACAATGTATCGACACTGACACATACAAAGAATATGAAGGCCGTTGGGTAAAGAATGCCTACGACCCACAATTCACCGTAGATGGACGCTACGACGAGAAGGCCGCAGGTGCCGCCGAATCGCTCGACATCTACATCTGCCTGATGCTGAAGGCTACAAACAAGGTGTTCAAGATTGAGAAACACGTGCACAACTATCCGCACTGTTGGCGTACGGACAAGCCGGTACTCTACTATCCGCTGGATAGCTGGTTCATCCGCTCAACCGCCGCCAAGGAGCGCATGATGGAGCTGAACAAGACCATCAACTGGAAACCCGAATCAACCGGTACAGGCCGCTTCGGCAAGTGGTTGGAGAACCTGAACGACTGGAACTTGAGCCGTTCACGCTACTGGGGTACTCCCCTACCCATCTGGCGTAGCGAAGAGGGCGAGGAACTCTGTATCGGCTCAGTAGAAGAACTCTACAATGAGATGGAGAAGGCCGTAGCCGCCGGTATGATGAAGTCAAATCCCTATAAGGATGCAGGCTTCGAACCTGGTGTATATACTCAGGAGAACTATGACAAGATTGACCTGCACCGTCCCTATGTGGATGACATCATCCTCGTCTCTCCCACCGGAAAAGCCATGAAGCGCGAACTGGACCTCATCGACGTATGGTTCGACTCGGGTGCCATGCCTTACGCACAGTTGCACTATCCCTTCGAGAACAAGGAGATTGTAGATAACCGCTCATACTATCCCGCCGACTTCATAGCCGAAGGTGTTGACCAGACACGCGGATGGTTCTTCACCCTCCATGCCATCGCCACGATGGTGTTCGATAGTGTGTCGTACAAGAGCGTAATCTCTAACGGACTTGTATTGGACAAAAACGGCAACAAGATGTCCAAGCGACTGGGCAATGCCGTTGACCCCTTCGGTGCTATCGAGAAGTATGGCTCTGACCCCTTGCGTTGGTACATGATTACCAACTCATCGCCGTGGGATAACTTGAAGTTCGACGAAGACGGTGTGGCCGAAGTGAGCCGCAAGTTCTTCGGCACCTTATATAATACATACTCTTTCTTTGCCATGTATGCCAACATCGACGGCTTCACCTACGGCGAAGAGGAGGTACCCATGAACGAACGTCCGGAGCTCGACCGTTGGATACTCTCTGTGCTCAACTCACTCATCAAGGAGGTGGATGCCTGCCTGGCCGACTATGAGCCGACACGTGCCGGACGCCTTGTACAGGACTTCGTGAACGACAACCTCTCCAACTGGTTCGTACGCTTGAGCCGTAAACGTTTCTGGGGTGGAGGCATGACTACCGACAAGCTCTCGGCTTACCAGACACTCTATATCTGCTTGGAGACCGTAGCCAAACTGATGGCTCCCATCGCTCCTTTCTTTGCCGACCGTCTCTATATGGATCTTATCGCCACCACAGGACGCGACAATGTGGAGTCTATCCACTTGGCCAAGTTCCCCGAGTGCAACGAAGCACTTATCGACGAGGCATTGGAGGCCCGCATGAAGATGGCTCAGGACATCACTTCGATGACCCTTGCCCTGCGCAAGAAGGTGAATATCAAGGTTCGCCAACCGCTTCAGTGCATCATGATACCTACCGTAAGCGAAGAGCAGAAGACCCACATCGAAGCCGTGAAGAGCCTTATCATGAACGAGGTGAACGTGAAGGAGGTGAACTTTGCCGAAAGCTCTACCGGCCTGTTGGTGAAGCGTGTGAAGTGTAACTTCCGCGTGATGGGTAAGAAGTTCGGCAAGCAGATGAAGGCCGTAGCCGCTGCTATGGAAGGTCTCGACCAGGAAGCTATCGCACTATTGGAGAAAGAGGGTACCTACACACTCACCATCGATGGTGCTCCCCTTACCGTAGAGGTTGCCGATGTGGAAATCATCAACGAAGACATCCCCGGATGGTTGGTGGCCAACGAAGGAAAGCTCACCGTAGCGTTGGAAGTGGAAGTGACCGAAGAACTCCGCCGCGAAGGTATTGCCCGCGAACTGGTGAACCGTATCCAGAACATCCGCAAGAGCAGTGGTTTCGAGATTACCGACAAGATAAACGTGACACTGACACGCCACGAGCAGACAGATGCCGCCGTAGAAGCCTACAAGGAGTACATCTGCACTCAAGTACAGGCAACAGCCCTCACACTGGCCGATGCCGTTGAGGGTACAGAGCTTGACTTCGATGATTTCAAGTTGGTGGCTCGTGTAGAAAAAGCATAATTAATTAACCTAAAAACTTAACACTATGTCAGAAAAGACAAGATACTCGGATGCCGAGTTAGAAGAATTCCGCGCCATTATCCTCCAAAAGTTGGAGTTGGCCCAGCGCGACTACGATTCCATGAAAGCCAGCCTGATGAACACCGATTGTAACGGTGTGGACGACACATCACCTACATTCAAGGTGCTCGAAGAAGGTAGCAACACCATGACCAAAGAAGAGACAACCCGCTTGGCAGAGCGCCAGTTGAAGTTCATCGGCGACCTGAAAGCCGCTCTTGTCCGCATTGAGAACAAGACTTACGGAGTATGCCGTGTGACAGGCAAACTGATTCCTGCCGAACGCCTCCGTGCCGTACCTCATGCCACACTGAGCATTGAGGCCAAGCAGATGAAAAAGTAAATTAGTGAATTAGTGATGAGCTACGAGCTACAAGTGACGAGTGCCTATACGGCACAAAACTCGTAGCCTGCAACTTGTAACTCGTAGCTTGTCACTAGTAGCTTGTAGCTCGTAACTAGTAACTAATAGCTAGTAGATAGTAACTAAAAAGACATGAAGCAATTACTGACAAAAGGCAGAATGGCCGCCATTATCGTGACGGTCATTTTGTTTATTGACCAAGCTATCAAAATTTGGGTCAAGACCCATATGTTCCGTGGTGAGAAAATACATATCACGGATTGGTTTTACATATACTTTACCGAAAACCCAGGAATGGCTTTCGGCATGGAGATCTTCAACAAATTATTCCTGACCTCTTTCCGCATCATTGCGGCAGGACTTATCATTTGGTACATTTGGAAAATCTGCAAAAAAGCCAAGGATAAGATACCCACAGGATACATAGTCTGCCTCTCTGCCATTTTAGCCGGAGCATTAGGAAACATCATAGATTGTGTCTGCTATGGAGCAATATTTAGCGAAAGCGGATATGGTTTTGATAAAGTGGCGAGTTTTGTCCCTATAGGCGAAGGATATGCTCCTTGGTTTTACGGAAAGGTGGTGGACATGTTCTATTTCCCCCTCATTGAGACCAATTGGCCCTCATGGATGCCTTTTGTAGGTGGAGAACATTTCATTTTCTTCAGCCCTATCTTCAACTTTGCCGATGCAGCTATCAGTTGCGGCATCGTGGCATTAATCCTATTCTACAGCAAATATCTGAGTCACGAAGAAACTAAAACAGATGGTAATGTACAAACTGATTAAACGGACAAAAACACTCCTATTCCCCATAGGAGTCGCATTGCTTATTGCATGCACAGTAGGAGTTCCTTCAAATATCATACAACCGCAGGAGATGGAAGACCTTCTTTACGACTATCACCTGATGCAAGCAATGGCTGGCGACTTGAAGTCCAATGAGAAATACAAACGCCAGCTATACGAACAATACGTATTCGACAAGCACCATGTGGACGAAGCCCTATTCGATTCATCACTTGCATGGTATATGAGAAATACCAAAGAATTGGAAGCCATCTACAAGAATCTGAACACACGCTTTTCTGCTCAAAAAGAAGAGTTGGCCACATACATCCGACCTGACGAACGGGCTAATCGTCAGGCTCCTACAGGCGATAGTGTAAATATATGGGAAGACTACCGTCTGTTCCGTCTCAGCCATGCCCCTTTGAACAACAAAGTGTTATTCACATTACCCGCAGATACGACCTTTTATGCCGGTGATTCATTCGAATGGAAACTCAACGCACGTTTTTTGGGCGATGCAGAGAAAAAGCTACAAGCAGTCATCTCGCTTACGACCTTGACAGATAAAGACACCATCGGCAATTCATGTCTGATAACTTCATCCGGAAGTTATTCATTGCCATTGCAATGTCACCCTGGCCATACACCCAAGGAACTTGTCGGGCATATCTATTACTATCCTATCCACTCTGATTCAATCAATCAGGACTCCATCCCGGATTTGCTTTTGAGCGACATTACTTTAATGCGTTACCATTCAAACAAAGAATGAAAAGTAAAGAATCTTTGCGAAGCATCGCATGCCACAGGTTGATAGACGAAAAAGGGGTACAGCATGGTGCATCCATCGTTACCATCGACACTCATACACACCAACCTGTCAGCATCCAGGCATTCCAGAACAAAGAATACCCATTTACAGAATGGTTAGGAGGAACCATTATATTGTTTTCAGAAGAAGAGTTCATACTGGGTCAACATACAACTCTGAAACAATATATTGCACAAATTACACGTCTGTCTGCAACCATTCATCCAAACATTGTTCAAGAAAAGGAAAGCCACCGACTTTATGTATGGCATACGCCTATTACCGGATTGGAGACTCCCCTACCTCATCCACCAGTCAGATTATAATTACAATCTATTTACCAGTTATCTACTAACGAATGCGAAGCCGATAGGCGATAGCGAACTTAATCACAAAAAAAAAAGACTATGTTAGAAAACGGACTTGCATATACTGCTACGGTTATTGTTTCTGAAGAAAACACAGCACTCCGAATGGGCTCAGGAGACATGAATGTTTTTGCCACCCCCGCCCTTGTTGCGTTGATGGAAAATGCCGCCATGAAGACCGTATCTCCTCATTTGAAGGAAGGCGAGACCACAGTTGGAGGTTTTATAGAAACATCCCATCTGGCCCCATCAGCAATCGGAACTACCATTAAGGCTACTGCTGTACTCACCGATTATAAGGGACGCAAACTGACTTTCAGTATCGAAGCCTTTGAGGGAGAAAAACTCGTAGGGAAAGCTACCCATATCCGTTTCATTGTTGAGAGAGAGAAATTTCTCAACACACTTTCATAAGCAATCTTTATAGGGAGGTTCTATAACCGTTTTATCTGTTCTTCTGTCCCTTTTCGGAAATCTGTTCACAGATATTAAATAAGGGAATAAAAAGAAAGAAAAAATCTGTTTAAAACAGAATGCTTTTTCTCTAACTTTCAAGAAATATCGTACCTTTGCAGAAAACTTTTATACCTAAAATAGTTTTCTGCATGAAAGAAGAGATTATTCCTACCTTAGGATTAGAGAAAGACTTCATGGTTATCCGTTGCTCAGAGGCCATCAACCATTTCGAACCTAAAAAGGATTCGTTCCGTTTGGCAAATGGTGCATTTATTGTCGGACTGAAAGGAACAATGACTCTCTCCATGAACCTTACACAATATGAAATCACGGCAAACAAACTGCTTACAGTCATTCCGCACCATATTGTACAAGGTCATTCCATCACGGACGATTTCGAAGGATACATCGTACTTTTCACCCCATCCTTTGCTGCTGACATCAATCTGTTACGTTCGAATCTCCCTTTCATGGCCGAGATGCGATACAATCCTATGGTCTCATTGAGCGATGATGAATGCCAATTGTTCACAGACTTCTGTGAGTTTTTTTACAAGATAGAAGGAAACGAACTGATTGACAGTTCTCCCGAAATCCGCAAAGGTCTGCTCAGCTCATTGCTTTACACATTAGGGGCACTCTACCGCCGTCAACTTCCCCAAGTTCAGGTAGAAAAGACCAGCCGGGCCAATATCATCTTCAAAAAGTTTCTGGGACTTCTTGTCGAACATTATGCCGAAGAGCGCAGTGTAGCCTATTATGCCAACGAGCTCTGTATCACCCCCAAATATTTGGGAAGCATCTGTCGGGAGGTGAGTAAAAAACTGGCCACAGACATCATTGCAAGTGCCGTCATTCTTGACGCGAAAGCAAAATTGCATAACAGCGAACTTACCGTACAGGAAATCTCCAATTCACTGAACTTCCCCAACGCCTCCTTCTTCGGACGCTACTTCAAACGCCACACCGGATACTCACCCATGCAATATAGAGAGAACATATAGGAAACTTTATCTATTGGATTATTGGTGCCCGGTAAACTAAAATCCCATTTCCTTTGACTATTCTATTTTCTTGTTTTACCTTTGCAGCATGAAAGGACGTTATGACAGGCAGATTATGCTCCCTGAGATAGGAGAAGAGGGACAGGATAGATTAAGGAAAGCCCGTGTACTGATAGTGGGGGTAGGCGGATTGGGCAGCATTGTAGCACTCTATCTGACAGGTGCCGGAGTGGGCACTTTGGGACTTGTCGATGCTGACACAGTGAGCCTTACGAACCTGCACCGGCAAGTACTCTATACCGAAGCGGACAGGGATTTGCCCAAAGTGACTTGTGCCGCCCGTCGGCTGGGTGCCCAGAACAGCCATATAGAGATAAAGACCTATCCCTTCCGCCTGTGTCAGGAAAATGCATCGGAAATCATTTCCAGGTACGATTTGGTCATTGACGGATGCGACAATGCAGCCACACGCTACCTGATCAGTGACACTTGCGCCCGGTATCATATACCTTATATATATGGAGGCATCACAGCCTTCGGAGGTCAGGTAGCCATCCTTTGCTACGAAAAAAATGCCCCTACCTACCGCACAATTTTTCCAAAAAGGGAAGAAAGGGGAGAAAAATCATGTCCACTTCCATCTCCTTCGGGGAGAGACAGGGAGGAGCCTCTCTCCCCCTCTTTGGGGGAGCCAGAGGGGGCCGTAGGTGTCATTGGCCCTACCCCTGCCGTAATAGGCAGCGTACAAGCCAATGAGGCCATAAAACTGATTTGCCGATACGGTTCCCCACTCATCGGCCAATTGTGGACAATCGACCTTTTGAACATGCAATCACATATTATTTCACTGTAATTCGTAGGAAATCCGACAGATAATTCGTACTTTTGCCACCGGTAACATCCACATGGATGTTCTTGAGCGACTAAAGATATGAAACTCATAGTAATTACCCCCCCGAAGTTCTTCATCGAAGAAGATCAGATTCTGACTTCCCTGTTCGAAGAGGGATTGGATTTCCTGCATATCAGAAAACCCGGCACCCCTCCCATGTACTCCGAACGCCTGTTGACCCTCATCCCCAAGCAATACCACAAACGCATCGTTGTACATGACCATTTCTATCTGAAAGACGAGTTCGACCTCAAAGGCATCCACCTGAACAGCCGCAATCCAAACATTCCGTTGGGCTATAAGGGCCAGGTCAGTTGTTCGTGTCATTCATTGGAAGAGGTCAAGCAGAAGAAAGGCCATTTCAACTACCTTTTCATGAGCCCCGTGTTCGATAGCACCTCGAAGAAGGAATATCTCAGCAATTTCTCTGCCGAGGAGTTAAGACGGGCAAGCAAGGAGGGGATTATCGACAAGAAAGTGATAGCTTTGGGAGGAATCAACGCCGGCAATATCCGCCAGCTCAAGAAGTATGGTTTCGGAGGAGTAGCCATATTGGGAGATATCTGGAACCGCTTTGACGAACATGACACCATTGACTACAATGAAGTAATTCAAGAATTCCGGATATTGAAGAAACTGGCCGAGTGAAAGCCACGCATAGCTATAAAAAGAGAGAGAAAACAGACAATAATGGCATATTTATCTTTCTTAATTGGGAAATCATATCCCATAACTCAAATATATTTCCTAACTTTGCAACCAGAATCAACAAACGGTTAGAATAACCACAGAATAAAATGAACGAAAAAGCATCTTTCATGGTATTCTCGGGAACCAAATCAAGATACCTTGCCGAGAAAATCTGCGCCAGCCTCGGATGCGAACTGGGCAATCTGAACATTATGCACTTTGCAGACGGTGAGTTTGCCGTCTCTTACGAAGAGTCGATCCGTGGCCGCGATGTATTCCTTGTACAATCCACATTCCCCAACTCTGACAACCTGATGGAACTGCTCCTCATGGTTGATGCCGCCAAACGTGCATCGGCCAAGAGCATCGTAGCCGTTATCCCCTACTTCGGATGGGCACGTCAGGACAGAAAAGACAAACCACGTGTATCCATCGGTGCCAAACTGGTTGCAGACCTCTTGAGCGTGGCCGGTATAGACCGACTTATCACCATGGATCTTCATGCCGACCAGATTCAAGGATTCTTTGACATCCCCGTTGACCACCTCTATGCCAGTGGGGTATTTATCCCCTATATCGAAAGTTTGAAGTTGGACAACCTGGTAATTGCCGCCCCTGACGTAGGCGGTTCAAAACGGGCAAGCACATACGCCAAATACTTCAACGTCCCACTCGTACTTTGCAACAAACAGCGCTTGAAGGCAAACGAAGTCGCTTCAATGCAGATTATTGGCGACGTAACAGGAAAGAACGTAGTCCTGCTCGATGATATGGTCGATACCGCCGGCACCATAACCAAAGCTGCCGACATCATGATGGAGGCAGGTGCCAACAGCGTGCGTGCCATAGCTACCCATTGCGTCATGTCAGGACCGGCAAGCGACCGCGTAGAGGCATCAGCCTTGACCGAAATGGTCTTTACTGACAGCATACCCTACACCAACCGTTGTGCCAAGGTCAAACAACTCAGCATTGCCGACCTCTTTGCAGAAACGATACGTCGTGTAGAAAAGAACGAAAGCATCAGCTCGCAATACCTGATTTAACAAGTAGAATATCTGTTTCAGGCGCGGATTCCTTCGCTTTGCCAACAACTTGTTGCAGAACTATACAGATTTTTTTTTTAACACGGAGACACAGAGCAATTATTCCCATCAGAAGATTTGGGACTTACAGGAAGCGCTCTGTGTCTCCGTGTTCTATTCCCCAAAACGAATCTTGATACCTTCCCCAAAAGCAACAATATTTTTGTCCATTTTGTCCTTGTTTGCTTACAGCCTCTTTTTTATCTCAAAACAGGCATGCATTCAGGAATTTGTTACTATATTTGCGCTTCAATAAATTAAAGAAGAAGCCAAAAGAGGATGGAAAAAGAAAATAAATACATTGATATACTGAAAGAGCTCGTGGAAGAACACATGGGCAAGAAGTTGTACGGACACAGTGACTTCACAGAACTGGCAGGGAGGGTCTATCAGGAAAACAAGAACATGATAAGCCCGACCACCCTGAAACGCATGTGGGGATACCTGAAAGAGGAGACACCTGCCCCACAAAAACGCACCTTGAATATATTGGCGGTATTCGTAGGATTCAAAAACTGGCAGGACTTCTGCGAGTATCAAGACAACCAGAACGACTATTCAAGCGAATTTGTAAAACGCCATACACAGCATAGCTTCCTGATGGAACCCGGCAAGAAGATACGGATAAGCTGGTATCCAAACCGCAGCATCGTGCTCAGACATGAAGGGGATGGAGACCTGTTTACCGTTGTGACGTCAGAAAACAGCAAACTGGAATCCGGCATGAAGGTACATTGCGAGACTTTTACCATGAAAGAGCTACTGCTCCTGAAGAATGTAAAGGGAAAGAGCATTACGGAACCATGCGACTACATCTGTGGAAAAATTGGTGGCATCGAGTATGAACTGATATAATGATTGACCACCGATGAAGTTTTCAGATTTTATAAGTGCAAAGCGTACAGAGCAGCCCATGGCCGGCAATGGCAAGAAATCGACCGTCTCGGTTGTCGTCATTGATGGCAAGCAATATTTCAAGAAGCAACTGGCCGATGGTTACAGACAGGAATTGCGCCACAAGATGGCCATGTACAAGGAGTTTGAGGTAGGCCGCCAGCTGAACTGTCCCTACATTGTGACCTACACCGGCATCAATGAAGACGAAAATGGACTATTTGTGCTCATGGAGCATATAAACGGAGTGAACATTGCAGAGAAAGTTGAGACTGAACCTGAATACTTCTGCAACCACCGGAACACGGAGAAAATGCTCAAACAACTGCTCAAAGCCCTGAAGGCTCTGCATGAAAGGAACATTGCATACTTGGATCTGAAACCAGAAAACATCATGCTGACACAGGTGAGCAACAATGTGAAGCTGACCGACCTTGGCGGATGTTTTACCGACAGCAACGACTATACAGCCGAACGGACCAATGGGTATGCTGCACCGGAACTGGACAATGAGCAATTGGACAAGGTGGATGCCCGGACAGATATATACAGCATAGGCAAACTGTTGGAATATATCGAGATACAGACGAAGAGCAAACTGCCCAAACGCCTGGCTAAAATAAAGGAGCGCTGCCTGAACGCCGAAAAGACAAAGCGCTACGAGATGGTGGACGAGATTCTCCGGACACTGAACAGAAGAGGGGTGCTCATACGGAACACCTTATGCTGCATAGCCTTGCTGGCAGGCATTGTGACGGGGTGGCAATGGTACGTCACCACGGAATCCTACAGGATACATTCCCTCTACCTGAAGAGCGACGCCATAATCGAAGGTATATTTTACGCAAAGAGTTCAGAAAAGGAGCTCACCTGCAAAGTTATCGGACTGACCGATTGGAACAACCTGTATCTCAGAGAGAAGGTAGAGATAGACGGCAAGCTATATACCACAACCGAAATCGCGCCCTCTGCTTTCTATGGAAATGCAAAAATTGAAAGCGTATTCTTCCCCAAAGGGATGCGCAAAGTCTGCAACGAGGCGTTCTACGGCTGCAAAGGATTGGTCACCGTGACACTGCCCGAAGGGTTCGAAAAGTTGGGACATGCCTGCTTCAAAGGTTCAGGAATAAGAAACGTGGGACTGCCAAGAAGCCTGAAAGCTATCGGACATGCCTCGTTTGCCCAATGCGAAAACATCAGGGAACTGGTGATACCCGAGGGGGTAGAGAGTCTGGAACTGGATGCTTTTGCCAACTGCAAGAACATGGAGGATATCGTACTTCCTTCCACCCTGAAAGCCATCAACCGTGGCGCATTCTGGGATTGTGGGAGCCTCAAGGAGATTAGAATCCCAGCCGGAGTGGAGACCATCGGCGAATATGCCTTCTTCCATTGCAACAGCCTGAAAGATGTATATAACTACTCTCCCACCCCACAATCACTTTCGGTAATATTCAACCGCACGGACATAACCCTCCACGTGCCTGCCGGTTCTGTGGAGGAATACCGTAAGGCCAATCATTGGAGAAAGTTGAACATAGTGGGAGATTTGTAATTCTACCGGTCCATTCTTATCTATTAGTCTCCGATAAACAGCTGTAATGTCTTGCATTAGTGCGTTTTAAAAGCGTACAAGCCCCCACCTGCAATCTTTTGCCGGCTTATCATGCTATAGAAATCATTCTTCATCTGCAGGCATGAAAAGTTCTTCTATCTAAAAACTCTGTGCCCCCGTGTCTCCGTGTTCTAAAAAGACACGTCATCTGCAGATGAATAATGTATGGTGACAATTTTACCAGCCACCAATAATTTGTAATGTACTTGTTCATCCCCTGTCAGTAATCGCCAGTCACTAATCACTTGTCGCTAATCGCCAGTCACCAGTCACTCATAATACAAAGGCGGGAACCTCTGCCTTTCACAACAGGATTCCCGCCTTCAGCGCTTATGAAACTTTGCGAATTTTCAGTTTTATTACCTTTTTACTTCACCAGAACTTTCTTACCGTTCATCAGATAAACACCCTTATCCAGGCCTTCGAGTGAAGTGGCTGCTTTCTTCACGATGCGGCCGCTGAGGTCGAAGATGTCAGCAGGGGCAACCTCTACACCTACAGTCTGAATGCCGGTAGCGCCACCACGGGTGAGCTGTACCTCGGCATCAGATACCTCAACCATCACACCACGGCGTGTTGCCACGTAAGCATTGGTGATGCTGATGCTGGTTGCAGACTCGGCACTGACTGAAACTTCAAGCAGGCTGCCCGAAGCAAATGCCTCGTTGGTCAGTGAAACCACGGCTACACGTACCTGACCGTCACCCACTTCGCGGAACGATACACTGTGGTTGCTTCCGGCTGTCACGCGGATGTCATCGATGCTGACACCGGCAGGCAGGGTCATGTCATACTGCATGGCCACATAGCCACCGGCATTGCTCAGGCTCATGCCGAAGCCGTTCTGAGTCTCGGTGATATCCAAGGTCTCACGTACTATGTGGCGGGCGGTCAGCACACTGGTAGTGTTGAGACCCAGTACGGAGTTGATGACCTGTACCACGTCATTAATCATTATCTGGTTGTCACCATTCATGTCGGCAGCGGCAAACACAAAGTTGTCGGCATAAGTTCCCAACACGGCATTGATGGTGAGCACCACATCGTTGATGGCTATCATGCCGTCATCGTTCACGTCGGCAGGAGTGTATGAAGGCACAGTAATGGTGGCCGTCACATCTTCCAGATCGTACATGGTTCCATCGACGGCTGAAATGTGGATGTTCTTGATGGAGATGGCCAAGTCACCCGAAATATTCTCACCACCAAGCAGGTTCAGGTAGAACAGGTTGCCACTGTTTCCCGAGAAGAGTGACGAGGTAAGCGAAGCCACAGCCATACGGATGGAGCCATCCTCCTGCAAAGCAGAGGTAATGGTCTGGTCGTTCATGCGATCTTCGTCGAGGGTGATGTCATACTTGCCCTTCTTGGTCTGAAGGGTGATGCCTTCGGGCAGATAGATGTCGCACTGGAAGGCGGTAAATTCACTCTCGTTGGTCAAAGCTACAGGAAGCAGCATGGACTGTCCGGCACGCAGAGTGGTGTCGTTAAGAACGAAAGCATTATAGGCAGGAATCTCAGTACCCATGTACCACAACTCAAAGTTGTCGAAGAGAGTAAAGTATTCGCCATGGTCAATCGTATCTTTCTTTACACCCAAACGTAAAGTTCCGTCAGTCACCTCTGCCAATACTGAATTTTCACTCCAATGGCCGTCCTTCATGAAATGTGCATCTGCAAATCTTGTACGAGGGATATACCCCCACTCTGTGTTCTGATAGTTTTCTGTATCGAAAGAAGAACCTTCCTTCGGGTCGTCCAACAAGTGCATCAAGGGTGTCTGGGCATCGTTGGCATAGAGGTATGCACGCTGCACATTGGTTCCTGTCTTGTATTCCTCCACGAATGTTTCATAAGAACCCCGGTATGCACCCTGCACCTTCACGGTGTAGTATCCGTTAGGCAGGTTGGAGAGAGTTTGATGCACATCGAATCCCGATCCGTTCAGAGAGTCGGAAGTGACCCACTGTCCGGCATAATGTGCATTACCCCCATCAATAACAAATTGAGGATCTCCCTGCCATGCCTTATTGCGTTCGCGGTCATTACGGCGGAATGTAGCCCCCTCAATCAGGAAAGTAGCATCCTGCGGTTGCTTGAAGGTAGCCTTGGCCAGATTCTCGTTCAGTTCGGCCATTACCTGCTCCTTGGTGAGAAGTTGCCACTGGGCTGCTTCGCTTGTAACGTCTGTCAAGTCAAGTGCTACCACACTGGTGTCGGCATAGCCTATATAGTTAGTTCCATCGGAAGTGATGGCATAATTGCCGTTCTCCAAACGGTCGAAGTACCAACCCAAAAGGATTCCATCCATCCATCCTCCAGTTCCATCTGAAGCATTACCCATATAATGCTTGTTATTGCCATTATAGAGACGGGTATCGAGCAGGCGTGTGCCATCTGCCCGTACAGAAATCTTAATATCGAAAGGTATAGTGGACAACGAAGCTTTCACTTCCCAGTCATTGCCCGGTGAGAGATAAAGACCGGTAGCCACATTCTTCAGGTAATAGGTACCATCAGCAATATTAGCGGGTTTCTCGGTTCCAAGATAGTTAATCTGGAAATTGTCAAAGATAGTCCAGTCATTGGTTGATTCAGCATTCTTCTTCACTCCCACCTTAAGTGTACTGTCAACCACCTCGGCAATAATAACGTGGGTATAGAGTCCCTCACTGAAGAAATGAGAAGCACCATGCTGACAGTGAGGAACAACTCCCAAAGCGGTCTTGAAGCCATAGGAGAGATCGCCCTCCATAATAGTTGTCAACGAATCGGCATCCGTCTTGGCCTCGGTCATGATGGATTTCAGCGGAGTACTGGCCTCGTTGGCATAGAAGATGGCATTCAGCGTCGGGGTACCTGCAGCATATTCGTTGGCCGCAATGGTCGGATTGTTGCCTCCACTACCTACACGATAGAATCCCTGTACCGACACACTGTAATAACCATTGGGCAGGCCTTTCAATGTCTGGTTTACATCGAACGTAGCGGCATTCCACTTCTCGGCATTGCGGTTCTCGTAAGCGCCACCAATAGCCGGATTACCGTTCCAACTTGCATTGCGTGTATCGTTCTGGTTGAACCCTGCACCAGGAAGCATGAAAGTCATATCAATAGGATTGCCTTCGTTGGCATTCACTATATCCAAACTTGCAATGCGTTCCGACTTGGTAAGCAACTGCCACTCGGAAGTTTCACCCAAATCACCCAAAACCAATACTGTAGTCGTATCGGAACTGTTCAGGTAACGATTGTCATTGAACAATACATAATTGCCATTATCCAACTTGGAAACAACCCAAACTTGCTCGCTACCATCCAGATAGACCTTGCCATTTACGTCAAGGGCCAGATATTGGGTTTCAGTGTATGTTTTTCCGTAATTGCTCACCTTAGTGTCGATGACATACCGGGACAAACCTTTTGACGTGAATTTTACATCCACACCAACCTTACCCAGCGAAGCCTCAGTTCCGAAATGGTTTCCGGCCTCTAAGTAGCGTCCGGTTGCTACGTTTCTCAGATAGAAGGAAGAGTCTGCATTCACTTCAACGGCATTTGCACTACCTGCATACTCCAACTTGAAGTTGTCAAAGATGGTCCAGTCTCCAGCGCATGCTACAGTCTTGCGCACACCAATCCGCAGGTCACCGGGTTCAGAAAGAACATAAACGACCTTGTTGTCCTTGTACAGTCCCTTTTCATTGAATGCTGCATTGGCTTCATGTACATCACCAGGATAATTATTGGGGTCGAGGGTATAGGCCGATTCGGCAAAAAGAGACATTATTTTAGAATGAGAATCGTTGACATAGAGTTCGGCCAACAACTCTTCCGTACCATTCTGGAAGGAGTAGGCATCCCAACCGTGGCGATAGAAGCCTTGGCAAGAAAGGATATAGGTTCCGGCAGGCATATTCTGCAACACCTGATAGTTGTCGAAGGTCTTGTTCCACTGCTCGGCCAAACTGCCATTGGCAGCAGTAAATGCGGTACCTGACCATCCCTCTGCAGTTCTTCCACCTTCAACACTGGCGGTTGTTCCAGAGAAGTCCGCGTTGGTCAAAGTTATAGCTGTAACATCCTGAAATTCTACGATTTCCTTAAAGCTACACCACCAGGATGCCCCCTCGTAAGCCTCCTTGCTGCCTGCTGGGACACAGAGAATAACATTAGGATAGTTGCTGAATTCAGAGCCCACCAATGCCAAGGGTGTAGCATTGCCTACGGTAACCAAAGCAAGTTTTTCACAACCAGAGAAAGCATATTCTCCTATACTCGTCAAACCTGCAGGGAGAGTGATGCTCGTCAATGAAGAACAATCCTGGAAAGCATTACCTTCTATACTCGTCAAACCGGCAGGGAGAGTGACGCTCGTCAAAGAAGAACAACCAGAGAAAGCATAAACTCCTATACTTGTCACACTGGCAGGAAGAGTGACGCTCGTCAAAGAAGAACAACCAGAGAAAGCCCAATCTCCTATACTCGTCACACCGGCAGGAAGAGTGATGCTCGTCAAAGAAGAACAACTAGAGAAAGCCCTTTCTCCTATACTCGTCACACCGGCAGGAAGAGTGATGCTCGTCAAAGAAGAACAACACCAGAAAGCCCAATTTCCTATACTCGTCAAACCGGCAGGAAGAGTGATGCTCGTCAAAGAAGAACAACTAGAGAAAGCAGATGCTCCTATATTCGTCAAACCGGCAGGAAGAGTGATGCTCGTCAAAGAAGAACAACCATAGAAAGCAAATTCTCCTATACTCGTCACACCGGCAGGAAGAGTGATGCTCTTCAAAGAAAAACAACCAGAGAAAGCCCTTTCTCCTATACTCGTCAAACCGTCAGGAAGAGTGACGCTCGTCAAAGAAGAACAATTCCCGAAAGCCCTTTCTCCTATACTCGTCACACCGGCAGGAAGAGTGATGCTCGTCAAAGAAGAACAACCAGAGAAAGCAGATGCTCCTATACTCGTCACATTATAGGTCTGCCCTCCAAATACAACAGTGGAGGGGATATTCACAACACCCTTGTATTCCACACCGCTGGTTACCTCCACCGTCAAATCAGTCTCAGACGTGATATTGTAATAGATGAGATCTTTCTCAAAATCATACGCACTTACCATGAGACTGCATACTAAAGCTACAAATGTCAATAGATATTTTTTCATCTTACAGTTTTTATTAAGGTTTAACAAATTGTCAATTTTTTACCCATGCGGGGAGAAGAGCCATTTTCCGATTTCACTTTTGCAGGCTTCTTCTTCCCATCAGTTTTATTATTTTCTCGTTCAAGATTTATCAAGTGACTAAATCTCGCGCCAAATTTACTGAGAAAAGCAAAATCACCCCCTATAAGGTCAAATCTTGTTAACCTTGTAAAGATATATGTCTAAGCTATACGCTTTTAGCACCAAAAGCCTCATTTCTGAAGGGTTAAGTTTTCCACATATCCGGCACAACATTCTCCGTGCAAATACATCATATTCCCTTATTCCGTCGCAAAAATATACTAAAAAAATGGAATATTCTTTGTCCATTTTGTCCTTGTTTGATTAGAGACTAAAAAATGACATTCAGAATGTTTTTAGGCACGGATGACGCGGATTAACACGGATTAAATTTTAAAACGCAGAGACGCGGAGTTTTTTATTTAAAGTTCAAGGTTTAAAGTTCAATTCAAAATTATTGATGTCTGGCAAACATCCATAATTTACCTTACATTTTGTCAATTCAGAAATGTATATTTCCTCGTCAGAAACGAATAAATATGCAAACCAGACACTCTCCGCACACCCGTTCTTGCATATTCATACAGCATATCCCTCTTTGTAAAGAACTCTTTTTGCCTGTCCTGGTGGCAGAAAGAGGTAGAAAAACGTCTTTTTGCCCTCCGACCTCTCACTCCCTCCCCACCATCCCTCTCCGAAGGAGGCGATTCACCTATCCTAAACATCCGGTGAAGAAATCCTAAACATCCGCCGAAGAAATCCTAAACATCTATTTGGTCCGTAGGAGAGGTCCCTCGGATGTTCTCCTACGCATCTGCGCGACCGTAGGAGAACATAGGCTTTTACTCACCATCGTCACCACCACTACCCTTCTCATCATCCCAACTCCGGCCCATGCCGCCATGACCCAGATTTTCTATTCCAGGGAAAGCTGGCAGAGTCTATCTCTTTGTCTTTCTGACGATTAAAGATTCCTTAACTAAAATCCCTGATGCATACGCCTCCATTTGTCCCTTTGTCAGGAAATACAGAATCCTTGCACGACAAATATACAGATTTGACAAAATGTAAGGTAAATTCAAGTTTAGTTCGGGGTAAGCCCCTCATCAGTTTCACAGTCGCAAGCTTTGGCCTTTCAGTAGTTAAAGTTTAAAGTTCAAGGTTCAAAGGTTCAAACCGCCTTCCTTTTGAACTTTGAACCTTAAACTTTGAACCTTGAACTTTAAACTTTGAATAAAAAAAACTCTCCGCAATTTAATTGAAATCAGGGAGAAAATAGGAACATAGGTTCAAGTGGCCACGAACATATGTTCGTTGGCATTTGAACATATGTTCAGAGGCACTTGAACATATGTTCATTTTTTAGACCTGTTTTCTTGAAATTAGGGAGGGAGATAAGTATCTTAAGATAAATGCCCCGAGAAGTTAAGATAAAATGCCAAATATCTTAAGAAACTTGGCCGATGAACCTATAATGCGTCACTGATTTCTTAGACGCAAATGACGCAGATGACGCAGATTCATAGTAATTATTATAACCAACAGGTTACAATTTATCTGCGTCACCCGCGTCATCCGCGTCTAAAAGATTGAAAAAGGGGGAAGAAGATTATTTCAATCCGAACAATACTGACAGGCCACCATCAACACCACTGAAGCCCATGAAGGCCATGGCAAGGAGACCTGCAACAACGAGGGCAATAGACATGCCCTGCATACCCTTAGGTACGTTTACAAGGCTCAACTGCTCGCGGATACCGGCAAAGATAATCAGTGCCAAGGCAAAACCAAGAGCGGTAGAGAAGGCGTAAACCACACCTGTAAGGAGGTCGTACTGCTTCTGGATAACCAAGATGGCCACACCAAGGATACAGCAGTTGGTGGTAATCAAAGGAAGGAACACACCGAGGGCCTGATACAGGGCGGGTGATACTTTCTTCAACACAATCTCAACCATCTGCACCAAAGCGGCAATCACCAAGATGAAGGTGATGGTCTGCAAGTAACCAAGGCCGTTGGCATCGAGCACATAAATCTGAATCAAATAAGTCACAATCGTAGCGATAGTCAACACAAAAGCTACGGCAGCACCCATACCTGCAGCAGTCTCAACTTTCTTGGAGACGCCCAAGAACGGACAGATACCGAGGAACTGTGAGAACACCACGTTGTTCACGAAAATGGCGGTGATAAATATCAATAAATATTCCATACTAATCGAAATTAAAAATTAAAGAACTAAAAATTAAAGAATTATCACGCTTTTCTCATCTTGTTCACAATGGCAATGAGGTAGCCCAACACTATGAAAGCACCTGGAGCAAGTACGAAGACGAGCATACCATATTCTTCGGGCATGAGGGTAAGTCCGAAGAGCTTGCCTGTACCCAAAATCTCACGCACAGCGCCCAAAACGGTGAGGGCAATGGTGAAACCGAGACCCATACCGATACCATCGAAGATAGAAGCAATAGGACCATTCTTAGCGGCAAAAGCCTCGGCACGACCAAGGATGATACAGTTCACCACAATCAAGGGGATGAAAAGTCCGAGGGTCGCATAGATATCTGGCAAATAGGCCTGCATAAGCATCTGTAACAGTGTTACGAATGAGGCTATAACCACAATAAACGAGGGAATACGAACCATGTCAGGAATCAGGTTCTTGATTAGGGAGATAACCAAGTTTGAAAGAATAAGCACAAACATGGTGGCAAGTCCCATACTCATACCATTGATGGCTGATGAGGTGGTTCCTAATGTGGGACACATACCAAGAAGAAGTACAAATGTAGGATTCTCCTTGATGATACCGTTCATCAAAACTTTAAAGTTATTCATATCTTATACTCCTTTCTTTAATTAGTTACTACCACAAACGCAATTCTCTTTATCGCCTGTGCAGAAGTTGGCCTCGCACTTGGCAGGGTCACCACAACAAGCGGCCTTGTCAGCATCACCAGCATTCTCCTTCACCTGTTGGGTTGCGCTTGAGTTGGCATCAACAGCACCACCCTGATAAGCCTGGTAAGCTGAATTTACAGCACCAAGGAAAGCGCGTGTTGTGATGGTAGAGGCTGTAATGGCATCCACTTCACCACCGTCTTTGCTCACGGTCAAGTTGTTCTTGGCAGGATGTTTGCCAATGATATCACCCTTGGCACCTTTCTGGAACCACTCGCCAGCCTTGGCACCCAATCCCGGAGTTTCGGCATGTTCGAGTACATTATAACCAAGGATATTTCCCTCAGCATCAAAACCTACCAACACTTTGATAGAACCACCGAAAGCGTTGTTGTTTACAGCCTGTACGGCAGTACCTTTATCTGTCTTATAGACAATGGCCACACCACCATCAATGGTGTCAGTACTCTGCACAGTGGCTTCATCGGCCTGAAGTACCGCCTTGATACCATCAGCCAAAGCCTTGGCCTTAATCTCTTGGATAGGACCTTCAGTAACTCCGTTGACATAAGCCAACAAGCCACCGGCAATCACAGATATCACGGTCAATACGACCGCCATATTCAATAATGATGATTCTAACTTTTTCATTTCTTTACTACCTCCCCGAATCGTTTAGGTTTGCAATAGGTGTTAATCAGCGGAGTGAATGCGTTCATCAAAAGAATGGCAAACGACATACCCTCGGGATATGCACCGAACAGACGAATCACTACAGTCAGGAAACCGATAGCCACACCATAGATAATCATGCCCTTGTGGGTCATGGGTGAAGTGACATAGTCGGTAGCCATGAAGATGGCACCCAACATGACACCACCAGTGAAAAGGTGAGCCATAGGAGATGCATACATGGTAGGATCAACCAAATGCATCAATCCGGCAAACACAAAGATTGTGCCCAATACTGATACAGGAACATGCCATGTGATAATCTTCTTCCAAAGCATGTAACCAAGACCAAGCAACAGAGCCAATGCGCTGACTTCACCAACACAACCATAATCGGCTCCCATAAACATTTCCCATGCACTGGGAAGTTTGTCAAGTGCTGAAGCATCACCCTTCACTGCCGCCTTCATCAAGGCCAGCGGAGTAGCTGCTGTTTCTGCATCAAGATAAGCCCCCCATTGACCTTGTACAGGCCAACTGGTCATCTGAACGGGGAATGAAATCAACAGGAATACACGACCTACCAACGCGGGGTTGAAAGGATTACAACCGAGACCACCAAAAGTCATCTTACCAATACCGATAGCAACCAGAGCACCGATAATGATAATCCAAATAGGAAGGTTGGAAGGAAGGTTGAACGCCAACAGGAGACCTGTAAGAATAGCCGAACCATCTGTAATAGTAGATGTTTCGCTCTTAAGAATGAACTTGGCAATGGCCCACTCAAAGAATACGCAGGCTGCCACAGATGTCAGTGTCACTACCACGGAACCCAGGCCGAAGGCATAGAAAGACCACAACAAGGCGGGAATCAAGGCTATGATGACACCGTACATATTGCGCTCCACCGTGTCATTGTTATGCACGTGAGGCGACATGGATACGATTAATTTATTTGCCATATTATTTTATTTTTTGGGGAGTTAAAGGAGTTAGAGGGAGATAGTCGCTTCGCACTTTAGGGAGAGAAAGGCCAATAGTTCAGCCATCTGTAGTAAAAGCATTCGGCTTTTATCTCCCTTTATCTCCATATTATCTCCTTTTATCTCCATAAATTTAACTTACTTTGCACTGCGTGCGCGGATAATACCCATTACTGTTGATTTACCCAAGCGGATCATATCAAGCAACGGACGATTGCTCGGACAGGTAAACTGACATGAGCCACACTCGATGCACGATACGATATCCTCTTTCTCTGCACGTTCCCACTCGTTATGAGCAGAAAGGGTTGAAAGCAAGAAGGGTTCCAATCCCATAGGACAAGCACTCACACACTTGGCACAACGGATACAAGGACGGACTTCACCACGACGAGCCTCCTTATCATTCATGATAAGCACACCTGACGACCCTTTGCAGATGGGGACTTCGATGTTCATCAATGCCTTACCCATCATAGGACCACCACCGATAACCTTACCTGTATCTTCGGGAAGACCACCGGCAGCATCAATCAGCTGGCTCATAGGAGTACCCATACGGGTGAGGAAGTTGGAAGGCTTGGTCACACTCTTACCTGTCACAGTCACGATGCGTTCGAACAAAGGCTTGTTCTTCATCACAGCTTCGTAAACAGCATAAGCCGTACCTACATTCTGCACCACAGCACCTACACTGATAGGAATGGCTGGAGGAGCAGGAACCTGGCGACGAATAACAGCATCTATCAACTGTTTTTCACCACCCTGAGGATACTTCACCTTCAAGGGAACAATCTCGATACCGGGATAAGCGGCTGCCTTTTCTTGCATCAACTTGATAGCATCGGGCTTATTGTTCTCAATGCCGATATAGCCCTTATCGACCTTGGCTGCTTTCATCAGAAGGCTTACACCCACAAGAATTTCCTCGGGTTTCTCCAACATCAGGCGATGGTCGGCTGTGAGGTAAGGTTCACACTCAACAGCATTGATAATCACACACTCGGCTTTGCTGCCCGGAGGAGGACACAATTTTACGTGTGTGGGGAAACAGGCTCCACCCATACCAACAACACCGGCATTCTTTATCTTCTCTACAATCTCTTCTGGTTTCAAAGAGCATTCTTTCACGAGTGCTTCACTACGGTCAATTGTCTCTTCCCACTCATCACCATCTACATCAATGAAGATGGCGGGTTTGCGATAACCGCTGGCATCGATAACACTATCAATCTTGGCAACCTTTCCCGATACAGACGAGAAGATGGCTGCTGAAACAAAACCACCGGCATCGGCAATCTTGGTACCAACCTTCACAACATCACCTTTGGCAACGCAAGGAACGGCAGGCGCACCAATATGTTGTGACAAGGGGAACACGGCCTGTTTGGGCAATCCCAATGTCTCGATGGCACTGGCGGCAGACAACTTGTTTTCGGCGGGATGTACACCACCTATTCTGAATGTCTTCACGTTTATTTTATTTTTTTTGTTCTTAATCTATTTATTATTTTCTCATCCGCAGATGACGCAGATAACGCAGATAGTCTTTTTCATCTATTTTCTCTGTGTCTCCGTGTCTCTGTGTCCTAAAGATTATTCAGCTTTCGGAGCTTCGACCTTGGGAGTTTCTGCTTTGGCTGCTTCTGCTGCAGGAGCCTCCACTTTCGGTTTACGCGGTGGGAAGTTTACAGCAACAATAGCATTCTTCGGACATACAGCCTCACACTTACGGCACAAACGGCACTTGTTGGGGTCGATGTAAGCCAAATTGTTTTCTACTGTAATAGCCTCGAACGAGCACTCTTTCACACACTTGCCACAAGCAATACAACTTACCTTACAAGCCTTCATGGCAACAGGACCTTTGTCCTTGTTGACACAGCTCACATATACGCGGCGGTTATTCTTGCCTTTCGGACGGATTTCGATAATGACACGCGGACAAGCCTTGACACAAGCGCCACAAGCCGTACACTTCTCTTCATCCACTTCGGGAAGTCCAGTCTCCGGATTCATGTGAATGGCATCGAACCGACAAGCCTTCACACAATCGCCACAACCGAGGCATCCGAAAGCACATGCAGTCTCGCCACCACAAGTGGCATGAGCCACCTTACATGACTGTGCTCCATCGTACTTCACAATGCGTGGACGATTTTCACAACTGCCGTTGCATCGTACAACAGCCACTTTGGGCTCCGATGCTTCGGCTTGCAAACCAAGGATGGCGGCAATCTTTTCCATTGCGGCCTGTCCTCCTGCAGGACACAGTTTCCCCTCCAACGAGCCAGCCTTCACACACGCTTCTGCAAAGCCCGAACATCCGGGGAAGCCACATCCACCGCAATTAGCCTGAGGCAACACCTCGGCCACCTGAGCAATTCGCGGGTCTTCATACACAGCAAACTTCTTGGAAGCCACATACAAGATAACGGCAGCTATCAAGCCGATGGCTCCGAGCGAAATCACTGCTACAAGAATTAAGTCCATAAAAGTTAGTCTTTATAAAATTAGTTATTAGTTTATTGGTTTCAGAGTAAAAGTAAACTTCTTTGCCATCATATTACGGCACATATATAATATAAGGTAATATACAGACAAAGCACCTACGGCAGCCAAGGCCGACAGAGGTTCGTTGCCATCAGTAAACAGTATTGAGGAATAGAGCACGACTACCAAAACAACAAAAGGAACACCGAATGCCCAAAGGACAGCCCGCATCCCCATAGATGTAGTACCATAAACATTGACAGTCTGGCCAACGATATAGTTGACCGACTCTTTGGTATAGATATCCACTATCTTTTCTTTACTCTCTGATGAATTGCATAGTTTGTGGGCAGCACAAGTAGCACAGGCAGATGTCTGTACAATCCTGACACGGACATGCATCCCGTCAATGCTTTCCACAGTACCCTGATGTTGGATAGAATCACTCATTTTGCAATATGCACATTACATTTTCGTGCAAAAGTAAGACATTTCGGGGGAATAGAGAAGGAAAAGCGAAAGTTTTTTTGTACCCACCCTCGCTTTTCCTCTCTTTTATTAAAAGTACCTTCCTCTCTGGAGGTTAAAACCAGAATAAATATCTGATACATATTAGTCGTAAATTCACCTACTATTTTCACATCATGCAAAGCATGACAGTAGAATGCTTGACGATTTATGTGGGGACAACAAAGAAGATAGCTTTTTGGACAAAGTCTGCTATCTTCTTTGTTAGTGGGAATAATCAATTACCGTTTGATTAATTTCTTTCCACCAATGATGTAAAGACCACGCGGAAGTCCCTCGAGCGTTGTTGTATTCTGCTTCACAATACGCCCATTTAAATCATATATGTCCAACGGAAGTGCCGAATGATTGCAGCCCACAGTCTTCTCCTTGATACCTGAAGCAGTGTTGGCAAAATAGGGCAACCAACTACTATAGTCACTTCCGTCAGGGTAATAGAGGGTAGCGTTGGGAGAAATACCTGAAAAAACGTCATAACCTAAAGATGGTGCTATTGTAGCATATGATATGACGGTATCCAAATCAAAGCTATAAAACGACAAAGGACCTATATATTCTAAACTGGCAGGAAGAACAATTGATTTGAATGCGCATTCAAAAAAATTAGCATCACCATTAATAGATTTTAGGGTTGACGGAAGAGCAACAGATGCAAGGAATTCGCATTCACAAAATGTTTGTGCATTAAGTTCCGTTATACCTTCCGGAATTATTATTGATGTAAGTTTGGAGTTTCTAAACGCACCTTTTCCAATAAATTTCAACCCATCAGGTAACGAAACCGTTTCTATATATTCGTTGTGTGCAAAAGCATATTCATCTATAACCTCTACCGTAGCAGGGAGTTCAAACGATTTGTCGCTCTTTTTGCACGGATAAGTCATAAGAGTGTCTATGCCGATAGTGTATAACACGTTGCTTTTTGTACAATAATGTGTGTTACCCTCCAAAACTTCTATAGAAACTAAAGAACCCATATTGGAAAATGCACTTTTTCCTATACTTGCCACATTCTCAGGAACAATAATAGTAGCAATATCACAGTCATCAAATGCTGAATTTCCAATAACAACCAATGTCTTGGGTAAATCAATGACAGTCAAGTCACCACAATGACGGAAAGCGTTATCTCCAATGCATGTCAGTTCAGCAGGTAATACAATAGAACACAAGCTACTACACCATTCGAATGTGCTTTCTTCTATTGTCTTTAAATATTTTGGCAATGTTACTTCTGACATCCTATCGCATTCCCTAAAAGCACATTTACCTATTTCAGTCACGCCGTCAGGTATTACGATACGATCAATTTGAGTCCTAGCGAAAGCATAGTTTCCAATACTTTTCAATCCATTCGGCAAATTTATAGAAGAGTTCAAATCAGAATCATAGAAGGCGTAATCTCCAATCTTCGTCACCGTCTGCGGAATAATGACAGATTTCACCTTACAAGATTGAAAAGCACCACCTGCAATAGTGTGGATACCATCAGGTATCTGGTATTCATAAGAACTGTATTCCTTTGGATATCTGAACAAAATGTGATCATTTAAAATAGGAAAGCCTAAATCTGGGAAAATATTACTTCCTACTTCATGAATTGAATTCGGTATCTTCACCTCCGTTAATTGAGTGCAATTACTAAATGCATTATCCCCTATAGAAGTCAATGTCTCAGGAAGTGAAATTTTAGTCAATGAACTACATTTTGAAAAGGCAGAACTTCCAATCGACTTTAATCCTTCAGCGAAAGTGACCGCAGCGAGAGATGAACAACCATAAAAGGCGTTATAATCAATTTCTGTCAAAGAACAAGGAAACGACACATCAGACAAATTGGAACAATCACTAAAAGCATTTGCACCAATCGACTTTAACCCTTCGGAAAATTTTACAGTAGTCAAAGAAGTATTTCCGGCAAATGCAGATTGTCCAATAGTTGCGACTCCTTCGGGAATTTCTATTGATGCAAACTGCATCTCTGTAAACCAACGATTGTTGCCAAAAGCATTATCACCAATAGTTGTTAAACCATTAGGGAGACTTACAGACTTTACTGGTGAATCAAAAATATTCCATGGCGTTTCCCAAAAATAGTTTTCCATCTCACCACTTCCTTCTATTACCAGAGCACCGCTCTCGGTATCAAAAGACCATGTAAGATTTTCACCACAAGTACCTTTATATACCTCTGCCATAGCCAAATGCCATCCAAAGCACAGGCTCAAAACCAACGTAAACAAACTTTTTTTCATACGTCTCATTAATTTATCGTTGCCTATAAGTCTCCTAATTTAGCTGTTATAATTTATCAATGGTTTGGCAATACAAAAAAGGCATGAGACTTGTTGCCTTGTGTCCACGAAACTGAGGCATCGCCAAACGCCCTAACTGAATGAACCTGGAAGAAACAATATTCCCACGCCATTTTGCTATATGCAATAGGGATACAGTCCTTCCAAACTATATCGTACATATATACAAAACGAATGAGCATTGGTTGCTTCGGCCCTCAGTTAGAATTTTGGCGAATTTCAGTTTTCGGACAGTATGCAAAATGCTTTCTTGCTGTCCGCAGATTTCTCCCTGCGAACGGTGCAAAGGTAATGCAAACTAAATGAACTGCAAAATAAATACAAACTTATTTTCCATATACATTTATACGTACCTTACTTTATTTGAACAAACCCAACAATTAGTGTTTACCGAATCAAGAAAATACAAGATATGAGTTGAAACAACAATCAATATTTTTGTATGAGATAGTTTCAAAAATGATTTAAGATGCGGATGTGGAGGCTTGAAGATACGGTTGATAAGCGTTAAAGAACCGTATCTTATGGAGACACCAAAAGGTTACCATTCTTCGGCCAAAGGAATGGTAATCTTCTACATGGATATTCTCTGTCTAAAACCAACAAATACATTTTAGAGCAGTACAAAAAGACATTGGAGAGCTATATAGAGCGTTTTGAGAGGAGGCCGCTCAGTTTCCATTATGTAGCAACTCACAAATCATCCGAACAGGATACGGAAAGCCTCTTCTACCTTGCGTACGGGAATAATCTGAATCTTGTATTTGGAGGTATCCAATCCATGCAGACTCTGGCGAGGAACCACAATAGAGGTAAAACCGAGTTTTTCAGCCTCAGCAATGCGCTGTTCGATACGTCCTACAGGACGAATTTCGCCAGAAAGACCCACTTCACCAGCCATACAGATACCGGCATCAAGAGGAGCATCCATATTGCTGCTGAGTATCGCTGTAATAACAGCCAAATCGATGGCCGGATCGTTCACCCTCAATCCGCCGGCAATATTCAAAAACACATCCTTCTGAGCCAACTTGAAACCAACCCGTTTCTCAAGCACAGCCAAAAGCATGTTCATACGGCGTGTATCAAACCCTGTAGCCGAACGCTGAGGGGTACCGTAAGCTGCTGTGCTGACCAATGCCTGTGTTTCAATAAGAAACGGGCGCACCCCTTCGATGGTGCAGGCTACTGCCACACCACTCATGCCTTCATGCTCGGAATTGAGCAACAGTTCGCTTGGATTACTGACCTGACGCAATCCGTCCTGACGCATTTCGTAGATACCCAATTCGGCCGTACTCCCAAAACGATTCTTGATGCTCCGCAAAATACGATATACATAATGCTGGTCTCCCTCAAATTGAAGAACAGTATCAACTATGTGTTCCAAAACTTTCGGGCCTGCCAACGTTCCTTCCTTATTGATATGGCCTATAAGAATGACTGGAGTACCTGTCTCTTTGGCAAATTTAAGGATAGAAGCAGCACATTCCCTTACCTGGCTGATACTTCCGGGCGATGAATCAACGACCTCGGTTGAGATAGTCTGTATAGAATCAATGATGACCAACTCCGGACGGACATTCTGTATATGGGCATATATCTGCTCCAACGAGTTTTCGCACACAATCAGCAGATTGTCTGACGGGGTGTGACTGATACGTTCGGCTCTGAGTTTCAACTGGCGCGGACTTTCCTCACCACTGACATAGAGGATACGGCGATTGCCCATGCGAAGTACCGTCTGAAGTACAAGTGTACTTTTACCAATCCCCGGTTCGCCTCCAAGCAAAACCAATGACCCAGGCACCAGACCTCCACCCAATACCCGATTCAACTCACCGTCATTGAGGTCAAGACGCTCTTCACTCCCCGACTCTATCTCGCGAAAAGGACGAGGAACAGATTTGCCAGCAGGAGATGCAACGGCAAATGATGCTACCTGACGAGCCGAAGAGTCCTTATGTACAACCTGTTCAACATAAGAGTTCCAAGCACCACATGCCGGACACTTCCCCACCCATTTGGGAGAATCGTTCCCACACTGGGAACATACATATACAATTTTTTCTTTCGCCATACGAAACGAACGTTTACTCGATTTTGGCAGCAAAGATAGTGGAAAATCCGTATATTTGCGTACCTTTGCCCATCGGATAAGAAAAAAAAGGGATATGAGTGCCGAAAAACTAAACATCAACCAATGGGCTGAAGAAGACCGGCCACGCGAAAAGATGATGCAACACGGAGCCTCTGTGCTGACCGATGCCGAACTGTTGGCCATACTTATCGGTTCGGGAAGCCAAGAAGAAACAGCTGTGGAACTGATGCGCCGTGTGTTGGCCGCATGTGGCAACAACCTGAATGAATTGGGGAAACTACCCTTTGACAGACTTTGTTCCTTCAAAGGTATCGGACCGGCAAAAGCAATCACTGTCATGGCTGCATGCGAACTGGGTCGCCGGCGCAAATTGGCCGAAGTGAATGAACGGACACCCATGCAAACCTCACGCGACCTTTACAACTATTTCCATCCCAAGATGTGTGACTTGCCTATAGAAGAGTGCTGGGTCATGCTACTCAATGCGGCAACAAAAATCATAGACTGCCAACGGTTGTCAACAGGTGGAATAACAGAAACCTTGGTGGATGTCCGCCTTGTGATGCGCGAAGCATTGCTGCGCAGAGCTGTCAGCATTGTGCTCTGCCACAATCACCCGTCAGGAAGTGTACGTCCCAGCAGGCACGACGACCTGTTGACCGACAGGGTGTCAAAAGCATGCGAAATAATGGGAATACGCTTCATGGACCACCTTATCATCACTGATGGCAAGTACTACAGCTATAGCGACGAAGGAAGAATTTAGGAGATGTTTGTCGCACAGAAAGAAGTTTTTCGGAAAGCATAACAAAGGTTTCATTGAAAAATGTTACCTTTGCACAGCATATAACAAAGATTATATATAAAAATAGGTATAAAGAAAAAAGAATAATATTTTATGGGAAAAGTAATATTGACTGGAGACCGTCCTACCGGACGTTTGCACTTAGGACACTATGTAGGCTCACTGAAACGCCGCGTGGAATTACAGAATTCGGGCGCATTTGAAAAAATATTCATCATGATTGCCGATGCACAAGCATTGACTGATAATGCTGACAATCCTGAAAAAATACGTCAGAACATAATTGAAGTGGCACTTGATTACCTCTCAGTGGGTCTTGACCCAAAACAGGTGACCCTTTTCATTCAAAGTCAAGTCCCAGAGTTGTGCGAACTGGCATTCTATTACATGAATCTTGTAACCGTAAGCCGACTGCAACGCAACCCTACGGTAAAGACTGAAATCCAGATGCGCAACTTTGAGGCCAGCATACCAGTAGGATTTTTCACTTATCCCATCAGCCAAGCAAGCGACATCACAGCTTTCAAAGCGACCACAGTGCCTGTCGGAGAGGACCAAAAGCCCATGATTGAACAGACACGCGAAATCGTAAACCGTTTCAATTACATTTATGGGGAAACTTTGATAGAACCGGAAATCATGCTTCCTGACAATGCCGCCTGTCTCCGTCTGCCAGGAACTGACGGTAAGGCCAAAATGTCCAAATCGCTCGGAAACTGCATCTACTTGTCTGACACAGCAGAAGAAGTACGCAAAAAGATAATGAGCATGTACACTGACCCTACCCATATCCGTGTAGAAGACCCCGGAAAAATTGAAGGAAATACGGTATTCACCTACCTCGATGCCTTCTGCAAGCCAGACTCTTTTGAGAAACATTGGCCGGAATATCCGGATTTGAATGCTTTGAAGGAGCACTACCAGCGAGGTGGTCTGGGCGATGTGAAAGTAAAGAAGTTCCTCAATGCTATCCTACAAGAAGAATTGGAACCTATCCGCCAACGCCGCAAGGAATTTGAGAAAGATATTCCTGGAGTATATGAGATTCTGCGCCAGGGCAGTCTTCATGCCCGTGAGGTTGCAGCAGAGACATTGGCAGATGTGCGCCGTGCAATGAAGATTGATTATTTTGATGATGCGGCACTCATAGCAGAACATACCCGCAAATTTGCAGAAGGAAACAAAGGGTAAATAAAACCATAATACATGAAAATTCTGTTGCTCATATTTCACGGTTTATCGGACAGCAGTGGGGTCAGTAAAAAGATTCTGGCACAGTCCGATGCCTTCAAGCAGGAAGGGCATCAGGTATTTTTATGTACTTACCAAAAAGATGAACGGGGACATCGGGTCCGTACAATCAATGGAAATACGATACAAGATTTTGGTTCCGGCCCGATGGCTCCGATATTGAAAAGAATTTCGTACGGAGCCATTAAGAAGTTTGTCAAGGAGAAAGGTATTGAAATGGTCTATATACGCAGTTTTCATAATGCAAATCCATGGACTATAGCCCTATGCCATTCTCTGCACAAGTCGGGAGCAAGAATTGTACTTGAAATTCCCACATATCCCTATGACCATGAATATAAACAAGCGCCCTTATGGTGGAAAACGGAACTGTCAGTGGACAAACTGTTCCGCAGGATGCTGGCTCGGAAAGTTGACCGCATAGCAACATTCTCGGAACACGACAGCATATTCGGATGCAAAACAATCTGTATATCCAATGCTGTAGATTTTGACAAAATTCCAATAAGGAGCACTCTCCCACCCGCTTCCGGACAGGCAACCAACCTGCTATGTGTTGCCGAAGTACACACCTGGCATGGGATTGACCGGATAATAGCAGGATTGGGAATTTGGAAGCAACAAGAGAAAGAAAAAACAATCCCGACACTGCACATAGTCGGAAGAATTGACGAACCGGAAGAAAAACTCTTCAAGAGTCTGATAAAAAGATATAAGCTTGAAAAACATATCATATTCCATGGACCGCTTTATGGTGAAGACTTGGATGACATGTTCAATTCGGCTCATATCGCTATAGGGTCATTAGGAAGACATCGAAGCGGAATATACAACATCAAGACTCTTAAAAACAGGGAATATGCAGCACGAGGAATACCATTTATCTATTCCGAATCTGACAGTGATTTTGACAATATGCCCTACATTCTCAAAGTTCCTTCGGATGAAACTCCCATAGATTTTGACAAACTATTGGCATGGAGTGAAAACGTAAAAACATTCTCACCTATGGACATCCGGAAAAGTATCAATCATCTGTCATGGAGAAAACAGATGCAGATTGTAATAGAAGAAATAACCAATATAGAAAAGGAAAAATGAAGACACGTACTCCATACGATAGAAATGATTTGCTGATACACCGGACAGACAAGGTGCTGGAGATAGGTCCCGGACATAATCCTACCTATCGGGCAAATGTAATAGTCGAAAAACACATCGACACGAATTATCATCGGTGTGGAGATGTAAAAGTGTATCCACACCAAACGTTCATACATGCCAGCGGTGAGCATCTCCCGTTCAAAGACAAAGAATTTGATTATGTAATCTGCAACCAGGTACTTGAACATGTTGATAATCCGGAAGCATTCATCAAAGAGCTGATGCGTGTTGCACACCGGGGATATATAGAAACACCCAGTCTGCTTGGAGAGTTCCTGTTTCCAAAGGATTCCCACAAATGGGTAATTCTGGACATTGATGGAAAACTGGTCATGTGGGAAAAGTCAAAGATGCCTGGCAATTATGGCAATGATTATGGTGAACTGTTCCTCAATTACCTCCCTTACCAGTCACTACCCTATGCGCTATTATGGCTCACCGAAGGCGATATAGCATTGAACCGTTACGAATGGAATGAAACCATTGAATATTCCGTTAATCCGGAGGAAGAATATTATCGTTCGTTTTTCCTCCAGAAATGGGACAAAGAGATGGTACAGAAATTGTTTCCAACCCGAAGCAAGGCAAAAGAATCGGTCCGTATATTGAAAGCAGCCTTCTATTTGTTAAAATCCAGACTTAAAAAGAATATCAGGAAGCATCCGAATCCGATTCCCTTGTCAGAATATGTAAAGACCCATCAAGTTATTCATTACGAATAAAAAGTTCTGAGTTTCGCCATGAAAAGAAAAAAAATAGTTTATATAGTCAGTCCTATATACCCATCGCCCGATGAAAGAGAATGTATCGGGCAACAACTTGTATGGCTTTCCGAAAACACAACTTACGAGATACATGTAATTATCCCAGACAATGATTTTTTCCCAGAGAATTATATTCCACCCACTTTTACGAATATTGTTTATCCACAACAGGTGATTCCAACAATATATAGCAAATCCTACTCCGGCTACATCCCCATAAAGAAAAAAGGAATACTTATTTTGCAAAAAATAGGAATTATAAGCTTCTGCAAAAGAATACAATACAAAAACTTCATCAAAAAAGAGCTAAAAAAGCTGCAAGATACCGACTTGTTCATCATACCGATACACAGGGATACAGACTTCCTGTCAAACATTCGAAATGGAAACAAAATAATTGGTGAACTATCTGAACATCCCAAATACTTTACTGACCTACACAAACGAAATTGGCTAAACAAATGGAAATTCTTCTTTTTGCAGAAAAGGTTGAAACGATTTGATGTCATTGTCGTAAATACCCCTAAAATGGGTGCTGCAATATCTGAATACACAAAGACTCCAACCTACTGTATCCCCATCCATTTAAAGAAATGGCCAGACACTCCCAATGATGTGACAAAAAGTACGATTGTCTCTGCCATTGGTTCATACAGTGAAAATAACTTTATTCCATTAATCAGTGCATGGCAAAGAGTCTCAGCCAAGCACCCGGAATGGCGCCTGCACCTTTATGGAAAAGGGAACGAAAAGACAACCAAAGCTGAAATCAAAAACAAACATTTAAGCCGGTATATATACTGCTACCCTTTAACTGACAGCCTGATTGATGTCTATACCAAGTCATCCATTCTTTTATTGCCTTCCAATCAGAAAACGGATATGTACAGAATCAAAGAGGCTTTCTCGTATGGATTGCCTGTTGTGACTTTTGGAGTTACCGATGTATATGGAATTATTCATGATGAAAAGAACGGATTTGTAATTAACGGCAACAATTGGAATGATTTCATAATCAAAACCCGGATTCTTATCAATAATGAAGAATTAAGAAAGGAAATGAGCCTACGTGCCCGTGAAACTGCTACCAATTACCAGTTAGACAAAATAATGGCAGACTGGAATTTGTTGATAGAAAATATATCCACCGCTTTTTAAAGTAGTATCACATGAAAGTCTTAGAAGTTATTAGACAAGGAGAAATCGGTGGAGGGGAATCTCATCTCATCGATTTGGTAGAAGGACTTATACAACAGCATATAGAACCTGTTGTATTGGCCTTCACTTCAGGACATATGATAGAAACCCTATTGAAACGGAACATCAAATGCCATGTCATAACAAGTGGCCGTGCTTTTGATTTACGGATACAAAAAAGAATATGCGATATCATTCATTCTGAATCTGTTGACATCATACATGCCCACGGCAGCCGGGCTGCATCCAATGTGATTGTTCCTGCCCATATTGCCGGTGTCCCATTGGTTTATACCGTACACGGTTGGAGTTTTCATCGGGACCAGAATTGGCTAACTTACAGGCTCAGGGTTTTGAGTGAGAAAATCTTATGCCATCTCAGTCAAAAGGTGATATGTGTGTCGCACAGCAACCTGGCTACAGGTAAAGTGGAATTCGGACTTAAGAATTGCCAAATCATAGAAAATGGAGTCGACCTGCAAAGGTTTGACCACCGGCTCACTCCCCAAAAGGAGATACGGAAGGAGCTTGGATTTTCGTCTGAAGACATCATTGTAGCACTGACCGCCCGTATTACCGCACAAAAGGATCCTTTGACTTTCATAGAGAGCATAGCCGGCGCACACAATCAAAACAAGCGGATTAAAGGATTGGTTGTAGGAGATGGAGACTTAAAACCTCTGATAACCCAATACATCAATGATAAACATTGGGATAAATTTATCCATACAACACCTTTCCGGACTGACATGCCTGAAATATTGAAGGCTATTGACATTTATTGCCTACCCAGCCTGTGGGAGGGACTCTCCATATCCCTGCTTGAAGCTATGGCTATGAAAAAAGCTGTAGTGGCAACACCTACAGACGGAACACGGGAAATCATCAGGAACGAACAAAATGGTTTGTTGGTTGAATTTGGAAACAGAGACCAACTGGCAGAGAAATTCATCCGCTTGGCAAATGATAAAGAACTGATGAGAAAATTAGGAGACGAAGCCTACAAACTAATCAAACAGAATTTTGATGGCCGACATGTAGCAATCGAAGTGGCTAAAATATATCACCAATTAACAGGAAAAGCATGAACCGGAAGAACCATTGGTATAAAGAATATCTATCGGTATATGGCAAACCTTATACAGAAATTCCTGAAGAGGTAATTACCTCCGTTCGGGAACGGATATTCCAAATGCAGTCATCAGAACCATTGGCTACCATATCAGTCATTGCATACAACGAAGAGCACCATCTCATGTCTTGTTTATGGTCGCTCAGCATGATGCAATGCCGCTATCCAATTGAAATCATTGGAGTAAACAATCTTTCAACAGACAGGACTGCTATCATTTTCGAGAAAGTAGGAATACCGTTTTTCAATGAACATCGTCCAGGTTGTGGCCATGCACGTCAATGTGGGCTTTCTCATGCTCGCGGATGCTATCATATCAACATAGATGCTGACACAATGTATCCCCCTCTCTATGTTCAGACACTGATAGAAGAACTGATGAAACCGGGCATTGTAGGTGTATGTTCTTCATGGAGCTATATCCCAGATAAAGAACATTCAGGTTTTGGATTGAAACTTTATGAGTCTGCACGCGACATCTATCTATGGCTACAACATTTCAAACGCCCGGAACTCAGTGTCAGGGGACTCGTCTTTGCCTATGACACACAATTGGCGCAACAGACAGGCATACGTACAGATATTATCCGTGGTGAAGACGGTTCGTTGGCCTTAGAGTTAAAAAAACATGGACGGATAGCCTTCATACATACTTCTAAAGCGCGAGCCATAACAGGATATGGAACAGTAGGAAACGATGGTTCTTTGCTGAACAGTTTCAAGATACGTGCCATCAAAGCGTTGAAGAATCTTGGAGGATTGTTCTACAAAAAAGAGACTTATAAAGACAGTGATGATAATCTGATTAAAAACAAATAAATATGCTGGAATTTCTGTTTTGGACATGTGTATTCATTGTGTTCTATACTTACATTGGGTATGGTATCATATTGTATGGTCTGGTGAAACTGAAAGAACTATTTCATAAGCCCAAAACCATCAATCAGGTACCAGACGAAGAATTACCGGACGTGACCCTGCTTGTCGCCGCATACAATGAAGAAGAGGTGGTCCGGGCTAAAATGAACAATTCGCAGGCTTTGGATTATCCAGCAGACAAACTTAAGTTTGTTTGGGTGACAGACGGAAGTACCGACCGTACGTGCGAGCTTCTGTCCGAATACAAACGAGTACAAGTGCTTCACCAGCCATTACGTTCCGGAAAAACTGCGGCTCTGAACAGAGCCATGATGCATGTCAATACCCCCATCGTTGTTTTCACTGATGCAAATACATTGATAAACAAAGAGGCTATCCGGGAAATCGTCAAATGTTTTTCCGACCCGACAGTAGGATGTGTGGCTGGCGAGAAACGTGTTACAGGAGAAAATACTACCGGAAATGCAGGGCGTGGTGAGGGACTTTATTGGAAATACGAATCAACTCTAAAAAAACTTGACAGCCGGCTATATTCTGCCATGGGAGCAGCAGGCGAACTGTTTGCCATCAGAAAGGAACTGTTTGAAAAGATGCCAAACAACACACTGCTCGATGATTTCATTCTTTCAATGCGAATCGTTTCGCGTGGATATAAGATAGCTTACCAACCTCATGCCTTTGCATGCGAAAACGGATCGGCAAACATGCATGAAGAAGAAAAACGGAAAATACGTATTGCCGCCGGAGGTTTGCAGAGTATAGCCCGACTTTATCCGCTTTTGAACCCGTTCCGACATGGCATTGTCACATTCCAATACATCTCACACCGGGTTTTGCGATGGTCTGTCACACCCATCGCCCTATTTGCCTTGCCGATATTGAATGTGGCTGTCCTTTGTACAAATACCGGGAAGTTCTCCCCACTCTACCTGTTGACAATGATCGGACAACTATCATTATTCCTTATGGCTGCAGCTGGAAGCCAACAGGAACGTGCAGGAAAAAGGAGCAAGCTGTTATATATACCTTACTATTTCCTGTTCATGAATACCAACGTTCTGAAAGGGTACGTTTACCTCTACAAACGACGGAAAGGAGAAAACGGGGCATGGGAAAAGTCGCTCAGGGCTTAGGGGCAAAATGCAACCATATCATTTTTATCAGGCACGGATTACGCAGACAATTTAGGAACAGTCCGAAAAATCGGTTATATATGATTGTTTATATGATGTCTCTTGTCACCCTGAGCGATAGTCGAAGGGTGACAAGAGACATCATAATTTGCAACCGACTTTTCGGACTGTTCCCCATTCAGGCTGGACATTCAATTGTTGCACCTTCCACCCCAAAAAAGCGAAGCGATATTTCCCTTTATCTCCCCCATATCTACAAGAAACGGAGGTTGCAGAATTATATATACCGTTCTATCAATTGTTGCACATCGGCAGCAATGACAGGTTTTGCCATATAATCGTTGCAACCGGCATCCAGAGATTTCTGACGGTCACTATCAAAAGCATTTGCAGTCAATGCAATTATAACAACCTCTGAATCCATCTTTCTGATTTCACGAGTTGCCTCCAAACCATCCATTACAGGCATTTTCATGTCCATCAATATCAAGTCCGGCTTACTCTCCTGATACATTTCCACTGCCTGTTTGCCATTTATAGCACGCACTAAATTGTATTTCTTACGCAAGATAATATTTAGTAACAAATAATTACTATCGGTATCTTCCGCTACCAAAATTGTTTTCATAATTCTGTTTTTAAAGTTTCTTAGGTGCAACAAAAATAACTGATTTAATCGACATGTACAATCTTTTTTCCGTATATTTGCAAAAAAAATAATAAAAATGATGCACCATGGGAAAATTAGCTATGTACAAGTTTGCCTACTTCCTGTTGATAGTCTTTACATTCTTACTAACCGTAATATCTGTCATGGGATCTTTTGCAGGGAATGTTCACCCACGTAACAATCTTATTTTTTGTTACATAAGTTTAGCATTGCCTGTACTATTGATAATCTGTCTTGTAATGCTCTTTTATTGGAGTATCAGGCGGAAAATCTGGTTCTTGTTTCCATTGATAGCCATAGTAGCCAACTACGGATATTTGTCAGCCATAATGCAATTCACCCTGGGAGACGGAGTTTCTCCAAAAGGAAATATCTTGAAAATTATGACCCTCAATGCCCGCAACTTCATAGATGACGACCTGGACGATTCGGCCAATGACATCAAAGAGTTTCTGGAAGATGAAAGTATCAATATTGTATGCTTCCAAGAATATCGGGATTATGTGGACGGACGCCCCGAACGCATAAGCAAATTTTTCGAGTCCGACTTTCCCTATCAGGCCATAACGGACAATGTAGCCACTTTCAGCAAGTTCCCCATACGGAAACGTGACTACCTGACATTCCGTGAATCGAACAACCGTGCCCAATGGGTAGATGTGGAGGTGGGACGAAACCTAACGGTTAGGGTCATCAATGTCCACATGCAGACTACGGGAATGAACAGTGCCTTGCATCAGGCCGCCAAAATGGAAGAAAAAGGAATGCCGGTCAATGCGACACTACGAACAGAAATGGTTACCGACCGCATGGGACATGAATATATCCGCCGGGCCGAACAGGCAGACATTATTGCGGATATCGTAAAAGAGACACGTATGCCCATGATACTTTGCGGAGACTTCAACGACACACCGGCATCATATACCTACAAAAAGCTGAAAGGACGATTGAATGACGGATTCAAAACAGCAGGCGAAGGCTACATGTACACCTACCGGGGTATCAAGGGCTTTATGCGGATTGACTATATCCTCCATTCCGAATCATTAGAAGGAGTGAACTACTATTCACCCGAACGCAATTGGAGCGACCATAATCCGGTAATCATGGAAATGAACCTGCCGGAATAGATTAATCCATATTTTTAAAGGGAAGTTCTATAAATTAGCTTGTGAGGATTTGCTTCGGATTTTTGAGAATTATTCGGGCAACAGCCTCAGCACACCGTTCACCATCCATGCCTGCACTGACTATGCCACCGGCATAGCCTGCCCCTTCTCCGCAAGGAAAAAGGCCTTTTACCGTAACATGCTGAAGGGTTTCACGGTCGCGCACAATGCGTACCGGTGAAGAAGTGCGTGTCTCTACACCTATCATCAAGGCATCGTTGGAAAGAAATCCGCGCGACACACGGTCGAATTGCAGGAAACCTTGCGCCAAACGTTCTGTAATGAACTTGGGCATCCAGAAATGCAACGGCGACGATACCACTCCCGGTGAATAGGAAGTGGCAGGAAGGTCATAACTCAACTTACGGCGGGTGAAGTCCACCATGCGTTGGGCTGGTGCCGTCTGCTTCATGCCTCCAGCCAACCAACATTCACGTTCCATCTTCTCCTGAAAACACATCATTGCCAAAGCATCATTGGCTGAAACACCTTCGGGAAGCAGATTTTCCCGGACTACATCCTCGGGATGAATCTCGACCACCATACCCGAATTGCTCCATCGGCCACCACGATTGCTGGGCGACATACCATTAACAACCACCTGCTCCGGTCCTGTAGCGGCTGGTACGACAAAACCTCCCGGACACATACAGAAACTATACACTCCCCTGCCTCCGGCTTGGGTCACAAAACTGTATTCTGCGGCAGGAAGATACTTGCCCCGTCCGTTCTTGTTGTGGTAACGTATCTGGTCTATCAGGTGTGCCTCATGCTCCAATCGTACACCGACGGCCAAGCCTTTGGCCTCGAGCATCACCCCATTGGTGTGCAACCAACGGAAGACATCGCGGGCCGAATGTCCGGTTGCCAAGATAACCGGTCCCATGAATTCACGTCCCGTATGAGTAATGATTCCCTTCACTTCATCCTTTTCGATAATAAGTGCATCCATACGGGTTTCAAAATGCACCTCGCCACCACACCGGATGATGGTGTTGCGCATATTCTCTATAACCTTTGGAAGTTTGTCCGTACCAATGTGGGGATGTACGTCCGAAAGGATTGCCGTACTGGCCCCATGTTGGCAAAATACATTCAGTATCTTATCCACACTTCCGCGCTTCTTGCTCCGGGTGAAGAGCTTCCCATCCGAATAAGCTCCTGCCCCACCCTCGCCGAAGCTGTAATTTGACTCAGGATCAACCACATGTTCGCGTGATATACGGGCTATGTCCATACGGCGGGTATGAACATCCTTCCCACGTTCCACCACAATCGGTCGCAATCCGAGTTCTATAAGCCTCAAGGCTGCAAACAACCCACCAGGGCCTGCACCAACCACCACCACCTGTGGCTGTCCATCCACATTAGGATAGTCAGTACGGACAAAATCATCCTTCGGCGGCATCTCATTGATGAAAACCCGCACCGTCAGGTTCACGTAAATTGTCCGTTGGCGGGCATCAATGCCACGCTTTAACACCCTCACGGCTTTGATGGTTCGCACGTCCATACCTTTCTCACGGGCAACATATTGCATTACCGCCTGTTCGCTCGCCGCTTGTTGTGGGAGCAGACGAAGTTGGTATTCCTGTATCATATCTTTATTCCTTGTAACAAATAGTCTAATCACCCTTTCAAATATAAACTACATGGTTTCCGCTTTTTCCTTTCTCCACCACAAGCACATGAAGAATGACTAAATTTATTTTATGCTTGGGACAAAGGTAAAAAATGTTTTTGAAAATAAAGAAGGAAATAGAACAAAGAATACAGTAACCTTTCACAAAGTTTATAGAAAGGAGAAAAATATTATGAAAGCAACCAAGCAGATTGCATTTTCGCAAGATTATCAGAAAAACCTCGTCTTTTATTTTGCCAGTTCAAAAAAACAAGTTATCTTTGCACCGCAATTATAAGGAATGGGGCATTAGCTCACTTGGCTAGAGCGCTTGACTGGCAGTCAAGAGGTAACGAGTTCGACTCTCGTATGCTCCACAAGACATGAAAGAGAAGTTGGAACTAAAAAACCACTTCTCTTTTTATTTAGGCACGGATTACACGGATTACACGGATTGAAGAAAAAGAAACGACCATGTTAATACGTGATATCCGTGCCTAAAAATTTGAATTATACATATTAAGACTATGCTAATCTACAACACCACCTATCAGGTTGAAAACGGTGATGCACGCAACTTTGTAATCTGGTTGCACGAAGTGTATATGCCACAAGTGGAAGAAAACGGTTTGCTGAAAGCCCCTCGCCTCACCCGTATCCTCACCCACAAGGAGGAGGAGACAGAGTGTTTCTCGCTCCAGTGGGAAGTGGAAGACACACGCATCCTGCACCAGTGGCATACGGCACAAGGTGCTGCACTGAATGCAGAGATGATGCATGTATTCAAGGACAAAGTATTGGCATTCTCAACATTGATGGAGGTAATCGGATGATACGCCCCGTACAGGAAAAGATAATCCTTGGCATCGACCCGGGCACGAATGTGATGGGATACGGAGTGCTGAAGGTGACAGGCACCCGACCTGAGGTGTTGGCACTTGGCGTCATTGACTTGCGCAAAATGAGCGACCCCTACTTGAAATTAGGACACATATTCCAACGTGTGACCGGCATCATTGAATCTTATTTGCCCGACGAATTGGCCATCGAAGCTCCTTTCTTCGGAAAGAATGTACAATCCATGCTCAAACTGGGACGTGCACAAGGGGTAGCCATGGCAGCAGCTATCAGTCGCGACATCCCTATCACAGAATATGCCCCACTAAAAATCAAAATGGCCATCACAGGAAACGGACAGGCCAGTAAGGAACAAGTGGCAGGCATGCTGCAACGCATCCTCCACATGAAGGAACAGGACCTTGGCCCTTTCCTCGATGCCACCGATGCACTGGGTGTAGCCTATTGCCACTACCTGCAAATGGGACGGCCCGAGGTGACGAAAGGATATCGGGGATGGAAAGATTTCCTTCAGAAGAATCCGGAAAGGAAAGTGTAGTAAGGTGTAAGGTTGAAGGTGTAGGGTGTAGGGTGTAGAGTTGAGGGTGTAGAGTTGAGGGTGTAGAGTTGAAGGTGTAGGGTGTAAGGTGTAGGGTGTAGAGTTGAGGGCTTAGAGTTGAGGGTGTAAGGATAACAACCCTAAGCCCTAAACCACCAACCCTAATCCCTAAGCCCTAAACCCTA
>JAFQBB010000050.1 GCA_017416805.1 Bacteroidaceae bacterium
CTGTCCCATCTGACAGAAGTGTCAAGCCGAACAGTAGGGAATAGGAGAAAACGTAAACATCTCCAGTATGGCAAGAAGAAAGGTGTAAACCTTTTTAGCTAATGAAACAAAAAAACGTCTACTGAAATCAGGAAAAGACAGCCTATTACTCTTTTTCCAAAATGCGCCTTGCATTTTTTCAAATGCGGCTCGCAGTTGGTGGAAATGCGCCTTGCTTTTCGAAAAATGTAAGGCGCATTTTGGAAAAAGCAAGGCGCATTTTGGGAAGTTGGGTGCCCTCTCACGGCTCGCCCAACTGTTCGTAGATGAGGGCGAGCTGGCGGGGTGTGAAGCGGAACGAGCGGTGGCGGTAGGGCATCGATGCAAACTCGGCCGTAAGGGTGGGGTTGGCCTGGATGAGGCGTTGCATCTGCTTGCGTGCCCACACGGCGGAGTAGTCGCCAAAGTAGAGGTTGGCCAGTTCGGAGAAGGTGATGGGTTTCATACTGGTACACCTCCTTTCTGATGACGTGCTTTCTGGATGACGCTGTAGATGTACTTCACGGGTTGGCGGAAGGTGCCGGCCGGTGCATTGTTCAGGGCGTAGAGTGCCTGCCATACGGGGTCGCCAATCTCACCGAAGTTGCTCAGCTTGAGGATGGCGTTGATGTCCTTCACCTCGACATGCAGGCGCTGCAGGGCCTCTACCAGTCCGGTGTAGTTGCGGCCTTCGCCCAACGGACAGGGTGTGCCGGGGTTGGGGAGAATCTCTTTTTCTTCCATCAGAGGAGTCTCCTCCTCCGTCATCATCCCTTTCCCGTTTTCGGGAGAGGGAATAAAAGGGAGAGGTTTCATTTCATTTCTTTTCATTTCGTTTCTTTTCATATGTGTACTTATGGAAGGACAATGGAAGGACATGTCTGTCTGTGGACTTGCGGCATCTGTGCTTGCAACAGGCTCTTCGCCAATGGTTTGGGGCTTGTTCCGCACGTAGGCTTTCGGCTTTTCAATCAGCAGATGTTCGGGCTTTATCGTTATCTCCAGGCGGCGCAACTTGTAGCAGATGTCGGCATACCGTTCCTGCAGTTCTGTGGAGGTGAGCACATGGCATTGCTCAAAGATGTGTTTGTTGAAAAGCTCTTCGTTGCAGCAGATGGTGATGATTTTCTCCACCTCCTCTTCGGTGAGGTAGAAGTATTCGGCCACATCCAGCACCAGTTCTGCATCCAGCAGTACGCCATACCCCATCGTGCGGTAGGCTTCGGTCAGGAGGTAGAAGTAAACCAATAGTCCGTTGTTCCTGCACTTGCGGCGCAGACGCTTGATACGCAGGTCGTGAAACGTATCGGTGAGGAAACAGTAGTAGTCGAGACCTTTTTTGATTCTTGGCATGGTGGTTGGGGGGGAATGGTTAGTTGAATGGTTGGTTGATTGTTTCGGGTTCTGGGAGGGGGCTGAAAGGAGTTAGAGGAGTTATCGCTTCGCTAAGGAGTTATCACTCCGCTTTGCTTCGTTAGGAGTTAAAGCCAATAGTATTGTTTGTATGCTTGCACGACATTTGGCTTTAACTCCTAAGTTCGAAAGAGCTGATAACTCCCTTTATCTCCTTTAACTCCTTAAAGAAGAATATTCTCCTGCCGCATCAAAGCACGGACAGGCTTTGCGGGCTACATCGCGATGCCCCAGGATGCGCACCAGACCGGGGTGTTCCTTCTTCAAGCGGAGAATCAGGGCCTTCAGGGCTTCGCGTTGCTGGATTGTGCGGGTGTCGCAGGGGCGCTTGCGGTTGTCGAGCCCGCCGATGTAGCAGATTCCTACAGCCCGCTTGTTCCAGCCCAAGGCATGGGCGCCTTCGCGGTGGTAGGGGCGTCCCTCTTCGATGGTCCCGTCGAGGCGGACGACGTAGTGGTACCCGATGCCGTCGAATCCGCGCTGGCGGTGCCAACGGTCGATTTCGGCTGCTCCCACATCCTGTCCGGGAAAGGTGGCCGAGCAATGGATGATGATGGTGTCCTTCGGGTCCTTCGGAGTCTTAAGGACTTTAAGGTTTTGGTCCTTTGTAACTTCGTAGAGGATGCTATCGGTGCGGAGTGTGGTCCAGCGGCGGCGGTCCATGTCGAACAGGGGCAGGAAGGTCTGACGCGGCACATAGTGGTAGGGGTGGCCGAAGTCGTGCCAATAGCCGATGAGGGTTCCGCGCACGGACTCATCCTGTCTGCTAATCTCTGAATGGTAGCGGATGGTGAGCACGTCGTGTTTCAGCTTGCTGATGAGTTTCTCTAACGAGGGGTTGAAGGGGTAAATCTCCTGATTCTCAACTTCGGGGCGGGGGTTGGTTGGCTGTTTCATCATAATGTGTAATTTTTAGCAGTTAATGAAGTCATTTTTTTATCTTTTTCGCACTGCAAAATTAAGGCACTGTCCTCTCTCTTAAAATACCCTCGGAAAAAACAATTCTATTTGCCGGAAATGAAAAGGGAGGCCCGAATGGAGGTCTCCCTATGTGTTAGTATGTTTATTTTCAGCATGTTCCAAAGATCTTTTAAATTCTTTGTAAAACTGTTCCAGATTCGAAAAGAAGTCCGTGTACCGAAATTTCTTTTTCAGATACCGGAAATAGCAGAAGTCCGGATTCCTTTCATAATCCTTGGGGTGCTTCACTGCCTCGTCCAACATTTTGAGTTCGGTCACACGGTTGTTGAATGTCCGCACATTCTGATTCAAACCGTAGAATACCTTCTTTTGGACGAACTGATAGAAACTGGTCTGATTGAAGTTGTCGCTTATAATGAACGAATCCTTGAGAAGGTAATAGAGGAAGGTAGAGAACTGCAGCTTGTCGTACACGTTCTGGCCGAACCTCGCACAGTTGACATACATCCCATAGAAGCACTCAGCAATCTCTTCCTCATCCAACACGGGTTTGAAGAGGTGGATTTTCTCCCTTACCCCGACCGGTATAGAGGATGCAACAAGAAACCTTTTGAGAAAATTCTTGAAATACCCCTTGAGAAAATTCTTGAGAAACTTTTTGACAGCCTCTGAAATGTCCTCTGCTAACTCGTCAAGCAAGTTAATTGCCAAAGGGCACTCATGCTGTTCGTCTTCTCGGACAGGGAGTCGATGCTTCGTTTTGTCGTTATAGGGTCCTTTGGCATTATAAGTTTTTAGAGGTTAACAAAATTGGTGCAAAACCGGGCAAATGTAAGCAAAGAATTTGTAACTTCCAAAGAAAAAGCAGAAATTATTTTCTATAATGAATTTTCCCCGGCTCTCATGATACGATTTGACAGCCTGCCAATGGAGCAGGAGGGAGTGGGTGCATAGAACTGCGTGTTGCAGAAAATTATGCAAAAGAAAATGGAATGTGGTTGCCTATAAGCGAAAAGACAACGACGGTGATATGTATGTAATAGATGTAGAAATACGTAAACTGTAGAATCTATAACTTTTTATTGTTTTTAGCGGACAACAATAATTATTAATTGATTGGGTGTCATGGGTTGTGCATGAGTTATCTGTCGTTTTAGGTTCACTTCCTTCCATTCATCTCCGACGGGTTCTTCGATGAGGGAGGTCAACGGGGTGAGTGATTGTGCTTGGCCATAAATTGCCAACAGTATGGTACAGATGGAGAAAAATACTTGCTGTTTCATTTTTTTTGTTGAAGATATAAATTTAGGCGCGGATTACGTGGGCAAAATCAGTAAAACTGAAATATAAATCCGCGCCTAAATATTATGGTGTCATTGGGATCCACCTCTTGTCTGCCGCTTCTGCTATCAGAGCTTTTTTGCCTTGATGGTGATGGTGCTGCTGCCCAATCCCGGCGAAGTGGCGTGTAGGGTGATGTTGCCCCCTTTCTTGTTTGCTTTGATGATGACCATGGCGCGGCCTTTCCATGCTTTGCGGGTGAGGGAGGTGTAGGGAGTGGGGTCCTTCAGCAGGGCATTGTCCACGGCGATAATCTCTCCGGCACCTTTGAGGGAGAAAGTCAGTTCGTTTTCGGCATTCGGACAACGGCGGCCTTCGCTGTCGGTCAGCTCCACGGTGACGTAGCAGAGGTCCTGCCCTGTGCTCTGAAGCACGGTGCGGTCGGCGGTCAGTCTGATCTGCTCGGCCTCACCTGCGGTGCTGAGTGTGGCGCTCTCCATCTCCTGTCCGTTCTCCACACCAACGACCTTCAGTGTGCCCGGTTGGTAGGAGATTGGGATGATGGCCTTGAACTCCTCCTTGCGTGTGGTGGGACGCTCGGCTACAAGCTCGTTGTCCAGGTAGAGACGGATGCGCGGATAGCGTGAGTAGATCTCCACTTCGATAGTCTTCCCCTCGTGTCCCGGCCAGTTCCAGCTTTCCCAGGTAGGCCATACGCTCCACTGTGTCTCCTTGATTTCGCCCCAATAGCCGTTCGGCTCGCGCACGGCCATATAGAGTTTCTCGTTGCCCGTGTGCAGAAGGTTGCGGTAGTGCGAGATGGGTTTGCGCCATCCCGTCAGGTCAATGTCGCCACAGTAGGCTCCGTGCCAGGGGTAGTGGTCGCGGTGGTAGTGCTCGCCCTCTGTCTCGCCTTTGTAGTAATAGCGCCCGATGCCCGATTCGCCGAGGTAGTCGATGGAGGTCCATACGAAGTCGCCGATGACGTAGGGGTGGTCGGCCACTTTGGCCCAGTTGTTGAAAGCATCGCGCGGATAAGACTCTGTCTGCCACATTACCCGTTGGGGCACGCGGGCATGGTCGCTCTCAGCCTTGTGAATCATGTAGTTGTAGCCCACAATGTCGTGTACGGCAGCCAGCGGGTCGTAGATTTCCCAGTCGCTGTCCCAAGCGGCCAGGGCGGAGGTGACGGGACGTGTCGGGTCGTTCAGACGGACGCGGTCGGCCAGTTTTTGAGCCGTGGTCACCACCTCCAGCTTCTTCCGTTCGATCACCTCGTTGCCGATGCTCCAGCAGATGATGCTCGGGTGGTTGCGGTCGCGCAGCACCATGGCATCCACGTCGCGTGCCCACCACTTGTCAAACAGCGTAGAGTAATCGTGCGGCGTCTTGCTGTCGCGCCATCCGTCGAAACTCTCGTCGATGATCAGCATTCCCAAGCGGTCGCAAGCATCGAGAAAGGCGGGCGAGGGAGGATTGTGGGCCGTGCGTGCCGCATTGAATCCAGCAGCCTTCATCAGTTCCACTTTGCGTTCCTCGGCACGGTCGTACGAGGCCGCACCCAAGGGACCGTTGTCGTGGTGCAGACAGCCGCCGTTCAGCTCGATGGGCTTGCCATTGAGCAGCAGTCCTTTCTCGGCGCTGTATTCCACCTTGCGGATGCCGAAGGTCTGGGTGATGGCATCTGCCTGTCGGTTGTTTTCCCTGATGGTGAGTTCGGCTTGGTGCAGGGCAGGGGATTCGGGGCTCCACAGTTTGGCATTGAACACCTTGAATGACTTAGATACCACTTTCTCCTCGTTGGGTTTCAAACGGACAGTCCAACCATGTTCGTGGCCATAGGAACCTTCGTCAGCCGTCTTTCCTCCGATGCCTACAATCACGTCCAGGATGCGCTCGCTGTCGCTATGGTTCACCACCACCGTCTGCACGTTCACCGTACTGGTGTCTCCCACCACGACCTCGGGCGTAGTGATAAAGGTTCCCCAATGCTTGAAGTGTACGGGGTTCTTCGCTGTCAGCCACACATGGCGGTAGATGCCCGAACCGGTGTACCAGCGGCAGTTTTTCTGACCGGAATTGTCCACGCGCACGGCCACGGTGTTCCGTCCTTCCTTGTTCAGATAGGGGGTAATGTCGTAGTGGAACGACGAGTAGCCGTAGGGGTATTTCCCCACCAACTGGCCGTTGACATAGACCTCGGAGTTCATATAGACTCCCTCGAAGTAGAGGCCGATGAGCTTGTCGCGGTCGGCCTTGTCGAGCTTGAAGCTCTTGCGGTACCACCCGATGCCGGTGGGGAAGTAGCCGCCATCGTTGCCCGAAGGTTCTTCGGCACGGGTGACACCTTCGACACTCCAGTCGTGGGGCAGGTCGAGCTTCCGCCATGCCTTGTCATCAAAGTCGGGCGCTGCCGCCTCGGGATGGTCGCCAAGGGCAAACGTCCACCCTTCATCGAACAAGGTTGGGGCGTTTGCTCTTTTGTCAAATTTTTCCAAACTGAGGCTGAATGTACTGAGGCTGACGACTGTCAGCAGAAACGTCGCAGTGAGGACTCTTTTCAACTTGTTCATAGTCATGCTTTATTTGATTTATATACATAAGGGGCTGTCAATACACTCTGACCTCCTCCACCGTAACCCAGTCTTCGCGACTGCCGAAGTAGTCGCCCCGCTTGTTGCTCCAATGAGGATGTTCGCCGGCACATTCGACCACAAGGGTATAACGGCCGCGCGGGAGCAGGGGGCTGACATAGCGCAGGCCGTGGTCATCGACCTTGCTGTAGAAATCGATGAGGTTGGTGTGCACCGTTCCTCCTTGGCTGTCTATGATGCTGATGCGGCCATATCCGCCGTTGTTGAACGTATGTCCGATGACGGCTATGCGTGTGCCTTCAAAAGGAAGTTCCAGTTTGGCACCTTTCGTGGCGGTCTTGAAATTGACGGGGATGACTGTGCCGCCCAAATCCCTGACAGGCTGCATCGTTACGGGATTCCACACGGGCCAATACTCCGGGATGTTCACCTTGCCACCGTTCACCTGCATAGGCATCCAGACATAGGTGGCCGATGAGGCCTGATGCGGATACGACCAACGGTCGCCCATGTACATATATACGATAGAATCGCCCCGATGCAACGGCAGGATGAAGGTGGATTGCGAATTGTACGTCAGTGTCCCTTCGGGGCAGAAGATGCCTTGCTTTGTCCATGGCCCCTCGATGCCGGGAGCTGTGTGGTAGAAATTGTCGTTGCGCTCCCAACTCGTCAGGTTTGAACCGAAGAGGTAGTAAGTGCCGTCTTTGTGCAGCATGGCCGGTGACTCGCCACCCTCTTTGATGCCGTCGGCCACCTTCTTCACCGCTTTGCGGTAGTCTTTGCTCAGCCGGTAGATGTCGCCGTGGTGCATCAGCAGGTAGCCCGTACCATCGTGGTCCTGGAAGGTACCCATGTCCCACCGCTTGATGGGTTTGCCCTTGTAGAGCAACGGGCCGATAAAGGTGTAAGGCCCTGTAATCTCCTTGGCTACGGCCAGTCCCACCTGTGGGTCCTTGTAGCGCATGTCGTCCGTATGGGCCAGCATGATGTATTCGCCCGTTTTGGGACAACGCATCACTTTGGGGCGTTCACCCACGCGGTTTGGACCTAACAGGCCATCTTTCTGCAAGGGGAGAGCTACCCGCTCAAACTTCCAGTTCACCAAATCGGTGCTGCTATAACAGGCAAATCCGGGAAACGCGTTCGTCGTGTCGCTTTTCCATTCGCCAAAGAGGTAGTATTTCCCATTCTCCTCCACGATGCAAGCACCGTGGGCATTTACCGGTTTGCCGTGGTCGTCCGTCCAGGGTACGCCATTGACGATGGATGTCAGAAATGGGTCGGCCGTTTGGGCAACCATAGTTATCGTAGCTATGATAGCTAAAGTGGTCAATAAAAGTTTTTTCATCATGGCCTATTTGTCTTTAATTGCTTTCATACATTTGATATGTACCGGTCCGAACAACCCGGAGGGGAGCAGGGGGGAGTCGGCGCGGAAGAACTTGAAGGCATAGAACGACTTGCGGCCTTGCGAAGGACGAGGCTTTCCTTGGAGGAGCCAGTCGGGGAGCTTGGCCATATATTGGCCGGCAACGGGGCTGCCGGGGGCGTATTCATACTTCAGTGTCTCGCCCCATTCCACGTCGTCCGGTTCCTGCTCGTCGCCAATCATGCGGTTGGGCCACAGGTTCGTCACCTCCACCTCGATGCGGTTGTTGCCTTTCGCCAAAGCCTCGGTGATGTCGCACTCGAAGGGGGCTTTCCACAGTATGGGGAAGGCGGTGCCGTTGACCGTCACCCGTGCCATATTCTTCAGCTCGCCGAGGGAGAGGATGTAGCGGGCCTCCTTGTCCTTCAACTGTTTCTTCTTCAGCGGCAGGTCGATGCGGTAGGTGGCGGTGCCGGAGAAGTACTTAATCTCCTTCTCTGCCTGGTCGGTCCATGAAGTGAGGGAGTCCAGAGTCAGTGTCTTTCCTTCTTGAGCGAACTCTACTGTCCAATTGCCAGTGACGGGGATACTGTTCACTGTGCTGTATTCCGTAGCCGCCGGTTTGTCGGTCGTACCCGGCCGCAGGATGATGAAACGTGAGCCGTAGGGTTCGATGGTCAGGGAGATAGGGGACCCTCCCTCTGCCCCTCCACAAGGGAGGGGAGTAGAATGTCTTGCTATACTATCGTCTGAACTCCTGAACTCCTGAACTCCCAGCAGACTCATCTCCTTTGTATAGGGGTTCCAAATCTCTGCCGAACGCCCGGCGATGGGGAGGGTCAACATGTCAGTCTCGGCCTGTGCCGTGGGGTTGCAGATGAAGTAGATGTCCGTGTCGCCATCCGTGCGGCGGTAGGTCTTGAAGTGGGGCAATGCGGGCAACTGCTCCTTGGCCGGCACTCCGCGCTGGAGTAATGACTGGCAACGGGCCATGTAGCCGAACAGTTCCTTGGCTCCGCCCGCCTTCCACCAGGTCTGCTTGGGGACGAACTGGGTGCCCCAGATGCCGAACGACATGCCCGGCTCTACGTCGAGCCACGGATTGGCGGCTCCGGCATGGAGCATCATGCGGTTCACACCTGTACAGAAGGCGCGGTCGCACACGGATTTCAGCGACTGCGGGTCGTCCTGCCAAGCCTTCAGCGGCCAACAGGTAAAGGCTTCGGCGTAGAGGATGGGGCGCTGCAGGTTGCGCATGACCTTCTCATGCTGGCCCATGTCCTTCCATCCCCAGTTGGGGTAGGTCCAGAACTCGGTGGCTACAACGGCTCCTTTGGCTGCGTCCAGTATCCGGTAGATGTCGAGCACGCGGAAGGGTCTCTGCCCACCCGTGCCGTAAGGCTCAATCAGCAGGGTCAGTCCCGGTGTCTGCTGTGCCAGTTCCGTCATGTAGCCGTAATAGTTTTCGGCAAACAGCTGCTGGATGGTCAACTGCCAGTCCTTCTTGAACTTGTCGGTCTGCCCTTTGCCGCCAATGCTCTTGCAACGGCCAACCATATAGGGCAGATAGGGCATGATGTCGTAGCCCCGGCGCTGCTTGAACTCCGCGGGGAGCACACCGCTCCATGTCTGTCCGCCGGCTTCGTAGCTGTCTATCTCGAAGTGGGTGAAGGTCTTGCCTGCATGGTGACCGGCAATGTCGATAATCATCTGTGGGTAGGCCTGCCAGAACTTCAGCACCGCCTCGCGGCTCAGCTTGTCGCACTCCAGTCCGCGGCCCGACTCGGGCGACTGCGATTCGTTGGTCTTGCCGATGGTGGTCTGTCCGATGCGAAGCACCACATAGTCCGATGGCAGTCCCTTAGGCAATTGCAAGGTTTCCGTCTCCTTGTCGTAGCAGGCCGTCAGGTCCATTACCTCGCCTGTCTCTTCAGCCACCGAATCGGCAGGGACGGCCATCACGGCCACATCCTCGTAGTAGTTCCACACCGTATCCACCTCGGGACGGGGCAGGTGTATCGCCTTCGTGCGCTTATCCGCCGGCACAGGCACTTCGCTATAGACCAGTTGCAGCATGGAGTAGCGCGGCTCCACCGTGGGATAGGCACTCGACGACCATCCCGGACAGTTGTGTGTGCCGAAGGTCAGTCCGAGGCGCTCGCACTCGTCCATGGCCCAACGCATCAGGCCCTTCCACTTTTCACTGCCAATGGCGTTCGTGGTGTCGCTCACCTGTATCTGGCGCGGTCCGCCAATCTGGAAGTTCTGCACACCGGCCAACCCTGCCTCCTTAAAGGCTTCAAGGTCAGCCGTAATGCCCTCGCGGGTCACCAGTCCGTCCATCCATTGCCAGATGATGATGGGCTTATGTTCGTCCTTCGGGTTCAGGAACTCATGTTCCAAATAATTCTGTGCGGCCATACTTATTGTCGCCACCGTCGCCAACCATGTCAGCAGAAGTCTTTTCATGTGTTCAGTTATAGTAGTTTGTCAATCGTTCATACTCTCTTGTCGTAATGGGCAGGATACTTCCATGTCGGGGGGTAAAGTTCCCTTCTGTTTTCGTCTCGCGCACTAACGTGAAATGGGTGAGGTCGGTGGAGGTGCAGAAGTGGAACACTCCATCGGCATAACAATCGTAGGCCAACACCCAGGCACTACCGTCGTTCAACGGATAAGCCGACGAACCTTCGGACTTCATGGTCACTCCTTCGGGCTTCATCAGCCCTTCGGCCAATGTCCATGTGGCAGTATCCGTCAGTTCGGTAGCGGTGAATTTTCGTCTTCCCGTACCTTGCAATCCTCCGCCCCATGTGTTGAAGAATATATGATAGAGGCCTGCTTCGTCGCGTACGATATCGGTATCAATGCTTGGACCATCGTAACGGAACAGTCGTTTGGGAGAACCTTCGAGGTCCGTGAATGAGGGGTTGGCATACGCATAGAATACGGCATCTTGCGGGAAGGGACCGTCTTTCGGAGAGTGCAGCGAGAAATAGACCATATATTTCTGTGCCGTGGGGTCGTAGATAGTCTGTGGTGCCCATACGGCATCGGCCAGGGCAAACTCTTCACCCTTGAACCGCTCCGGGAAATGTACGGTACTGTGTTGCCAATGGATAAGGTCGTCGCTCTTCATCAGGACAATTCCCCGGCATGTCCATTTGCCTAACTGCCAATCCATGTCGGTGAGCGAAAGCAAGATGCTTCCATCTTCGGCTCTCAGCAGATGCGGGTCGCGCACACCACCCGAACGGCTGATGGTATCAGACGCTATTACGGGGCGTCCTCCGTTAATCGGAGTGAAATCCAGTCCATTTTCACTTACCGCATAGCAGACTTGTTGACCCGTGGTCTCATTACTGGTAAAATAGGCAAAGAGGTAGTGGGTCAATGGCTCTCCCTCCGTCTTTTTCTTCGGTTGACACGAGATGGCCGTTAAAGCTATTATCAAAAAGGACAACCAGTTTTTCTGTCTTTCTCTTTTCATAATACTGAAATGTCTTAATTATACTCCTCCGCATTGTAGGGCGAGATGTTGTTCAGCGTGCCAATCTGGCCCTCCACCACGGGGGTGGTCAGCAGGCTGTTCAGGTCGGCAGGTGTGATTCTTGTCTTCGGGGCGAAGTGCTCAGAGGTCATGTAGCGGAGCACACTCTGGTAGAAGTGCTTGCCCTCGAGGTTTTCAGCAGCTTTGTCCAAATCGGCCATGACGACGAGCAACTTGCCTTTGCCCACGGCAAATTCAAAGACGAGGCCCAGCTTGTGGTTGCGCTCGATGTTGTCGATGACTTGCACGATGGGGCGATAGCCGGTGGCCGTGTTGTCCAGCTTGAAGGGGTTGCTGGCCTTGATGACGGGGAACCATTGCCAGTTGGTGTGCGCGTCGGTGGGGAAGCTGTTGAAGAGCGGATGCGCCGGATCGGTCAGGATGCCGAGCGTACCGGGCGACACATGGCGGTTGTTGTTCTCCGAGATGGTCTTGAACATACGGTAGTTCCAGTAGTCGGTCTGGAAGAGTCCGCCCACCGTCAGCTCCGACTCACCGGGCATGAGCAATACCGACTCGCCCTCTTCCAGGCGCTTGGCCACATCAGCGGTCAGTGTGTGGGCTATGGTCACTCTCTCCTTCAGCGCCTCCAGATTGTCTTCTGCCGGGTAAACCCACAGCTCGTAGGTGTTCGGCTCAGCCTTTCCTTCGATGGTGAGGGTCAAGTTCAGTTTTGCGGCATTATGGTAATGGCTCAGGTCGATGTCCAGTGCTCCGGCATCGATGAGTCCGTAACCTTCGTCGGCGATGGTCATTTCGCCCTGCTTGTCGCCCAATGTCCAGGTGATGCGCTTGCCGGAAAGGCTCTCCTCACCGTAGTTGGCCACCTTCACTTGGGCATGGATGCCCTCGGTGTTGCTGAAGCAGAATTTGTCGGCAATGAGCAGAGGCACCACGGGTGCGCAGAATCCGCGCCACTCCTCGGCACTGCACATGCCCTTCGAGTCGAGGAAGGCATCGAGGATACCCACGTAGGCGCTGCCCTGTCCGGGATAGTCCTGCAGGTCGAGCAACTGGAAACCGGCCATGTTCGGGGTGCGGAGGTCCATCTCAATGTCCTGCTTGTAGAGGCGCAGGCTCCACTGTCCGCTGGCCTGGTGGAAAGCCTTGGCTTGGTCGGCCATGCCCGCCTTTTCGAGGCGGTCGCGGAAGACCTCCATGTTGTAGGGGTAGAGCGCACCGGTGTATTTCGCTATCTCGTCATAGTCCGGGTAGGTCTGGAATTGGGCCGTCTCGTGCGAGATGACGGGCACGTTGGCCAGTGAGCATCCCTCCTCGAAGTTCATCCGTGTGTTGGGGTAGAAATGGTTGATCATACCACCGTCGGCCGCATCGGCAAAGGAGAACGAGCCGCGCGTGTGGGTGTTGTAACCTCCCCAACCCTCACCGCCTACGCGGCAGGTGACGAAGTAGTCCATACCGGGTTTCACACCCTGGTATCCCAAATAATAGTTGGTACCAAGTGTGTATATCTTGTCGGGCGCCATGGCACGGAAGTGCTCAATCAGTTCGGTCATCTTGGGGATGCTTCCGCGCAGTTCATTGCCAAGGGCAAACATGCGGAACGAGGGGTGATGGCCGAACTCGCGCATGACGGCCTCGCCTTCAGCCAGCAGAAACTCCATCAGCACGGTGTCTTTGGGATTGATGTCTCCCCAGAAGGGCAACTCGGGTTGCAGGTAAATACCGCATTCGTCCGCTGCTACAAAAGCAGCTTCGGGCGGACACCATGAATGGAAGCGCACGTGATTGAGGCCGTACTCCTGACAGATTTTGAAGTAGTGACGCCACGAGTCAACATCCATCGCCGAATGACCCGTCAGTGGCCACACGCAGGCATCATTCCGTCCGCGCAGGTAGATGGGATGTCCGTTGGCGAAAAATTGTTGCCCTTCGATGTGGAAATCCTTGAAGGCCGGGTGAACGGGTATCTCCCTCTTCCCGGGCAGTGAGGTGCTGAGGGTGATGTCACCGATGATACCGTTCCAGTTGGTCTGCGTACTCTCGGTGTAGGCATGGCTGCTTTCATAAACTTGTTCGGGCACACCGCTGCTGTTGTCCACCATGATGGCCAGTTCGTGTGTGCCGGGTGTCAGACTCTCCGTGAGGTCGAAGCGCTGGGGAGTGGAGATAAGCGTGCCTTTTCCTACCAACGTGCCATCCACATACACCTCTGTGGGCTTGGTGCGCTCCAGGGTGAGAAGGACGGGCTTTCCTGTCCAACTTTCGGGAATCTCTACCGTGCGGCGGTACCAGGCACGCCCCTTGTAAGAGAATGGGCGCGACAGGTGGGTCGTCTCTCCTTTCCACTGGATGGAGTCACCCTTGCGGTTGGTGTCGGTCGTGCCCGGCAGCATCACCGTCTCGGGCATCTCGTCCGTAGGTTTCACACTCCCCTCGCGGTCGAGGGCAAACTGCCACGTCCCACTCAGGTCAATGGTTTGCTTGTCGCCTGTACATGCTTGAAACAAAAGGGTAACGAGGGCAAATAAAAGAGCAAAATTCTTTTTCATGATATGTAATGATATATAGTTTTGTCTGGTTGTTGGTTTTAAGGTGGGAATTTATAGAATCCACCTCGACATCTTGGGGACAAAGATACAATAAAGAAACGAAAGAGTATGCGAAATAGAGAAAGAATATTGTCCGTTAACTCCTTACCCTCCGCAATGGATTCACTTCAGCGGTACTTTTTTTCTTTTTTTAGGACAAGTGTCTTATACTGCTATAGGTAGACACATTTTAATTGTTAGTAAATGTGTCTACCTATAGCAGTATAAGACAGTTGTCATTTGGCGAGCAGACAACGAAGGAAGCGTTCCAAAGCGTTCCAATGATGATCCAACAGCGTTCCAAAGCGTTCCAACGGACGAAGAGAAACTATTGGAGGCAATAAAGGAAACTCCGTCAATTTCAAGAGCAGAACTTTCTAAAAGATTAAAAATCAGTGAACGTCAAATTAGAAAGATAACAGACCAATTGCGAAAAAAAGGCATATTGATTCGTGAAGGCGGAAACTCTGGAAAATGGATTATTAATAAGATATAGTTAAAAAAGTAGCCTTAGTCATTGCTTTTCCGTCATATATGCCCAATAGCGGACGGGCATGTCCTTGCGATGCTTGCGGGGGTTGAGGCGCTCTTTGATACAGACGGCTTTGAAATAGGTGCGCCAGAGGTCTTGGAAAAGTTGCTCGTCTTGGGCAAGCAATTCCTTATCCAACTTGCCTGTGCGCGGGTCGAAGGTGCGGCCGTCGTCGGTGAAGGTGATTTCCGTCACTTCATGCCCATTGTAGTGGCAACCGTAGTTGCGGCGGACGTCGTAGATAATCCATGGCTGGTCGGCAAAGCGGTCCTCGAAGTGAGGGATGATGAGGGGGATGACGTTGTAGTCGGGACGGATAATGGCAAAGTAGGTGCCGTCTTTCGCCTTTTGGAAACGGACGAACTGCATCATGCGTAGCCGTTCGTAGCGCACACGGCGGAAGGCATCGGTCACGTAGCGCACATCTTCGTCGGTGAAGAAGGTCTCTATGCTCTTTTCGGCCTTGACCGCCTTGCAGATATAGTTGAAAAGGTGGATGTCCAGCTCTGGTTCCTCGGCCAGATAGCTCACCGTCAGCATGGTCAGCGCCTGTTTGGACAGCTTTTTCTCCAGTGCCCGCCACACTCGGGCGGACTTCTCCTCGTCGGTCACCACGGTGAAGACCTCATCGTGAAACAGAGGCAATGGCTCGCCTTCCCCCAGCAGGACGCTAGGGAACTGTTTGCGCACAAAGGCATCGAACACGGCGGTCAGCAGGCCGTCGAAGGTGCGGTCGTAGAGGAAAAGTCCGGATGAGGCCATGGGGCGAGAGCTATTTGGCGGCTTCCCGATTCAAGAACAATTTTATCTGCTCCAATGACTCCTTGAATTCGTGTGGACGGAATCCGTGTCCGGCCTCGGGGATAACGTGCAGGCGGGCATCTTTGTAGAGTTTGACGGCACGGCGCGAATCTTCCATCGAGACAATCCGGTCGGCATCGCCTTGGATGATGATGACAGGCTTCTGGTAGCGACCTATCAGTTCAAACGCATCCATGTCGTGTATCTCGGCAAAGAACCGGCGCCCCATCGGTACATTCCATAAGCGGGTCGTGTCGGGGATGTTTTCCACTTGCGGATAACTTTTCCGCCAATTGTCGGGGATGCAGAGAGCCGGGTAGATGAGCACCAACTCACTGACCTCTTCAGGCAGGTTGGCCGCGGTAAGGGCGGAGACCAGTCCACCCTGACTCTCTCCGATAAGCACGATGCGCGATGCATCCACGTCGGGGCACGACTTGAAATAGCGGACAATGGCTTCGAGGTCGCTCTGCTCGTCGAGGATGGACATCTCCATCGTGTTTGCATCGCTCTGGCTCTTGATGGAGCCACACGGGAAGTCGAACGTGTAGCAAAGGAATCCCATATCGTTCAGCATGTCAAAATAGTTCCGTCCGAAATGGTGCGTACCATTGAACCCATGGGCAATGATGGCTATGGGGCTCTTAGCCTGCGGCTTCTCCGGGCGGCTCAGCAGGCCATAGATGCTTCGGGTGCCGTTCTTGATCCACAACTCTTGTGGTGCATCAGCTACGGCATCTTTTTCCGTCTGTACTTGTACAGCTGTTTCGTTCTCAGACTCAGCCTGAATGAGATTGGAAGTCAGGCAAAAAGCAAGCGTCAATAGGATAGTCCTTCTTTTCATGCGATATAACGGTTTAGATTTCCCGACAAATATAATGAGTTTTTTCTGAACAGAAATCCTTTGCAGGAAGAAATTTCAGATAAGGGACTCTTCAGTCATTCCTGGCAATAGCGATTCCATCGCCGGAGAATGGGTAAAAGTCCATTTCCCTGTAACTATTTTGGCCAGTCAAGGGCATTGCATTGCACATTTATTTGTTTTAAATGAAGACTTTTACAAAAATCAGTTAATTTTGCACGCATGACAAGAAGATAAAAATTAATTCTACCATGGATATCAAAGAATTTTTGAAGAACGACCGCTTTGCGGTAAATGCCGGCATCGAGCTGGTGGAAGTGGGCAACGGACGAGCCAAAGCCCGTATGGTGGTGACCAAAGAGCATCTGAATGCCGGTGGCGTGTGCCAAGGGGGAGCACTCTTCACTCTGGCCGACCTGGCTTGCGCGGCGGTGGCGAACAGCCACGGCCAGTTGACCTTCTCCATCACGGCCAACATCACCTTCATCCGTTCGGCCAAGGAGGGGGAGACTGTTTACGCGGAAGCAACGGAGGTGGTGAACCACCCGCGCGTACCTTATATAAATGTAGAGCTGATAAACGAAAAAGGCGACCTGCTGGCCGCCTTTACATCCTCGGGGTATAGGAAGAATTAGGAGTTACTCCTAAAAAGCAATCGCTTCTAATATTGCATCGGCCGCACCGGCATTCTCCTTGACGTAGCGACCGGCACGTTCACCACTCTGGGCAAGGAAGGTCTCATCGGTGAGCAGGCGATCCATCGTTGCATTGAACTCCGCGGCATCGTGAATCTCGAAGCCGCCACCCTCGGCCAGCAACTGGCGGGCTTCGCGGAAGCGTTGGTTATTGGGGCCGAACAGCACCGGGATACCATAGACGGCAGCCTCCAGCACATTGTGGATTCCTACACCGAAGCCACCACCCACATATGAGATTTCACCATAACGGTAGATGGACGAAAGGAGGCCATAGCAATCGATGATGAGGCAATCGGCCCTTGAAAGATCTGCGCCCAAAGCACGAGTGTAGCGCATAGAGGGACGATTGAGCCTGCTCTCAATCCAAGCCAAATGATTTTCATCCACCACATGGGGAGCTATGATGAGTTTCATCTCGGGATGACGATTGAAATAGTCGATGAAGAGTTCCTCATCGGGTTGCCATGAACTACCGGCCACAAAGACCTTGCTACAATCACCCTTGAAACGCTCGACCAAGGGAAGTTGCTTGGCTGCCTGATGAATCTCCAACACACGGTCGAAGCGGGTATCGCCCACTACGGTGGCATTGGTGATGCCGCGCGAAGCCAACAGGCGAACAGACTCTTCATTTTGTACAAAGAAATGGGTGATGCGGGTAAGCACCTTGTAATACTGTCCGCCATACCAACGGAAGAATACCTGATTGGGACGGAAGATGGAAGAGACGCTATAAGTGGGGATACCCCGGCGTTGGAGTCCCTTCATATAGTTCTGCCAAAACTCGTACTTGATGAAAAAGGCCATGGACGGACGGGCCAAGTCGAGGAAACGACGCACATTGCGCGGTGTGTCGAAAGGCAGGTAGCAGATGACATCGGCCCCTTCGTAATTCTTGCGCACCTCGTATCCCGATGGGGAGAAGAAGGTGAGCAGAATCTTGTATTGGGGATGTGCCTTGCGGATACGCTCCATCAGCGGGCGTCCCTGCTCGAACTCGCCCAACGAGGCGGCATGAAACCACAGGTACTGGCTATCCTTGTCGATGCCCTGGCGCAAGATGTCGAAAACCTGTTTGTGCCCCTTACGCATCAGCTTGACCTTCTTGCTGAAGAGGCCAACGAACTTGACGGCCAGCAGGTATAGATAAATGGCTAAGTTGTACATAACTTCAATTCTAAATTATGGATTATGAATTATGAGTAAAACTCTGTATTTCCAAGAAGTCCCACACACAATTCATAATTCAAAATTCATAATTCATAATCAAGCAAGTATTGCTACGGCTTTGCGCATACGGCTGACGGTCTCCTCCTTGCCGAGGAAAGCAGCCAGTTCATACATATCGGGACCCTGACCGGTGCCTACGAGGCATACGCGCCAAGGATTCCAAGGCTTCTTCTCGCCAGCCTCTGCCCAAGTATCTACGGCCTGCTTCAATGACTCCACGGAGAAGTCAGTCAAGCCTTCGAGCAGATCGGCCAGCTCGGTCATTTCGGCGGCCGTTCCCTCTTTCCAATTCTTGCGGATGAACTTGTCACCCTCTTTATCATAGGCCTGAGGAGCGAGGAAGAAGAAGTCGCAAAGCGGCCATAGGTCGCTGACGAAGCTGACGTTGCGTTTCTTCTTGTTGCCCAACTTGTCGGTATATTCCACCACCTTCTGCTTCATCATGGCCACCACCTGTGCCTCGCGCTCGGGAGTGGATTCGATACCGTTGGCACGGAGAATCTTGTCGAACTCAGGTGTCCAGTCCATATCGGCCTGACGGAGCAGGTACTGATGATTGAACCAGATGCCCTTGACATAGTCGAAACGGGCACCGCTCTTGGAGCACTTGCTGAGGTCGAAGAGGCTGACCATCTCGTCAAGCGACATGATTTCCTGATCGTTGCCGGGATTCCATCCGAGCAGTGCCAAGAAATTGATGACAGCTTCGGGCAGATAACCTGTCTCGCGGTAACCCGAAGAGACTTCACCGGTCTTGGGGTCGTGCCACTCAAGAGGGAAGACAGGGAAACCGAGCTTGTCGCCATCACGCTTGGAGAGTTTGCCGTTACCCTCTGGCTTGAGCAGAAGGGGCAGGTGGGCAAAACGGGGCATGGTGTCCTCCCAACCGAAAGCACGGTAGAGAAGCACATGCAGAGGAGCCGAAGGAAGCCACTCTTCACCACGGATAACGTGAGAAACCTCCATCAAGTGGTCATCGACAATGTTGGCCAAATGGTAGGTGGGCAGTTCGTCGGCAGACTTATAAAGCACCTTGTCATCAAGGATGGACGAGTTGATGACCACATCGCCACGGATAAGGTCATCCACATGCACCTCCTCGCCCGGCTGGATAAGGAAGCGCACCACATACTGATGTCCCTCAGCCAAGAGGCGATCAACTTCCTCCTTAGGCAAGGCCAGGGAGTTGCGCATCGACATACGGGTAGAAGCGTCGTACTGGAAATTCTGCACCTCGGCACGCTTGGCATCCAACTCCTCAGGAGTATCAAAAGCCATGTATGCCTTGCCTGCATCGAGAAGCACCTTCACGTACTGCTTATAGATATCGCGTCGTTCGCTCTGACGGTAAGGACCATAGTTGCCACCGAAGCTGACACCTTCGTCGAACTTGATGCCAAGCCATTTGAATGATTCGATGATATATTCCTCGGCACCGGGGACAAAACGGTTGGAGTCGGTATCCTCGATACGGAAAATGAATTCGCCACCATGCTGACGGGCGAACAAATAGTTATATAACGCTGTGCGCACACCTCCAATATGCAACGCACCGGTAGGGCTCGGGGCAAAGCGCACCCTCACTTTTCTGTCTGTCATATTTTAAATAATGTATAAAATTTCGGCAAAAATACGCTTTTTCCAGAACTACAGCAAAAAAAAACGATAGAACTCTCCGTTTCGGGGGCAAAAAGGGGGGCTCTATTGTTTTTTTTTGTACTTTAGCCCCGTTATTTACAAAAATGGTACATTATGAACAGATATAACAGCCCCCACCCCCTGACACGTGCAGGCCTATTATATAGAATAGGTATAGCGCTAAGTGCTATTGTCATTATTGTCTATTTTCTTCCACGCGAACAGAATTACACTTACCAGTTCGAGTTGAACCATCCATGGCGATACGGCCAATTGATAGCCTCGTTTGACTTCCCTATCTACAAAGACGAAGCCACCGTAAAACAAGAACAAGATAGTGTACTGAAGCAATTCCACCCCTACTTCTACAAGGAAGACCAAATTGGAGACGAACAATTGGCCAAACTGAAGAAGGATTATACAGAAGGTTCCCTAAAACAGCGATTGAAGGAGAACTCATACTACAACCACGTATTACAGGCATTACAAAAGATTTACAACCAAGGTATTATCTCTGCCAATGAACTGAAACAGCTGCACGCTGACAGCATTCATTCAATCATGATGGTAGAGAACAATCTGGCACATACGGTGGCAACAACTTCCTTACTGACCGAAAAGGAAGCATACGAAAAGCTAATCTATGCCGACACGGCCCGTTATAAACTCCACATCCTGCAACAATGTGACTTGCACGATTACCTTGTACCCAATATCACTTATGACAAAGAGAAGTCCGATGCCGCCCGCACAGAGTTGCTTGCTTCTATTCCATGGAGCAGCGGTATGGTTATAAATGGCACCAAGATTATTGACCGGGGAGAAATCATTGACCAACGAACCTATGAGATACTGCAATCACTAAGCAAAGAACTGAACAAACGTAGTGAAACACTTGCACAAAAACGGCTCACGTTGGCCGGACAGATTCTGTTTGTTGTAGTCTTCATCACCTGCTTCATCCTATACCTTGACCTCTTTCGTAGGGATTATTACGACCGGAACCGCACCATCTTACTCTTAGCAGGATTGTTAGTAATTTTTCCTGTCATTACATCGTTGATGGTGACATACAACATTTTCAATGTGTATATTATCCCCTTTGCCATGCTTCCTATTATAGTACGCGTATTCATGGATTCACGTACAGCTTTCACTATGCATGTCATGATGCTGTTGCTTTGCTCCATCTCTTTACGCTATCCCTACGAATTCATTCTGGTACAGTTCATCGGTGGTTTGGTAGGCATTTATAGCCTTCGCGAGCTGTCACAACGTTCACAATTGCTGCGTGCAGCCTTGTTGACAACCCTTTCAATGATGCTGATTTACTTTGCCTATGAGCTCATCCACACCGATGACTTGACAAAGTTGGACACAAGCATGTACATATCGTTGGCCATCAACGGCATCTTACTGTTGTTCACATACCCCTTATTATTCATGTTGGAAAAAGCATTCGGCTTTACCAGCAACGTCACGTTAGTGGAATTATCCAATATCAACACAACGCTGCTCCGAAAAATGTCGGAAATAGCACCCGGTACTTTCCAACACTCATTGCAAGTGGCAAACTTAGCTGCTGATGCAGCCCGCGCCACAGGAGCAAACAGCCAGTTAGTAAGAACAGGAGCCCTCTATCACGACATCGGCAAGATTGAAAACCCCGTATTCTTCACAGAGAATCAGTCAGGTGTGAATCCGCACACGGCATTGGAGTTTGCCGAGAGTGCCCACATCATCATCAACCATGTGACAGACGGTCTGAGGTTGGCCGACAAGCACAATCTGCCCAAGGTGATACGTAACTTTATCTGCAGCCATCACGGAGTGGGCATGACCAAATACTTCTACATCTCCGAACAGAATGCCCATCCCGATGCAGAAGTGGACAAAACTCTTTTCACCTACCCGGGGCCTAACCCTGCTACGCAAGAAGAGGCCATCCTGATGATGGCAGATGCTGTGGAAGCGGCATCGCGCAGCCTGCCTGAATACACCGAGGAGAGCATCAGCAATCTGGTGGACAAACTGATAGACGGCCAAGTGGCAGAGGGTGCTTTCCGCCAATGCCCCATCACCTTCCGCGACATAGAAACCATAAAGGGAGTATTCAAGGAAAAGCTTAAAACTGTCTATCACACCCGTATCAGTTATCCGGAGTTGAAAAAGTAAGGGAGGACCCCCTCCCCCTTACCCCTCCACAAGGGAGGGATGTAAAAACCCTTACTACATGAACAATCCAAACATTCCCTTCCCCTCCTTTGGGCAATTGCAAACTGGCATAGCAATCGGGGAGCCCCAGCAACGGATGACAGATAAAGGAGAGAAGCCTTCCCTCTTTGCCGATGTCATCGTCCCACTCCCTTTAGCCAACAGTTATACTTACCGCCTGCCTGCCAACATGGCCGAGATGGTACAGGTGGGAAGCCGTGTAATCGTACCTTTCGGACAGAAACGATTCTACACGGCCATCGTCATCTGCCTGCACAATACACCTCCCTATGGAGACTACGAAGTGAAGTCCATCACTGAAGTGTTGGACCCCTACCCTATTGTCCTTCCCGAGCAGTTGAAGCTATGGCAGTGGGTGGCAGAATATTACCTATGTACTTTGGGCGATGTCTATAAAGCTGCACTTCCTTCGGGCATGAGGCTGGAAAGCGAAACTCATGTGGAGATCAACTCTGACTTCATGGCCGAAGAGAGGTTTACTCCTAACGAAGAGAAGATATACCAACTGTTGACAGATGGCAAGGTACGTACCGTAAGTGTCATTGAAAAAGAGACAGGCATAAAGAATGCTCTCCCGACTATCAGTAACCTGTTGCACAAGGAAGCTATCTTTGTGAAAGAAGAGGTGAAACGTACTTATAAGCCAAAGACGGAGGTATGCATACGGCTCAATTCAGGAGTTAAGGAGTTAGGAAACTCATGCCACCCTGAGTACCTCCACCATTTGATTGACTCCCTCAAACGTGCCCCCAAGCAGCAACAGCTACTGATGGACTTCATCAGCATGGAAACTGAATCAGTAACGAAGAAAGAGCTCTTGAGCATATCCGGAGCCTCATCGGCAACTCTTGCCCAACTGATAGAGAAAGGTATCTTACAACAATATATCCGCGAGGTAGGCAGGCTGGAAAAGAGGCAGGCAACTGCCACCCCACTGAACAAGCTGAACAGCCATCAGCAAGAAGCCTTTGAAAAGATTACCGAAAGTTTCACCACACGGAATGTGTGTCTGCTACATGGAGTCACCTCCAGTGGAAAGACAGAGATATACATTCACCTTATAAGCAAAGCCTTGGACGAGGGGAAACAGGTGTTGTACCTGCTGCCCGAGATAGCCTTGACAACCCAAATAACAGAACGCCTGCAACGTGTGTTTGGTAACAGGATGGGGGTCTATCATTCCAAGTTTTCCGACGAAGAGCGCGTTGAAATCTGGCAGAAACAGCTCTCCCCCACTCCCTACGACATCATACTGGGTGTGCGTTCGTCCGTATTCCTCCCTTTTCAGAATTTAGGGTTGGTCATTGTGGACGAGGAGCACGAGAGTACCTACAAGCAACAAGAACCTTCACCACGCTATCATGCCCGCAGCGCAGCCACCGTATTGGCTTCTATGGCAGGAGCCAAAGTCCTGTTGGGCACTGCCACACCGAGTATAGAGAGTTATTACAACGCACTGACGGGGAAATACGGACTCGTTGCCCTTACCCACCGCCACCAATCCATCCAACTGCCTGAAATAGAAGTGGTAGATATAGCCGAACTGCGCCACAAGCGCCGCATGACCGGCCCCTTCTCGCCTGCCCTATTGGGGCACATCCGCGGAGCATTGGAACGGGGCGAGCAGGTCATCCTTTTCCAGAACCGTCGCGGTTTTGCCCCCATGATAGAGTGCCATACCTGCGGTTGGGTACCAAAGTGCAAGAATTGTGATGTGAGCCTGACCTACCACCGTGGCATGAACCAACTGACCTGTCACTACTGCGGCTACACTTACCAGATACCAACCTCATGTCCTGCTTGCGAAGGTGAAGAGCTCCGCCATCGGGGCTACGGCACCGAACGGATTGAGAAGAGCATCAAGGAGGTATTTCCTACTGCCCGGGTGGCACGCATGGACTTGGACACTACCCGCACGCGCCATGCCCACGAACGCATTATCCACAACTTCCAAAGCGGACAGACGGACATCCTTATCGGCACACAGATGGTGTCGAAGGGATTGGACTTTGAACATGTCAGTGTGGTAGGAATCCTTGATGCAGACACCATGATGAATTTTCCCGACTTCCGTTCGCACGAACGGGCCTTCCAGCTGATGGCCCAAGTGGCCGGACGCGCAGGACGCAAGCATCATCGGGGATTAGTGGTACTGCAGACACGCAGCAAAGAGGTGCCTGTCATTCATCAAGTGGTGACCAATGACTATCAGGGGCTATATGATGACCAACTGGCCGAACGGTTGCTGTTCCGCTATCCGCCCTACTACCGCCTCACTTACATCTACCTGAAGCACCGGCAGGCCGACCTGGTGGAGATACTGGCACGCGAGATGGCCACCCAGCTGCGTGCCATCTTTGGCGACCGCATTCTTGGTCCTGATACACCACCCGTAGCTCGTGTGCAGACCTTCTACATCCGCAAGTTCATACTCAAGATGGAGACATCAGCCTCACTCCCCAAGGTGCGTCAGCAGCTCAACCTTGTCCGCGACCGGATGCTGGCCGACGCCCGGTTCCGTTCGTGTGTAATCTATTTTGATGTGGATCCTTGTTAAGAGGGGCAAAGGGCAAGGTCAGTTACTATTTATTCCCCTCACTCGGGAGCTTAAAGACTGTAAAGACTGTAAGGACCTTAGGGACTTTAAGGACTTTGGGGACTTTAAGGACTTTAAGGTCTTTGGGAAGGATATGGGAGCCTTCCTTTTCGAGAGGTTCAGAAGGGGCTCCAAACCTTATAAAGGCGGGTTGAAATCCAATAGACAGGCAGGGCTGAGAGGAGTCCGGCCAGGGCATCTATAAGGTAATGGGCCTGAATATAGACCGTAGCCCCACACAGCAGCAGGTAGAAGGGAGCAATGCAGAGAGTCAGCCGGCGGTTGGCCTGCCAAAGGAGCATCATCATGATGGTGGAAATGCCTACGTGCGAACTGGGAAATGCAGCTGTGGGCCGCTCGCCAGAGGCCTGGGTGCTCTCCACCATGCGGTAGAAGAACCCGTCTATGCCGTTGGTATTGGGCATCAGTTCGGAATGATTCAGGAAGTAGTCGCCCACATCGGGGAAACATCCGGCAGCTGCCTGTATCGGGCTGATGGCCTGAAAGTAATACTGCGGCCCGGTGACGGGCAGAAACAGGTAGATGAGGTAGTAGAGGAAGAAGGAACAGAGCAGTACGAACGCCGCGCGCATGAAGCCCTCGTAGCGGGCAAAGAAGTAGTAGAAGACCACAAGGAACATCATGGGGTAATAGGTCCAGTAACCCAGGTTGAAGGCTTCGCTCCACCAGACGGTGTTGCACACCTCGCTGAACACAAGGGCCGGCTGGCAGCCGAAGAGAAGCTGTTCCCACGAAGCAAAGAGATGGTCAAGGTTGGGAAACAGACGGTTGAACTCATACGTGTCCGGATACCAGTATGCCAGCAGGAAGAGCTGTGCCACCACCCTGACCATGATGGTGAGGCGGCAGGGATAACGGCGATAGACGGTATAGAGCACGAGAGTCATGCCCACAATGCAGATGCGCCCCACGAGTTGCTCACCGGGATGGTCCATCCTCATGTAGAAGAAGAGGATGAGCAAGGTGGTGAGGGCACTGTATGCCAAGCTGATGACCTCTACGCCAAAGAGGCCGTTCTTTCGTGGGGTGGGTGTGATGAGTCGCTGTATGTTCAAAGCCATTTTTCTTTCTTGTACCAGGCAATGGTCTCGGCCACTCCCCTGCTGAGGTCATACTCCGGCTCGAAGCCAAGTTCCTGCCTCAGGGGATTGATGTCGCACTGCCAGTTGCGTTGTTTCATTATCTGATATTTGTCTCTGTTCAGGGTCGAGGTCTTACCCATCAGGCCTGCTGCCCATCCGGCCACATACGAAATGCCCTTGAGCAACCACAGGGGGCTCTTGATACGCAACAGCCAGGGATTGCCCAGCTCGTGGCGGATAAGGTCGCTGAAGGTGCGGCTCTCATAGACTCCGCCATCGCTGACAAAGTAGGCCCGCCCTGTCACCCCCTTCGCTACGGCCAGATAGATGGCGCGCACCAAGTCCTTCACATAAATGAAGGTTATCTCCTGACGGCGATACCCTACGGAGAAGTCCGTATGCGCCTTGATGCTTTTGGCCATGAGGAAGTAGTCCCTTTCGCGCGGTCCATACACTCCCGTGGGGCGGAAGATGACGGTGGGCAGCTGCCCGGCCAGTCCCTGCAGATACTGTTCGGCCCGGAGTTTGCTCTGTCCGTAGGCAGTATTCGGTTGAGGCACATCGGCCTCGGTGATAGGGGCATAGAGGTATGGCGAGGCATGAGGAAAGCCGGCATGTGCCACCTCCTCACGGATAGGGCCGAACACACTGAGCGAACTGAGATAGACGAACTGGCGGGGTGTGATACCCTCGGCCATCAGCCCCTCGGCCAGGTGGCGGGTATAGGTATAGTTGCCCCTGTCAAAGTCTTCCTTGCGCGGACATTTTGTGACTCCTGCACAGTGGATGACCACGTCCCACCCGCCATGTTCCCTATGATGGGTGGCCAGCTGGGCGGCCAACTTGTCGGGGTGGGCAAAGTCCAGTTCGGCAAACTGCAAAGCCGGATGTTGCAGGTAACGACGGCTGCTGCCGGTGCGCACGCCTGCCCATACCTGATGGCCTTGACGCAGCCCCTCCTCGCAGAGGAAACTGCCTATGAATCCGCTGGCTCCTGTTATCAGTATCTTCATATTTCTTAGTTATGAGTGATGAGCTACAAGCTACGAGTGACGGGTTATGAGTTATTAGCAACGAGTGGACCATGCAGTACCCATTTCTCCTTTCGCGGCGCGAAGATACTACATTTATTATAAATAACTGTCAAAAAAACATCCAACTGACTGATATTTTTGTTTCCTTTGTTGAGAAATACGGAGGAAACACCTCTATGCAACACCCTGTAAGAACTGAAAGACTATGGCAAAGTTTGAAAAGAAAGCTGGCAAGCACCTCAACAAGAGGACGTTGACCGATATGCTGGTGGACCTCTTCCGCCAGAATCCCGATTGGGAGTTCACCCTGAAACAGATTTATGCCGACCTGGCATTGAAGACCCACCCCCTGAAGATGCTCTGCATGGATATCCTCTCCGACCTCGTCCTCGACGAGTACGTCAGGGAGGTTTCGCGCGGGCGATTCAAGCTATGCAACCAGGGACAGACACTGGAGGGGACCTTCCAGCGCAAGAGCAACGGACGCAACACCTTCGTGCCCGACGATGGCAGCGAGCCGGTGAGCATTGCCGAACGGAATGCGGCACATGCCCTTGACGGAGACCGTGTGAAGGTGGCTCTCTTTGCCAAAAGGCGCGGACAGGGCAAAGAGGGTGAGGTGATAGAAATCATAGAGCGCACCAGAGACACCTTTGTGGGAACTCTGTGTGTGGAACGCAACTATGCCTTCCTCGTCACCGAAGGGGGCACGTTGGGACACGACATATTCATCCCCCGCAGCAAACTGAAGAACGGAAAGGACGGCGACAAGGCCGTGGTGAAGATAGTGGAATGGCCGGCACAGGCCAACAATCCCGTGGGGACAGTCATTGACATCCTGGGCCGCACGGGCGAGAACAATGCCGAGATGCATGCCATCCTGGCCGAGTACGGGCTGCCCTACAAGTATCCCGAGGCAGTGGAGCGGGCTGCAGACCTGATTCCGGGCGACATACCCCAGCAGGAGTTGGAGTCGCGCCTGGACATGCGCGGAGTGACAACCTTCACCATCGACCCGGCCGACGCCAAAGACTTTGACGACGCACTGAGCATCAGACCCCTGAAGGAGGGACTCTGGGAGGTGGGTGTACACATTGCCGACGTGACCCACTACGTGGCCGAAGGAAACATCATTGACAAGGAGGCTTACCGCCGTGCCACCTCGGTCTATCTGGTGGACCGCACCATACCCATGTTGCCCGAACGCCTGTGCAACGACCTCTGCTCGCTGCGTCCCGACGAGGACAAGCTGGCCTACTCCGTCATCTTCCACCTCAATGACCGGGCCGAGGTGAAGAAGCACCGCATAGTGCGCACCATCATACGCAGCCAGCGCCGGTTCACCTACGAGGAGGCACAGGAGATAATAGAGAAAGGCGGAGACCGGACCACCCAGCCCCAAGGGGAAGACCTGTTGGCCGAAGCCATCCTCACCCTGAACCATCTGGCCAAACAACTCACCGAGAAGCGATTTGCCGCCGGAGCCATCAACTTTGACCGCATAGAGGTACGCTTCAACATTGACGAACAGGGCAAACCCACGGGGGTATATTTCAAAGAGTCCAAGGAAGCCAACAAACTCATCGAGGAATTCATGCTGCTGGCCAACCGGACAGTGGCCGAAGAGATAGGCCGCGTGCCGAAGAACAAGAAGGCAAAGGTCTTCCCGTACCGCATACACGACCTGCCCGACCCCGAGAAACTGGAAAACCTGAAGCACTTCATTGCACGGTTCGGATACAAGCTGCGCAGTGGCGGCACCAAGGGAGAACTGAACCGGAGCATCAACAAACTGCTGACCGACGTACACGGACGGGCCGAACAGAACCTCATCGAGATGGTTTCGCTCAAAACCATGCAGAAGGCAAAATACAGCACACACAACATCGGACACTACGGACTGGCTTTCGACTACTACACACACTTCACCTCGCCCATACGCCGCTATCCGGACATGATGGTACACCGCCTACTCACACGATACCTCGGCGGCGGACGCACCGTGCAGCAACAGAAGTACGAGGAGATGTGCGAGCACTCCTCGGCCATGGAGCAACTGGCTGCCAGTGCCGAACGGAGCAGCATCAAGTACAAGCAGGTGGAGTTCATGAGCGAACACATCGGGCAGGTGTTTGACGGAGTGGTGAGCGGAGTGACCGACTGGGGCCTCTATGTGGAGATTGAGGAAAACAAGTGCGAAGGGTTCGTCTCCCTGCGCGACCTGGGCGACGACTACTACGAGTTCGACGACCGCAACTACTGCCTCATAGGCCGCCGCACACACCGCCGCTACAGCTTGGGCGACAAGATGAAGGTGCGGGTGGCCAGTGCCAACCTGGAGAAGAAACAGCTCAACTATGTCCCGGCCGACGAGAACGCACGACCCTACGGACCACGAGGAGGAAGCAGACACCTGCGCGGCGAAGAACCCGACTTCAGCGAAGAGGGATGGGCCACAAACCATAAGAAGTGATTAAGAAAAATACGGACACATAAGAACAAGGCGGACACCCGAATCAGAGGGTCTGTCCCACCCTGCGCAAACAGAGGCAACCACCCCCTCGGCCCTGTATGTCGAGATTGCAAGAGAGGCAGCAAAGTAAAATGGTAAAACACTCATATACAGAATGTTGCAAGAAACACTAAGAGATTGCTGACCCTATCCGGAAGACCCACTTGTCTCCCTGCCGAAGACACAGGTGTGTCTCACCTCAAGACACAGGTATGTCTCACCCCGAGACACAGGTGGGTGTCAAGACAAGACACAGGTGTGTCTCTCCGACCCACCCAAGCAGGTCACAAAAAGAGGCCATGGGAAGTAACCTCCCACGGCCTCTTTTTGTGGTTATAAATGTTTACGAATCCAAACACTCCGGGAGTTCAGCAAATCACCCCCTCTTTCATTCTTTCATCATTAATCATTCATTCTTCACCTGCCCGTCACCCTTTCTTCGGAGTGCGTCGTGCCCACCCCTCTTCGCTGAAGTCGGGCTCTTCGCCCTGCAAGGGACGGTCATTGTGCTGGAAGAACTGCTTCCAGTCATCCTTCTTCTTAGGTCCCCGAGGGGCAGTGTATCCCCGCTCCTCGCGCGAAGGTTTGCGGCGCACCTCGGCCTGTTGGGCCTGCTGCCGTTTCTTCGACTTCTTCTGGAACTGCTCAAAGGGGTCGGCATCGCTCATAGCCTCCCTCTCCCACTTGGCAGCCCGGCTCTTCTTCGATGGCCTGGCCGCCTGTTGCAACGCCTCGCGGGCCGTAGTCCGACGGGCCTTCCCTGCAGAGGCATCACCCCCCTCATCGGCCACCTCGACCACCACCTTGCGGCCATTCACCTTCACACCTCGGTTCAACGCCTTCACCACCCGGGCCGCATCCTCCTCGGCCACATCAAAGAAGGAGAAGTTCTTCATCAGGTCAATGCGCCCAATCTGCGGCTTGCCTTGCACGTGGCGGTTCACCAAGTCTATGACCTGCGCCGCAAAGAAGTTGTCCGTCTTTCCCAAATTCAGGAACAGGCGCGTATAGCCCTCCTCGGCCTTGCGGCCACCCTTGGCTCCACCCCTGCGGCCCGAAGCACCTTCGCCCTGAGCCTTACCCTCCTTGCGCGTACGCTCGGTGGGCACCTCAATGTCGGGCATCTTGCTGTAATAGTCAATGAAGCGGCTCATCTCGCGGCTCACAATGCGCTTCACCAGGTCCTCCTTCTCCAGCCACTCCAGCTTGCGGAGCACCTCATGCATGAATGGGGCAATCAGCTCCTCATTCACCTGCACACGCTCAATGTCGTCAATCCCCTTATAGAGCTGCTTCTCGCATATCTGCTGTCCGGTAGGAATCTCACCCCGCAGGAACTGCTTCCCGATGATACGTTCAATGGCACGCATCTTCCCCTTTTCACGCACGTGGATGATGGCAATGCTGGTACCCGTCTTTCCGGCCCGTCCGGTACGCCCGCTGCGGTGAGTGTAGCTCTCGGTATCGTCAGGCAGACCGTAGTTGATGACGTGAGTCAGGTCATCCACATCCAGTCCGCGTGCGGCCACATCAGTAGCCACCAGCAACTGCGTACGCCGCTGGCGGAACTTCTGCATGGTCAGGTCGCGCTGCTGCTGGGACAACTCCCCATGAAGCGCATCAGCATTGTACCCATCCTGGATAAGCTTGTCTGCAATCTCCTGCGTCTCCAACCGTGTGCGGCAGAAAATGATGGCATATATCTTGGGGTTATAGTCAGCAATGCGCTTCAGCGCCAAGTACTTGTCCTTGGCATGGACAAGGTAATACAGATGGTTCACATTCTTGCTCCCCTCATTCTTGGTGCCAATGACTATCTCGCGGGCATCACGCAGGTAGTTCTTGCTGATACGCGAAATCTCCGGACTCATCGTAGCCGAGAAGAGCAGCGTGTTCCTCTCCTCGGGCACACCTGCCAGAATCGTGTTGATGCTCTCCGTAAATCCCATGTTCAGCATCTCGTCAGCCTCATCCATCACCACATTCTCAATGGCCTGCAGGCTCACCACACCACGCTCCATCAAGTCAATGAGCCTGCCGGGAGTGGCCACAATGACATGCACCCCCCTGCGCAACGAACGTATCTGGCTCTCAATGGACGAGCCACCATACACCGGCAACACATGCAGGCCGTCAAGGTAACGGGAATAATCATTGAGATCGCCCGCAATCTGAAGGCACAACTCGCGCGTGGGGCAAAGAATCAGCGCTTGCGGCTCCACACGGCCCACATCGACCTTCTGCAGCAAAGGCAGACCGAAAGCCGCCGTCTTGCCCGTACCCGTCTGGGCCAAGGCCACCACATCATTACCATTCCCCAACAAATAGGGAATCACCTCCTCCTGAACCGGCATGGGATTCTCATACCCCAACTCCTCTATGGCACGGCGTATCGGTTCACATACGCCCAGTTCCTCAAAAGTCTTCAATGTATTCCAATTAACTATTTGGGCGCGAAGATACACCCTTTTATAAGATTAGACAAAGGTTTTTAAAGAATATTCACCCATAACCCCCACCCAACTCTTGGCGGATTGGAAATTATTGTGTTCCTTTGCCACATGTTTCACGACATAAGAGAAAGAAAAGCATGAAGCACATCATCATCATACCAATATATAAAATGCAACCCACAGAGGACGAATGCAATTCGTTGAGCCAATGTCTGCGCATCCTCAGCAAGCACGACATCTGCCTGATATGTTCACCAACATTGGACAGAACTGTATATGACAACATCTTCCGTCGGCACGAACTGACCTACAAGGTGGAACACTTCGACAAGGAGTTCTTTGAAAGCTCAAGAGGCTACAACAAGCTGATGCTGACCCGTGACTTCTATCTGAGATTTCAGGAGTGGGACTATATGCTCATCTACCAACTAGACGCATACGTATTCGAGGACCAACTGGAAGAGTGGTGCAAGAAAGGATATGACTACATCGGTGCACCTTGGTGCAATCTGAAGCATCAAATAGATTGGAAGAACAGCGGAAACGGCGGATTCTCGTTAAGAAAAACGAAGTCCTTTATCCAACTATTCGACCACAAGGGAAATGTGCTGAACCTGAGAGGACTGTGGAAATTCCACCGATACAGAGGCCCCCTTCACAAAACACCACTCGTCATAAAAGGCCTCTTCGGGAAACTGAACAAACTCGACGACTACATCAACGGCAAAAGAGTGAATGAGGATCTGTTCTATGCCTGCCTCGACCATCGCACTTACAATCCATTCCGCATCCCGACTGCTAGCGAGGCTGCCCTCTTTGCTTTCGAGGAGAATCCGTCAGAACTGTTTGCCCACACCGGCAAACTACCCTTTGGATGCCATGCCTACAAAAAGAATGAATACGAAACCTTCTACAAACCATTGATGGAGAAAAGACAAGACCAATGAGGAGCTCCCTAAAAGAAAAAACAGCACAAGGCCTACTGTGGGGCGGACTGAGCAATGGCGTGCAACAGGTACTGAACCTACTGTTCGGTATCTTCCTGGCCCGTATGCTCACACCAGACGACTACGGAATGGTCGGGATGCTGCTCATATTCTCACAATTGGCCACAGCACTGCAAGAAAGCGGGTTCACTGCCGCATTGGTAAACCAAAAGGAAATATACCATGATGACTACAATGCCGTCTTCTGGTTCAGCATCTCCGTCAGCGTCGGGATGTATCTCATCCTATTCTTCTGTGCTCCACTGATAGCCAACTTCTACGATACACCCGAACTGGTATCACTGGCACGCTACCAATTCATAGGAATCGTATTGTCTGCACTAGGTATTGCACAAAGTGCCTTCCTTTTCAAAACTCTCCAAGTCAAGCAACGAGCTATCGCTCTGATGGTCGGTCACGTGATCTCTGGCATAGTGGGAGTCTTCATGGCCTGGGCTGGGTTTGCCTACTGGGGTATAGCCACACAAAACCTAACATACATCGGTGTCATCACTGCCATATACTGGTACTATTCTCCTTGGAGACCTACATTCCACATCAATCTTGCTCCCATAAAACGAATGATAGGATTCGGAGGCAAATTACTGATAACCAAGATTCTCAATCGGGTCAATGACAACATCCTGACCGTCATATTGGGACGTTACTACACCACCAATGATGTAGGTTTTTACAACCAAGCCTACAAATGGAGCAGCATGGGAGGATACATGATAACAGGTATGACTAGCAGTGTAGCCCAACCAGTGCTAGCCGAAGTGGCTAACGAAAAAGAAAGACAAAAACAGGTATTCAAGAAGATGTTGGGATTTGTAGCCTTCATCTCGTTTCCCGTAATGTTCGGATTGGGCTTCATAGCAGAAGAACTAATCTGTATCACCATCACCGACAAATGGCTTTCAAGTGTCCCTTTGATGCAGATGCTCTGTATCAGTGGGGCTTTTGTCCCCATGACGGTACTCTGTCAACAATTGTTCGTCAGCCGAGGAAAGGCCGACATCTACATGTGGAACATCATCTTGAGCGGAATAGCCATCACCATAGGTTGTCTGCTGGCATCACCCTATGGCATACATGGAATGGTATGTATATATGTAGGAATCTACATTGCTTGGTTTTTCATCTGGCTCAGTTTCGTTTGGAAAGAAATCAATCTTACATTAGCAAAAGCTTGTATAGAAATCTTTCCATTTGCCCTAACTGCCATTGTCGCAATGGAAGCAGTCCAACTGCTGACAAAAGACATTGATAACATCTACTACACCATCTGTTTGAAAATAACCCTGTCGGCAATACTATATGTGGGCATCCTATGGATGACCAAAGCCACCATGTTGAGGGAAAGCATAAACTACCTACTGCATAAGAAAATAGAAAAGGATTCATGAAACATACACAGAAGAGAATTACATTAATACCCGTAGGAGGACTGGCAAACAGAATGATGGCTGTCGAATCAGCTATCGCATTAAGCAAGGAAACGAATATGCCACTGGAGATTGTTTGGTTCAAGGATTGGGGACTAAACTCCCCTTTTCACAAATTGTTCGAAGAAATACCACTTCCCAATGTGACAATCCGAGAAGCAAAAAAAAAGGATCTGCTAACAACCGACCGTCCCAGAAAGAAAAACCTGCTCATCCCACATCTGTTCCAACTATTCAAGTACCAACAACGCATGTACGAGACAGAAGTATTCGAACAGATGAAAAAAGGATTTGACTTTGCAAATTGGTGCAAGAACAGAGAATCATACATTGCGGCTTTCTGTCCTTTCTTCCCCGCAGAGACCCATTTCCAACACTTCCGGCCAACAACAGAACTGAGAGAAGAAGTACAACGAATCACAGCAAAATGGCACACACATCGTAGGAGTGCATATCCGAAGAACCGACAATATAGCCTCTATAGAGGGAAGTCCGACAGAAGCATTCGTCCGCTGTATGAACAAGGAACTAGATAAACACCCCGACACACACTTCTACTTGGCAACAGACTCAGAAGAAGAGAAAAAAAGAATGAAAGACATCTTCGGGGAACGCATTATTACATCTCACTTCAAAGCCGAACGAGGCTCTGTTGAAGGAATGCAACATGCCGTATTGGAAATGTACCTTCTTGCCTCAACCAATAAAATACTCGGGTCGGCAAAAAGTACTTATTCCGTCACAGCTGCAAAAATAAGTGATATACCCTATGAGATTGTAACCAAGTAATATACATAGAGATCATGGATCGCCTACCTCTACTTCCCGACAAGAAAGACTTTTAAGAAAATAAGACTATACTTTCCCAATACCAACCAACCACGCAGAGTTTTGCGAGAAGGAAGATTCTGGAATATCATCCTGACACGGGGTACAGAAAGAGTCACTTCACAATCTGGTAGCTCATCAAAGTATTTGCAGTCAAGAATATCCACCGAAATAAATCGAGCATTATCAGTCACACAATGGATACCACTCCCATCGTTACCCCAATTCCGGACTAATGAAGTGTAGGGGCGTACTTGAAAAGTATCATTCATGCAATTGTAAGACTCACGCTTGACATCACCAAAACTAAGCCCCCGCTTAACCATACGATAAAGCATTACCCAACAACCTGGAGTTGTTGAGAAAAGTTTCCAAGACCTCCTCCTGTCATTAATAATTCCCTGATAATACTCATCTGGTGGAAAAGCTATATCCTTATGTTTCCAGACACCTGCTCCCCAAGCAGTATTGGAATAGGTAAATATAGTACCAGCCTGTTTGATTCCTTCAAACTCTTCGCCCAAGTAGGCTCCCACCGTACGCACACGTTCTTCATCCCAGTATTTCACCAATGCCTTGTTCATGAAATCAAGGAAACAGGGAGAAAATTCATTATCATCTTCGGTGATGATGATACAGTCATATTTCTTTTCTATTTCACGACGGAGCGCCCAATAGTTTTCACGTGCTCCATAATTTCGTTCTCTTTCAAAAACATACACTTGTTTGAATCCAGTGATAGTATAGACATATTCCTTGATTTTTCGATATCCCTCCCAATGGGATTCCTTCAGTGGATAATCCAGTCCTATGTAAAGTTCCGTCCGGTCGGCATACGTATTTCGTACCAACGACTCTATACAACGTTTGAAATGTTCATAACGGCAGAGTGTTGTTATCATGATGGGAGCAAATGTATCAGCCATATTCTTCATAGAGTGCTATTCTCCAAATTGACAGTTAACAAATCCATGTCAATATCCGGTATTATCACATCGGCAAGCTTATCTTTAACAAGGAATCCCATGTAAAGTGGAATCGTAAGTACTTCTCCCACACGCCCTACATTGTATTTCCCAAGTTTGACGGCATTATTGACATGATAAACATTTTTGTTTCTCAAAACAGTTGTCAGACTTTTAGCCTTGCCAGACTTTGATTTGACCTCAAGTATGACACATTCACCCTTATAACGCACAAGGAAGTCCAACTCAAGACCGCTATCTTTATGAAAATAGTACAGCTTCTGTCCGGACTTGCATAGGAAATCCGCCACAAGATTTTCAAATATGGCCCCCTTGTATCCTAAAAGGTTACCTTTGAGGATATCCGCTTGAGTGCCATAGTCAAGCATCGCTACGAGAAGGCCAATATCTGTGGTGTACAACTTGAAGCAATCTTTGATGGAATTTCCCTCAAGTGGCAATTCTGTAATTTGTGTATTATAACATCTCTGAACTAATCCAGCATCTTCAAGCCATTGGATACTACCGATGTATTGTGATGATCTTCCTCCCTTACGCACCATTGAATATTGGAATTTCTTATTTTCCTTCGCCAATTGTTTTGGAATAGATTCAAAACATTCGCGAATACGGGATTTGTCAGTATCGTCTGCATACTTAACCATATCTTCCTCATATTCAGCAATGAGTTTTCGTTGAACATTATATACCTGTTCAATATTCTTAGTTTCAAGAAACTTATTCACAACTTCCGGCAACCCTCCAACAACAACATATCTGTGCAGAAGTTCCATCATTACCTTGTGAACCCCATCAGGAACTACATTTTCATTATCAAAGCATGACTTTACGGCATCAATAACCGAATCGTTTATTCCATTTGCCCACAAGAACTCCTCAAAATCCAGTGGATACATATTAACTACAGTCTCATACCCAACAGGGACAGAATCCTGCCCTTCCTCTGACCTCCTCTGGCTTTTACCATATCCTTTTACGCCCAAAAGAGAACCAGTGGCAATGATGTCAAAACGACGATCCATTTGAAATGATTTCAAAGCTGTCCGAGCCTCCTTACATTCTTGGATCTCATCAAAAATAATACAAGTCTTCCCCTTAACGAATCGACTGCCTGGAATTAAAGCTGATAAGTTAAGAATAATAGTATCAACATCCACATTTCCAGTAAAAGCAGACTTTTTGTCCGGCTCAAGAATGAAGTTCATATAAACTACGTTCTCATAATTCTCTCTTGCGAATTTCCGGACAATGTATGTCTTTCCACACTGACGAATACCTTTTATCACAAGTGGTTTTTTGCCTTCCGACTTCTTCCATTCGGCTAGGATTGTCTCTATTTTCCTTTTAAGCATTGTGGCTTTCATTTTATTCCGATGGCAAAATTACATTTTTCAAACGAATAAACAAGGTCATCTAACACTTTTTCGAACGAATAATAGAGTTTGGGTACATTTTCCCAAACGAGGCTAAACTACTTGCTACACTATCGCGATTGGTGGTATAGAGCTGTTCATCGTAACCTTCGGTCATGGCATTGGATATGAGTGTGGTTAAATATCCATTATCGCTTTGCAAAAGATTAATATCTAAGCATCTCTCTGGACAGCCGATGTTAGCATAAAAAGCCTGTATCTTGTCGTCCCATGAAAAAGCTACAGTAGGAATTTTCAATGAATAGGAGCAAATGGAAGTGTGAAGTCTGCTACTGACGATAAAAGACATGCAAGATAGTAGTGTGACGAATGAACTTCCTTTCATGGTGTTCGAGGGATAAAGCACGCAATCCTCAGCAGATAGATTCAGTCTTTTTAATATTTCCTTTACTGTCAGCATATCACGTAGTACTCCATTAGTAAAGAATTTACATTCATATCCTTTTGAACTGATAGCTTTGTAAATAGTAACATATACATCAATAGGGTCAACAGTCTCTTTATAATAAGGAATGAGAGATTTTTCTGATATTACATTGATGCCAACAACTTCAGACTTCTCATTGCGTTTTATGTTGTAACAATCGCTACACCATACAGCCGTATCACTTACCCATGTTGCCTTGCAGAACGAATCCTTGGAGATCAAGAATTGATTGATGTCTGAAACTCTTTCTCGCGCAGTAATTGATATTACTTGTTGAGATGAGAGAGCATACTTCAAATATTCTCCTTTTTGGCCATCATAAGCATTACCCGCCAGTCCTACAGCATTGTATGCTATGGGAATTCTCATTTGCTCGGCAATTTTTGTTATTCTGTAGATGTTTTGACTGCAATTACTGATGGCCATATTAATGATTTGGCCGCCTGCAAACAAAATGAGGTCTTTACCTCTAAATGATGACTCGAAGTAACCGTTAATAGTTTCTTCTGTATCCCTTCTTATAAAGTACGGAACAATCTTTCTTTCAATCTTTCCGCATATACCTGAATATTTGAAGGCATAACGTGCATCAATATCTACAACAGACGGATGATGCCCATTCTTTTTCAGCATCCAACAAACGGTATCAGTCAATATTTTATCACCAATATTGGTTACAGCATAGAAAGATACAACGGCTATTTTCATCATTCATTATCCTCTTTTATCAATTCGCTACAGCATTTTTCTGGGCTATCATAGCCTGTTTCCTCAGTATGTTTTCTGCCATCTTGACCATGGGAGGTCCTATGAACTTTCCATCTTTGACTGCAACACCTTTCCCTTCGCGTTTAGCTTCTTCTGCCAATTGAATCATCTCTTTTGCCCAAATAACTTCTTCTTCTGTAGGGGAATAATACAGATGAACTAAAGGTAATTCTTTCGGATTAAGAACCAACATACCTTCAAAACCTAATGTCTTGCTCAATTTGAGATTCTTCTCCAAATCTTCAAGGTCATGAACACGGATGTGGACGGTATCAATAGGTAGAACATTGCAACTACGGGCTGCCGCACTAATCATGTTACGTGCCATCATGATACTGACACCTTCAAGGTCATGCTTCCCTTGAAGATCGGTCACATAATCCTCGCAACCGAAAGCTACAGCAACCACCCTGGTACAAGCACTGCATATCTCCTTGATGTTTACCACAGCACCGGTAGTCTCTATCAAAGGTATAATTTTGAATGTACCTATCGGATACCCCTTTTCATATTCAATAGTCTCAAGCAGTTTGCCGAAGAAATAGACATCTTCAGCTTTGGTGGATTTGGGATACATGAATCCTGCTATACCATCGATGGTCAACTGATACACATCTTTCAACAATTCCCCACTCTCACGGTCGTTGACGCGAGGGAAAAGCAGTTTCCCATTCAAGTCGGTACGCTGAGCAAAGGCTTTGATATTATCACGTGAACGTTGCTTGTCGGGATAAGGGACAGAGTCTTCTATATCCAGCAAAAGGACATCTGCATCCCTACGAACGGCACTTTCCAACAATTTCTCATTATGCGCAGGCACAAACATCAGGCTGCGCATCAGGTATGTTTCATTCATCATAAATCCCTCTTTTTGACCAGTACATGACGTCGGAATGAGAGTACATCCACCCCATTCTGATTATATGCAATCGATTCTACATAAACGACCCCTCTGTCCTGCTTCGATTTTGATTCACGCTTATCCAATATTTTTGTACGCACATAGATGGTATCGTTGACAAAAACAGGATTCAGATGTTTTACCTCTTCATATCCCAAATTGGCAATGGCTTTTCCACTTATATCAGGTACGGTAATACCTACAGCCAAAGAAAAAACGAGTGTCCCCACAACCAATATCTTTCCATGCTGGTTCTTTCCTGCATAATCGATATTGGTATGTACAGGATGATGATTCATTGTCATCAGACTGAAAAAGTTGTTATCACTTTCAAAGATTGTTTTTGATAGTGAATGTTTGATTTCTGAACCTACTTCAAATTCTTCAAAATAAAGCCCTAATACGGATTGAGTCATCTTTTCTATCTCTTATTTGATGTAAAGACAAGCTTGTTTTCTATCTCCTCTTCACTATATTGTTTAATAATTATATTGTCAGAAGGAACTATGTATTTTGAGAAATCGGGCATATTCCTCTTTACAGCAGTACAAGCTCCAATAATACACTTACGACCTATATGAGTGTCATCAAATACAGTCGAATGTAGTCCTACAAATGATTGTTCACCAATCGTACAGCCACCTGCTAAAATAGAGTGGGCTCCAAAAAAGCAATGTGAACCCACTATACAACTTGCCCCAATAAGAGTTCCTTGCATAATGGCTATATTAGAACCCATTACCGTATCATTCTGAATAACCACATGATCATGAATCCAAATATTATCTCCCGTTATTTCACTTCTAACCACAGCTAAAGGTGAAATAAGATTAGCCATTCTGAATCCTCGCCCCTTACAATATTCGTAAAGGTTCTTACGATCGCGGTTCAAATGATTCCATAGCAAGGATATGAAAAGGCTGAATTCTTTTCCACAAACTTCCTGCCCAAGTTCCTCCAATACATAAACGGGTAACCCCAAAAAAATCTCTTCTTTCTTATATGCTTTGTTGACCGCAAAACCGAGGACATTGAACAAATCATGAGATTTTATGAATGAATAAGCTAAACGTGCATTGGCACCCGTACCCACAATAATCACATTTTTCATATCCTTATTATTATATCATTCGACTACTATTTTAACAAAATTGTCCATCTCTGCTATGACGTGGAACATTTGTTCCATATCATCATACTTCAAGATGAATTCACCTATACAGTCTTGTGCATCACGGAATCTGTGGACACTATCTCCCATCTTTATATCAGTCACCCACTCCACCAAGTGTTTGTTCTTGAATTCCTCATCAAATTCTATGCGTACAAAACGACCAGTTTCATTGGAATGTACCATATAATTGGACCAAAATCCTGTAGGAAGCACTTGTTTCAGGTCGGAACAGTCCTCGCCCATAGCTGCTTTTATGACATAAGTAACCATGTTGACACCTGTTGCATATTCTGTCACCTGAGGTATAAGACTACCTCCCGAACGGGCACCCAATTCAAGCAGATAAACTTTATCATCTTGACCAACGATGGCTTCCACATTGTATGCATTGCTTTTCATCTTCAACAATGTCATCAACCGTTGAAGTTGTTGTTCAAGGTCTTCAATGTATCTGTAATCCATCTGAAATGGCCAACATTCACCAAGAGGAGCAAAGTCCTTTTCACATGTGGAATCGTAAAACTCATTTCCCAAACAATGGAATACTAATTTTCCATCCACAGAGAAAGCATCTCCGGATATCTGATGACCTTTCTTTACGATAAACTCTTCTATCAAGAAACGTTTGCCACGGGAATAATGCAGGGCATCTTCAACGAAAACTCTCAGTTGAGATTTGTTCGTCATTTTGTTGATTCCCTTACTTCCCGAAGAGTCCACAGGCTTGACCATCACAGGAAGACGAAACTCATCTATATGCTCCAATGCCTCCTCGTACGTGATGAATCCCATCGCCTTGGGAGAATTGAAACCATGCTTCTGCAAGAAGTCACGGAAGAGGTCCTTGTTGGAAAGTATCTCCACCGACTTGTACGGAGAGGTGGGCAGACCCAATTTCTCGCACACATAGGCCGCTGTGGGTGCGGCAGGATCCGAAGCATAAGCCACAACCCCATCCACTTGCAGTTCACGAGCCAATGACAACACAGCTTCCTTGTCCGTGGTACTCACATTGTGGTATTCATGGGCATACCGATGGCCGGGATTCTCGGGCAGATAATCACACGTAATCACATAGTAGCCCAATCTCACCGCCTCCTTGATCGCATATACCTGATAGAGCGAACCGCCCAACATCAATATCTTTTTCATCGCTGCAATGTTTTGACAAATAAACCTATCCGACGGATACCTTCCTCTATTTTTGTTTCATCTAAAGTGAATGCCATGCGCACATAGTCATCACACACTTTTCCGTAACTGATACCGGGTACCACCGCCACGTGTGCGTGTTGCAGCAGGCTGACGGCAAATTCCTCCGACTTCATTCCTGTAGCTGAAATATTTACCATTAGGTAAAATGTAGCTTCGGGAGTAGAACAGGACAATAGGGGGATGCTGCTTATGCCTTCAACCAATACATCTCGTCGTTTATTGAAAATGGAAAGCATATTTTTTGTATATTCCTTTCCACCTTTGAGTGCTTCGATAGCAGCATACTGTGAAGGAAGAGGAGTACAAGCCGCTACATTCTCTTGAAGTTTGGTCATGGCTGACACCAGTTCCGAAGGAGCAAGTACATATCCCACACGCCACCCAGTCATACAAAATTCTTTGGAAAGACTGTTTATCAACACTGTGCGTTCGCGCATACCTTCTATGGATACAATACTACGAAATTCCTTGCCGTCATATATTAAGCATTTATAAACTTCATCGGATATGATCACCAAATTGTGTTTCTTGGCCAATGCAGCCAATAACTCTACTTTATGCCAAGGTATAATCTTACCGGAAGGATTGGATGGGGTATTGATGATAATGGCTTTGGTCTTAGGAGTAATGGCACTCTCAATATCTTTCACATCAAATGATAAATCCGCAGAGCTTTCGACTATAACGGGTACACCCTGACACATACTCACCATTTGGACGTAATTGACATAATATGGGGCAGGGATAATCACCTCATCGCCCGGATTCAACAGGCAAAGCAGGCTTAGGTAAAGTCCCTCCATGGCGCCCACCGTCACAATGATTTCATCTTGTGGATTATAGGCATACCCCTCTGTCTCAAGGTAGTAATGACTGATGGTCTCACGTAATTCAAGAAGTCCAGCATTTTGCGAATACCGGGTTCTTCCTTCCTGTATGGCACGGCAACCAGCATCCTTGATTGCTTGGTGAGGATGCACATCGGGATCGCCCAACGTGAAGTCTATTACATCACTGTATTCTTTGGCCATATTGAACAACTTTCTTGTGAGCGAAGGTTGTATGGCCTGTGTTGTCTGTGAGAGTGTTATCATATATACTCCTTATTTCACAATCAAATTCAAAATTCTCTCCACATCCTCTCTACTCAGTTCGTGGTGCATAGGAAGACAGATAACGCTATCCGCAAGTTTGTGCGCATTAGGCAAGTTTTCGGGACAGGCACTCTTCAATCCACGATAAGTGGTGAATGTACTTATCAGCGGATAAAAATACCGACGGCCAAGTACACCCTGCTCCTTCATCTTGAAATAGAGTTCATCGCGGGTCATACCATACAACTTCTCATCCACGAAAATAGGGAAGTAGGCATAATTATGCCTTACTCCAGAAATGTCATCCATAAAACGAATACCGAGTACATCTCTCAAGGTTTCGCGGTACTGTAAAGCGACCTGACGACGTGACTCGATGGCGGCATCCACTTGACGGAGATTAAGGAGGCCGTAAGCAGCACGCATCTCGTCCATCTTACTGTTGATACCAGGAGCCACAACCTCTGTCTCTCCAGCAAAGCCGAAGTTTTTCAGGTAGTCAATATGCTTCTTGGTCTGTTCGTCATGCATCACTAAGGCACCACCCTCGATGGTGTTATAGACTTTGGTGGCATGAAAACTCAAAGTGGACATCTCACCCTCAGTAAGTATGCTTTTCCCTTTAATGTCCACTCCAAAAGCGTGCGCCGCATCATACACAACCTTCAAGCCATACTTGTCTGCTATCTTCTGAATGCGACGAGTATCACACGGAGTGCCATAGACATGTACGGGCATGATAGCGGTGGTACGAGGGGTGATGGCTGCTTCTATTTTTTCTGGGTCGATGTTTCCAGTTGCGAGGTCGACATCCACAAAGACGGGCTTGATACCGTTCCACCAAAGTGAGTGCGTAGTAGCCACAAAACTGTAAGGAGTAGTGATTACTTCACCCGTGATATGAAGTGCTTGAAGAGCTGTTATCAAGGGCAGAGTCCCATTGGTAAACAGGCTGATAAACGGCACTTTCAGATAAGTTGCCAATTCCTTCTCTAATTGTTTGTGGAAACTTCCGTTGTTGGTAATCCATTTGCTATCCCATATCTCTTGGAGCAACGTGTGAAATTCTTCCAAATTAGGAAGCAAAGGCGAGGTAACTGTTATTCTTTTCGTATCCATTTCAGTGGAATGATTTTTAATAGCTTGCAAAAGTACAATTATTCAATGAATTATACAAACAATCAGGAGAGTTGTAATCACATCATATTCTCTCTTACTATACTCATTCTGTACTGTATTCTTCTTACAACACCTTATCCAACCAATCGGCAACTTCCTTTTGTATCTCCTTGCTACAAAAATGAGGAAGATTCCAAAGTTTGGTTACCAAATTGTTGGAAACACCTTGACTTTCATAAACTGAACGCATTTGGCTGTATGCCCTTTCCACTGAAATTACAGGAAATAATTTGTCTTGACGTCCGTTGAAGAAAAGCATTGGCTTCGGACAAGCAATAGAGGCGATATGCGGATAATCCATATATTGACGAATCATAGGGAGAGTATTAGCAAAATCAGAGCCACCCTTTCCTTTACGATAATCCCAATGAAGCTGGTAATCGGTGGTTACCATCCAACAAATTGCAGCACCTGCTTTCACACGATCTGTCAGTGCCGTGAGCATCCATGTCCGATAGGCTCCCATAGAAAAGCCCATTGCCCCTATACGGTCTGCATCCACTTCAGGAAGTGTTGCCAAAAACTCTGCCGAATAAGCATCCTCAAAAGTGGTGGATCCACTCCATGAACGACCAAGCATTTCGTACACACAGGCTATTACCTGCTGACCCTCATAATCAGCCCCCTCTTTACGTCCGCGTTCTCCCCAAAAGAGTGCATCAAGCGTAAGAACCACATAACCCCGACTGGCCAAATAATCGCCCACATACTGGTCGTCATAACATCCATGTGCCCATTGGTCTGCGTCCTGAAGTACAAGGGAATCAACTCCGAAAGGACGAACCATCTTCTCCTTACCAATGGTAAAATGCGCTCCATGATCGTGCATCAATACAACAGCAGGATGAGGTCCCTCACCATCAGGCACACACAGGTATGCCGGAACGCGAGAATAAGCAGTGAGATTAAACTTTATTTTTTTTACCTTATACCCCTCACGTTGTTCGGTGGCCACAACCTCCATGTCCCACTTCTCTGAAGGGCGAGGCGGTGTCATCATACACTCCTGCAACTTGGCACGTGCCGCTTTACGCCATTTCTTGAAACTCATACCACTGTTTTCCCATGCCAAAGGATAAGTAAGTTCCTCTTTCAACTGATCCAAGAATACAGGCATGTCATTTTTCAATTCATACACTGCATTTGGCCGTGGTTTAGCTTTCTTCTTTTGCGCAATAACAGGGATTGTCACACTACACAATAACACAACAACTACAAAACGAAGCATTTTTCTCATTGCAATATTCCTATTTAGGTTCGACAACCAAATATCTTAAGATACTTGAGGATTTATCTTAAGATACTTGGACATTTATCTTAAGATACTTTCTTATTGCAATTAACATACAATTACAGCATCCTAAAATTAATGTGGGTCAAAGGTAAATAAAACCTTTGTAGAAGAAAAGAATATTGTCTATTTTTAACTGTTTGCAAGAAAATAACCTTTCTACAAGATTGTTAATTCTTATTAAACTATTAGTACTATGTTATACAAAGTACCTAAGTATTACATATATTTGCATCGTCGATGGAACTTGAAGGGGTGGTTCGTCCGACTTGCAAGGTCCCTTCAATGGCCATAAGTTCCTGAAGACAAGGTAATTTAGGAGATAATCAGCTTTTATCTCCCTAAAAGATTAAAGACGTATGAATGTAGATAACGCAAAATCGCAGATGCGGAAAGGGATGTTGGAGTATTGCGTGATGTTGCTCCTCCGAAAGGAGCCATCGTATGCCTCTGACATCATTGTCCGTTTGAAGGATGCCGAGCTGATTGTGGTCGAGGGAACCCTTTACCCTTTGCTCACCCGCTTGAAGAACGATGGTCTGCTCAGCTACGAATGGCGCGAATCGACCCAAGGGCCACCGCGCAAGTACTATGCCCTCACCACCGAGGGGGAACTCTTTCTGGCCGGCCTCGACTGTGCTTGGAATGAATTGGCTACCACCGTGGGACACCTCAAGGCGGAAAGCCCTATCCGATTGGAAGTTAAAAATTAAAGATTTAAAAATTAAAAGTTTCGGGTTCAAGGGGTAAGATTTAAAGTTTAAGGTTCAAAGTTCAAGCCTTCAGCTCATCAACCTTGTCAACTCGTCAACTGGTTAACTTGTCAACTAAAAAACAATGAAAAAGAATATCACCATCAACTTCTTTGGCACCCTGTATGCCATTGATGAAGACGCCTATGAGTTGCTCAACCGCTACTTGGGCGACATGAAGAGATACTTCTCCCGTAAGGAGGGAGGCGAAGAGATTGCCGACGACATCGAACACCGTGTGGCCGAACTGATGTTGGAGTTGAAGAACGACGGTCGCGAGCCGATAGACATCGCATTGGTAAAGGAAATCATAGGCCGCATAGGCAATCCCGAAGAGTTGGACGAAGCTTCCGGCGAGGGAGAAAGTGGCTCTGCCACCGGACATCGCGGACGTGAATGGTTCAGCGAACAGGTGTCGAAGAAGCGCCTCTATTGCAACCCCGATGACAAATTGTTGTGCGGTGTGCTGTCCGGCATTGCCTGCTATCTCGGCATCGACCCCGTATGGGTACGCCTTATTGTTGTGGCACTGGCCATACTCCCTATACCTTTTATATATATATCCTTCTGGACGGTGCTGATTATCTATTTCGTCCTTGCTTTGATTATTCCCGAGGCCAAGACTCCCGAAGAGCGCCTGCGTATGCATGGCAAGCCCGTGACGATGGAGAATCTGAACGAGGAGATTGTCAACAGGACCGATGGGACTGAGCGTCCGGCCGACAAGCATAGTGGTTTTGTGCAGGTACTGATTGTGCTCATCAAGGCCATCCTTATCTTTATGTTGGCTTCCATCGCCTTTGGTGGTTTCGCTTTGTTGCTGATGGTGTTGTTCGGCGCCAGCTTTTTGGGTTTTGTCTTCAACGGTGGTGTGGCGCGACATGCATTCGGCATGGGAAATCATGACCTGATGATGGTTGATGCCATCGCCAACAACGGACTCACTTGGGTTTCCGGCATTGCTCTCTTTGTGGCCGCATTGGTACTGGTGATTCTGATAGTCCATGCCATCATGCGTGTGTTGGGCAAAGGCAAGTCCCTTGGCCGTATGTTGTGGATCTACTTGGCCATCTTTTTCGTATCGCTGATTGTGGGTATTTCGTCGTTGGTCGGCTTTGGCGTGGAGATGGATTATACTTCAAAACAGATGCGCCAAGAGTATAACGAACAGCGCGAAGAGCGTCGCAACCAGGAGGAGATTGATTGGCTTACCGACCGTGGTTGGGAAGTCATCGCTCACGACCATACCTATAACTATATGAAGAGTTCCGAGCACTATAGCGGCGACCGCTCGAAGGAGTACATCGACGGATTCTCCGAGCATCCCAACATGCTCTATACCGTTGAGCGCACCGTGCGCATCACTCCGGGTATCTATAGTCTCGAAGCTGCTGTGCGCACCAATGGCGAAGGTCCCGAAGTGTATGCTTTCAACAGCAAGGGCGAGCGCCTCTCTGCTCCCTTCCCCGTCTATGCCAATAGTGGTGGTGAGATTTGGCAGGAAGCTATGGTCCGTATGGAGAACGACAGCACCCTGACGGGTGAAGTGAAGCGTATCGCCGAAGCCAACCGCAAGCGCGGACATGGATGGAGCCGTGTACATATCAACAACATCGAAGTGACCGACAGCATCATCCGCTACGGTGTGACCAACCGCAACGGTGCCACTGGCTATTGGAATGGTACCTGGTTCTCCGCCACCGACTTCAAGTTGAAGAAGGTGAAATAAGTTAACTTGTCAACTAAAAATAAAAAAATTATGGAAAAAAGACTCAGACGTTCAACAAGAGATTGCAAAATTGCAGGTGTATGTGGCGGATTGGCCGAATACCTCGACATCGATGCCACCGTAGTGCGTATTGCCTACATTCTTCTGGCCTTCATCTCGGCGGCCTTCCCCGGTGTCATACTCTACATCATCATGATGTTGGTCATGCCGAAAGATAATCTGCTTGAGCAGAAGTGAGTTTTTCAGAATACCTTCTTTCTATGGGAAGAATGCTAATCCTGAGCGCTTAAGATTAGTTTTCTTCCCATGAAGGGAAAACATCAATAAACGTTATGAAAAAGAAATATTGTTGGTTGGCCGCTGTGCTTGTTGCGGTCAGCTTGGGGTCTTGCACCCTTTCAGATACAGCGACCCTTGTAGTAAAAACAGATGCAGGCCGTATTATCGGTCATCAAGGTGTGGGCTATGGTTACATAATGGACTACAGCCTGAGTGAGAAAGACACGGTGGGGAGCGATGGATGCTATATTTATCAGATTGACCTTGATGCTCCCCGAACCATGTTGCTACATGTTGAAGGGGGAGGAAGTGCTTTCCTTCATTTGTCACCGGGCAGTTGCGATACGGTGACTGTCGTAGGTGATAAAGTAGAGTTCGCGGGAAACAATTCTGCGTACAACCGTTGTTTGCAGGCGGTGGACGAATATCAGCAATATGGTGAAGCCATGCTCCGTGGACGCCATGAATTGGCAAATGCTTCTACACTTGAACGTTTTGAACAAATACGTCGTCCGCATGAAGAAACAGTTTTGGCTGTATTGCATTCAGCCGATGTAGATAACTCTTTTCGTCGGGAGCAGTTGGCGCATGTTGAGATTATTTCGCGACTGATTTACATCCATGCTGCTTCGTTGTTGGAAGATGAATTGAGTGATGAATGGAAGAAAACTGTGGAAGAGCAGCTTTCCCAGCCTTGGGAATCGGCTTACCTGAATAGTTATCGTGGCCTGCATCACGTTGAGGATGTGGCGACGGTCAAGTTCTTGACGTAGGAAGGCGGGAATCCGCAGGATATTATGGATCCTCATGCTTTCATCTTTCATGAGTATGAGAAGTTGATGGATGGCGAAGGTTTGGAGGCTACATGGGCACACTTCCTTTATAAGGATATTATGAACAAGCGTATGACCGAGGCTATGTTCCCGCTATACGATGTCTTCAAACAACGTTTCCCTAATAGTCCTTATTTGTCTTTCTTGGAGGGAGGCATGCAGGAATCCCGCCGTTTCCATCAAGGCAAGTTGGATGAAACGGTGTACCATATCTTGCCTTGCGACTCTGCTATGACTTCCATTGCCGATGCCGTAAAGCCTTTCCGTGGCAAGGTGGTGTATGTGGATGTATGGGCTACGTGGTGTGGACCATGTAAAGAGATGTTCAAACATTTGCCTGCACTAAAGGAAAAGAGTAAGAATTTGGATATAGTTTATCTTTACCTCTCCATCGACCGTCCTCAGCAAGCTGATATGTGGCGTAAGTCTATTGCTTACTACGATTTGAAAGGACATCATATCTTGGCCGGTAAGGAATTGGCGCAGGGCATATATAAGGAGTTGGGTAACGAACGTGGTGTGCTCACCATTCCCCGTTTCTTGCTTATTGACCGTGATGGGCAGATTGTTCAATCCCATGCTGCTTCTCCCGAAGAACTTGATAAATTGTTGGAGCAGATAGAGAATATAAGTGATTGACCCAAAGAATTTTCATAAGAAGCGTTTAAAATTAAAGTTAACGTATGCGCGCAAAAGAGCCAAGGCACGTCGGGATGACGCTCCTTGGCTTTTTGTATCAATAAATCAACCCAACCATCCATAAGGGGAGTTTGTGACCGACGGGGTACTCCATATTGTCGGCAAGAACGTAAGAATTAGGGATGTCTGCTATTTGCGAAAAGTCCTTGTCGGCTCCTCCCACTTCGAAGGTGTATTTTCTATCCACCACAAAATCACCATTTTTTTTACCGTATTCCACTTCGTGTTTGACCGACAATTGGTTGATGACGAAAGTTTCGCGTGCAGTGCCTGTCTGAACTCGCTCGGAAGCCAATACGTATAGCAAATTGGGGTTTTGGATATAGATTTTGTCAGGTTTCTGCATTTTCTTGACTGAATAGAGGTCGGAATACAAGAGTTTCAATAATTCGGCTCTTTCCATATTGGCGAGATAAGCCAGCAAGGAGTTACGACTCAATCCGATGACTGTAGCCAGTTTCGTTGTGTCCACTTCGTAGGGTACAGATGAGGCCAACACACTCAACAAAGCCTTCAGTTTGCGCACATAGGCGGGATCGATACCGCATAACAGCGGCATTTCCTGTTCCAGTATCAGATTCACTACATTTTCTATATTGATGTAGTAATCATCTTTGTTGCCATTGTAAAAAGGATAATATCCCTGACGAAGATATTCATTGAACATTTGCACGGGACGGCATTTCTCGTTTACTTCCCGACATATTTCTGTGGGATGTGACAATACTTCCTCTAACGTATGGATGGGTATGCAGATGTTTTTGTAGAACATTAGGTATTCACGGAACGAAAGCCCGTAAAGATTGTAGGGCAGACAACGTCGTGATAGGTCTGCATCGGCATTCAGTATGTTCAGTAGCGATGAACCGCTGAACACGACTTTCAATGTCGGATACAAGTCATATATCTCTTTCACCTCTTTACTCCACGTGGGATATTTATGCACCTCGTCTAAAAACAGGTGTTTTCCTCCCATCATATAGAATTTGTCGGCCAAATCCAACAACGTGTGGTTACTGAAATAAATGGAGTCCAACGAACAATAGAGTACTTCTCTGCAGCCTGGCGGATAGTGTTTTTTGATGTACTGGAGCAGCAGGGTAGTCTTCCCCACACCTCGTGATCCGCGGATGGCGATCAGTTGGTTATCCCAATGCACTTGGTGCATCAAGTCGCGTATAATGTCGGTACTTGTTTGGGACAACAGTCTTTCTTGTTTCGTAAACAGTCTTTCCATACTCTTTTCTTCATTTGATTCATTACTGCTGCAAAGATAACTGTTTCTTGGCAAATTGCATCATCTTTCATTGAAAATGTTCAGAGTGGTTAACAGTTTTTGTCGCAATTTGTTCAGAGTAGTTAACAAATTGCACAAAAATCGTTCAGAGCCGTGAACACTACTTCCCCTAAACATTAAGCGCGGATAACGGGAGATACACGATAAGAACCATTCGTGTAATCCGCGTTATCCGCGCTTGGTGTGTTTGAGGTGGGAAATTATGGAACCCACCTTAAGCAACAGTTTGTTACTTCATTACCTTACGGACAATGATGTTGCCTTGTGCATCCTGCATGGTCACAATGTTGAGACCCGGTTGGAGAGCCTTCAGTTGTACACCGTTGACAGTATGGATGGCAACAATCTGTGCTTCAGCCGCTACGGCAGACTGTATGCCGGTAGCATTGGGGTCGCATCCTGCGCTGAGGCCGCCCTGCTCGTTGGCTGCATACACCATGTAGGTAGCTCCGGCTTCGGCACTGATGGTTGTTTCGGTAGTGAACTCAATGTCCTTGCCGTTCTTCACGATGACGTAGCAGATAGCGTAGGGCACAGCTTCCCATGACAGGGTGCTCTTGTCATCGTTCCAGGTGGCTACGGGTGCTGCGCATGATTCGGTGATGATGGCAGGTTGCCAGTTGTCCTTGCCGCTCAACACATTCTTCACGGTGTATTGGGCTGCCTCTTCAGCGGTCAGGTAGTTCTTGGCAGTGCCATAGGTCTTGCTACCGTCGCTGTTAGTATAGTAATAGGTATCCTCGCGTTGGCTCAGGTCAACGGGATTGCCGTTGCCGTCCATCGTGTTGTAGTCGGCCCACAGTACGGGCAGACCTCCCATGGTGGGATACCAACCCTTGGCGGGGATGGTCACCTCGGCAATGGTGTTGATGAAGACTGTCTTCGGGCTGTTGTGCCAGGGACGGCCCAACCATACGTCAGTTTCAGAAGGTACACCCGGTGCAGTGATGCGGCAGTTCATGAAGACGTATCCCCATTCTACGTCAGCACCGTGTGAGGGAGCCACGATGTAGCCACCGCTCTTGCGGTTGATGTAGAGGGTCGTGTTGTCGATGTAGATGTTACCACTGTTGTAGATGAAATCCACAGCACCTTCGATGAAGCAGTCCTTAGCGTAAGCGCGGTAGTTTGATGTCGAAGGTGTAATCCAAGTATCCTGGTATGAGAGCATAGCCACGTTCTTGAAGACCGTGCGGTCGCCGCTGGTGTTCAGTGCCAATGCTTGCGGACCAGCCTGCTTGTCGTGTCCCCATGAGTTCTCCAGTGTGAGGTTATCGAAGTAGCAGTCGTTGGAATTTACCACTACGGTAGCACCCACGCTCACGTGTACGGCATTGTCGCCACCACAAAGACGGTCATCAGTGATGATTACCTTGTCGCGTTCCTGACCGATGAAGTGCAGGTAGGGCTTGTTCTTGGGCACGTCCACATGTCCCTTGTATTCACCATTCTTGATGAAGATGAGCCAAGGAATGGCGCGTCCTTCGGGAGCAGCGTCGATGGCCTCCTGTACAGTCAGGTAGTCACCGCTTCCGTCAGCAGCCACCACTGCATCGTAGAGACGGGCAACGGGCTGTGTGCGCTCCATGGTAGTGAACTGGATGGTCAAACCCTCGTAAGCATTGCCGCTACGGTCGGTGATGACACCGGCAGGCAGTGTGAAGCTGTAGGCGGTGTTATAGTCCAATCCGGAGTATTGGAACACGGCAGTCTTTCCGTTTACATTCGGAGCGATGGCTTCACCGTTCAGTGTGGCTGTGCCCGTTCCGGCCTTGATACGTTCGTTGAAGGTCAGTACGATGCTTCCTGTGGCCGATGCACCTGTCGCGTTGTTCTCAGGATTGCTGCCCACGAGTACGGGAGCCACCTGGTCGTTGGCCTGTTCGCTTTCGCCCATGACAAAGATGTCACCGATAGAGAGTCCGTCATAGTCGGTTTCGTTACCTACGAGTTCTTCTGAGCCCGGCATCCAGCGGATCCATACACGGTTTTGGTTGTTTGCCTCGGCAGGCAGGGTAAACTCACCGTCAACCCATCCGCGTGTGGGGATGTCGTAAGTTCCCACTTCGGTAAAGTTGGTTCCATCTACAGAGTATTCGGCCTTCATCACGGCGTAGGTGTTGTACGAGTGTCCGAAACCGTTGGAGAAGGTGATGTTGCTGTATCCCTTGGTAGAGAAAGAGATTTCCCAATACCAGCCTTCAGAGCGCAGTTTCCAGATACGGGCACCCCAACGGCCCTCTTCGGCACCGTTGTTCACACCGCGTGTGAGCCATCCGGCAGTAGTACCGTCAGCCTTGCGCAGTGACAGCAGACCTGCATTTTCGGGATTGCTCTTGTAGTCGGCTGCACGCTCGCTGCCCGGTTGGTCCTGATAGAGGTCCCAAGCTACGATGTAGTCGGCCACTGCATAGTTCACAGTCAGGTTCTTCTCACCGTCCATGTTGATGATGCGCTCGGCATTGGTGCTCTTGTCTTCCCATCCGGTGAAGCTGAGAATCTTGTTGTTGTTTACGGTCAGTTTCACGTCGGTACCCTCTTCGTAGTGGTGTACACCGTTGATGATGTTTCCGTCAGGAACAATGGTCACCAGATTGGCGTTGCCATAGGTGTTCTCCATATCGTCGATAACCTTCAGGTTGAGGGCATAGACATTCTTTTGGGTATAAGTAGCCTTCAGGTCGGTATTGGCGCTGATGGCAAAGGTGTAGGGATTTTCAGTTGATACGGTTTCACCTTCTGCATTTACCCATGCGGCAAAGTGGTAACCGAAGTTCTCTGTGGCAATCAGTGTCACCTCATCACCTTCAGCAAAGGTCGGTGCATTGGGCTTCACAGTCACTTCACCGGCAGCATCGGACTCGATGCCTACGTTTAAGGTGTATTGGGCCACGTCTTCGGTAGTTCCGTTTACAATACCTTCAATCACGATGTTTCCGAAACCTACCTGCTTGTTGTCACCTAATTTGTAGAGGTTCAGACGCAGACCACAGACACCGCTGCTGGCTGCAGCACCAGAAACCTCTTTACTGAATGCGGTTACGTCGTTATTGCGGGCAGGAACAATGCCTGTTTCGATGCTGACGGTCGTACCGTCGGAGTTCACCCATGAAGCATCTACCAATCCGCCGTTAGTACCGTAGCGGGTTGTATTGAACGAAACCTTGGTCGGGGTGAAGGTAAGTCCGTTCTTCGGGATGATGTAGAAGTTGATTTGGTTGTCCTCGTTGGCACTTCCTTCGTTAGAGATTGAGGGCTGGAACTTGGTCTGGTTCAGCGATACACCGTTGATGGCCAGTGTTGCGCCGTATTCAGTGTAGTTGCTCTTGAACCATCCTTCACTTTCGGCATTATAGACACCTGTCTGTCCGTCCACACCTTGGTCGAAGGCATAGGTAATGGTGGCCGTCTGGTTCTCCACAGTTTCGGGAACAAAAGCAGCCTTGCCAGTGAATTTGATGTTATTCAGATTACCCGTCGTACCGTTTCCACCCACACTGTTGAAGGTGATGGTCATGGTGTACTTGCCTTTGGCCAGTGCGCTGGTGCGGAGTGAATAGGGCTTGTATTCGTTCCAATTGTTGTTGTTGTCAATGTCTTGTGTACCGCTCCATACCGTTTCGCCTGCTTCGTTGGCCAAAGCGAAAGTGATACTCACTTCTGGTTGGGTGGTTCCTACACCAAAGTCAATGTCGTAGTACTGTGCATCAATGGTGTTGTTCAGTTTGTAGATGGCATAGTCACCGTTGTTCATCCAGTCGATGTGGTTGTCACTGCCGAAGCTGGCACGACTGCCGTGCAGTTCGCCGTATCGCATGTTGAAGACATTTGCCTCATCGTTGGGGATGCTGTTGATGATTTCCACCTCTTCGTAGTTGGCAGTGATGCTTGTATTCTCGGTGATGGAGAATTTGTAGCTGGCATCAGTACCTAACACATTGCCGGCAGCATCGGTCCAGTTGAGGAACGTGTAGCCGATGTTGGTGGTTTGTGTCAGTGTGATTTCTGTCCCCTGTTCGTAGCGGTCGCTCATAGGTGAAGCAAGCACGGTGCCGGCTCCGGCAGGGTTCACTTTGGTAGTCAAGCTCATCATGTTGCTGACATCGCCAGTGAACTCCTCACCTGTGAGGGTGATGTAGTCCATGTTCCAGTTGCTGGAGAATCCGTTTCCGAAGATCAGGCGTACAATCACCTTCTCACAATCCGTGGCAGGGATAGAGAGGGTGTTGGGATTATAGGTCCACCAAGTTCCAGCAGTGGTAGCTGTTTCGCCCACAGTCCAGGTGGTACCGCCATCGGTACTGATGACAGATTGCAGGGTTGCTTCAGCATTGCCTCCATAGGCATTGGCCAAAGTCATCTTGATGTTGGTGTATCCCTTGGTGGGGAACTGCACTTCGTAATAGTTGGCATGTTGGGCTGCATCGGTGTAGTCGGTGATGTTGTTGCTCTCTGTGTCGTTCACTACGCGGAACACATGGTTGTCCCATCCGCTACAGAGTTCCCAATAGCGCGCTGTGGATGCTGTGACCATGTAGTCCGCTGCATTGCCCACTGCACTGTTGGGCAGGAATGATGGTGCACCGGCATTGAACCACTGTGCACCGACAGCAGTCCATTCACTCTCATTCGGTGTATAGACACCGTCGGCCACGTCATACCCTGTCTCGAAGGTCCAGTTTGCCAATTCGGTTTGAGCCATGGCATTGACTGACATTCCGAAACCCAAAAGCATGAGGCCTAAAGATTTCAAACTTTTCATGATAGTTTTTTTTGTTTTAATTGAATGATATAATAATTGTTTTTGTGTGTTTCTTGAGTTACTGGCAACCAGTTACTAGTGGTTTGGTTCTTTGTTTTTTTTACGTGAGTTTGATATAAGGAGCGGAGTAACTATCACTCCTCCACTAAGTTAGGGGAGGTGGCCTTTAGGCCGGAGGAGTGTGTGAAAATGCGTTTTTTATGACAGACTCCCTCCCCCCTGTGGGGACTCCCTCTAACTTAGAGGGAGAGTTGTAGTTACTTCTATTCGTCATGTATCTAGATCAAACTCATGTTATTTACAACCGGCCACTAGCAACTGGTCATTCGTAGCTTTTACTACTTCCTTACAATCTTTTTCCCCTTCATTACGTATATACACCCCTTTTTCGGAGTCTTCACCAGACGTCCCATCAGGTCATACATTTCATTCATACTCCCATCTGGGGTCACTGCTGTGATGCCTGTGGCATCCGAAGCCATACCGTGGATATAGACATCGCTCAGGCAGATGGTTTTTCCTGTTGCTTCACTCTTGTACCAGGGATAGACGCGCAGGTACAGGCTCTGGCCGTCGCTGATGCTCACCACGGGGATGCTCTCTATGGCATACACGGTGTTGCCGGCCATGTTGGACATTTCCTGAATCAGAGTCGCATTGGAGAAGTCGGCATCTGTGGCATAGTAAATCTTGCAGCGCATACCACTGCCTCCGGCTCCTGCCACGAAGAGGCTTATCTTGTCTATGTCAATCTTTGTGTTGGCTGGGGCGGTCATGCCGAATTGGATGTAACGGGTAGAAACCTCATCGATTTCACCGGCAGGCCAAGTTTCTCCCTCGATGAGGTTACGTTGTGTCTTGTACGAGGCATCGCGTCCGGTTTCTGCAGGCCATACGGCGGCTTTGTTTATGTTGGTGTATTTCTGCACGAACATGCCACTCCAACTTTCCTCTACAGCCATGCAGGGACCAGTGACTACGGCATTGGCATTGGTCGTCAGCGGATAGAGGACCGACACCTCTTCACCACCGCTCAGGTCAATGCATTCGGCTGTAAGGGGAAGGTCGCGGTTCACATTCCCATCCGTGGCGGTGAGTGTGCCGGTGAATGTGCCGGGGTTGTTCAGAGTAGTACGGATATAGACCGAAGTGATGAGATTTCCGCCTGTATAGTTGGCCGTCACACTCTGTGCATAGTTGTTCTTGTCAGTTGACACTTCAAATCCTTCGGATACGGTGAACGTGAATGTTCCTGTTGGGTTGCTCAGTCCGAAGGCCGAGATATTGAACTCCTTCACCAGTGTCTGTCCGGCATAAGCCTTTCCGAAGTCGCCCGTTGTGGGGCTGAAGGTAATGTCTGTACCCACAATGATGTGTTCGGCCAGGATTCCTTGCTCTTTCATTGCTTGTGCAAAGAGGCGGGCAATGAGTGTGGCACCCATCTTCTTGGGATGTGTGCTGTCATCTGTGCAGAAGAGGTTGGCCGTGCAGTAGCTTTCGCCGTAGCTCAGGTAGAGGTCGCGTGTCATCAGTGTCAGGTCAATGACGGGGACATCCTCATACTCGGCTGCTACGTCGCGCAGTGCCTGTGCATAGTCGTAGGTGTTGTCACTTTCGGGCACACTGCCTTTGTTGCTGCTGCCCAGGATGCTGAACGAGTCTCCCAGGTCGTGCATACCGTTGCGGCGGATGGTGTTCCCGCTGAAGTATTTGCGGCAGATGGGAGTGACGATGACGGGTTTGCCACCCTTCGCCTTGGTCTCTTCTATATACGCGCGTATATACTTCTTGAAAGTGCCGCTGGCAGTAGTTCCACGGTAGTCGATGTCGGCCGTGCTTTGGCCATTCTCTTTGGCATGGGCGATGACTTCGTCACCGTCCAGTCCGCCGTTCTTCTCATCATTGTGTGCGAATTGGTTAAGTACATAGTCACCTTCGTTCACATTGGCAATGACAGTCTTCCAATAGGCAGCCTCCAGATAGAACGATTTGGATGAGGCACCGCTCTTTCCGCGGTTATTGATGATTACTTCATCGGCATTGAAAAATTGCTGGAGCATCTGGCACCAGCCGCGTTTGTCTGTGGAGTTCTCATCATAGTTCGCCATGGTGGAGTCACCGATAGTGTGTACTTTGATAGCGGCCGTAGCAGTGAGGGCACTCAGCATGAGTGCAGCGAGGGTGAGATACCAATGTTTGCAATTTCTTTTCATTTGCAGCAGTATTAAAAGTGTAGTTAATAAATCAATTCACGCTGCAAAAATAGTACGAATAATCCGCTTGGAGGGGGAAAAAAGCGTCAAAGAGGGGGAGAAATGTGGAAAAAGTGAAGAATGAAGAGTGCTAGGTTTATTTTAGGAGGGGAGTTTATTAGGAGTGCAAGAGTTCAGGAGTTCAGAAGTGCAGACGAATGTGCTGCTTGCATGGGGACTTTGTTTTCGCCCTCTGTAGGGGCATCCCTTGTGGATGCCCGATGATTGATGTGGCACGTTTCATTGGGTACCCACAAGGGGCACCCCTACAGCACACGTTCACAGCTCCTTCGGTGCCCTCAGGATGACAGAGACGGAATGAACCTTGAACCTTAAACCTAGGTTGTCCAATTTGATGTACCCTGTTTTTTGTTCTAATTTAACGTGTAAGTCTATGAGATTCAGTAGTAACCACAACTCTCCCTCTAAGTTAGAGGGCGTAGCAAGGTCTATAGGAGGATGAATTAAATATCCATCCGTGCCGTAGCGAGGGGAGCACAGTGCTCTGTGCGACGGAGACCGTAGGTTCCCCGTAGGGGGAGGGCGTGTGTCTATAAAGTCTTCATTTTCGCACACTCCTCCGGCCTAAAGGATACCCTTCGGGCCACCATCGCACCCGTTCACAGATTCTCCCCTCCATGCAGGGAGGGGTAGGGGTGGGTCTCCTTGTATTCCGTAGGCGACACTCCCATAGTCTGCTTGAAACAGCGGCTGAAATATTTCGGGTCAGCGAATCCGCAGCGGTAAGCCACTTCGGAAACATTCAGTTCTCCACCTTCCAACAGTTGGCAGGCGCGTTTGATGCGTGCTTCACGCAAGAGGTCAAGTGGAGTTACACCCAATGTCGATTTCAATTTGCGGTTCAGTCCCGAACGGCTGGTATGTACGGCATCGGCCATATCACCGATGTTGATGTCAGCATCAGCCAGGTGTTCCTCTATGAATGTCATGATGCGGTGCATGAACAGTTCGTCTTCCTTGTTCATCTCCTGCTTCTTCTCCGTCTTGTGCAGCTCGTTGATGGGGGCCACTTTTTCGTCGGGCTTGTTCAGCAGTGCCAGATATGCCTCCAGAGTCTCCCGTTTTTGTCGGTTTATCCTCTTTATATATATATAGGTATATAGGGCGATGCCGATGATTGTCATTCCTATGAGGATATACAGCAGTATAGCCCAGCCCGTTTCCCAGAAAGTAGGTACGACTATCAGTGTGATGGTACGGTTGTTTTCTACCCAGATGGCATCAGCATTTGTCGAGCAGATGTCCAGCGTGTAGTTTCCGGGCTTTATATCCAGGAATGTTGCCGATCTGCTTTTCCCTATGTTTGTCCAAGGAGCCTTTTCTCCTTTGCTGAGTCTGAAGGAGTAGTTGATGCGTTCGGCATTGGTGTAGTCAATGGCTGCAAAGTGTACAGTCAGGTTGCGCTCGTGTGGTTGTAGAATTAACGTGTCAGCGTTGCAAGCTTTCATCTCCAGCTCCTTATTCTGTACAGATATGGCAGTAATAATCACAGGGGGGACATAGTCACTCTTCCTCATCTTTCCGGGTTCCATGGTAAAAGCCCCGTCGTGTAGGCCGAACAGCCATCGTCCGTCAGGAAGTCTGAGTGGGCGTGCTTCCGAGAATCTGTAAGTCCGTTGGAAAAAGTTTGCGTCAAAGCTATGGTTTATCTCCTCATAAGGGTTGAGAATACAAATCTGGTTGACACACACCACCCACAGGCTCCCCTCATGTTCTGTCATTGCCAGGACCACATCAGAACCGAGACCGTTTTTTGAGTCGAAGTGCTTGAACTTTAAGGAATCAGCCAACAGATTCTCCGTTATTATCTGGTTTACCCCTCCGTTTTCGGTACTGATGAAGATGTGTCCGTATGAATCTTGCAGAATATCCATGGTGGCACTGCAACTGATACTGCCTGCTTGTCGGGCTTGCTTCACGTGGTGCCGGAAAGTCATTTTCTGGAAATCTTCCCCTTCTTTTAGTTTTGTAACCAGAAGTCCTTCAGTCGTAGCAGCCAGCATGATGCTTTCATTGGTGATGTGCAGGTGTCTGACCTTTTTGCAGAGTTCTGCCGGATAGCCATTCAACCGATTTCCGTTGTGTACAAATTGGGGATTCTCGCTTTCAGGGTCAGGTATGCAGTTGATTCCTCCTCCCAGTGTGGCAATCCACAGTCGGCTCCAGCTGTCTTCTTTGATGTCATACACATCATTGTGGCTCAACGAGTGGTTGTCTTGTGGGTCGTGCACATAATGGCTGATGCGGAACGTTCCATCCTTTTGCTCCTCCAGTCGGAAGAGTCCTCCGGGTTTGCTTCCCATCCAGATGGTTCCTTTAGTACTCTGGGTAATGCAGTATATGGGTGCATGGAAAAGCGTATATTCTTTGTGCAGCCTGCCGTCAGTGCCCAAGTATCCCAACAAGTCACCCGTTGCATGATAGATGCGTATGGTCGCCTTGTCTCGTCCCGTGACCCAATATCTTCGTTGGTTATCCGTAAACGTGCATCTTACGTGTGTTCCTTCCTCTTCGGGCAGATGCGTGATGGAGTTGTCAGTGAAGGTGAATTTATAGACACCTCCCGTAAAGATAATCCACAGGTTCCCCTGCTTGTCCGAGAACCCGAACCTCAAATCCTTCATTGGCACCTCCAGCGGATAGGGTATGGTTTCTCCCGTTGTGTTGTCCGTATAGAACATCTTTCCGTCATGAGTCACTGTCCAGGTATATCCGTTGGCATCACGATGGTGCAGATCCCCGTTTGCCAGGTTGTCCAGCCAGAATCCTTTGTATTTGGTCAGCAACTTCTGGTACAGCGTTTCGTCATCTTCGTCCGTGATATCATGAAAGGTGTAAGTCTTGGTATCGAAGTAGTAATATCCTTGGTCGCATTTGCAATAGATGTTCCCCTCTTCGGACAACCAGATGTTCCTTATTCGGTCATCAGTTTTGGTACATTCATCCTTTGGTCCTATCTTGAAGCATTTGAATTCATATCCGTCAAATCTGTTCAGTCCATTCCATGTGGCCATCCAAATGACACCGTTGTAGTCCTGCAGCATCTGTGTCACTCTCCATTGCGACAGTCCGTTGTTTTCGTCATATCGGGTCACCCTGCATGTGGGGGCGGCATTGGCAGCCATCCCATGCAACCACATCATGGTGGCAATCATCAGTATTTTGAGTATTACGGTAGTTTTCATTGGTCGTTTTTGCTTTTCTGTGGATTACTTGCGACAAAAATACAACCATTTCGGGGGTGAACCAAACATTTTGTTCTTTTTCTACCTAAAAAAGTGGACGATTCAATCTTTTTGCACTACTTTTGCGTTGTGGAATTATAAATAAATGGTTCAACTCTCGCAAGTAAAGGAGTTGTGAAGTTCAGGAGTTGCAGAAGTTCAGGAGTTGCAGAAGTTCAGACGATAGCTCCGACTATGATACTCTTATATAAAGCACACCATGCAAGCAGCACTATCGTCTGTACTTCTAAGCGAAGCGTCACTCCTACACTCCTACACTCCTGAGGGTTGTTAAATAAATGATTAGTATGAATAGAATGTTTCAGTTTCTGCTCTGTCTGTTTGCCCCAGTTTTTCTGCTGGCCCAGCAGACACGTGTCAATGTTCCACATATCAGGACATTGCGTGTCATTGCCAATGACAATTGGCAGGCATATCCCATTATCCGGCTCAATACTCCGGATTTGGTGGAGATTTCCTTTGATGAACTGACTCACGAGTATCACCGATATACCTATAAGATAACACATTGCAATGCCGATTGGACTCCCAGCGGACTGTTTGACACGGATTATCTGCAGGGGTTCAATGATAATGTTATCGAGGATTATCAGAACTCTCTGAACACCACCATGCTATATACCCATTATCGTTTTACGTTGCCTAACGATGAAGTACAGTTGTTGCTGCCGGGTAATTATATGGTGGGTATCTATGGTGAGGACAGCGACGACACTCCTGTGGCACAAGCCTGTTTTTCGGTGATACAGCCCAAGGTAGGAGTTTCGGCCGAGGTCACCAGCAATACCGACATTGATACGAATGACAGTCACCAGCAAGTCAGCTTTACGGTCAATTATGCCGGGATGAATGTGACTTCCCCCCAAACGGAATTCAAAGTACGGGTGTATCAGAACTTGCGTACCGACAATTGTGTCACAGACGTGCAGCCCACCTATCTGCGCCCCGGACAGATGCAGTTTGTCCATAACCGTAAGTTGATTTTCCCTGCGGGCAATGAGTACCGCCGTTTTGAGATTGTCAATATGCACTATGGCTATCAGGATGTGGAACAGGTGCAGTTCTTCAATCCCTATTACCATGCAACCCTTTATCCTGACCAGCCTCGTGTCAATTACAGCTATGACGAGGATCAGGACGGACGTTATTTCATCCGTTATGATATGGCTCAGGACAATGCCACGGAGGCAGACTACCTGTTTGTGCATTTCACTTTGCAGACCGACAAGCCGTTGGCGGGTGGTCAGATATACCTCAGTGGAGAATTTACGTATAACCAGTTTACTCCGGAATATGCCCTTACCTATAACGGACAGGATGGTGTGTATGAAGGAGTGCAGTTGCTGAAGATGGGGAGCTATAACTGGCTCTATCTCTTTGTCCCTGATGGGACTTCCGAAGGCCAGACCGCTCCCATTGCGGGAAACTTCTACGAGACAGAGAATGAATACCTTGTTTTGGTCTATCATCGCCCATTTGGGGGCAGATATGACAGCCTGGTGGGGATGCAGACGGTCAGGTTCTCGCAGGAGTGAGGCCCCTCCCTGACCCTCCCCGAAGGAGAGGGAACTGAAAAATACTTCGCCTTTGCTCTCTCCCCCTTTGGGGAAGTTGGTGATTTAGTGAGTTAGTATTTAAAGTGAGTTAGTGAGTTGGTGAGTTAGTAAGTTTGTGATTTTGTGATTTAGCAAAACTATCGTCTGCACTCCTGCACTCCTGTACTCCTGAACTCCAGTTTTCTACACTCCTAAGCGTAGCGTCACTCCTACACTCCTGTACTCCTGAAAGTTGTACATACGAAACTTAAATAACAGAAATATGGAAATAACAAGCGCAAAATTTGTAATTAGTAACACGCAATTGAGTAAATGTCCCCAGGATGGGAAACCCGAGTATGCTTTTATCGGGCGTTCCAATGTGGGCAAGAGTAGCCTTATTAATATGCTTGCCCGAAACAAGAAACTGGCGATGACCAGTGCCACACCCGGAAAGACCCTGCTGATCAATCATTTCCTCTTCAACGAACAATGGTATTTGGTTGACCTCCCTGGCTATGGCTATGCACAGCGTGGCAAGAAACAGCAGGAGAAAATCACCCAAATCATAGAGACCTATATCTTGGAGCGCGAACAGATGACCTGTCTTTTTGTATTGCTTGACTGTCGTCATGAGCCTCAAAAGATAGACCTTGAATTTATGGAGTGGTTGGGCGAGAATGGTGTCCCCTTCGCCATTGTCTTTACCAAAACGGACAAATTGAGTGGTGGCAAGTTGAAAATGAACATCGACACTTACAAAAAAGTCTTGTCCGAACAGTGGGAAGAGCTCCCTCCTATATTCACAACATCATCAGAAAAGAACCTAGGCCGGAAAGAATTGCTCGACTATATTGATGAGATTAACAAAAACCTGCAATGAAAGGAGAAAAAAGTGAAGAGTGAAGAACGAAGAGTGAAGAATCATAATGTATAAGCTATTGGACTCTTCGTTCTTCACTCTTTGTTCTTCACTTAGTATTGGATTCTTCACTCTTCACTCTTCGTTCTTCACTTACTATTGGACTCTTCCCTCTTCACTTAGTATTGATACCCTCTGTCGAGTGGAAGGATTCTCTGCGTCTTTGCGTCTCTGCGTTTTTTATAATAAAAGTCTTTTGCAGAATATTTTTTTATTTGCATGATGTGTTAATAAAAAAAAAAAAACGGTAAAATCCGTGAAAATACTTATCTTTGCGCTGTCAAAACCCTTTCTGGGTTGAAACAACTAACCTTTCTGTATGTGCTTTATGGTCGCTACACGAACAGGTCTTAGGAGCGTAAACCTCCGAACTTTAAGCAACGACTCTTGTAACTGCTTGAATCGCAAATCTATAAGCGTTTAAGCAGGATTGATAAGAATGTCCCTATCCTAAAACTTGCTTCCGAGACAGGCTGATTATTTAGTGAGTTAGTATTTAAAGTGAGTTAGTGAGTTGGTGAGTTAGTGAGTTGGCAAAACTATCGTCTGCACTCCTGCACTTCTGTACTCCTGCACTCCAGTTTTCTACACTCCTAAGCGTAGCGTCACTCCTGCCTCCTACACTCCTAAAAATAGCTTCTCCCTTCTAAAGAAGCCCCCATGCAAGCAGCACTATCGTCTACACTCCTAAGCGTAGCGTCACTTCTACACTCCTACACTCCTAAACAAGCGTAGCGTCACTTCTACACTCCTACACTCCTGAAAAAAATACCCTCCTTAAAAAGAATCACCCTCCTAAAAATACTCATCACTTTCCACTCCAATGACAGATTTACAATGGTTCGTCATGCGCGACCTCAAACGGCCCAACAGCAAGCAGATGGCTTATCAGTTGCTTGAGGAACAGGGTTTTCAGGTCTTCACTCCCAAGGTTTGGCGGTTGTTCAAGGAGGGTGGGAAGAGCGTTCGTAGGGAAGTTCCCTACATTTCCAATCTGCTCTTTGTCTATGATCGGCGCGAGAATCTCGACCCCATTGTTGACACCCTTCCCACGTTGCAATACTGGTGGTTGCGCCATACGTGGCGCGAACCGATGACCGTTCCTTATGCTGATATGGACCGTTTCATTCATGCTGTAGAATCCACCGATACCCCACGATTCTATCTGCCTTCAGAAATTACCCCCGAGATGCTCAACCGCCCCATCCGTATTGTTGGCGGTCCTCTTGATGGGTACGAAGGAACCCTGCTCACTACCCGTGGTTCCAAGACCAAACGTTTGCTGGTCGAACTTTCTGGTCTTCTGGCTGTCAGCGTCGAAGTCAATCCTGATTTCATCCGGTTGATAGGGTGATGAGGTACTAGTTACTAGCTACTAGCTACTAGCTACTAGTTTAAGGTTCCAAGTTCAAGGTGATGAGCTACTAGTTACTAGCTACTAGCTACTAGTGTTTTTCAGGAGTGTAGGAGGTAGAAGTGACGCTACGCTTAGGA
>JAFQBB010000051.1 GCA_017416805.1 Bacteroidaceae bacterium
GATGTCGCTATAACGCGTCTGATACACCTCCACAGGCATGTCGGTAGTCACTTTGATGCGGCCGGGCTTTTCGATGGGGCACTCTTTGTCACACACATAGTCAGTGATGCTTCCTCCATGCAGAGTCAACAAATCAGCAGGTTTTCGTGTCTCCATGCTTATCATGGCCCATACCGAACGGGCATAACCGATAGGCTTGCCCTCCTTGTTGAGGATGGCAAAGTTACGGTCGGTGAAGAGGCGATAGACATTCTCCACCCACGTCTCTATGTTGAACGGCTCGTACTGGCGGGGCATATCCTCCAGTTCGATGGCCAGACGCGAGAGCACCCATGTATAGTGGTTCTCGTTCAATTCGGCAATGCCGAATCCACGGTCGGCAGCATGGAACCCAGCACAGTTCAGCAAGTGGTTTCCCAGCACACCCATGGTCAGCCGTCCCGTAAAGTCCACGTGGAAAGGCTCGGCCACGAAATTGTATGTACCTATTTTATTGTCGGGCATATTCCTTTTCCTTATTATATTTTTCTTCGCGGAAACTCAGATATTCATTCAATCGCTCGAAGCAGCTGGTAGAGATGGCCACACGTCCCGAGCGCACGAATTGCAACACGATACCGAACTGCTGGAGTTCTTCGTAGAGAGAGGTAATCTCCTCACTCATGCCGTTCTTCTCCACTATGCAGAAGGTCGGGTTCACTTCCACCACACGTGCCGCATGGCGACGGATGATTTTCGATGCTATGGGATTAGCCTGAAAACCTGGTGTAGCCAACTTATAGAGGGCAATCTCGTGCTGATAGATTTCATCATCGGTGAAATAGTTGGCCTGAAGGACATCAATCTTGCGCTCAATCTGCTTCACCACCTTCTTTATCTCATCCTCCGTACACCATGCAGTGATAGTATATTTATGGATACCTTTAATGGATGATGCCGATACGTTCAGGCTCTCAATATTGATTTGCCGACGGGTGAATACGGCTGTCACTTGGTTCAAAAGTCCTGCGATATTCTCCGAGTGGACTATCAGTGTATATAATGTTTTATCCATATATTCTCTTTTTATTTTAGCACTCAACACTCCAATAACATCTTGTCAACCGTTCCTCCAGGAGGAGTCATAGGCATCACGTTGCCCTCTTCGATGACGCAGGCTTCAAGGAGGAAAGGTCCGTCGGTGTCGAGCATTTCGCGGATAGCCTCACGCAGCTCCTCGCGCTCCGTCACACGGCGGGCAGGGATGTTGTAGGCGGCAGCTATCTGCATATAGTCGGGGTTCATCATCGGTGTAAAGGCATAGCGGCGTCCGAAGAACATGGCCTGCCATTGGCGCACGTTGCCCAAGTAGTTGTTGTTCATCAGTATCATCTTCACCGGTGCCTGTTGCTCCATGATGGTACCCAGTTCCTGGATGTTCATCTGGAAACCACCGTCGCCCATGAAGACACACACCTTGCGGTCGGGGCGTCCGAAAGTGGCCCCGATGGCGGCAGGCATGCCGAATCCCATCGTACCGAGTCCGCCCGAGGTGACGATGCTCCGTTCCTTGGTATATTTGAAGTAGCGGGCAGCCATCATCTGGTTCTGTCCCACATCGGTCACCAGGATGGCTTCGTGATGTGCTTCTTCGCTGACGGCACGCACCACCTCACCCATGTTCAGCGGTCCTTCCGTGGGGTGTATCTCGGGTTCTATGACGCGCTTGTTCTCTATCTCCGTCTGTTCGGCAAAACTTTCAATCCATTCGGTGTGCTTGGCTTCGGCCACCAGGTCGGTCAGGGCCTTCAGCGTCAGTTTGCAATTGCCCAACACCTCCACATCCACCTTCACATTCTTGTTGAACTCTGAGGGGTCAATGTCCATGTGTATCACCTTCGCCTGCTTGGCATAGGTGGCCAAGTTGCCCGTCACGCGGTCGTCAAAGCGCATACCCACGGCGATGAGCACGTCGCACTCGTTGGTCTTCACGTTAGGGGCCAGATTACCGTGCATACCCAGCATACCCTTGTTCAGCGGATGGTCTGATGAAAGAGCCGAAAGGCCCAATAGCGTACATCCACATGGCAGGTCGGCCTTCTCCACCAAGGCGCGCAGTTCGGCTTGAGCACCGCCCAGCTCCACACCCTGTCCCACGAGCACCAGCGGACGCTTGGCCTCGTTGATGAGTGCGGCGGCCTCCTCGAGACAGCCCTCCTTCGGCAGGGGGTTGGGGTCGTAGCTACGGATGAAATCGACCGTAGCCGGTTCGTAATCCACCATCTCCACCTGTGCATTCTTGGTGAAGTCGAGCACTACGGGGCCCGGTCGTCCGTTCTTGGCCAAGAAGAAGGCACGGGCCACAGCCCAAGCAATGTCCTTGGCTGAGCGTATCTGATAGCTCCACTTGGTGATAGGCTGCGTGATGCTCACGAGGTCCACCTCTTGAAAGGCATCGGTACCCAGCATGCCTGTAGGCACCTGTCCGGCAATCACCACGATGGGTGTACTGTCAATCATGGCATCGGCAATGCCCGTCAGTGTGTTTGTTGCACCAGGTCCGCTGGTCACCAGGCACACCCCCACTTCGCCCGACACGCGGGCAAATCCCTGTGCGGCATGGGTGGCGCCCTGTTCGTGGCGTACCAGTATGTGGTTCAACGTGTCGCGATGACCATAGAGGGCATCAAACGTGGGCATGATGCTACCGCCGGGATAGCCGAAGAGGGTCTTCACCCCCTGGTGCTCCAACGAGCGCATCAGCGCTTCTGCTCCTGTTATTTGTTGTTTCATATATGTTTTTTTTAGGAGTTAGAGAAGTTATCACTCGCTTTGCTCGTTAGAAGTTAAAGGAGTTATCGCAGGCTTGCCTGCTAGCCAAATGTATAGCAAAACTATTGTTTTTTTGCTTCGCTCAAGGGAACTTCTCCTAGGTCCAAAGGGCCGATAACTCCTTTAACTCCTGTATCTCCTTTATCTCCTTATTATTCTACTATTCTCACTCCACCCTTGTCGGCCGAGCTCACCATGCTGGCATAGGCGCGGAGGCTCTTGCTCACCACACGGTTGCGGGTCACGGGTGCCATGGGGCGCGCGGCCAACTCCTCGTCGCTCAGTTTCACGTTGATGGTGCGATTCGGGATATCTATCTCTATGATGTCTCCATCCACTATCTTTCCGATGTTTCCACCGGCGGCGGCTTCCGGACTGATATGTCCGATGCTCAATCCCGAGGTTCCCCCCGAGAAGCGTCCGTCGGTTATCAGAGCACACTCCTTGCCCAGGTGTTTCGATTTGATGTAGCTTGTGGGGTAAAGCATCTCCTGCATACCCGGTCCGCCCTTGGGACCTTCGTGGGTAATCACCACCACGTCGCCACTCACCACCTTGCCTCCCAAGATACCGTCGCAAGCAGCCTCTTGCGAGTCGAACACTTTGGCGGGGCCTGTAAACTTCCAGATGCTTTCGTCCACACCGGCGGTCTTCACCACACATCCGTCCTGTGCAATGTTACCCTTCAACACGGCCAATCCACCATCCTTCGAGTAGGCATGGGCCAGGTCGCGGATACATCCCTCGGCACGGTCGGTATCCAACTCCTTGTAGTAAGTAGCTTGCGAACCTAGTTTGATATTGAACTTGCGGGCGGGTGCACTGGTATAAATACGTTTCGCCTCGTCATCCAATTCTCCTTTATTTATGTCAAACTTCGCTATCGCCTCACCCAGCGTCATACCATCCACGCGGCACACGTCGGTGTCGAGCAGTCCGCCCTTGGAGAGTTCGGCCAGGATATTGAGGATACCACCGGCGCGATTCACATCCTCGATATGGTACTTCTGTGTGTTGGGTGCCACCTTGCAGAGGCAGGGCACACGGCGAGAAAGCATGTCGATGTCGTCCATCGTGAAGTCGACACCCGCCTCATTGGCAATGGCCAGCAGGTGGAGCACCGTGTTGGTGGAGCCTCCCATGGCAATGTCCAGTGTCATGGCATTGAGGAACGCCTCGCGCTTGGCGATGCTCAGGGGGAGCACACTCTCGTCGCCCTCCTCGTAGTATCTGTAGGCATTCTTCACGATGAGTGCTGCTGCATCCTTGAAGAGACGGGTACGGTTCTCGTGCGTAGCCAGGATAGTACCGTTGCCAGGCAGGGCAAGGCCCAGAGCCTCGTTCAGGCAGTTCATCGAATTGGCCGTAAACATACCCGAGCAGCATCCGCATCCGGGGCAGGCGTGGTTCTCAATTTCGGCCACCTCGTCGTCGCTCACGCTCGTGTCGGCACTCTTGATCATGGCATCAATCAGGTCGAGGTGCTGTCCCTTCCATTCGCCGGCCTCCATCGGTCCGCCGCTCACAAACACCGTGGGGATGTTCAGCCTCATGGCAGCCATCAGCATACCCGGGGTAATCTTGTCGCAGTTCGAGATGCACACCAGTGCATCGGCCTTATGGGCGTTGCACATATACTCCACCGAGTCGGCAATAATGTCGCGGCTGGGCAGGGAGTAGAGCATACCGTCGTGTCCCATGGCGATGCCGTCGTCCACGGCAATGGTGTTGAACTCGGCGGCAAAGCATCCGAGCCGTTCAATCTCGGCCTTCACCAGCTGGCCTATCTCGTGCAAGTGGGTATGTCCGGGTACAAACTGGGTGAACGAATTGGCGATGGCAATGATGGGTTTTCCTATCATCTCGCGTTTCATGCCGTTGGCCACCCAGAGGGCACGTGCCCCTGCCATACGGCGTCCCTGTGTGCTGAATGCGCTACGCAATGGATGTTTCATATCATTCCTTTTTAACTCAAAAAGCCTCCCTCACATCTGTGAGAAAGGCCATCCGATTTACTCTTTATCTTTTATATCTTCGTACATTCCATATATATACACGCCTTTCTCACGCTCTTGATGTTTCCACCACGACGTTGACTAGTAGTAGGCTGCTAATTCGTGCTATGTTTGTACTCAGAATCATATTTTCTCTTTGTTGTTTCATTTAACGACCGCAAAGGTAAGTGTTTTCTTGCAAACAGCCAACAAATTCACGATATTTTTTCTGCTATATCTTTAAAATTGTAAGTCGAAGCAGGTTTTCGGCTACTTTTTGTCATGATGAGTGAGTTCTGGGTTCTGAGCCTTGAGTTCTGAGTGCCGCATGGCCAACTTAAATCCGCGTCATCTGCGTCATCTGCGTCTGAAAAATTAGTGCCGCATGGCCACTAGTCACTAGTCCCTAGTCCCTCACTCATGATGATACGGTTCCCCCCGTAATATCGTCATGGCGCGATAGATCTGCTCCACGAAGACGATGCGTATCATCTGGTGCGAGAAGGTCATCTTCGAGAGCGAGAGTTTCTCCTGTGCCGCCTGATAGATGCGGGGCGAGAATCCGTAGGGGCCACCGATGATGAACACCAGGCGCTTGCCCGTGGTGCTCAGCTTGCGCTCCATCCACGAGGCGAACTCCACCGAGCGGAACTCCCGTCCGTGCTCGTCCAGCAACACCACGGTGTCACCCGGCTGCAGGGCCTTCAGGATGAGGTCGGCCTCGCGCTCCTTCTGTTGCTCCTCGGTGAGGTTCTTGGTGTTCTTCAGTTCGGGGATTATTTCTACGTCGAAAGGAATGTAGTGCTTCGTGCGCTCCACATACTCATTGATGGCGGCTATATAATAAGGTTGTACCGTCCGCCCTACGGCCAATAGAATTGTCTTCATCTTGGGTGCAAAGATAATGTTTTTTTATTGAAATATGTGGCATTATTTACACCTTGTTTAATCATTAATCTGAACATTACAAAAAACTTTCTGAAAATTCCTGTTGTTATTGCATAAAAAGAATCCTCAAAACCCTGCTTGAATGACAACAAGAGCAATGATACTGGCTGGGGTCGCTCTGATGGGATACAACCTTGCCCAAGGACAACCAGCACTGACTCGGGACAGCCTGTGCACACTGGCCGTACACTACAACAAACAACTGCTGATGGCCGAGGAACAGATGGACGCAGCACACTATGAACGGAAAGCGGCAAAGACGAATTTCCTGCCCAAACTGTCTGCCATGGGTACCTACATGTACAACCAGAAGGAGGTGTCGCTATTGAGTGACCGGCAGAAGGAGGAATTGAAGAGCATCGGGAGCCGTTTGGCCGGAACACTCTATGAGAGATTGGGTGAGCTGACAGGACAAAACACCCTGTTGGACAAATTGATACAGCCGCTGGTGTCTGTCGGCATAGCCTCTCCATTGGATGCTTTGGGACTTTCGTTGACCGAGGCGCTGAAAACCGACACCCGCAACATCTGGGCCGGCGGCGTCTCACTGACACAACCCGTCTATATGGGTGGGAAGATACGCGCCTACTACAAGATTACCCGCTATGCCGAGCAACTGGCCTACACCCAATGGGAGGCCCGTCGCCAGGATGTCATACAGGAAGTCGATGCCACCTACTGGCTGGTGGTGTCGCTCTCAAAGCGGGAAGAACTGGCCGGAGATTTTGTGGAGCTGGTGCAGAATCTGGAAAACGATGTACGGAAAATGGCCGATGCCGGCATAGCGACACGCGCTGACGAGCTGGCCGTAAGGGTGAAAGTCAATGAGGCAAAAATGGCACTGACCCAAGCAAGCAACGGATTGAACATGAGCCGTATGCTGCTGTGCCAACTTTGTGGGCTCCCCTCCGACACCACCCTCCGGGTGGCCGATGAAATGACGGACGGCATCGCACTTGACCCCTCGGATGCCATAGGGCAGGCGGACATACAGACAACAAATCGGCCCGAACTGAAGAGTCTAGCCACCCTGCTTGAGATAACCCGCCAACAGGTGAACATCACCCGGGCTGCTTACCTGCCCACCATTGCACTGACGGGAAACTATCTGGCAAGCAACCCTTCATGCTTCAACGGGTTTGAACACAAGTTGCGCGGAAGCTGGAACGTAGGGGTACAGGTAAGCATCCCGCTCTTCCAGTGGGGGGAAGGGACGTACAAGGTGAAAAAGAGCCGGACAGAGGTGAATACCGCTAACCTGCGCCTGCAGGAAGCACGGGAAATGACAGAGTTGCAAGTGCACCAGTGCACCTACCAGCTGGATGAGGCTTACAAAAGGGTGGCACTGGCTGAAAGCAACCTGCCCAAAGCCGGAGAGAACCTGCGGTATGCCCAACTGGGATTCGCCGAAGGGGTGACCACCTACACCCAAGTCATGGAGGCCCAAACCGCCTGGCTGGCGGCACAAGTCTCTCTGATTGACGCACAGATAAGTGTCAAGCTGGCCGAGTCGGAACTTCGGCGTGCATTGGGTACTTTGGAATAAAAACGGATACAATGAACTTGAATAAAAATACAGGATATGGACAAAAAGAAAGAACAACACAGGAGCTGCATGTATGTATTGGGGCTGCTGGTATCATGTCTGCTTGGCGTGAGCCTCATAGGACTGCTTTTCCTCGGTTATCAGGAAGAATACATCGAAGGAGAAGCCGAAACCGACGAATACCGTGTGTCAAGCAAAGTCCCCGGACGTATTCTCGCCTACTATGTGAGCGAGGGAGACCGTGTGAAAGCCGGTGACACGCTGGTAAGGCTGACGGCACCGGACATCATGGCCAAATATTCCCAGGCGGAAGCCATACAATCGGCCGCAGAAGCCTTGAATGAAAAGAGCCATAGCCCTGCACGCATCGAAGTGTTGCAATCGGCCTATGAGATGTGGCAGAAGGCTTTGGCAGGACAGGTGATTGCTGAGAAGACTTTCAGCCGTATAGAACGCCTGTACCAGGAGGGGGTCATGAGTGCCCAGAAAAGGGATGAAGCCAAAGCAAATCTCGATGCCATGCTGGCCACCGAGAAGGCCGCGCGCTGGCAGTATGAAATGGCCCGGAAAGGGGCACAGGTCGAAGACAAGGAGATCACCGCCGCTCAGGTAAGACAGGCGCAGGGAGGGGTGGAGGAAGTGTTGTCATATGTGGACGAGATGATACTGACGGCCCCCATGGATGGTGAAGTGTCTGAAATATATCCGCTACGGGGCGAACTGGTGGGTAGCGGTGCGCCCATCATGAGCATAATGCTGACGGACGACCTGTGGGTCAGTTTCAATATGCGCGAAGATCATCTGAAAGACTATCCCGTAGGCCGCTCTTTCCAGGCATATTCGCCCGCCCTAGAGATGAACATTCCCCTGCGCGTGACACACCTGAAAGACCGGGGGACGTATGCCGCATGGAAAGCCACCAAGGTGACGGGGGATTTTGACCTGAAGACCTTCGAGGTGAAGGCTGTCCCTACCATACCGGTCAAGGGGCTGTGTCCGGGCATGAGTCTTGTCATCATCTCTACGGAAAAATAACAAAAAGACAAGGAGGGAAGAATCATGATGCGCCTCATCGTACACACGGCTCGAAGGGAATGTCAGAGGATGATACACGACCCTATATACCTTGTCTGTATCCTCTGTCCGGCCATTGCCTGTTACCTGCTGTTCACCTCGCTGATGTCTGACGGATTACCCGTCAAGCTGCCCGCCGGCATGGTGGACAGGGACGGTTCGTCCATGTCGCGCAACATCACACGGGCGTTGGATGCCTACCAGTACACCGACATCGTGGGACATTACCCGACCGCGCACAAAGCTTTCGAAACGATGCGGCAGGGACGGATATACGGATTCTACTACCTGCCGGAGGGAATGGAGGCAGACGCACTGGACGGACGCCAGCCGACCGTATCGTTCTACCTTAACTATGCTTACCTGATTGCAGGTTCGCTGCTGTATAAGGATATGCGTACCATGGCCGAACTGACCGATGCAAGTGTGGCCGAGGCACAACTCTCTGCCCGCGGAACCGAAGAGTGGCAGGTGAAGCCGGTGTTACAACCCATTGCCATCGACACACACCCGTTGGACAATCCTTGGCTGAACTACTCCGTCTATCTGAACAACACCCTGCTACCCGGAGTGCTGCTGCTGACGGTCATGCTGGTGACGGTATATTCCATAGGTACTGAGATGAAATACCGCACCGCCGGCCAATGGCTGCAACAGAACGGGGGAAGAATCATACCTGCCCTGGCGGGAAAACTGCTCCCCCAGACCTTGCTGTTCAGCCTCATGGCCATGCTGTATGTCAGTGTACTCTACGGGTATCTCCATTTCCCGTTGAACGGAGGACTGCTCCCCATGATGTCGGCTTCCATTCTAGCGGTATCGGCCACACAGGCCTTCGGCGTATTCCTTTTCTGTCTGTTTCCCTGGATGAGGATGGCCATGAGTGCAGCCTCCTTATGGGGAGTACTGTCGTTCTCCATCTCGGGGTTCAGCTTTCCCGCCATGGCCATGAATCCGGCCCTACAGGCTCTGAACCATCTGTTTCCGCTCAGACACTATTTCCTCATTTATGCCGGAAGTGCCCTGAATGGCGCTCCCTTCAGTGATGTACTTCCTTCCTTTTTAGCTCTCACCATTTTCCTGCTTCTGCCACTTCTCTTCCTCAAGAGACTGAAGCGGAAGCTGCTGACCTATGTATATATGGAATGACGTATGAAGACTCTGTTCAACTATTGCCAGTATGAGCTCCGGCGTATCCTGCACGACGAAGGGACACTGATATTCATGCTGCTGGTCCCGCTCGGATATCCTATTCTATACACGTTCATTTACACCGACGAAGTGGTGCGCCAGGTGCCTGCTGTGGCCGTTAACCTCTCAGACTCGTCCATGGGGAGGGAATTTCTTCGTCAGGTGGATGCAAGCCCCGACGTGGACATTATACTCGAAACGGGGAGTATGGACGAAGCCAAAAAAATGCTCAGGGCACAAGAAGCCTATGGCATCATATACCTGCCCGGTGACTTCAACAAGCGGTTGCAACGTGGAGAACAGGCACACGTAAGCCTTTTCTGCGACATGAGTGGGTTGCTCTACTATAAAGCTCTGGCCGTCACATGTACAGACGTGTCGTTAAAGATGAATGGGAATATCCGCTTGCAGATGATGCCCGGCCTGACCGTCCGGCAGGAGGAGGTGACAAGCCTTCCGGTGAAATACGAAAGTATCGCGGCCTTCAATCCGCAGACAGGCTTCGCCAGTTTCCTTATTCCGGCCGTACTGGTACTCATCATCCAACAGACCTTGTTGCTGGGCACAGGATTGTTGGCCGGCACCGACCGCGATCGGGGCTTGTTCCCCTACCGGGAATCTACAGTCAGGATGTGGGGAAAGGGATTGGCTTGTCTGCTGCTTTATCTCCCGACGAGTGCCTATATGCTGATTGTCGTGCCCCACCTGTTCCACCTGCCCCAACTGGCGCATGCTTCCACTCTAGCCCTCTTCATGGTGCCTTATCTGCTGGCTTGTCTCTTCCTGGCCCTGACGATGGAGGTCTTCATCCCCAATCGCGAAGCATCCATGTTGGTCTTTGTCTGCACGTCCGTCCCTCTCCTTTTCCTTTCGGGAATTTCGTGGCCGGGGAGTGATATCCCGATGGGGTGGAAATTGTTCTCCTACCTGTATCCCTCCACATTCGGAATCAACGGATTTGTACGCATCAACACGATGGGGGCTTCGCTCGCTGATGTGCAGACAGAATTCATAGCCTTGTGGATACAGGCAATCACCTACTATACAACGGCATGGGGAGTAAGAAAATATGGTAACTATTTGTTACACAGAAGTGCATAATTGCGGATAATATTATAAATATTTGTTTTTAATTAAGTAAAAAAAATCCAAACGATAGTTTTATGACGAATTTGTTGTACTTTTGCCGCGTCGGTTGTCATTTCTGTTGAAGTGGAGTTATACTGGTATTAAAGACAAAACTTAAACCTTTTATCAGAGCCATTGAATCATGTATCTAAGGAGTTTCATTGTAGCGTTAGTTTTTGCTGCCGTTCATTCGTTTGCCGTATTTGCCCAGCAGACGTCTGTGTTTGGAGATTTAGGGAATGGTATGTTCCGCAATCCTGTGTTGCCATCCGATTACAGCGACCCGGATGTTATCCGGGTGGGTGAGGATTATTACGGAATAGCCTCTACTTTCTTCTTCTCGCCGGGCATGGTCGTTATCCATTCAAAAGATTTGGTTCATTGGGAAATCATCAATCATGTGGTGGATGACATATCGTTTTTGAACCCCGAATTGGACTGGACGAAGATGAAGGGGTACTATAACGGTGTATGGGCCGGCTCATTGCGTTACCACCAAGGTACGTTCTATTGTCATTTTGCAACTCCGCGCGGAGGCTGGTTTGTCGCCACAACTACGGACATCCGTGGCAAATGGGAGGTACAAGCCATGAAAGATGCCAACGGCAGGGAACTGCGCGGGCGCGGATGGGATGATGTTTGCCCGCTATGGGACGATGACGGACAAGCCTATATCATAGCCAGCAATTTTGGGAAACACTGGTTCCCACACATCTATAAAATGAGTTGGGACAAGACACTCTACGCTTTCGTCATAAGATGGGATGGGGCACCCTTCACCATTCAGGCTGCCAATGGGCAAGACATCAAGGATATCAGCCTGCTGACTGATGGCAGTCCTGTCACATTCAAGCAGACAGATAAAGGTGTGCGGATTGAGGCAAACATGACCGACGTCACCGACCCTGCCGTCGCATTCAGAATTAGGTTGAAGCACTGATATATGCACAAGGCCGTATGCTGTCTGAATGGGAAGAGACTTTTTCATATCTACAGACAAGCAGCGGCCTTACCAATAAAAACAATATCGAACACTTGCAGACGATCTGTTATCCTGTTATGAAGAAGTTCTTACAGTTCATCTCTTCAGGTTTATAGTCAAAATGTTGTAATATGCTAATGTGCCAATATGCTAATGACGCGTTGTCATTAGCATATTGGCACATTGTTAAATTGGTTGGTACATCAGCACATTTTTACAATCTCCATGCCTTTACGGATTGCCTCCTCGTTCATGGGGATGAGGTGGTGATGACGTTCGGGAAGGGTCTTGCGTAGGGCTTTCACCACACTGTCGATGGTAACCATTGGTTTCAATTTCAGCAATCCCCCGAGGACTATCATGTTGAAAGCTTTGGCATTTCCTATTTCTGCTGCTGCGTCCATAGCATCGATGCGATACACTTGGATGTCCTTGCGGGTGGGAGGTTCAGCGATGCCATAACCATCGTACATCAAGATGCCGCCCGGTTTCACTTTGTTTTCAAACTTTTCCAATGATGGCTGATTCAGAATGATGGCCACATCATATTGGCTGAGGATAGGCGATGAGATACGGTCGTCGCTCACGATAACGGTCACGTTGGCTGTACCGCCGCGCTGTTCGGGGCCGTAAGCAGGCATCCAACTCACTTCCTTGTCTTCCATCAATCCTGAGTAAGCTAAAATCTTACCCATAGAAAGTACACCTTGTCCGCCGAATCCGGCTATAATGATTTCTTCTTTCATAATCTTTAAAAATATGCTAATATGCCAATTTGCTAATGTGCTAATGAATATTTGGCTTCGCCAATTGGGCGAATCAAAAACTCTTATGTCTTAATCAGGCATTGCTTTTGGCTGTGTTTATTATTTTATTTATTATTCTCTTGATGTCTTGCAAATTTTCCAAAATCTTTTCTTGAAAAGGATAGCTTTCTGCAAATTTGCACAGAAGTAACCAGTATTCGGTTTCATCGGCTTCTTTTGCTGCTATTTTAAGTTTGTGGATAAAATCTGCACGGCTTTCGGGATTTTGCGCTTCGTGTACATTTGCTCCAATGGATGTTCCACATCTCATCAACTGATTGGCTATAACAAACTTCTTTTTCTCCTCTAAAATAGAAGTGAACTTTATTATGTCAAGAGCGAATTGAAAACTCTTGTCCAATAAAATATTCCCCGTTTGCATACTTTGTTGATGTTTGATGCCGAATGGTGATTAGCACATTGGCACATTAGCACATTGGCACATTACTACTTGTCTTTCAAATCTCCTAATTCATAAAACTTGAACATATTCTCTTCCATCCACTTATTGGACTTTTCGGGTGACATTTTCCAGCCTGAGTTACAGGTAGAAACTATCTCTACCAAGTTGGATCCTTTGCCAGCCATAGAATTCTCGAATGCTTTGCGGATAGCCTTTTTTGCTTTACGGATGGCGGCAACAGTGTGTACCGATTGGCGTGTAACGTAAGCTGTACCTTCCAACTGTGCAGCAATTTCTGTCATCTTCAAAGGATAGCCATGCAAGGCCACATCGCGACCATAGGGACATGTAGCGGTTTTCATTCCCACAAGGGTTGTTGGGGCCATTTGTCCGCCAGTCATACCATAGATGGCATTGTTGATGAAGATGATGGTGATATTTTCACCACGGTTCAGTGCATGGATTGTTTCGGCCGTACCGATACAGGCCAAGTCACCATCTCCTTGGTAAGTGAATACCAGGCGGTCGGGCCACAGACGTTTGATGGCTGTTGCCAGGCCAGGGGCACGTCCGTGGGCAGCCTCCTGCCAGTCGATGTCGATGTACTTGTAGGCAAATACGGCACATCCTACGGGCGATACACCAATGGCTTTTTCTTCCATCTGCATCTCTTCGATGACTTCAGCGATGAGTTTATGTACCACACCATGGCTGCATCCCGGGCAGTAGTGCATAGGCACGTCGTTCATCAGAGTCGGTTTCTTGTAAACCAGATTTTCCGGTTTGATAATATCTTCTTTCATAATAATCTTTTATATAAGTTGGTTTGCCAACTTGTTAATTAAAATAGGAATCGGAGTAGAAACTCTACCAGTTTCACAAAAATGGAAGCCGAGCATACATAAAGGAAAACATGACGGTCCTCCACACCATAGTAGCAGATAACCGAAGCTATGGCTCCGATGATGAACACTATGTTCAGTATGGTTCTTATCCGATAAGTATTCATGTTCTTAGTTATTAATATTATGAGTTCTAAGTTCTGTTGTCCGAATAATCAATTCAGAATTTATAATTCAAAATTCAGAATTACATTAATTTCTCTTTCAGTGCATTGATTACCTCGTCGGGGTCTGGCACGATACCGCCCAAGCGTCCGAAGTGTTCTACGGGTACGCTGCAGTTCACTGCCAGCTTGATGTCTTCCACCATCTGTCCGGCATTGATTTCCACCGACAATATACCCTTCATCTGCTTGGCGCGTTCGGCTATTTGCTTGCTGGGGAAGGGCCACAGGGTGATGGGGCGAAGCAGTCCCACCTTGATACCTTGTTCGCGTGCATCGTCCATTGCTTTTTGGGCAATACGGGCACACGAACCGAAGGCGACGATGAGGTATTCTGCATCTTCGCAGTTGATTTCCTCGTAGCGCACCTCGTTTTCTTCAATGAGACGGTATTTGGCCTGCAATTGGATGTTTCGTTTCTCCATCTCTGCAGGGTCAAGTTCCAATGAGGTGATAATGTTCGGCTGGCGTCCTTTAATGCGTCCGGTGGTAGCCCAAGGGCATTCTTTGACAATTTCCTCCTCTGTGCGACGAGGTTTGAAGGGAGGGAGTACCACTTTCTCCATCATCTGGCCGATGACACCATCGGACAGAATCATGGCCGGGTTACGGTATTTGAATGCCAGTTCGAATGAGAGGTCAACAAAGTCTGCCATCTCTTGCACTGAAGCCGGAGCCAGTACAATGAGTCGGTAATCGCCATGTCCACCGCCCTTTACTGTTTGGAAGTAGTCGGCCTGACTGGGTTGGATGGTTCCGAGTCCAGGGCCTCCACGCATCACGTTTACAATGAGACAGGGCAGTTCGGCACCGGCAATGTAGGATACGCCTTCCTGCATGAGGCTCACGCCGGGGCTTGATGATGAGGTGAGTACTTTTTTCCCCGCGCCTGCTCCGCCATATACCATGTTGATAGAGGCCACTTCGCTTTCTGCCTGAAGCACCACCATGCCGGTGGTTTCCCAAGGCTTCTGTTCGGCCAATGTTTCCAATACTTCCGATTGGGGAGTGATGGGATAACCGAAGTAACCATCGGCACCGCAACGGATGGCGGCATGGGCGATAGCTTCGTTACCCTTCATCAATACAACTTCTTTTTCTGTTGCCATTATTTCAGTTTTTTTTAGTTCCTAAATTCTTGAGTTTTTAAGTTCGGACTATCCACTAGTAACTGGTAGCTGGTAACTAGTAGCTGTTCACTCCTTCACCTTATACACCGAGATACATCCGTCGGGGCATACGGTTGCGCAGGCAGCACAGCCTATGCAAGTGTCATCTTTCACTTCGCGGGCAAAGTGGTAACCCTTCTTGTTCACTTCCTTGGAAGTCAGTTCCAGTACGTCCAACGGGCATGCCACCACACAGAGGTTGCATCCCTTGCACCGTTCGGTATCGACTACTGTAGCACCTTTAATTTTTGCCATGTTTCTAATATAATTATGAATTGTTAGTTATGAATTCTTGTTTGTTGGGCAAATCAGCACATTAGCACATTACTGATTATACATATCCTTATTATAGAACTCTAAAATCTCCATCAGCATGCGGTGTGCTTCTGCGGCAGGACTTTCTGGATTCAGGCTGATGGCCTCCAAATAGTTGTTCAGTGCCAGTTGCCAATTGCACAATTTGCGGTAGGCATTGCCGCGCAAATAGTAGAGTTCGTCGTCCTTGCAGCTTTCTCCAATCAACCCGTCCAGTTGGCTGATGGCATCTTGCAGATTGCCATCGCTAATGAGTCTCTTTATATTTTCTTTTGTTTTTGTCATAGACGGCTGCAAAGTTACATGATAATTCTTATATTCCTATCAAAAAGTGAAAAAAGTGGCAAAATGTTTGCCACTTTGTTTTATTTCATAATGTTTTTAATAGCTTTTCGGTTGATGAATGTCTCCAGATTGGTAAAGATTTCCTCCACGCGGTCAATGGTCTTGCGTCTGAACTTGCCGCTCTTCTTGGCCAGCTTGGTTCCTTTCTTGTTGACAGCCCATTCGTCGGTTATCCATTCTTCGGCACTGTATTTCACGCCACCTTCGCGCTCTTCTTCATACCAATAACGGATGTCATAGATGTTGGCCACGAACTTCTTGTCATAGCAGGTCAGCTTCAACTTGTAATACAGGCGTGTACGGTCGAGCGACAGGAATTTGTTGGTAAATACCAGCCACTCTTCGCCTCCGGCGGTCATTTCATAAGCCTCTTTGTTTGTAGAAATCATCTTGTGGTTCGGCATCTCCTCGACGGGAGCGAACTGCTCGTTCATCCACTCCTGTACGGCTACGTAGATGTCACCGACATTCATGGGCACTTCAAATTCATGCGTAAAGATTACACGTCCGTTTTCCACAGGAACAGCATTCTTTGCCAGGTACTTGGCGTCTTTCACTTGTGCCATGCTTATCAAGGGAAGCATAAGCAGCATCAGTAGGATTTTTTTCATATCAGTTTCTATTTTCTCTTCGTTGTTCTAATATCAAGCAAATTAAACAATAATTTTTCATCCCTCCAAGCCTTCTCCTGTTTTTTATATGTTTTTAAAGGAAAGTCCTTCTGTCAGGCGCATGTCACACAATCAAAAAAAAGAGTTGTTGCATGGAAAATTCTTCTTCGGCAACAACTCTTTTCCCTTTTTGGGGGCAAATATTTTCCTTTTCTTTTCCGTATGTGGAAGTTTCTCACTACATTTGCCCTCGATTCCGTAAGGAAGAACATAGTGAAGTGAGTTATTAACAATTAAAACAGATTTTGCCGATGAAGTAAGCGCGTAATTCAATGCGCACATTTTAAAATATATTGAAAAAGCGTTTTAGCTTTGATTCTTGTTCTTGAAACTTCGACACTTTCATGACAACCAAGAGTAAGGCCGGAGACGCTCACGCTGTATGGCGTGGGCTTTACTCGTATATATTGGTTGTCAGGTAGTCGAAGACCTCAAGAACAATAATCGGGTTTTGTCCGCGCTTTTTTTTGTGCGTATTTTTTAATTTCTAAGGACGATGGAGTGACCTGAAAAGCCAAAAGTGAGTAAGGGCTAATAACAAAATTTTAAGAAATGAAGAAATATCTAGTACCGTTATTCACGGTTTTGTGTTTGTGTTTTTTAATGCCTAACGAGGTCGAAGCGAGAAAGATTAAGGTTGTAACAAAGCCAGAATTTGCTAAAATTCATGTTGATGGAAACTACGTTGGTGATGGGGTCTATTTTTTGAATTTTACAAGGAAAGATGAATTTTTTAATGTGAAGGTTGAAGCTCCGGGCTACGTGGAAAAAACATTGAGAATATATAAATATGATAAACGAAAATCCATTCCGATAGATCTTCTGGAGGATGAATCAATTGAAGCTTCAGTTGAATCGGAATTGGCAAACAAGTATTTTACGATAAATGTTCGGGAGGGTGTAGATGAGTCTATGGCTTGGAAACTGTTGACTCAAGTTATGCTTAACTATTTTGACGAAATGAAAACGTCAGACAAGGCCTCAGGTTTTATGAATACTGCTTGGGAGGTTGATAAATTTCCCAAATCGGAAGTAAAGATTAGAACGATGGTTCAAATCAAAGAGATTACAAATGAAGGACTGGCTTATCAAGTTCGTATATCCACAGAAAAAGCTCCGTTGGATGCCCCAGGGGAGTATGGATATAAACCTTGGGAAAGAGTATTGAAACGTTACGAGCCATTAATTAACGAATTACAACAACGAATAGGAAAGAATTAAATTATGAAAACATTTTTGTTTTTGGCATTCAGTATTTTTATGCCAGTTTCAGTTTTTTCGCAAATTAAAATTACGGATACTTTTGATGGGACAGGTACTTTGGACTGGAGCGAATATGCAGACAAAGATGTTAGTGCCTTGATAAAGATGGGGATGCTTGATATGGAGGTGCACGAGGAGGGCTTTTACGTTAATTCTTGCACTGATTTGCCAATACTTCCTGAATATGACTTTAAAGTTTCCGTAAAATTAATAATTCCTAAGTTTGACGAGGAAGAAACGTCTGCAATTCTTTTCGATATGGATGAACGTTTCAATCGATTAGCATTTATATTCAAGGAGAATAAGTTTATAGCCTGTACGTATAATAAAGGGAAGTTTAATATTGAAGAAGGTGAAGAAATAAGAATTAAACTGCCGAAAAAGAAAAATAGGGAAATAGAAGTTGTGATAGAGCGTAGGGGTGGGAAAATTATTATATCTTATGATAATATAGAAATTATGCGCTGGAAAAGACCAATACATTCTCCTTATTTAGGTTTTGTGACTTCGTCACATTTAAAAGTTGATGAGGTTATCGTAGAGCAAGAATATACAGGAGATTAGTAGTGTATACCCGAGAGGAGAGTGTAAAATAAACCATATCTTACTACTATTATTGTAGCTTGACACAGTTTATTTTACACTCTCCTCATTTATGTAGCATTTTGTCACTCCGCGGCTCTTTGTTATAAGGCAAATTCTTGAATAAATATGCAGAAGTTTCGTCTTTTTACGCAAGAATATGCAGAAAAGGGCGGTTTTAAGCCTTTTTGTTTTCATTGAAATAGTTATAAATGAGACTGAAAATGGAATAAATAGGAGGTGAAGATGGCTATATTTCTTGCAATGTTGCAACAACGTTCTATAGAAAAGAAAAAATGCGCCTTGCTTTTTTTCAAATGCAACTTACAGTTGGTGCAAATGTGACTTGCTTTTCAACATAAGCGAGCCGCATTTTGGAAAAAGTAAGGCGCATTTTGATAAGTGTGCCTGACAAGCTATGATTTGTTCGCATTATCAGCAATCTTTGCGTCATCTGCAGATGAGAAATTCACGTCGGTATTTTTTTTAGAAGGCAATGCTTCCGGGTGAAATTCTCTGTATTGTATAGTAAATCAACGGAATAGATGGATTTTGAGCCAATAAAAATCGCGTATTTCCGCCCAACTCTTTTTTCGGACGGAAATACGCGATTCTCGCGAGGCGAATATGCAGTTTGACAAAATGTCAAATAGAAGGTGTGTGGTGGGGGGATATAACATTAAGCACGGACTACATGAACTAACGGCCATTCAGAAAAAGAATAAATCCGTGTAATCCGTGTAATCCGTGCCTAAGAATGATTGTTCCTATGACTGGAAACCGTGTGCTTTACTTCATCGGTTTCAGCAGGAAGGTGAAGTCATAGTCGCCGTAGGGGAGTTGGTACTCCTTGCGTGGCCATGCACCCCAGCTGTTCACGCAACCCATACCCATCTGACCGAGGTCGATGTTTACGTAGGTGTCGCCCTTCTGCAAATATTCGGGGTGGTTCTGTTTCTTGTGCTCACCATCGTCCAAGTCGCTCATCTTGTAGTGCAGGGCTGATGCAGAGAAGAGCTTGTCGGATGTGATGTGCAGGGTGTTGTGACGGTTGTCCTTCAGCTCGTAGAAGCGCAAGTCGGTCTTGTTGCCTGTCTCCTGCGGGCGCTGGTAGTCGTGGAACTGCTCGTCAACGCTCTGTTCGTAGAGACCTACGAATGCGGCACTCTTGCGGTCGTTGTAGTTTTCTACCGGACCACGGCCGTAGTACTTCACATCGTTGTAGCGCTTGGGCAGGGTAATCTGCATACCATAGCGGAAGAGTGGGGCCACCTTGGCATCCTTCGTAGCGGTCATCTTCTGATTTACCAGGACAGCACCAGTGTTGCTTACGGTGTAGGTCAGGGTCAGTTTGGCTTGTACTTCAGTCATGTCGTAGTTGGCGGTGATGACTGCCTGTCCGTCCTTCACCTCGTGGCTCATGGCGGTCAGTTTCAAGTCCGGGTTCTTCCATGCCTTCAGGCGGTTCTGGATGCCGGCACCATAGTCGTTGTCAGTCGGAGCACGCCAGAAGTTGGGAGTCAGTGCAGCACCGGGTTGCATCACGAAGTCGCCATTGGCTACCCAACTGTTCAGGTATCCGCTCTCCTTGTCGAAAGAGATGGTGAAGGTCTCGCCGATGATGTTCAGCATATTGCCGTCCTCAACCTTGATGTCGCGGGCATACTGACAGTTGCCGACGGTCAGAGCCTTATCGCCCTTTTCGCGGATGGCCAACTGGTTGCCGGCTACCTTTTGTCCGGCGGGCAGGATGCCTTCACGGTTCTTCAGAGAGAAATAGACGTTCAAGTGTACCTCCTTGCCTTCGCAGATGCCATCGAGCGAGTAGGGGAGAGTCACCTTCACGGTCTCCTGAGGTTTGGCATTCAGGTTGGTCACGATACCGGACTGTTCAGCCACACCATTCACAAGGAGTTCCCAAGTGAGGACGTAGTTCTTCATGTCCTTGAAGAAGTTTTCGTTGTAGATGTTCACTTCGCCCTTTTGCAAGTCGGCCGGAGTTACCCAAATGTTCTGATACTGGTGGGCAATTTCGTAGGCATGGGGGTGGAGGTCACGGTCGGGGGCCACTACACCATTGTTGCAGAAGTTCTGGTCAGAAGCATCAGCAGGGTGGAAGTCGCCACCATATCCGTAGATTTCGGGAGCTGGCATAGTGCGTGCCTTCTCATTGTTGCGCTTCAAGATACCTTGGTCGGCCCAGTCCCAAATGAAACCACCCTGGTACTTGGGATACTTGCGGATCATGTCCCAATATTCCTTGAAACCACCGCCGGAGTTACCCATGGTGTGGGCATATTCGCACTGGATGAGCGGACGCGGATTGTCGTTTTGAGAGTACCAATCGCATCCTTCGTAGCCATAGTACATGGGGCAGAAGATGTCTGTCTTTCCATTTTGGTGTGCCTGCTCGTACTGTACGGGGCGTGAGGGGTCTTCGGCCTTGATCCAATCGTAAGCAGCTTCGAAGTTAGGACCATAACCGGCCTCGTTACCCAATGACCAGAAGATGATACTCGGGTGGTTGAAGTTGCGTTGCACGTTGCGTTGGTTGCGCTCCATGTGTGCCAAAGCGTAAGAGTCGTTCTTGGCCAATGTCTTCTCGCCATATCCCATACCATGGCTCTCGATGTTGGCCTCGGCCACCATGTAGAGACCATACTGGTCGCACAGTTCATACCAACGGTGATCGTTGGGGTAGTGACAGGTGCGCACGGCATTCATGTTCAAACTCTTCATGATGCGGATGTCGTTCAACATGTCCTCGTTGCTCACAGTGTAGCCGTTTACGGTATTCAATTCGTGGCGGTTCACACCTTTGAAGAGCACCGGCTGGCCATTCACCAACACCTGTGCATTCTTGATTTCCACCTTACGGAAGCCCACTTTCACGGGGATTACCTCGCTCACCTTCTTACCGTCCATCAGGGTTGCGGTGAGGGTGTAGAGGTACGGAGTCTCGGCCGTCCATTTGTTGGGTGCGGCCACCTTCATCTCGGCCTTTTGCTTGCCGCTTCCCTTTACGGTAGTGGTGGCAACTTGTTGGCCCTTTGCATCGGTCAGCGCCAATTCAACAGTGCCATTGCCTTGCAGATCGAGGTCGATGGCCAGTGAGCCGTCGGTGTACTGTGCATCCAAGTCGGGAGTCACACGGATGTCCTTGATCTGCTTCTTGTTGCGTGCATAGAGGTAGCACTCGCGGGCGATACCTGAGAGGCGGAAGAAGTCCTGATCCTCCAAGTAGGAACCATCGCACCAGCGGAAGATTTGGAAAGCAATCAGGTTTTCCTTACCCGGCTTCAGGTATTTGGTCAAGTCAAACTCGGCCTCCAGCTTGGCATCTTCACTATAGCCCACGAACTTGCCGTTCACCCACAGGTAGATGTTGGATGTGGCCGAACCGAAGTGTACCATAATCTGTTTTCCTTTCCAGTTGGCCGGTACGGTGATGGTACGACGGTATGAACCAACGTTGTTACGCTCAGTAGGCACCTGGGGCGGATTTGTCTGGAAGAAGTTGCGCCAAGGGTACTGGTTGTTCACATAGATGGGACGTCCGTAGCCATAGAGTTCCCACTGGCCGGGTACGGGCAGTTCATCCCATTGGCTGTCGTCGTAACCGGCTTTCCAGAAGTCGGTAGGGCGCTGGTCTGCATTTTCCACCCAATAGAACTTCCACATACCTGTCAGGGGCATGTAGTTGGCCGACTGGGTCTTGCACTTCTGTGCCGCTTCGGCCGATTCGTACGCAAAGTAGTTGGCGTGCATGGGAGCACGGTTCACGGCGTTCACCTTGGGGTCTTGCCACTCCTTGAACGTCTGTGCGCTCACGACTGATGCCATCAGCATGAGTCCGCCTAAAAGAAATTGTTTTTTCATCATAAGCATGTATTATTATTTAGGTTTACGTTTTCGTTAATATTAAGGCAGTATTAATACCAATCAATATTGCTGCTGTAGCTGCTCCGTTTGTCATACTTGAGCGCATCGGCCAGCATGGAACTGTTGGCGCTGATACTGAAATTGTATGAGGTGTATGGCGCCAAGATAATTCCGCATGACATGGAGAAACAATGCAGGTCGCGGCTGATATTGCAGGTCGTGGCTGCAATCTTCTTGAAGTCAAAGTCATAACCTGAACTGAACGATATGTTCCATTTGTTGGAAGGCTTGATGCTTCCTGAAACATTCATGCGGTGGCTGAACTTGAACGGGTAGCGCATGGTCCGGATATTGATGTCTGCCGAACGGTCTTCGGCGATAGTATAGTTCCAAGAAACATTGAGCGACCATGGGAGTTTGAACACCATGTATCCATCAGAGTCAAGTGTCGCTTTTTCTTCTTTCTTCTCTCCATTGGAGGAGGTCGTAGGCCTATTGACAGGAGGAGTAGAAGAGGCGTCAGGATTTGCTTCCTCATTTTCTTTGTCTGTTTTCTCCTTAGGACCAAACCACTTCTTGAAAGTTTCGTTGTTGAATGTATAAGAGAATCCATTGCTCATACCCTGGAAACGTCCGAAACGTCCGTAAGACCATTCGGTCCGGTCACCAACGATGACCTGTCCGTTTTCATTGAACTGATAGGCATAAGTTGCAAAAACAGCATTGAGGTTGAATGTCTTGTTCTTGCCTAATTTGAGGCGGAGACGCAAACTGAGGTTACTCCATGGCTGTTTTTTAGCTGCAAGGTTATAGGAGATGCTTCCACCAAAATCATCAATAATGCTGAGTTTGCGTACACCGGTAGTATCTTTGTCCGATTTGACCTTCATCTCTACATTGTTCGACATCGAAAAACTTACGCTACCGGTCTTTCCCTTTCCTGGAACTCCAAATATGGCACCTTGGTATGGTGAATATTCTTGGGTTACCAATTCTCCATCAGCATCGTAATAGCTGAAGGAGTCGTAATAACCGTATTTATAAGCACCAAAATCGGGCGCCATAGAGAAACTTACCGAGGGGGTAAAGACATGGCGTACGGCTTCAATCTTGTCTCCAAATATAGCGGGGGAAGGTTTATAGAAACCATATAATTTGGTGTTCATAGAGAGGCTCATGTCGTAATTATAGACACGGTTGAATCCGTAGATGGTATCTGTCATTACGGCTTGGGCTGTTTCATCCCAATCCTTTTCCTGACGGTAGGTGTACCACCGTTCGGTGTAATTGAACGAGGCGGTCAGGTTGAGATACTTCAACAGGTTGAAGGTGGCACTGATAGGAATGCGGTGCTGCATACCATTGCTCCAATCCTTGATAAGACTGGAATGCATGATTTCATCTTCCTTGGTCTGTATGCTATTCTTCAGATAACCACTATAGCTGAGCGATATTTTCTCGTACCATTGTTCTTTTCCCAATCTTTTTTTGCGTTTGAACGGATAGAGTCGGCTTAGCGAGATGTTCAAATCGGGAAAAGACACGGCCAGGCTACTGTCGCGTACATTTTGGGCAATATTGAAAGTTCCCGAGAGGGTCAAACCGATGTTTGGGAAAGTGCGTGAATAGCTGACACTGGAAGTACGGGTGCTCTGACTGCTTAGTGCCAAATTGTATTGGCTGCTGAGGTTGCTCCGTTCGTAACTGCTGGTAGCATAATTCACACTGGCAGAAAAAGTACTGTTAGGACTGGCTTTGGCATCTTGCCGGTGAGTCCATTGTACCTTGAAATCTTTACTTACCGAATAGTCGGGCATGTTCTTTTCGCCCAATTTGGTGGTAAGTGTACTGATGTTGACGGCTCCAGAAAATTTATATCGTTTGTTATAGCTGCTACTGGCATTAAGTCCCCATGAACCTTTAGTGAATATTTCGCCTGTAAGTTTCAAATCCATATAATCACTGATGGCAAAATAATAACCTCCATCGCGCAGATAAAAACCACGTTCGGTTTCATCGCCGTAGGTAGGCATAATGAATCCTGAAGCATATTTTTCGTTACTGAAAGGGAAAAAGCCAAAAGGAATGGCTAAAGGCAAAGGTACGTCTTCAACAACAAGATAGGCAGGACCGAATACGATGTTCTTTCCTGGGCGAACCTTAGCACGTGTCAAAGCCATATAAAAGTGGGGATTCTCGTGCTGGTCACACGTGGTGTATTTGCTGGGGCCAAGGAAGAATTCGTTTTCTGAGCCTTTTTTAGCATCATTACTGGTGATGTAGCCTTCACCTTGTTGGGTGACCACATTGCTGATATATCCTTTACGCGAACCGAAGTTGTAGCTCATGGTGTCACTTTCGTAAGGAGTCTCCCCATCTTTGAATACAGGACGCCCAAATTCTGCTCCGGTTGAATCTGTTACTCCGTGGGCATAAACGGTCTTGGTGTCGATATCAACCATTATTTGCTCAGCGGTCAGGCCTATGTTCTGATAATCTACTTGGCTGTTTTTGTATAGATATGCCTTGGATGTTGCCATAATCCACACGAGTGAATCTTCGGCTTGATAAGCTACGGGAGCATCGAGTACATCTTTCTTTTCTTTTGCAGAAACAGAATCAGCAGTTATAGAGTCTCCCAATTCTACGGTTATAGAGTCGGCAGAAAATTGTATAGAATCTTTTTCCGTAAGAAAATCAGAAGGTATAGAGTCTGTTCGTGTCGCTTCGATAGAGTCTTGTTCGGCACGTAAAGTTGCATATAGTTTGCCATAATCCTTGTGCGCATATACTTCCTCTCCCGATAACAAAATCAGAAGTAATAAAAGCGACAGAATGGGCAGAAATATATTCTTGCTATATAGAGTCATTATTGGCTTGTTACACTATTTGAGTGGCAAAAGTACATATAATTCGGGATATAGCACCGTATCATCCGTTAAAATTATGAATTATTTGCCATCAGTCTGCATAAATTAAAGAAACATCTTGCACCAATGTTCAAAACGGGCTACTCCTTCATTGCCGAAACGGGAAAGGCTTTTTAATGCTTTTTCAATACTTTTTTCCTTGTCCAGCTTGGTTTTGGAGAAAAACTTGTCTGCAAAACAGATGACTTGTTCTTCCATGCTGACTGGAAGCATATCTCTATGGGGTATTGGAAGTTCTTGACGTTTGATTTCCTCTAATGAAAGTCCGGCTCCAGTGTGACGTTCACAGACAAGTGCATGACGTGGATAGCCTTCAGAACGTAACAAATCGGCTCCTAAGTATCCGTGACAAATGTAAGGATGTTTGCCATTGCAGTGTATGCCATCAGCATCGGTCAAGAATATTCCGATGTCGTGGAGTAAGGCTGCCTCTTCAAGAAACTGGATGTCCAATTCCAATTCGGGGTGTCTGTGAGCTATTTGGATGGCTTTGTCGGCTACGCAACGACTATGTGTCAGCAAAATGTGTTTCAGTTCATCATTTCCTGTGTAATATTTGTCTATAATGGCAAGTGCATTCATTGTCTCGTATCATTTCTTAGTAAAAAATCCAACTTTTCGTATTTCGCCTCCATTTGTCGTTGTATTTACAATGTATATACCAGCAGGCAGAGCTTTAATGTTCAGTTTCCGATTAAAAGGTAAGTCTGCAATCGGACGTCCGGCAATATTTGTAACGATGACTCTTTCTTCACCGGTGATGTGTTGGGGCAGGCAGACAATATCTTCTTCAATAGTCAGGCGTTGTGGTGAATATTGATGTACTGGAGTCGGTGTTGTATTGACAGGCTTGTCAGGATAGCTCAATTGTACAGCATCGCTTTCATTACCACAACGGTCGGTAGCCGTAACGGCATAGTGTATGGCTTTGCCTCGGGCTATAAAATGGTGGTGAAGATAACTGCAATCCTTAAGTCGGATCGCAACGAGGTTTTCCGGGTTTTCTGTATCAACAGGATATGTTGTTGAAGCATACACATTATAGTGTACTCCACCATCTGTATTATCTGTTGACGGTTGCCAATGAAGGTGAGATGCCGAACCTTTTCGAGAAAGAGTTACTGCTGTTGGTTTGGAAGGTGGTACATTGTCAATCCATGGCATAGGGGGGATTGTGGCAAGAGTGCGGTAATACCGTTCTTGTACACAATTATACAAACCACTTGTATTTTCCGTGAGGAAACGTGAACGGAAATAAGCTTCTCCATTGCAGTTGCTCCAACGGATGAAATTCAATTGCCTTTCTACTTCATCCAATGTCCAGTCTCCCTCAGACGGATGTAAAAAATAGATACCTAATCCAGGAACAACAATGCGTCCGTTACTTTGTTCCTTCCAATCAAGTACGAAAGGGTAGAAATCGTTGTTCCTGTAGTAAAGCATGGGGAATATCATGTCGTGTATTCCTTCATGCATCCATAATTGTGCTTCTTGGTGAACGGCATGGTATGCATTCCATCCGCGTGAAGGATATCGCTGGGTGTCGCGGTATTTGCCTAATGGGGCACTGCTTACTTTTACCCAAGGTTTCAGCTGCTTTACTTCTGCATGAATTGTTCTTACTATTTCTGTAATGTTATTTCGTCTCCATTGGGCAAGATTGTCGAAGCCTCGTCCGTATTTTCGATAATTAGAAGCGTCAGGAAAACGTTTGGGCCGGTCAGGGTATCGGATATAGTCAAGATGTATACCGTCAATGTCGTAATTTGTTACCAATTCTTTGACTATCTCTTTCAAGTAGTTTTTAGTTTCAGGATGTCCAGGATTCAGATACCAGTTGTTTCGAAAACGTGTGCATATTTTAGGAATCCGTTTAGTGATGGATTGTGCTCCCATATCTTTATGTACCTCGACACTCCCTAACGGAATTGTTACCATCCATGCATGTATTTCCATGCCGCGTTTGTGACATTCCTCAATGGCAAAAGCTAATGGGTCATAACCGGGTGAACAGCCTGCCTCACCGCTGAAAGACTCGCACCAGGTTTCAATGCGTGATGGGTAAATCAAATTGCCTCTGACTCTTGTCTGAAGGATAACGGTGTTGATGCGGGCTTCTTGCAACTTGTCCAATATGTCAGTAAGTTCTTTTTTCTGTTTGACAATGTTTTCTTCTGATGTGGCACGGGTTGTAGGCCAATCAAGTCCTTTTATCGTGGTGAGCCATACTGCTCGTACTTCTTGCTTTTTAGGGATAAATAAAGGTGCAAAAGGTTGTACGGCTTGGACAAACAGACAGTTTGCCCATAGAATAGCCATGATGAAAAAAGAATGTAGTAGTTGTTTTTTTATTGATGCTTGTTTCATTTGTTTTTTTCATTTTCGCCACAAAGTTACATATTTCTGACTAATTATTCTAAATAAATAGGAATCAATGCTGCTTGTTTTCTATTAATTCGTTATTTTTGCATCAGTTTTTAACAGTATTAAAAAGTCCAAGTTAGATATGGTAACATTTACTTTAGCTTTATTGCTTCTGGTAGGTGGATATTTTCTTTACGGTCGTTATGTAGAAAGGGTGTTCTCTCCCGATGCCTCTCGTCTGACACCGGCTATCACTCAAGCTGACGGTGTGGATTTTATCCGTATGCCTAATTGGAAAATTTTCATGATTCAATTCCTGAACATAGCAGGGTTAGGACCTATTTTTGGTGCCATTATGGGAGCCCAGTTTGGCACGGCCTCTTATTTGTGGATTGTGTTAGGTACTATTTTTGCCGGTGCTGTCCACGACTATTTTTCAGGGATGCTATCCATTCGTCATGGTGGTGAAAGTTTGCCTGAAATCATTGGCCGTTTTTTGGGCGGACGTACAAAAAATATTTTCTGTGTCTTCGCGATGATTCTAATGGTTCTTGTTGGTGCTGTCTTTGTCTCAGGACCGGCAGAATTGTTGGCTGGCATGACTCCAGCTGTCCTTGATGCATTCTTTTGGATAATTGTTATATTCCTATATTATGTGTTGGCTACTTTGATGCCGGTCGATAAGATTATCGGGCGCTTCTATCCAATTTTTGCAATAGCCTTGTTGTTTATGGCCCTCGGCATTCTGTTTATGCTTTATGTCAAATTGCCAGATTTGCCTGAAATGTGGGAAGGTTTTGGAACTAAATACGATGCGAATCCTATATTCCCCATGATGTTCATCTCCATTGCTTGTGGTGCTATCAGTGGCTTTCATGCCACTCAATCGCCTTTGATGGCTCGTTGTATGGGAAATGAAAAACACGGTCGTCCCATTTTTTATGGAGCAATGGTTGCCGAGGGTGTGGTTGCACTTATATGGGCTGCTGCCGCTACATGGTTCTTTCAGGAAAATGGAATCATTGATCAAGTGACTGGGAAGGCTTTTTCGGGTGCAGCAGTAGCTACGCGTATATCCAATGATTGGTTAGGGACTTTTGGAGGAATTCTTGCCATATTGGGAATTGTTGCCGCTCCGATTACCAGTGGCGATACAGCATTGCGTTCTGCTCGTCTGATAATGGCGGATTTTCTTCACCTTGAACAGAAGAGTATTCGTAATCGTCTGATAATTTGTATTCCTTTATTTATTGTGACTATAGCTATTTTGATATATAGTTTGACTGATGCCAATGGCTTCAAAATTATTTGGAGATATTTCGCATGGTGTAATCAGACAATGGCGGTATTCACTCTGTGGGCTATTACCGTTTACTTGACACTGAAACGGAAGAATCTGTACATTACTTTGTTGCCAGCTTTGTTGATGACTTGTGTGTGCTCCACTTATATATGTATAGCTCCAGAAGGATTGTCATTGTCTCATGCATGGGGTTATGCCATAGGTGGAATTTGTACTTTGGTAGGTTTGGTATGGTTCCTTTGTTGGAAAAGGAAACAGCATTTGTAATGTGTTAGTGAATTTGTACGTTAAATACATTGGTAAGTAGTAAAAGTAGTATGAAGCGGTATAGAAAATCGGTTGTTATGCCATTGGCTCTATTTATATATACCACGATAATGGCGGTTTATTTTATTCCTCGTAACGAAGAGATGAGCGATACAAAGAAATGGCTTACCGTTGGTGCATCTTACGCAATCATTGCTCTTTTGTGGTGGGTTCTCCGCAAAAAGGAACAGATGCTGGCGCGAAGGGAACAAACAGATGATAAAAGTAAATAAATAAAAAAATAAGAATAAGGAATTGATATGAAAAAGATTATCTCTTGCCTTGTGTTGCTTGTTTTTGCAACATTGGCACATGCACAATTTGAACAGAATAAATGGTATTTTAATACGGCTATAACCGATATGGGACTTTCATACAGTGGAGCAGAGGATTTGCGTATGGGGCTTCAAGTTACAACAGGTGCATTCCTTTTTGACGATGTGGCTTTGTTGCTTACGGGTGAGGGTGTGTATCATAAGCGTGGAGAGCGGAGCGCGGCTTTCGGTGTGAGCGGACGTTATTATTTCAGTCAGAACGGTATATATTTAGGTACAGGAATCAAGTTCAAACATTATGAATACGAAGAGGGGGCAGGTTTGAAGAATGAAAAATTCAATGATGGCTTATGGTCGTTCGAGGCTGGATATGCTTTCTTCCTCAGTCGTACGGTTACGGTAGAGCCTGCAGTATATTACGACCTCAGCTTTAAGGATAAGGATTATAGCAAAATAGGTTTCAAGGTAGGTTTCGGACTTTATTTCTAATTTAATAGGGAAATGAAAATAAGGTTGTCAATTCTTTTAGGGGGGCTTCTTTTATGGGTGGCATGTGGAACTGTACCTATAACGGGGCGTCAACAGGTTTTGTTGGTTAGCGATCAAGAAGTCCTTTCGGCGAGTCTTGCCCAGTATCGCGATTACATGAGTACTGCTCCCCGTTCATCTGACTATAGCCGTTCGGCAATGGTGACAAGGGTTGGGCAACGTATAGCTTTGGCTACCGAACAATATCTTCGCCAGAATGGTTTAGCCTCTGAAATCAGCAATTTTGCATGGGAATTCAATTTGGTCAATGATGATCAGGTGAATGCATTCTGTATGCCAGGTGGCAAGATTGTAGTTTATGAAGGGTTACTGAAACTTGTTGAATCGGAAGACGAATTGGCGGTAGTGGTAGGCCATGAGGTGGCTCATGCTGTAGCCAAGCATAGCAATGAACGTATGAGTCAGCAAATGTTGACACAATATGGTGGACAGATACTTGGTGCTGCCGTTTCAGAGAAAAGTGCTCTCGTTCAAGGGTTGGCTGCCCAACTTTATGGATTGGGTTCCCAATATGGAGTCACCCTACCTTTTTCTCGTAAGCATGAAAGCGAGGCTGATTATATGGGACTCGTTCTGATGACGATAGCCGGATATAATCCTGATGTAGCCATAGGTTTTTGGCAAAAGATGTCAGCAGATGGAGGCTCTGTTCCTGAATTTATGAGTACTCATCCAAGTGATGCTACACGCATCAAGGATATTCGTAAAGAACTTCCTCTGATAAAGAAGAAATATCAGCAAACAAAAAATGTACAGAAGAATGTCACTCCTAAAGCTGCTTATGAATGGCATTTTAAAACCAAATAATTTAGATATTAGTTTAGTCTTTGCTGAATTGTAACTTGGAGATTACAATAATATAGGCATTCCCTTTTTCTTTCATAAAAAGTCTGTGATGTGGATATTATTTTGGGATAAAAACAGTCTGTAGTGTTCGTCCGTTATTCTAATAAAGAGTAAATTTGCACAGAGTTTTTAAGAAGGATATTCATTTATATTAAAATTATAGAATATGGTAAATTACAAAGAACTTGGCCTTGTGAACACTAAAGAAATGTTTGCACGTGCCATTAAGGGTGGATATGCAATCCCCGCATTCAACTTCAACAACATGGAGCAGATGCAAGCCATTATCAAGGCTGCTGTTGAAACTAAGTCTCCCGTTATCTTGCAAGTTTCTCGTGGTGCTCGTGATTATGCTAACGCCACATTGCTTCGTTACATGGCTCAGGGTGCCGTAGAGTATGCAAAAGAACTCGGTTGCGAAAAGCCCGAAATCGTACTTCACCTTGACCACGGTGATTCTTTTGAAACTTGTAAGAGCTGTATTGATTCAGGTTTCTCTTCTGTGATGATTGATGGTTCTCATCTTCCTTATGAAGAAAACGTAGCTTTGACAAAGAAGGTTGTAGATTATGCTCACCAGTTTGATGTGACAGTTGAGGGTGAGTTGGGCGTATTGGCAGGTGTTGAGGACGAAGTTTCTTCTGACCACCACACCTACACCAACCCCGAAGAAGTTATTGATTTCGCTACTCGTACAGGTTGTGATTCTTTGGCTATTTCTATCGGTACTTCTCATGGAGCTTATAAGTTTACTCCTGAACAGTGTCATATAGATCCTGCTACAGGCCGTATGGTTCCTCCTCCTTTGGCATTCGAAGTTTTGGATGCTGTTATGGAGAAATTGCCTGGATTCCCCATTGTGCTCCACGGTTCATCTTCAGTTCCTCAAGAAGAAGTTGAGACTATCAACAAGTTTGGTGGTGCTCTGAAAGCTGCTATTGGTATTCCTGAAGAAGAACTCCGTAAGGCTGCCAAGAGTGCTGTTTGTAAAATCAATATTGACTCAGACTCTCGTTTGGCTATGACTGCTGCTGTTCGTCAAGTATTGGCTGAAAAACCTGCAGAGTTTGACCCCCGTAAGTACCTCGGTCCTGCCCGTACAAACATGGAGAAGATGTACAAACACAAGATTATCAACGTTCTTGGTTCTGATAACAAATTGGCTTAATTCCCAATTGGAAGAATTCAGAGCTTGAAATCTTAAGTAATACAATAATAAGAAAAGGGGTAGTGCAATTTCCTTGCATAACCCCTCTTTTTATTCAGTCCATAAGTCCTTAATAAAGAAAGAAAAGAGATGTCAGTTTGGAGAGTTATTTTATCTATTATCTTTCCTCCTCTTGCAGTATATGACCAAGGTTGTGGATCTATCCTCATAGTATTTATCCTTACCTGCTTAGGTTGGGTTCCAGGAGTGATAGGCGCTTTGGTTATCCTTAATAAGGGAGGGAATTGATGAACTATAGAAAATCCCCGCAACCTTTTTTGTCGTTTCTTTCAACGGATAGGTTGCGGGGATGTTTCTTCTTCTTAGTTTTGCATTTCTTTGCTAATCCAGCTGTGGTCAGTGCTGTTTCTCCCAGCCTGTCGTGTTGTCTGCAAATCTGTTGACGCTGTTGCCATTGTCATATGTGAATACGACCTGTCCGGTTGCATTGAAAACAATGACACCATAATTCTTTGACGTTCTATCACCGTCCCAAAGAATCACGATTTCATTTCTTTTTGTGGTCCAAGTGAAATTGCTGTTTCCAGAACTTGTATGGTTTCCAGAGAAAGTAATATTCCACCTGTAATTTCCTGTCCCATTACTGTCGAATACTATTTTGTCGCTTTGGGCAATCAACTCTTCCGCGTCAAAACCTTGTTCGCGCAGAATTTCGTACTCAGTCATAACACCTGCAGGATACCATGTGCCAACAAAGAATGAGGAACTTAGTGACTGGCTGCTGTTATTGTCTTCTTTCTCATTGCTGTTTCCTGTGCCATCAGAGTTCTTGTCCGATGGTTTCTCTATTGGCTTTTCAAAAGGCTCATCATCATCATCTCCGCAAGAAACGAACGAGATTGAGCATAATATTCCTAGTACAGCTAATATTGAATGAAAAAATTTCATATTCATGTTTCCTTGTTATATAATTATTTGCTCAATTGTTCGTGCATATTCTGTGCAGCCCGACGTCCGTCACCCATAGCAAGGATTACTGTTGCACCACCACGGACAATATCTCCACCGGCATAAATGGTTGGGATATTACTTTGCATTTGTTCGTTTACAGCGATAGTGTTCTTGCGACCCAATTCCAAACCTTTTACTGAAGTAGGAACGATGGGATTTGGTGATACGCCTACAGCAACAACTGCCATATCTATGTCAAGGGTTACAGTAGCACCAGGGATAGCTACAGGGCTACGACGACCGCTTGCATCAGGTTCACCGAGTTCCATCTTTTGCAAAACTACTTGTTTAACAGCTCCCTTCTCATCGGCAATGTATTCGATAGGGTTGTGTAAGGTCAGGAACTCAATACCTTCTTCTTTGGCATGTTTGACCTCTTCCAAACGGGCAGGCATTTCTGCTTCGCTACGACGATAAACAATATAAACCTTCTCTGCTCCAAGGCGTTTGGCTGTACGGCATGAGTCCATAGCTGTATTACCGCCACCTACAACAATGACATTCTTCGCAGGATTGATAGGGGTATCTGTGTCTGGATTCGAAGCGTCCATCAAGTTTACGCGGGTCAGGTACTCGTTAGAGGACATGATGTTTACACTGTTTTCACCCGGTATGTTCATGAAGTTGGGCAGTCCGGCACCGCTGGCGATGAAAATACCTTTATAACCCTCTTGCTGCAATTCTTCCACGCTGATGGTCTTTCCTATGATACAATCTTTCACAAATTTCACACCCATCTTTTCAAGGTTGTTGATTTCTACATCTACAATCTTGTTTGGCAAGCGGAATTCGGGGATACCGTATTTCAATACGCCGCCAATCTCATGAAGTGCTTCGAATACTGTGACATCGTAACCATATTTCACCATGTCGCCAGCAAAACTTAATCCGGCAGGACCTGAACCTACTACCGCAATTTTTATGCCGTTGGGCTTTGCTAATTCAGGGAGTACAATGTTGCCGCTTTCACGCTCATAGTCAGCGACGAAACGTTCAAGATTACCGATAGCTACAGCCTGTTTGCCCATTTTCAGGTGTATGCATTGACTTTCGCATTGCTTTTCTTGCGGACACACACGGCCACAAACAGCAGGCAGTGCAGAAGTGTGTTTCAATACACGTGCTGCTTCAAGGAATTCGCCTCGTTCTACGTTCTTGATGAATGAAGGGATGTTGATGCTTACAGGACATCCTTGCATACAAGTCGGGTTGGCACAATCCAAACAGCGTTTGGCTTCTGTCATAGCTTGCTCTTGAGTGTATCCGGTGTTAACTTCTTCAGTGCGTGTCGTGGCTCGATATACGGGATCTAATTCATTCATGGGACACCGCTCAATAGAAGTGCGGTCCTTTGGCTTCATGGTTTTGCGCAAATCTTCTCGCCAAGAGGCATTACGGTCAAGGAGAACTTCCATAGGTGATTGGCAGTTCTTCTCACTGCAGGGTTTACAAGGCTCTTGTTTGGCTTCAATTTGCGGCTCAATCTTACATACATGTTCTTCCAAGTGGCTCATTTCTTCTATTTCCACTTGCTTGAATGAACCCATGCGTTTGAACATCTCATCGAAATCTACTTGATGTCCGTCAAATTCCGGACCATCTACGCAGACAAACTTGGTCTTTCCACCAACTGTGATACGACAAGCACCACACATACCTGTACCATCCACCATAATGGTATTAAGAGATACGTCTGTAGGAATTTCATATTTCTTAGTCAGAAGACAGCAGAATTTCATCATGATGGCAGGTCCGATAGCAAAGCATTTGTCAACCTTTTCACGTTTGATGACACTTTCTATACCTTCAGTAACGAGCCCTTTTGTACCATAAGAGCCGTCATCTGTCATGATGATGACTTCATCAGATGATGCGCGCACTTCGCTTTCAAGGATAATCAAATCCTTGCTACGTCCGGCAAGAACTGATATGACGCGATTACCAGCAGCTTTAAGTGCTTGGATAATGGGGAGCATAGGAGCAACACCTACACCACCTCCGGCACACACTACTGTACCGTAATTCTGTATATGAGTGGCTTGTCCGAGTGGTCCTACTACGTCCATTACGTAATCGCCAACCCCTAAATTACACAATTTGGTTGACGATAAACCTACAGTTTGTACAACTAATGTAATAGTACCTTTTTCAATGTCAGCACCGGCAATGGTTAGTGGCATACGTTCGCCTTTCTCATCTACACGTACGATGACAAAGTGTCCGGCTTTACGTGAACGGGCAATAAGGGGGGCTTCAATCTCCAGTTTGAATACTTTTTCGGAGAATTGTTCTTTGCTGATAATTTTATTCATTATTCTGTGATTTTGTTTTAATATCCCTGTTTTTGCTTTCAAAATGAAAGCCGGGTGCAAAGGTACAGTTTATTTTTGAAAAGAAAGAAGGATGTAATGAAAAGTTGTAAGAAAACTCATTCTTAACAACGTCCAGTCTTGTGGGTCATAATATCTAATACCAAGCGGTCTGTTTCATTCATGCCTTGTGAACCGATACGGGTAAGGTTGCGGATGCATTGGTCCACGTCTTCGTCAATGATACCTTCAAAAGCTGTTACACATTTTTGTTGCATAGCTAATAAGGCTGAAAATACTGCTGTTGCCACACCACTGGTCACTTTCATCGCACAGCTTGGTTTGGCTCCATCGCATATCATACCGGTAATGTTTGCTATCATGTTTTTTACGGCATAGGCTACTTGTTCGTATCTGCCCCCCATCAGGTAAGTGATGCCGCAACTGCTTCCTGTTGCTGCCACTACGCAACCACAAAGTGCAGAAAGGCGTCCCAAACTTTGCTTGATATAGATTACTGTAAGATGGCTCAGGATGAGAGCGCGCACCAATTGCTCTTCGCTTTTGTGTGTTTCTTCGGCATAGATGACTACAGGCATGGTTGCGCTGATGCCTTGATTACCACTGCCTGAATTACTCATTACAGGTATCATGGCGCCAGCCATACGGGCATCGCAAGCACCGCTTGTATAGGCTAATATGTGGGCAAATATGCTATCTCCTACTACGGGAGTATCCATAGGTTCGCGGATAGCGCGACCTAATCCATGTCCATAATCCATTTTGAATGATTCTTCGGCTGCGGCTTTGTTCAGTCTGCGTGCTTCAAGGATGAAGTCTATTTCTTCCAAAGGTGTAGTAGTGGCAAAGTCAAATACTTTACGTAGGGTCAGAATCGTGTCCTGTGTTTCTTCGTTACAGATTGTTGATGGTCTTCTGTTGTCAAGCAGTATATCGTCTTCGCTACGCAGATAGATAAAATTCGTATGTCCGGTCGCGATGATGGCTTCTGCCTGATGACCTTCAGCTTCGCAAAGGGCTTCGATATAGAGTTTTTCGCTGATATTTTCTTTTAAGGCTATGTGTATGCGTCCTTCGTCCATATAACGTTTTCCACGCTCTACAGCTTCAGGGGTACAATCACGAAGGACCTCCAACTGGTATTCAGACTTTCCTATGAGCGAACCCAAAGCTATGGCTATGGGCAGACCTATCATACCTGTGCCGGGTATGCCTACTCCCATTGCATTTTTCAGAATATTGGCACTCAGTTGCAGAGAAATCTTTTCAGGGGTACGACCTAACAGCTCTGTAGCTTTTGCTACACAGAGGGCTACGGCAATAGGTTCTGTGCATCCGATGGCAGGTACCACTTCGCGCTTTATCAGAGCGATGATGCTTTGGCGTTCGTCTTTTGTTAGCATGTCACGATAAATTTTGGCACGGATTACACGGATTACACGGTTCTTTTTAAGTTCATTCTTTTTGCATTATTTTGTTCCGTATATTCTGTGTAATCCGTGCCTGAAAAAAGCTTACTTCTTATAATTCTTCAATCCAGTCTTCAAGAAGTCGATGTACTTGTTTACATCTTCATCATAAGAATAGGGAGAGTTTAAAGGCATACCTTCATTATCTACCAATACATAGAAAGGTTGGGCATTGGCTCCAAACTTCACACGTTGCAAGTAGCTCCATTTGTCGCCAATAGTACGTAAGGTACGTTCTTTGCCGTTTTCTGTTACAGTAATGTGTTCAGGCAATGCGGCCTTCTCGTCCACATAAAGTGAAATCAGTACGTAATCGTTGTCGATAATCTGCTTTACGTTCTGGTCAATCCATACGGCATTCTCCATCTTACGGCAGTTTACGCAACCGTGTCCGGTGAAGTCAAGTAATACGGGCTTTCCTGCTTTCTTGGCATAAGCCATACCTTCTTCATAGTCGAGGAAATGGGTCTGCATCTCGTTCTTGTTCAATACGAAGTCCTGAGTCGTAGCGGGTGGTGCAAAAGCACTGATGGCGCGCAAGGGAGCACCCCACAAACCTGGTACCATATATACGGCAAAAGCTAATGAGATAAGTGCCAGGAAGAAACGGGTTACACCGACTTTGTCATCCTCTTCTTCATCGTGCGGGAACTTGATTTTGCCCAACAGGTAGAAACCGAGCAAAGCGAAAATCATAATCCAGAGCGAAAGGAATGTCTCGCGGTCAAGGATGTGCCAACCGTATGCAAGGTCTGCTACCGAGAGGAATTTCAAGGCGAAGGCCAATTCCAAGAAACCGAGAGTTACTTTGATGACATTCATCCAATTTCCGCTTTTAGGCATAGACTTCAACCATGAAGGGAACATGGCAAAGAGGGTGAAGGGAAGAGCCAAAGCGATGGCAAAACCTAACATACCTATGGCAGGGCCAATTATGTTGCCCGAGGTGGATATTTCTACCAAAAGGAATCCGATGATAGGACCTGTACAAGAGAATGAAACCAATGTAAGGGTGAATGCCATCAGGAAGATGCTGAGGAAACCGGTGGTCTGTTCGGCCTTGCTATCTACTGCATTGCTCCATGATGAAGGCAATGTGATTTCAAACGCACCGAAGAACGAAGCGGCAAACACTACCAGCATCAAGAAGAAGAGTATGTTGAAGATGGCATTGGTTGAAAGTGCGTTCAGTGCGCTGGCACCGAAGATAAGTGTCACGGCCAAACCGAGGATAACGTAGATTACTACGATGGATGCACCATAGAGCCATGCGTCACGAATACCTTTCTTCTTGTCGTCTTTCGAACGTTTCAAGAAGAAACTTACAGTCATAGGTATGATAGGCCATACACAAGGAGTGAAGAGCGCTACCAAACCTCCTAACAGTCCTGTGATGAATATTACCCAAAGCGATTGGTTAGCCGTACTGTTTTCTTCGGCTTGTCCGAATGCATTCATTTCGTCAATGACGGGAGTCCAAAGAGTGTTGGTTGTTGTCTCATTTGTTGCCGGTGCGCTTGTTGTTGAAGTTTCAGCTACAGGCAATGGCTCTGTCTGAGCTTGTGTGGCAGTTCCTGCTTTTGTGGTGCTTGCAGGTGCTCCACCTTTCACTTCGCCTGTATAGTTGAACTCTACATCGGTGGGAGGCAAGCAGTTCTCATCGTTGCAGGCACCGTATTGCAAGTATCCTTTCAATGTGTATGCTCCACCTGTGAACTTTACTTTTTGTACAAAACTTCCTTTGCCCTCGAAATAGCGGAGTGTCATTTCGAACATGTTGTCGAAGTGTTCTACCACTTTTCCTTGTGGAGTAAGTTTGCCTACCAGTTCGGCACCTTCCATTTTGTCGAAGTTGATGGTGGCTGATACGGGACCATCTTCAGGCAAATCTGTAGAGTAAAGATGCCAGCCTGCATCGATAGTGGCATTGAATACCAGTTCTGCTTCCGTGTCGGAAATCTTTTTTAACTCAGTCCGGAACTTTATGGGTTCCTGTATTTGCGCCAAAAGGGGCAGCATGCCGATGAGCGCAAACAAACACGTCATTGCGAATGTCTTTTTCATTATTGGTTATTATGTGAAATTATTGTGTTTTGCGTTTTTACATAATTCTGTGCAAAGGTAGTTCATTTTCTTGACTTTTCCTACTTTTGGCAAAAAAAAAGAGGCATGCCTCTGTGAGACATGCCTCCAATAGTATGAACTTGTTTTGAAATATTATCCCTTGATAGCTGCAATTCCCGGAAGAACTTTACCTTCGATAGCTTCAAGCAAAGCACCACCACCAGTTGAGATGTAAGAAACCTGGTCGGCCATACCGAACTTGTTGATGCAAGCTACAGAGTCTCCACCACCAATGAGTGAGAATGCTCCGTTGGCAGTAGCCTTAGCGATAGCTTCGGCAATAGCGCGGCTACCTGCTGTGAAGTTATCCATTTCGAATACACCTGCAGGACCATTCCACAAGATTGTCTTGGCGGGTTCGATAGCAGCTGCAAATGCTTTACGGCTTTCGGGGCCTGCATCCAAACCTTCGTAACCTGCAGGGATTTGGCCTGAAGGGCAAATCAGAGTATTGCAATCGTTCTTGAAGTCATCACCGGCAACACAGTCTGTAGCCAATACCAGGTTTACACCTTTGGCTTTGGCCTGTTCCATGATGCTGAGTGCGAGGTCAAGTTTGTCGTTTTCGCAAATAGACTGGCCTACTTCACCACCCATAGCTTTTGCGAAAGTGTAGGTCATACCACCGCAAAGGATGAGATTATCTACCTTGTCCATCAAGTTTTCGATGATGCCAATCTTGGTAGAAACTTTTGAACCACCCATGATAGCGGTGAAAGGACGTTTGATGTTGCTCAGGATGTTGTCAACGGCTGTTACTTCCTTCTCCATCAAATAGCCGAGCATTTTGTGGTCTGCATCGAAATAGTCGGCAATGACAGCTGTAGAAGCATGTTTGCGGTGGGCAGTACCGAAAGCATCGTTCACGTAGCAGTCGGCATAGCTTGCAAGAGTCTTTGCAAATTCCTTTTGGCTTGCTTTCATAGCCTTCTTTGCCTCTTCGTATGCGGGGTCTTCCTTGTCAATACCTACAGGCTTTCCTTCTTCCTCACCATAGAAGCGGAGGTTCTCAAGCAACAATGCTTCACCGGGTTGCAACGCTGCAGCAGCATCAGCAGCCTTAGCGCAATCGGGTGCAAACTTAACGGCTACACCTAATTTCTCTGATACAGCGTCAACAATCTGGCTCAAAGAGTATTTGGCATTCACTTTGCCTTTGGGCTTACCCATGTGTGACATGATGATAACACTACCACCGTCTGCCAAGATCTTCTTCAATGTGGGCAGAGCACCGCGAATACGGGTGTCGTCAGTGATTTTACCATTTTCGTCCAGAGGTACGTTGAAGTCAACACGGACGATAGCCTTCTTTCCGGCAAAGTTGAAATTGTCAATTGTCTGCATAATCGTTTAAATAATTTGATTAATTATGGTGTTTTATACAAAAAATTCTTTTTACCTCTGCAAAGGTAGTCTTTTCTTTTTTAAGGCGGAAAGAAAAAACTTTCAAAAAGTCAACGCTTTCTTGTTATTTGGACGCTTTTTGTTTTATTCTTTGGATTGGGGTTGCCTTTTTGTAATGTTTGCATAGCAAACGGATACCGCAATCTTCACATTTGGGATGTAGTGCGGTGCAAGTGTATCGCCCATGAAGGATGAGCCAATGGTGGGCTGTCGCAATGATACCTTTAGGAAAGTGTCTGGTCAGTTCTTTTTCTACTGATAAGGGAGTTGTATGTTTGTCGCTGACAAGACCTATGCGATGGCTTACGCGGAATACGTGTGTATCAACTGGCATGGCATCGCGTCCCCAAATGACTGCTTGCATGACGTTAGCCGTCTTACGTCCTACGCCGGGTAACTTTATTAAATCGTTCAGATTGTCAGGAACTTCACCATTAAAGTCTTTCATGAGCATTTGTGCCATTCCTACCAAATGCTTTGCCTTGTTGTTAGGGTAGGAGACGCTACGTATATAGCTGAAAATCACTTCAGGAGTACTGGCCGCTAAAGCTTCAGGGGTAGGGTAGTCATGAAAAAGTTGTGGGGTAACGAGGTTTACCCGTTTGTCAGTGCATTGGGCTGAAAGGATAACGGCTACCAATAGTTGGAAAGGAGTCTCGTAATTTAACTCTGTTTCAGCTACGGGCATGGTTTCTTGGAAGTAAGCGGTTACTTGCTTGTATAATTCTTGCTTGTTCATAAGCGTCTATCTGAGTTTGTTTTTATGATAGTGAGGGGCTACTTTTAAATTGAAATATAACATAGAAATCACAGTCAGACAGGCACCAAAAAGATAGGCTTTATTGAAGGTGCTGATTTGGGCTATATATCCTCCTGTCAACATGCCTATGCCAATGCCTACATCCCATGATGTCAGATAGGTGGAAGTTGCAGTACCCCGTTGGTTGTTAGGAGCTAAGTTGACAAATAAGGTATTGTAAGCAGGAAACATTATACCGAATCCTATTCCAAGTCCTAATGCAATGATAAAGAACAGCCAGGTACAAACCATATGGTTCCATATAATGAGGTTTGAGCAGAAGGCTAACAAGAAAAAACAGCTGGTTATCAGATAAAATCCAATGGAGATAACTTGTGTGACATATCCTTTGTCGACCCATTTCCCGGAGAAAATGCGTGACACCGCCATACCAATGGCCATCCATGTAAAGAAAAAGCCGGTTTCGGCCTTTATACCTATTTGTTGGGCGTACATGGCCACATAATTGGTGGTCATGCCATAGGGAACGGAAAGAAGTAAAAGTGCGATACCGGCAGGTATTCCTTTTATCAATAGGAAACGGTCAAGGGATAGGGGAGGGCGTTTGATTGTTGATTTGTATGAGGTTTTCACGGATGATGCAGATAGCAGGCCAATGATTGAGGCACTTAGAGCACATGCAAAGATTATGTTGAATGGGCAATGGTTGTTATGCATAAATAATCCAACCATAGGGCCGATGGACATTGCCAAGTTGTTTGTGAGGCCAAAGTAACCCAATCCTTCACCTCTGCGTGCAGAGGGCATAATGTCAATAACGATTGTGTTTCCTCCTACGGTGACAGTACCAAATGCTAATCCGTGTACAAAGCGTAGAGCAATAAATAGGGTTAAGGTTCCGGCTAATATGTAACCGAGGAACATGGCTGTAAAGACAAGATATGCTATCAGGTAGAGAGGCTTGCGGGCAAAGGTGTCGAGCAAATAGCCTGAAAAAGGACGCATGCAGAGGGCTGCTACTGTGTAACAACAGAGAATAAATCCTATGGAGGAAGGCGTACATCCGAAAGTCTCGGTCAAGTAAAATGGCAATACAGGGATAAGTAGCCAAAAGCCAAAAAATAACATGAAATTGGCTACTAACATACATCCGTATCCGGGAGTGAACAGCTTCTCTTTCATATTTTGTAGTTAGGCACGAAAATCACAGTTCATCCGTGAAATTCGTGCCTAATATAAGTTGCAAAGTTAATAAGAATATCAGTTTGCTGATTCAAATTCTTTCAGGAAGCGGATGTCGTTTTCTGAGAACATACGCAAATCCTTGACCTGATACTTCAAGTTGGTTATACGCTCTACACCAAGGCCGAATGCATATCCGCTATAAACTTTACTATCGATACCGCTTGCTTCCAATACGTTGGGATCTACCATACCGCAACCGAGAATCTCTACCCAACCGGTATGTTTGCAGAAGGCACATCCTTTGCCACCGCAGATATTACAGCTGATGTCCATTTCGGCTGAGGGTTCTGTAAAGGGGAAATATGAGGGACGTAAGCGAATTTTTGTATCGTTGCCGAACATTTCCTTTGCAAAGAGCAGAAGCACTTGTTTCAAGTCGGTGAACGATACGTTCTTGTCGATGTAAAGTCCTTCTATCTGGTGGAAAAAACAGTGTGCGCGATAGCTGATGGCTTCGTTTCTATATACGCGACCCGGACAAAGTATGCGGATGGGTGGTTCGGGGATATTCTCCATGCCACGTACTTGTACGCTACTTGTATGGGTGCGCAGGATAATGTTTTTTGTTACATCTTCATTGTTTTGCTCGATAAAGAATGTGTCTTGCATATCGCGTGCAGGATGGTCTGCCGCAAAGTTGAGTTTGGTGAATACATGCAAATCGTCTTCAACCTCGGGGCCTTCTGCAATGCTGAATCCTAAACGGGCAAAGATGTCTATGATTTCATTCTTGACAATGGAAAGCGGATGGCGCGTACCTAAACCGATAGGGTAGGCTGTGCGTGTCAAGTCCAACTCATTTGTTCCGTTATCTTGGTTGGCAAAGTTCTCTTTCAGTTCGTTGATGCGTTCCTGAGCTTTGTTCTTCAGTTCGTTCAACTTCATTCCTACCTCTTTTTTCTGTTCGGCAGGTACGTTGCGGAAGTCTGCCATCAGTTCGTTGATAGCACCTTTCTTGCTCAGGTATTTGATGCGTAGTGCCTCTAAAGCTTCAGCACTGTCGGCTTGCATATTCTCTACTTCGGCGAGTAGATTGGCTATTTTTTCAATCATATCTGGATGTTGTTTGTCCTTAATTTTGCAAAAACGCCGCAAAGTTAACCATTAAAACCGAAAAAAGAGTTACTTTTGCCGATAATTTTAAATGAAACACCTATACTTGTTCGTACAATATGATACATGCATACACAGATTATCCGTTGAGCCAACTGCATACATTCGGTATGGAGGTTTGTGCAGACCGTTATGTAGAGTATGAAACCGTTGGGGAACTCCGCTTGCTTTTGGCGAGGTTGAAAAGTGAATGGGCTGACAAGCCATGGTTTCATATGGGAGGTGGCAGTAACCTGTTGTTTGCTTCTTCGCGTTACGAAGGTACTGTTCTTCATTCCGCCATCAAAGGTCATGAACTGGTAGCCGAGGATGAGGCTACGGTCTGTTTGCGCGTAGGTGCAGGTGTTGTGTGGGATGACCTTGTCGGATACACAGTGTCCAAAGGTTGGGGTGGTATGGAGAACCTCTCTTTGATACCGGGCGAGGTTGGTGCCAGTGCCGTACAGAATATTGGTGCGTATGGTGTTGAGGTCAAGGATTTGATTGTAGCTGTCCATACACTTGATGTGGATAGTGGCAAGGAACGGGTCTTTACGAATGAAGCATGTGAGTATGCCTATCGTCATAGCATTTTCAAGACAGAACTGAAAGGCCGTTATGTAGTGACACATGTTACTTACCGCTTGCAGAAGTCACCATGTTTCAAGTTGGAATATGGTAATATCCGAGCCCAGCTTGAACTGATGGGAGGCGAGGTCTCTTTGGAGAGTGTGCGAAGTGCCGTCATAGCTATTCGTGAAAGCAAATTGCCAGACCCGAAGAAGTTGGGCAATGCAGGCAGTTTCTTTATGAATCCGGTTGTTTCGCGTAGTCTGATGGAGGCTATCCGTCTTCGTTTTCCCGACATTCCATATTATGAGGTCGATGCTGACAACGTGAAGATACCTGCCGGATGGATGATTGAACAATGTGGATGGAAAGGACGTTCTTTAGGACGTGCTGCTGTACATGACAAACAAGCTCTTGTCCTTGTAAACTTGGGTGGAGCTTCAGGTGCTGATGTAATGGCTCTTAGCGATGCTGTTCGTCATTCGGTAAAAGAAACATTTGGAGTGGAAATATATCCCGAAGTCAATGTGGTGACAAGCAAATGAAGAGTGAAGAATGAAAAGACTCTGCGTCTCTGCGTTCTAAGAAAAAGAGTGCGCTATCCGCTAATCACATGTAAATGTAATCAAATATGAAAGTAACCATACTTGGAAGTGGTACATCTACGGGAGTACCCCAAATAGGATGCCAATGCAAAGTCTGCACTTCAAACGACCCTCGTGATTGTCGGCTTCGTGCTTCGGCTATGGTCGAAGCGGATGGAGTACGCATCTTGTTGGATTGTGGTCCTGACTTCAGGGAACAGATGATACGCTATGATGACTTCCGTCCTATTGATGGTGTATTGCTTACCCATGAGCATTATGACCATGTGGGGGGTGTGGATGATTTGCGGCCTTATTGTGCTTTTGGCGACATTACGCTTTATGGCGATGCGCTTACCGTCAGTGATATCCGTAACCGTATGCCATATTGTTTCCGCACGAATCCGTATCCGGGGGTTCCTCGTATAGCTTTGGAGGAGGTTCGTCCGCACGAACCTATATATATAAAAGGTATAGAGGTCATCCCGTTGCAAGTCATGCATGGACGCCTTCCTATTTTAGGCTATCGCATAGGAGGATTGGTCTATATTACCGACCTCAAGACGTTGCCTGACGAGGAATGGGAGTATTTGAAGGGTGTTGATTGCTTGGTCATCAATGCGCTGCGTATCGAACCGCATGATACTCACCAAAGTCTTTCGGATGCGTTGGTAATGGCTGGAAAGGTTGGTGCAAAGCAGACTTGGTTCATTCACATGAGTCATCAGATTGGGCTTCATGCCGAAGTGGAGCAACTTTTGCCCGAAAGCATACATTTGGCTTACGATGGCGCATGTTTCCATGTCTGAAAGTTATTGGTTGTTTCTGACGAAAGCGGTAACAATATTTACACCCCGATACACCCCATACTTCAAGCGCATTCATACTAGGAATGAATCACATTCATCCTATGAATGAACCACGTTCATCCTATGAATGAATCACGTTCATCCTATGAATGAATCACATTCAAGTACCGACTCTTTCCGTTAAACTCGGTGCTTTTATGGCGCATTGATATCCGATTTATAAGTAAAGAGTTGTTTTGAAAAACTGAAGGAACAATATTTTTTTTAATCGGACACCAATATTTCTCTTTTAAGAGAAACAAACGTTTCAGACATTTTCCTGTTCGTCTCCGCTGTTTTCGAGCAGTTTTGTGTGGTCTGTGTCTATGAATATGGTGTCGTCAAGTTCGGCTATGGGTTTCTTCTTCTTGTTTTCTTTGGCACCGGCTTTGATGAGGTTTCGTGCGGCGGTAATGATGCTTGGTCCGCCATCGGAGGTTGTGATTTTCAGACGTGCCATTTTCTTTACGGTGTCGTTCATGCTTGATTCCACATCCATGAAGCGTTGTCCGAAGTCCTGTACCCGTTCTACAATGGTGTTTGCGGCATCTATCATGGTTTGTTGGTTGTTGAGCTGGCGCACTTGTGTCCACATCATTTCCAATACGCGGAGGTTCATGTACATGGTTTGTGGTCCGAGTATCATGACTCCTTCATCGTATGCTTCGCGCCAAAGTGTGGAGTCGTTGAGAAGTGCAAGGTTCAATGCTCCTTCGATGGGTACGTACATGATGGCAAAGTTCAACCGGTTGTATCCCGATGGGAGGTATTTGGTGTATTCCTTCTTGGCAAGCCGTTTTACTTGGGCGCGTACGCTTTGCAGGTGTGCTTGAAGGTGATGGGTCTTTTCTTCACCTTCTTCACAGTTCATGTAGCGCTCGTAGTCGGTGAGCGACATTTTGGCATCTACCACTACGTGACGGTTGTTCGGGAAGTGAAGGATGAAGTCTGGTATCATACCTTTTCCTTCGTCTCCCTTGTGGGCTTTTCCGTATTGGTCGCGCAAGGTTTCTTGTGTGTCGAACTGTTCGCCTTCTTTCAGTTCAAGGTCTTCGAGGAGTTGTTTCAGTTTCAGTTCGCCGAAGTTTCCTTGTACCTTCACTTCGCCTGTAAGTGCACGGGTCAACCGGTCTGCCGTTTCGCCAAGTGCAATGCTTTTCTCCATGTTTACCTTGATGGTAGCATCCAGTCGGGTCAAGGCTTCGCTCTGTTGCTCCTTGTTCTTGTTGAAAGCCTCTTGCATGTCTTTCAGGCTTTTCTGCAAGGGGTCAATAATCTTTGATACCTGCTCTTTGTTCCGTTCGCCAAGTTCTTCTTGTCGGGCTTTGAGGACAGATTCCGAGGTTGTCTTCATCTGTTCTTTGATGAGTGTGAGTTGCGCTTCGACCTGTTTCTTGTTCATTTCGCGCAGAGCTTCCAATTGTTTTTCGGATGCTTCTTTCACTTGGGCCAGCTGTTTGTCAAATGATTCTTTCAGTGTGCGTGTTTGAGTATCGTGTGCAACTTTTGTTTCTGCAGACTGCTTTTCATAGTTGGCTTTTTGTTCGGAAAGTTGCTTTTCGTAAGCATTCTTCAGTTCTTCCTTCTCTTTTTCGTGGCGTACCTTATCGGCTTCGTTGCGTTTGTCTGTCTCTTGGCGATATTCTTCCCATTGTTTGGAGAGGTTTTCAGCATTAGCGCGTTGTACGTCGCGTTCTGCGGTAAGTGTACGCACTTCGTTTATATAGTTGTTTATAGTCCTTTCTTGTTCACCGTTTTTGGCGTTGAGTTCCGTCATTCTGTTTTCCATGGCAAGGAGTTTTTCCTTGTCTGCCAGGTTTCCGTTCCCACTGTTTTTCTTCCCGATGAAATAACCGATGACGGCCATTGCCATCATGCCTGCTATTGCTATGATTAGATATGTTTCCATGATTACATTCTTTAATTATTCATTCTTCACTCTTCATTCCTTCCTCACCTTCCTCTTGTTCACGATGTATATACCTTTTTCAAGTCCTTCGAGTGACATTGCTTTTCTTCGTACAAGGCGTCCTTGCAGGTCGTATATGTCTGCAGGCCAAGCGGTGTGTTGGAGGTTGTCAGAGAGGGTTTCTATGCCGTTTGCGCTTACTTGTATGTTAGTCTGTGCATCGGTAAAGTTTACTTCTTCTCCGTTGCTTTTCACGAAGCTTATTTGGCTTGCTTTTATGGGATAGGTACCTTCTTTTACGGTAGAGTTTGCAGTCAGTGAGAGGTCAAAGAGTGTGCCTTCCGTTCCGTTTATGGTCAAGTTATGGGGCGAATAGCCTATGATGCGATATACGTTACCGTCAATGTGCTTGCCCACGAAGATGTGGGTTTCTTGGGTTCGTCCGCTAAGGTTGAGGCTTGTTTCTCCTTCGTTGGCAACAATGCCTTCGGGCAGTGTGAGGTCCATAGTGCAGGCTACGTAAGGATGCTGGTTCTTCATCGATGCAGAGACTTTCCATTCGCTTCCTTCGGTGGTTTCGGTTGCGGTCAGCGAGAGTGGTGTTTCGTTCTCATAGGCGGTCATATCCCAATCGTTCCAGTTTGTCAGACTTGAGGTTTCGATGCCTTCCATGCTTGTCATCTTGCTGCATATCCAAGCCAAATCGTTTGTTGAGACATCTCCATCGTTGTCTATGTCGGCTTGCTCCTCGTTGAAGTTTGCAGGGTTTTCTTCGAGCAGGTATGAAAGTAGGGTCTGTATGTCCCCGTTATCAAGAATTCCGTCGTTGTTTGTATCGCCAAAAGTGTAAGGTATCGGAGTTCCGTCATCGTAAGCCGTAAGGTTTCCCATAAGGTAGTTTGCACGTTGTTCAAGCCATTGTTTCATGCGTTTGGCGTTGGCTTCGTATCCGTTTCCGTCGCTCCATACGGTGGTGTTGTTCGCGAACGAGGTTCTTGCATAGTTGTAATAGTCGTCCACATAGTCGAGCAATTCCTGCAAATGGTTTTCCATAAACTCTTTCCAAAGGCGGTAGTACAGGCATTTTACCCAAGGACTTGATTTCCAAAGGGTGGAGAAGAATCGGCTACCGGGTCGGGAGGTGTCGTAATTGGCAAAGATATCGTTTGTTGCACCCGTAGAACAGTAGTTGCGGTTGCTTTCATACCCATAAGCCCAGTCAAAGTCCCAAACGGGTCCGAAGGTATAGGTGGTGTTCATGTAGTTCAAGTTCTCGCGGTATAGGAATACACTCTTCGGATGTCCCAGCTCTGCATTCAGTACGAGTTCGTTAACCAGCATGAACCGCACCAGTTTGTCCAAGTCAACCAACCGTTCGAAGTGTGAGTTCTGCTTTACGGAGGTCTCGAACGCGTTGAAGTCCGATTGTATCTGTTCAAAGGTGAGCAGCGTTTCACCTTCCGCGAGGTCAGGTTCTTTGATGTTTACGGGCAATGCGTAGTTGGCCGACTTGAACTTGTAGGTTTCATCATAGTATTTGTCCAGTTCCAAGAAAGCGGCTTGCGATTCGTCTTCAAGCTCCACACTGTTGTTTGCCAATCCGGTCTTTTGTGTGAAAAGGTAGCTTCCCAAGTATTTGCCGTTCATGTAAAGATCTACAGGCATTACATCGTTTGCAGCCGCAGCTTCTACCATACGTGCTATCTTCATGGCTATGGGGTTTGTCATCATCGAACCCGTTTGTGCTTGTGCCAGAAGGTTCCAGTTCTTACCCTTTTTCCATCCGAAAGGTTTCACGGACTTGGCAAACTTCAACCGGTAAGGTTTCTTGTCAAAGTCGCGCCAACTGGTGTTACCGCGTCCTTTTATCTGTACCGAATCCTTGAAGTCGGGCCATACGCCTTCTCCTTGGATGGTAATCAATGCGTTGAGGTAATAGTCCTTGCTTGTCACCATTTCTCCACCATCAATGTCAATATCAATACGAGGAACGGAATTAGCTCTTTCCGTAAGCCAATCAACATCAACCACAAGTTCGCTACCCATAGGCACCATACTGTATGCATACGTGGCAGGTTTCAGCAGTGTCGGTTCTTCCGTCTTTCCCGTTACCTCAAAAAGCTCCAGTTCGGCAAGGCAGAGATAGTTCTTGTAGCCTACGCTTGTAGCCGTAAGGCGCAAGTGTGCATAATCCTTATCCATAGTGATTACGGGCGAAGTGTAGTCAACCCCCTGACCCGTTACCGCAAGTCCGCCAGCTTCGTTGAGTGTGCTTACTTCAAGCCAAGAACTTCCGTCAGCCGAAGCTTCAATCTTCCACTCCTTTATGTTGTAACGGTCTGTGTTCGGACGGCTTACGTATCGGAACTGCATTTCTTTGATAGCCTTCTTCAAGTCGACCTGCACATAAACCTGCTTCGTAAGGTCAACTTCATACACCGCATCCTTTGACCAGGTGGAATGAAAGAACGTGGAAGTGTTTCCGTCAAGCATCATCTCCAACCCTTCACCCTCAATGCTTGTAGGTGCATTGGTCGAAAGCATATCGGCCGTCAAGGTTACCTTTTCGGTAGTAATGCCCGTTTCACTCCAAACCTCGTCAGCGACCTTTCGGTAAGCAAGCCTTCGGTGTTCAGGCAAAGCTACCGTATAAGTGACCCTTCCGTCAAAACGCAAACGCGAAACACCGCTTTCCATCTCCTTTCCATCCACATAAGCCTTGGCATCAACATGGTCAAGCATGAAAGTCGGAGTCAGGTACCTACCGATAGAAGCAACCTCAGCCTTTGCCACATTTCCGTCAATGGTAGCATCAATGTCGTCCGTAAGCTCATCATTCAAATCCTCCAAGAAAGAGAGCATCGTCATTTGTGGAAACACAGGCTGCAACGAGTCTATATCCTTTACCTCCTCCTTGTCCCAAACAAGCGTACTGTCGTTAATCAGCGTCAGGCTGTAAACATCGCCTTCCGTCACAACCTCCTTTACCATCTCCTTCGGATAGCCCCATACGCGACCATCTGTGAAATGTACATAATACCTCTCTTCTGCCCTTACAGCAACAGAAACCAATATGAAGAAAAGAAGACCAAAAACGTTACGCATCATGTTTTCAGAATGGAATTAAGAAACTTTTTTTTATTTCGCCGCCAAAGGTAGTGTAATTCTCCCAAACAACAATCCGTTATCCTCTATTATTTTTCTATCTTGCAGGTATAAACGGAAAAAACAGACTTCCCCCACCTTCCGTTCGCTTTAAAGTGGTGAGACAGGAGGTGGGGGGAGGTTTTCAAGTTTTGTATTACGAAATACTGAGGTTCAGATTGTTATAAGATTATCCCCTTGTGCAATTGTTCAACAGGAAAGACCAAATCCCAGTTCTTTCCCCATACTATATTACCGTTTTCAATAGTAAAACGGCGGAACTTTCGGGCATCAAGATACTTGTTGTATTGCGGATGCGGATGCCGGCGGATAAATTCACCCACATCTACCGTCTGTACCGTATTGTCATTGAATGTCAGGCTGACCGTCAGGTTACCCATGTCGGTTGCATCAGTTATATACAATTTGTCCATACCGTTTCCTCCTATATCCTTTTCTTTATATTCGTACTTCTTATAGATTGTTTCAAGACAAAAAACTTCACCCATTTGTCAATGATGTTCTTTTGGTATTTACGGATAAACTCTTCAGCCGTACGCTTATCCTTTTCAGGCAGTGGTTCAGCCCCTTTCTTCTCTCGCACGCGCACTTCTACCAATTCACCATCCATCATGATAAGTTCAAAAACACTTTCTCTCGCTCCATGCAGCACATGAACATGTATAGGTTCGTGCTCATTAGAGTAGAAATAGAAGATAAATCCAAAATACTCAAAAATCTTCGGCATAGAAACTGTTTTTTTACATCAGAATCCATTATCACCGCAAAGATACGTGCTTTCTCCATCTTTTCCAAAGAAATCACCCTTTTTGTTTGCAATGGCGAGATTGAAAGCCAAAAAACTTCCTCATCATGCAAGGCCAAGTGGTGCAAGTGGTGGTGTCAGAGTGGTAAAAGAGAGAAAAATCCCCCGCCACTTTCTTTTATGTCCTTGCCGTATAAGCGTTGAACTTTGGAGTTGTGGAGGGGGATGAGTGAACAAAAACTTATTTATTTAACAGCTTAACAACTTAACACTTTTGCATATTTTCCGTTGCCGATGTTTTTCACAAGTCCCTGCTTTTGCCATTGGTGAACCATTCCTCTGATTTGTCCGTCGGCACTTTTGTTTCCTTTGGATGCAGCGGCTTCTTTGAGGGTGAATTCTTGCGGAAGTTTTTCAAACACCGAATCGTTCTTGCCTCTCTTCGTTCGTCCGCTGGGAAGATAATCTTCGCTATGGTATGAACGTTCAATACGGTTGCGGAAGTAGTAGAGCATTGTTTCCGTAAGGTATTCATTCAGCACATCGTACAAATCCATCATCTTCTTGTTCTGCACCTTTTTCATGTACATAGCCGTAGATTCTGGGTTGGCTTTCAAGTACTCTTCTGCCGTTTGTGCACCGTTAGCCCAATCGGGTTTCTGCTTGGCCTTATCGATGTTTTCATCGAGATAGGCAGCATACATGCAAGCTGTGAGAGCACACACCATACGCATGGCTATGACAGGTATTCTCATACGGGTACGAGCTGCTACACGGTCGTCGTTTTTCACACATACCACACGGAATTTCTCCATTTGCTCCATTGCATGCTCTTCCAGCTTTGGCAACTGCACATCGCCTTGCATCAGCGTAAGCAAGCGTCCCAACTTCTCCAGCGGTGCACTCTCTTTTTCACCAAATACACGGCTTACAACAAGAGGTTCAAACGTGTTGTCGGGCATAGGTGCAATGGCTATGCGCGAAAGTTCACCATCCGTTGTATTGGGATAAGCTCTGAGAAGTGCATCAGGTGTGCCGCATTGGGTAAGATTCCATCGGACATGTGGGATGAACAACCGCGATGCGGCATCACTCTTGTAAGCCTGTTCATACGAACTTCCGTCGAAAGCGCAGCGCCTGAGAGCTGATGTATCTGCAAAGGCTTTTTTCCCGTTACCAGTCATGATGTCTGCTTCTTCGGAGAAAGTGTAACACATCTCTCCATTCGCAGCATGTAGCATGTCCAGCACTTGTGCCATCGAGTGTTGTGCGGGTATTGCTCTTTCGGGAAGCAAGTCAAACACCGGCACATTCTTTGAGTTGCGTTTCCGCTCTTTCTCCTTGCGGTTCTGGTTGTTGGTTTCAAGGTTAGCCCTGCTTTCGGCATAGAACTGCTTCATCAAAGCATTGATGATATATACGAATTTCCGTTTGCCGCTACCGGCTTCGCCTACGATGAAGGATTGCAGGTTCAGTGTGTTTATGTCATCGAATATCCGCAACCTTACGTGTGTGAGCAAAACACCTAAGGCTGGAGTCAAAGCTACCAATGCCGGTATGTGCAAATCTTTTTTCAACCATTTGAGTGCAGTATCAATGCCTAAGCCTATCTTCTTTGGCAGACGACGGGAATATTGCAATGTGCTATCTTCTTCCACATCTTCCGTCTCCTGCTCTTGTTCGGTTTCCTCGGCTTGCTCTGCTTTCAAGGCTTCCAGCACATTGGTCAGTTTCAGCGGTTGATACGTTGCAGGCTGGCGCAAAGCATTGTCGATGCACATCATCTTTTCTTCTTGCGAAAAACCATCGTAGTTGGGGATGGCCTTGTTCAAGAGTTCGCGATTGAAGCCTAAGATGTGGCGCAATGCACAAGCCAGTTCAAAAGTCTTTGTATTCCGGTCTCCTTCGGTAGGACATTCGCCATCGTTGTTCAACTCCCAGTACTTCTCTACAATCTCCTTTATCGTGAAGCCCTTGTACATGATTCCGTCAGCTGATTCTTCGGTTGGAGGCATGGGCAGCTCTTCTTGTACAGCGTTGTCGTTTTTGCTTGGTTGAGTGTGACTTGCATAGCTCCGTTCTTTCTTTTCCTTGAACATCGCATCCTGTCCGTCGCAGTTGGGTGTGTTTTCATCCAGTTCTTCGTCAGGTACGCGACACCATTCGGGACTGCTGTAGATAACCTCACTTTTAGGCGAAAGGTATATCATCCGTTCGGGCGAAGTGCACGAATCATCGTAAGGGATACCCATCACCCGGCAATACTCCTGTTGAGCTTCAGCGATGGTCATACCTCGCGGTATGCGGATGTCGATATGCAGTTTCTTCCGTGCTGAGTATTCCATGTGCAGCAAGTGACCTTTCCACGGTCCCTCCTGCTTGTCAATCTCGTAGGCACGCTCGATAGCCATCTCCACAAATTCGATGTCATCCACATCCACCACGGTCTGACGGGTAAAGCTCCGTCGCATGATAGCTTCTTGTTTCCGCTCGTTCTCTTTAGCTTCCCAATAGTGAGGCATGCGGAAAGGCAGCAGACCCTTCAGTGCTTCATTGCCTGCTCTGATTTCTTCGAACATCTGTGCCAACCAATGCGAGCTGATAATCTTTTCATACTCTTCTAATGTACACGTGTACACCTTTCCACGGTTAGGCTTACGCTTCGGTTCGCTCAGTGCGATGCGGTAAGTGGATGGCTCGTTTTCAAGGATACTCTTTACAACGGAATCGCACACAGGTATCTTTTTCTCTTCCATACAATCTTCCTTTATTTTATTATTAATACTTTTCTCTACTGCTTCATCCACTGCTGCTTCTTCTACTGCTGTGTGAAGTGCGTTCTCATTTTCGTCGTAAAGGCCGGCGAAGAGGTCTAATTCTTTATAAACTTTTATCATATTATTTTTTTGTTCCCGTTTCTAAACACACATGCGACGTTGCAGTGTTCCGTCGGGACTTATACCGCAAATTTTCAAAAAAAAAGCGCAGAGAAAAAAAGAAAGAAAGTTGCGGGGACTTTCTTTCTTTTACATGATTGTTTTTCAGATATTTATAGACGATATAAAATAAAACTTTCTTTTTACGGAAGAAAGGTATCTACGATTTCTTTTATTGAACGTTCCAGTTTTGGGTCCTTAGGCAACTTACCCAATTGGGCACGAATAGAAGAATTTTCGTCTCCTTCAAGAGCTATGGTCAACTTTGTTGCATTCTCAGAAAGCACTTCTTTGTTAGTCATCAGGTGCAATATATTTCCCACTAAATTACGATTGAAGGTTGTATTCTTCTGCCGTCCCTTATCATGAATCACGGCCTTTACTTCGGGAATTTCCAACACCTTTTCCCACAATTCTTGATAATGGCCTTTCCAATTTTCGGAAACATAGGTGGGGTGAAGTTTCATTACGTATTGGATGATAGCTTCGGGTGAATGGGTTATAGTATCTTTCGCATCTTCATTTCGTGAAAATGCTCCCATCGTGTTTTTTGCATGTTTTTCCGCTTGTTTCCCTACAAGGTTGTGCAACTTGCTTTTCCATTCTTTCAAATGCGTCCTTTGTTGCGCAGTCTCTTCTCGGATATCTTTGACTCTTCGTATGAAGTTTTCTACAGAGTTGGCGATGCGCTTTTCTTCTTCTGGTGTCAGACAATCTCTACCCCTGCCAATCTTCTTTTTTAGGATTACTTCCCTCCTCCAGAGTGTGTAATATTCCATCATCATACCAATTGCAATATCGCACACATTGTCATCGTCTATTCCTACGATGATGCGCTCCATGAGCCTTTCATTGAAATTCCAAGTCACTTCGCCCCAGTTTGTCCTTTCCAAACAAGTGGGGTCGTTGTTTATCTTTACCAGCAGTAGTTGTAATTTCTCTGTCACTGTCATAGTGTCTTCTCGTTTTTTTCTGTTCAATTCGCAAAGTTAGATAAAAGCTACTGTATTGCAAAAGAAAAAATGAAAAAGTTAGTGACATGCTGGGAGGAAAGTGTTAAGTGTGTTAAGTGTTAAATGTTAAGTTTTCATTTCTTGCATGTAGTACAGTGTATATGCATCCTTTGGGATTTATAGTATATTAATATATTATAATGAATTATATTTACATATATTTATTACATATTCTATACAGACTTCCCTTGATGAAGTGCGGAATGGGTAAACTAAACATTTAACAATTTAACAAAATAACGAGTCGCACACAAAAAGGGGGAGAGGTGTTGTGTGTCCTCCCCAATTCTGTTTTCTTTAACCCTCAACCTTCTCTCCCTTACGGCTCTCCAAGCGCCTCGAAGATGATTTCCACTTGACGGGGTGTAAAGGTTCGTTGCTTGCTGTCGTAGCCGGTTTTTGTGAGGTCGGCAAGAAGGGTGGGGTGACGGGCCATCCAGGCAGCGAGCTGCTTGCGGGCTGCGGAGGGTGAAAGATGGGGGTTGTAGAGTTCGGCCAATTGGCCTCTACCGATGGTTTTGCATGTATTCATAGTGATGTATCCTTTTTTGTTTGCAATCTTTTCTACAAAGATACGGAATATTTACCATATTTGCAAATTTATTGCGCAATAATGTGCACCATTGGGAAGTACGACGAATGGGGTCGGGGAAATGTAGTATCTTTACGGTGTCAGAAGAATGCATAGTGCGCGCAGTGTGTTGTATGACAACAGGAAACGGCTACATTCATTCATGGAATGAACGGCATTCAGTCGGTGAATGAACAGCATTCATTCATGGAATGAACAAAAGGGGTCTGGAAATGTAAAAAAATGTTTATTTGTTTAACTAAAAAAAGAAAGGAGATTTCAGATTATGGCATTTTACAAGGTAAGATTGCAGAAGAAGAGCGGGCTTTACTATCCGCAGTCTATTACGGTGGGCAAGCAGGTTAGTACGAAGCAGTTGGGCAAGGCTTTGAGCGACCGCAGTACGGTGACGTTGGCTGACACGTTGGCTGTACTTAGTGAATTGGGAACGGTGATGAGCACCTTTATGGCACAGGGACGAAGTGTACAATTGGATGGATTGGGCAGTTTCCGCTACACCATCAATGCGACGAAACAAGGTGTGGAGAAGGAAGAGGACGTAAGCCCTAACCAAATCAAGAGCATCCGCGTAAGGTTCGTACCCGAAATGACGCGCAATGCAGACAAGACGGTTGCAACGCGTTCCATGCAACCCACAGCAGTTGATTGGTTTCTTTGGGGTAAGGAAGTTGATAAGGCTTCTGCCGAAGGTGATGAAGGTGGTTCGGACGGTACTGAAGGTGGTCAGGGTAATGGTGATGCTGGCGATGAAGGTAATCCGCTGTAAGTCAGGTTGCAGTTGATGAGGCTTTTTGCTGATGGAAAGAGGAGGGGCATTTTCTTTACGGAGAATGACCCCTCTTTTTTTGAGTGATTAGGGGATTGCGCACTCTTTTTTAAGAACGCGGAGACGCAGAGTTTTGCTTTCATTCTTTCATTCTTTCATTCTTCATTCTTCACTCTTCGTTCTTCACTCTTCACTCAAAACAGCTTCTCTGCGTTTTTTTAAAGAAAAAACTTCCGTCTCATGGATGCGCGTATCAATATTATTTCGTACCTTTACAGCCAAATAAGAAAACGGAACAGAACGAATATACCTAAATAGTATGGAAAACAGAAGTTTAGTTACCATTGCAGACCATTCGAAGGAGAAAATCATGTACCTTCTCGAGATGGCTCGTCTTTTTGAAGAAAATCCTAACCGCAAGATTCTTGACGGACGGGTTGTGGCTACGTTGTTTTTTGAACCTTCTACGCGTACCCGACTGAGTTTTGAAACTGCTGCAAACAGGCTTGGCGCACGTGTCATAGGGTTTACAGACCCGAAGGTGACAAGTTCTTCGAAGGGTGAAACGCTGAAGGATACCATCATGATGGTGAGCAACTATGCCGACATTATTGTCATGCGTCACTATCTTGAAGGTGCTGCACGCTATGCAAGCGAAGTTGCACCCGTACCTATCATCAATGCAGGCGATGGAGCCAACCAGCATCCTTCGCAGACTATGCTTGACCTTTACTCCATCTACAAGACGCAAGGTACGCTTGAGAACCTCAACATCTACCTTGTAGGCGACTTGAAGTATGGACGTACGGTACACTCTCTGCTTATGGCTATGCGTCATTTCAACCCTACCTTCCACTTCATAGCTCCCGAAGAGTTGAAGATGCCCGAAGAATACAAGGCTTACTGCCGCGCGCAAGGTATCCGCTACGAGGAACATACGGAGTTTGACGAACATGTGATAGCCGAAGCTGACATACTCTATATGACACGTGTGCAACGCGAACGCTTTACAGACCTTATGGAATATGAACGCGTGAAAGATGTCTATATCCTCAAGAACAGCATGCTGGAAGGTACACGGCCAAACCTCCGCATACTTCATCCGCTGCCTCGTGTCAACGAGATTGCTTACGATGTGGACAACAACGAAAAGGCTTATTACTTCCAACAGGCTCACAACGGACTTTTTGCCCGCCAAGCACTCATCTGCGACTGTTTGGGCATAACTATTGATGAAGTGAGAGAGGATAAATTAATGTGCTAATGTGCTAATTTGCCAATGTGCTAATTTGCTAATGTGCTGATTTGCCAATGTGCTGATTTGCCAATGTTGCACTTTCCCACTAAACCCATCACTCCCATCAAACCCATAAAATCCCATCAAAAAGAAAAGACCATGGACAAGAAAGAACTACAAGTAGCCGCTCTTGAAAACGGCACAGTCATTGACCACATACCTGCCGAGAAAGTATTTACCGTAGTCTCACTGCTCGGACTGCAGGACATGAAAACCCCCATTACCATAGGTGCAAACCTTGAAAGCAAGAAGTTGGGACGGAAAGGCATCATCAAGGTTGCCGACCGCTTCTTTACCGACGAGGAGATAAGCCGCCTTTCGGTAGTGGCATCAAGCGTAAAGCTCAACATCATCCGGAACTACGAGGTGGTAGAGAAGAAAACCGTCAATATGCCTGACGAATTGCGAGGCATCGTCCGTTGTGCAAACCCAAAATGCATAACAAACAACGAACCCGGCATGGATACCCTCTTTCACGTAGTGGATAAGGAACAAGGCCGACTCAAATGCCACTATTGCGAAAAGACCCAACAGATTGAAAACGTGAAATTGGTATAGTAGCGACGAGCTACAAGCTACGAGTTACGAGTGCCATCCGGATGAAAACTCGTCACTTGTAGCTATTCACTAATCACTAAAAAAACACATGAAACAAGATTGGAAACCCGGGACAATGATATATCCCCTTCCTGCTGCACTTGTAACGTGTGGCAGCAATCCCGAAGAATACAACATACTTACCGTAGCATGGACAGGTACCATCTGTTCAGAACCAGCCATGTGCTACATCAGTGTCCGGCCGGAACGACATTCATACCCCATCTTGAAACGGAACATGGAGTTTGTCATCAACCTCACCACCAAAGACATGGCTTTTGCTACCGATTGGTGTGGAGTACGTTCGGGACGCGACTATAACAAGTTCAGCGAAATGAACCTTACACCCGGACAAGCAAAATGCGTGAAAGCACCCATCATTGAAGAGTCGCCCCTGTGCATAGAATGTCGCGTAAAGGAAGTCATCTCGCTCGGTTCGCACGACATGTTTATAGCCGAAGTGCTCAACGTGAAAGCAGACGAAAAATACCTTGACAGTGAAACTGGAAGGTTTGACCTCGCAGCAAGCGGACTTATGGCTTACGTTCATGGCGGATACTACGAACTCGGAAAGAAAATAGGCAAATTCGGCTGGTCGGTAGAAAAGAAGAAATGAAAGGACGCAAAAAGAGATACATCATAGCCGTTACAGCCGTCATTGCACTCCTGATAGCTGCATTCATCGGTTGGACATACCTGCAACTGCACCAACAACAGAAACAGGTTGATGTTGACCTTTATACCCTTGTGCCGGCCAGCAGTGAAGCCATCATCGAAGTGCAAGACCTCAAAGCGCTTCACGAGAACATCACCCATTCATGTCTTGAACGTCAGCATTTCAAAACCTTGGAAGTTTCGGTGTTGGCAACATTCATCCTCGATAACCTCGGACAACTCTCCACCATCTGTCAGGACGGAAACTCAAACCGCCTCCTTCTGAGCTTTCACCAACCCCATACCACACACGACCAAGTCATCTATGGTATGACCGGAAGTGAAGGAACGCGTTTCATCGGAACGCTCCTTGACCACTACTTTCCAAACAGCGGACAAGCAAAAAGCATAAAATACCGCGAAGAAGAAATCCGCATCTATCCCATAGGACGAAACTTCCTTGCCTGTTGGATAAAAGACGGAACATTCGTCATCAGCCTTCAGAAACGCCTTATAGAGAAAGTCATTGATGCTACGAAAGACAGCAAACATGCCTTGACAGAAAGCACACTTGCAACACTCCGAAAGCAACGTAAAAGCCGCGAACCGCTCACACTCTACCTCCATACATCAGACGAAAACAAATGGGAAGAGACAGCCATCAGAATGAACCGTGAAGCCATATTCCTCTCTGCAAGCAACAACAGCAACAGCAGTAACGATACCTCATACCACGAACCAACGTTTGCAGCCACCACAGAAAGCCTGAACGAACACCTCCTTCCCGGACACATACAAATGATTTGTCAGACAGGATTCAAGACAAAAAGAGACGAAACACCCTTAGGCAGACTCCTTGATGAACAAGGATGCCGCCAACTGACATACATCATGTTCAGCCCAAAAGAAAACAATCATACACGACACCAGATACTGATGGCCGACATACCCCTTACGAACATGGACGAAACCAACGTAAACATACGGTATGGAATAGGCGCAAAAAGACAACCCAGCATATGGACTGCCGAACGTGCATATCCCGTATGGCAATACAAGAACCTCTCCAAGGAAATGATGCAACATTTTGCACAACCTTTGCCTGACACCATCTGCTACCTTACACTATGTGAAGACAAAATCCTCATTGCACCCATGCGCGAAACACTTCACGAATACATCATGGAGACTGCCGCAAAGAAAGACGCAGACAACCCACCTTATGACCACAACCGTAAGCACTACTTCCGCATATTGGAACATCTTGCCGAAGACGCATCCTCGACATTCATTACCGATATGGCAGACCTGATGTGTGACACCCTTACCTTCAACCATGCAGACAACAGGCTGCTCAACCCCTTCTTCATCAAAAACCAGCCATTCTTCCGCCATTTCATATACGCCAGACAGACAATCCATTCAAACGGCACAACAAACGTCAATCAGGTGATGATTTGTAATGAAGATTTATGATTTATGAATTATGAGTGAAAGAATGAAGAATGAAGAGTGAAAGCAAAACTCTGCGTCTCTGCGTTCTTAGAAAAAAAGGAAATTGTAATGCACTAAATTGTGCCTTGTAAATAATAAAACCTAAATTATAGCTAAAACCTTCATTTGTTCCATAGGTTTTGCGTACCTTTGCACGAATAAGTGTCAAAGCCTCCATTTTTCCTGTCAAGGTGGCCGACAATAAATTAAGGTAAAAATAACACTCTTCTTTATGAGAAAGAAATTCATCTATACCCTTTGGACTCTTTTCCTGCTTGGCGTAGGCAGTGTATGTTTCCTCTTTTTTGCCATTGCAAAAGGTTGGATAGGCTATATGCCGCCCATAGAAGAATTGGAAAACCCTAACTACAAGTTCGCTTCGCAAATTATTTCTGCCGATGGTGAAACTATGGGTACGTGGTCCTATCAGAAGAACAACCGCGTTTACGTCAGCTACCAGCAATTGCCCCAAAACCTTATAGATGCATTGATTGCTACCGAAGACGTACGCTTTCGCGAACATTCTGGTATAGACTTCCGCGCTTTTATGCGCGCTCTTGTAAAACGTGGAATTATGGGCGAAAAGAATGCAGGAGGTGGAAGTACCATTACACAACAGCTTGCCAAACAGCTCTATTCAGACGTGGCAGGAAGCACACTTGAACGACTTTTCCAAAAACCTATTGAGTGGGTCATTGCCGTAAACCTGGAGAAATACTATTCGAAAGAAGAAATCCTCTCCATGTATCTCAACTACTTTGACTTCAATTACAATGCAATCGGAATCAAGACCGCCTCGAACACCTATTTCGGTAAAGACCCTTGGGAGTTGAAGACAGAAGAGAGTGCCATGCTTGTAGGCATGTGCAAGAATCCTTCACTTTACAATCCCCGCCGATTCAAGAAAAATGCACTTGACAGGCGTAACACAGTACTTCACCAGATGGCAAAAGCCGGTTTCCTGACTGTCGGAGAACGCGATTCTTTGCAAGCATTACCCATCACCTTGAAGTTCCGTCGTGCTGACCATAAAGAGGGTATAGCCACATACTTGCGTATGTATCTGCGCGACCGCCTTATGGCTAAGAAACCCGTGCGCAGCCATTATCCCGAATGGCAAAAACAGAAGTTCTATGAAGACTCGCTTTCGTGGGAAACAGACCCTCTGTTCGGATGGTGCAACAAGAACTTCAAGAAAGACGGAAAACCTTACAACGTCTATACCGACGGACTGAAAGTATATACAACCATCAACAGCCGTATGCAGCGCTATGCCGAAGAAGCTGTCGATGAACACGTGAAGAAATACCTCCAACCTGCCTTCTTCAAAGAAAAGAAAGGACGCCGTACGGCACCCTTTACCAACAAACTTACACCCGAAGAGGTTGAAACAATCCTTGTGCGTACCATGAGACAGAGCGAACGTTACCGACTCATGCGTAAAGCCGGACATACGCAAGAAGAAATACGCAAAGCCTTTGACGAACCGCATGAAATGAGCGTTTTCACTTACGACCGAGGTGAAGTGGATACCATCATGTCATCAATGGACTCTATCCGTTACTACAAGCACTTCCTGCGTTGCGGATTCATGTCGATGGAACCCTCTACCGGACATGTGAAAGCATACGTCGGAGGACCTGACTTCACACATTTCCAATACGACATGGCTATGGTAGGACGTCGTCAGGTAGGTTCTACCATCAAACCATACCTCTATACACTTGCTATGGAGAACGGCTTCACACCTTGCGATGAGACAAGAAACGTGGAACAAACCATCATAACCGAAGACGGAAAACCATGGAGTCCGCGAAACACTAACCGAAACAGATATGGTGAAATGGTAACCTTGAAATGGGGATTGGCACAATCCAACAACTGGATATCGGCCTACCTTATGAGCAAACTCAACCCTTATGCTTTCAAGACATTGCTCCACAACTTCGGTATCCGTAACCTTGACATACAGCCTACACCCGCACTTTGCCTCGGACCTTGTGAAATCTCTGTTGGCGAAATGGTAAGTGCATATACCGCTTTTGCAAACAAAGGAATACGTGCCAAAGCCATGTTTGTGACACATATTGAAGATAACGATGGAAACCTTTTGGCTACATTTACTCCCGAAATGGAAGAGGTGATAAGCGAAGAAAGCTCTTACAAGATGCTCGACATGCTTCGTGCCGTCATCAATGAAGGTACTGGCGGACGCATACGCGCACGTTATAACATTACGGCTGACATGGGAGGTAAAACCGGAACAACAAACAACAATAGCGATGGTTGGTTCATGGGCTTTACACCTTCGCTCGTAAGCGGATGTTGGGTTGGAGGCGAAGACCGCGACATACACTTCGATGGCATGTATTACGGTCAAGGTGCATCTATGGCACTGCCCATTTGGGGACTTTATATGAACAAGGTATATGCTGACAAGTCTCTTGGATATACGCAAGAAGAGACTTTCCGCATACCCGAAGACTATGACCCGTGCAAAGGCATCACCGAAGTTGAAGAACATTTGCAGGAGCTGGAAGAACTCTTCCAGTGATTCCTTTTTTAGCTCATCACCGTAGCTACAATGCGGCGTGAACCTCCATCATCGCGAAACTCGCACAGATAGATTCCTTGCCACGTACCAAGGTTCAGACGGCCGCGACTGACAGGTATGGTAATGCTTACTCCCGTAAGGCTGCTTTTTGCATGAGCAGGCATATCATCATCACCCTCGAAAGTGTGGCAGTAATAAGGTTCGCGTTCACGTACAAGATGGTTGTAGATTGATTCCATATCGCGACGTACGTCAGGGTCAGCATTCTCGTTGATGGACAGTGCGCAACTTGTGTGTTTTACGAACAAGTTCAGCAATCCTTTTTCAGGAAGCGGATGTGGCAAATGTCGGACTATTTCTTCCGTTATCAGATGAAACCCGCGTGTACGAGGTCTTAACGTAAATTCTACTTGTTCAGTCATCTCTTATCTCAAGTAATAATTGTATTCTTTCTCATGTCCGATGGTTGTCGGTTCTCCGTGTCCGGGATAGACAACAGTATTGTCGGGTAACACAAGCAGTTTGTTGCATATACCGTCAATCAATGTACCGTAATCGCCTCCAGGCAAGTCGGTTCTTCCTATACTGCCTTGGAACAATACATCGCCCACGAACATGCAACCATCTTTCTCCGAATAAAACACAAGGCTTCCTTTTGAATGACCCGGCACATGGATGGACTTCAAGCAGCTTCTTCCTATGGCCACTTCATCACCTTCCTCCAAATAAGCGCCTATAGGAACAGGTTGGTCGGGAAAAGCAAGACCAAACATGCGTGTACGCTTTGGTGCATCCATCAGCCAGTCTTCGTCATCGCGATGTGCGCAAGTCTTCAAACCGTATTGCCTGTACACATAGCCGTTTCCAAAAATATGGTCAAAATGGAGATGGGTGTTCAACAAGTGTTTTACCGTCAGCCCTTTCTCTTCAATGAATGTTTTCAAAGTCTCGCATTCTTTCGGATAGTAGCAACCGGCATCTATGATGGCAGCTTCACCCGTCTCTTCGTCCCACACCACATAGGTGTTTACGGGAAGCATGTTGAACTCAAAGCGTTTTACTCTCATAATCCTACATATACCACTTTCTTTGTCTCAAAAAAATCTTCTGTGAAGTAATCCTTCAAGTCAGTCATTACCACACGGTTCTTGAACGGCATAGCCTCATGTTCCAACTCGCCGCCTTTCAGACATATCAGTCCGTTAGGCAAAGCATTATGTTGCTCCTTGCGTATGTTTTTCCTTATCAGTTTCACCAAATCGGCAAGAGGCATTACCGCGCGGCTTACCACAAAGTCAAACAAACCTTTCTCCTCTTCAGCCCTGCAATGTCGGGTAGTGACATTCTTCACTTCCGCACCTGCTATCACTTCGTTGCATACACGTATTTTCTTGCCTATACTGTCCACAAGGTGAAACTTCACTTCAGGAAAAAGTATGGCAAGCGGAATGCCTGGAAAACCACCACCACAACCAAGGTCCATCACCGTAGTGCCGGGCTTGAAGTCTATGACCTTGGCTATACCTAATGAGTGTAACACATGGTGCTCGTACAGGTTGCCTATGTCCTTACGCGAAATCACATTGATTTTACTGTTCCAATCTTCGTACAAGGCTTTCAGAGCCGCAAACTGTCCGCGTTGTTCTTCAGTGAGTTTGGGAAAGTATTTGTCTATTATTTCCATCGTCTTGTTTTTTTTCAAGGTGCTGCAAAAATAAGAAATGTCGGACATATACACAAGCTATGCGTGGCTTTTTTCTTTTTAATTAGACTTTTGCAAGTAACTCCAAAAATTGGAATTGCGGAATTTAAAATTTTAATTTGGAGGCTTTGTCAAAAAGAAATAGGCACGGATTACACGGACTGACCTGGATTTTTTATTTCAACTTTGTTACCCAAAGTATAACTTGTCCGTGTAATCCGCGTAATCCGTGCCTGAAGAAATCTTGATACACTTTCTTTAAAGAAAGCTCCTCGTCAATCAGCAACAACTGCCTTCTTTCCAAGCTTCGGCATATTCCGTAAGAATTTGGCGGATGCTTTTGCCTATGCGTACATAGTCAGCCTCATTGAGGTTTGCCAGACTTACGCGCACACTCCATTCTGGTCCGTCAAAACCACCTCCGTTCAATACTACGAGTCCAGTCTCTGTAGCCAAACGGAACACTACATCAAGTGGGTTGTAGTTCTTCTTCAGGTAGTCAACAAACTCTTCGCCATAGAACTTGCGTGCCCATACTATCATGTCAATTTCGCTGTAATATCCTGCACGAAGAGGATCGGGTAGGAGTGTGAATCCGGTATTGTCCCACAAGGCCTTAAGTCGTTTCTGTATGATGTTGAGCATACAGGTGCGATACTTGTTTTCCTTGTCCATCAGACTGAACAGTGCGAAGAGCGACATCTGCATTTGTTGGGGCAGGCTTAGTCCTGCTGTATGGTTCAACCCCACTTGACGGCTGTCTGCAACCATTCGGTCAATGAACTTCAACTCTTCGGGTTTCATTGTCAGGCTTCCATATCGTTTTGCCAATTCGGCTTTGCGCTTGCGTGGCAGGTTATGGAGCAATTGGTCAAAGATGTTGTTTTCGTAGATGGCAATTACAGCAGCCCGCCATCCTGTAGCACCAAAATATTTGCTGAAGGAATATACTCCAATGGTATTTTGTGGAATGTCAGCCAGTACCGAACGGAAGTTGGGAATATAGGTGGCATACACATCGTCCGTCACAATCATCAGGTTAGGATTCCATCGGTCCACAATGTCCTTGATTTGTTTCACCGTATCGGCAGACAAGGCATAACTTGGCGGATTGCTCGGGTTGATAATGAACAGCGCCTTATACTTCTGGTCGCGCAAGCGGTTTATCTCTTTTTCTTCGTATTGCCATAGGTGAAGTCCGTCATCAGTCATGCGGCTTGCAGGAATATGCAACACGTCAAAGTCGTAACGTTCCAGTTCAGGAATCTCAATGTAGGGAGTGAAAGCCGGAACAAGCAGAGCTATGCTGTCTCCTTTTCGCAAGAGGTGGTTCTGCATCAACGAATCGAAGATGTAACACATGGCAGCCGTCCCACCTTCGACAGCAAACAGTTGCATGACTCCTTGGCTGGTAGGAGGCTGGTTGTTGCAGAGTTCATGATTCAAATAGTCCCGTACTGCCACTTCGGTATATTTCAATATACGGTCTGGAACAGGATATTGGTCTCCAATGACGCTTTCTGTCCATTCATGGACAAGTTCGTCTGGATCTGCAGCTTGTTCCATCAGCATATAGTTGTAGGCACCCTTCAATGTCTCTATTCCGCTTTTTCCTTCATTCTCTTTGAGGAACTCTTCAAACCGTTGTGCTATGCCAGGCTTTTGTGGCAGGCCTGCAAAACCTTCGGGAAGACTGAATGTGCGTTTGCACTCTTCCAAACCGAACTGTCCGAGTGTGAAGAACGCTTCGCGTGGAGCTGTAGCAATCCAGTTTGGGTTTCCACGTCCGGCATTAAGCATGGTATGAGCCAGTTTCCTTACACTTTCATCGGCCATGCTTATCAGTCGGTTCTTCAATTCGAAGGGACTGATTTTTGACATTTGTTGTTCAAAGTCTTTGTTGACCTCGCTTTTTTCTTTCAAGTATTTCATATTGTTTTAAGTTTTAGGAAATTTATACATTTTGTTTTTTTACTGTAAACTGTTCAGCGATTCTTTTATTTTAAACGCAGAGGCGCAGAGACACAGAGTCCTTTGAGTGACTAGCGACTAGTGGATAGCGACACTCTTTTTTTAAGGAAAGACTAACTGCAAAGCAACACTATGACTACTCCCCAAATGATGAGCAGCGTATTTCCGATGGCATAAGTGATGGTGTATCCAAGTGCAGGAGTTTCACTGCCTACAGCTTCTTCTATGGCTCCAAGGGCGGCAGTTGTAGTTCTTGCTCCGGCACAACATCCAAGTGCCAGTGCGGGATGGAACTTGAATACATACTTGGCCAGTAGCAGACCGATAATCAATGGTATGGAAGTAGCTATAGCGCCAATAATGAACATCATGGGACCTATCTCGGAGAAGCCTTTGATGAAGCTTGGGCCGGCAGAGATGCCGACAACGGCTATGAACATGTTCAACCCTACGTTGTTAAGTACCCATAACGAAGCTTCGGGTACCTTGCCGTAGTTTGGATGGCGCGAACGTAACCAACCGAATACAAGACCTGCAATCAAAGCACCTCCACTTGTGCTGAGGCTGATGGGAATACCACCTATACGTACGGCTAATGCTCCAAACAGACCACCTAAAAGTATGCCGATGCCAACAAATACCATGTCCGTTACGTTGGTAGCACGGTCAGGTACACCAAGTTGGTGAGCAGCCAGTTCCACTTCGCGGCTCAAACCTACCAGCTCTACTGTATCGCCAGCATCGATGGTTGTACCTGCTAGTACCGGAATGTTTACACCCGAGCGTGTAATGCGGCGCACACTTACTCCGTGCATGAATTTTTGATTGCGTATTTCGCCTAAGGTACTTCCTTCATGATTCTTTTTGGAAATGAGTACGGGCAATACTTCAACGGGGAAGTTCAGCAAGTCATTGTCTATGACCTCTTCACCTATCCAACCTTCTTCACCAATGACAAATTCCCTTCTTCCGCTCAACACCACTTCATCGCCGTGTTGGATTATCTGTTCAGGGGCAACGTTGTCAATGATGTTTTTGCCTTGACGTATGCGTTCAACGAAAAGCCGTTTGCCTTGTTGCAGAAGGTAAGCCTCGAGTTGTGAAACGGTTTTTCCTCCGGTAAACCATGAGTTCTCTACTTCATAGGCGCGGAATACTACGGGTCGGTCAGCATTCATGAAACCCGGTTGGTCTGCCTTGTCGCTTCCACCCATTTGGCTTTCCAATTCTTTGCAGGCTTGTTTCACTTTGGCTAATCCGCCTAACATGCGCGGACCTATACTGCCAAGAATCCAGGCAGAGCCAGCAGTACCGAAAATGTAAGTGACGGCATAAGCTACGGGAATAATGTTTATCATGTTCTGTTGGGCCTGTTTGCTGATGTCAAGGTTCTGGATTGTATCTCCAGCCACACCGATAACTGCCGAGATGGTTTGTGCTCCCGAAAGCAGTCCGGCAGCCTCGCCAGCATTATAACCCATCATCTTTGCCAGTATCCAAGTGACAAGCAAGCAGCTTACACACATCAACACGGCGAAATAGACCTGCGGAAGTCCGTCTTTCTTCAATCCGCGGAAGAATTGCGGACCTACCTTATAGCCAATGGCAAAAAGGAACAGCAGGAAAAATACAGATTTCAATGGTCCGCCCACTTGAATGTCAAGCTGACCTACGAGTACACCGACAAGCAGCACACTGGTTACTGTGCCCAGACTGAAACTGCCGATGCGAATCTTTCCAATCCAGAAACCTGCAGCCAAGGTAAGGAAGATGGCCAGTTCCGGATGGTCTCTAAGTTGTTCAATAATCCATTCCATAAAGCAATTAATTTGTTTGTTTTGAAAATTACTTTATGAGAACGTTTGTAGCAAGGAAAAGTTCGCTTACCTTTCCACAAGGTCTATGATTAGTGGGATGTCCATCATGGGTATTCCGGCTTGGAGCAGACTGTCAGCATCGCTCATCATCAATTCGCGGAATTGTTCCTTGTCCGTCAGTTGCAAGCACTGTTTGTAGTAGCTTATGGCCTTGTTGTAGTGCTTGTCCAGCCAATGCAGGTGACCCATGTTGAGCAAATCGCCGGCATTGTTTCCTTTTCCGCTTTCTTCAATCAGTTTGTAGAACCGTGCGGCCTGTTCCATCTTGCCTGCCATCAGTGAGTACCATGCTATGGCTCGCCATACGGTAATGGAACTTTCGTCAAGGTAATGCACTTTGAAGAAACGTTTGAAGGCTTCATCGTAGTGTCCCAACTTTCCCAGACAGTTTCCAACCTGCAATTGCAGGGAGAGGTCATCGGGTGCAATGGCTTCAGCCTTCAGATAGTACGAAGTGGCCTCTTCCACTTGCTCCAAAGTGTTGTAGCATTGTGCCAAGTGTATGAGTGTCCACAGATTGTCAGGATGCATGAGGTCTGCCTGTTTGTATTGTCCGATAGCCTCTTCATACTGTCCCAACTGCTGCATGCAGAATCCTCGCTTTTGTGCCGTTTCGAATGTAGGCAAGGTTTTCATCTCCAGCGCATGAAACATGTCGTTTGCTTCATCGTAGCGCTTCTCTTTGAAAAGGAAAGCAGCCACATCGTTGATGTGTGTGCTGCTGTCCAGCAGTCCGGCCAAAGTGTCGCAATATTGCAGGTTGGCCTCTTCGTTGAATATGTCGGTAAATTCATGACGCCGTGAGAACAGTTTGTAGAAGCGGTACAGGTTTTGGATGTACTTCTTGCATACTTGTTCGGGCGAACCCTGTTTCTTGTTGAGTTCTTCCAGTTGTTCCTTTATCTCTTCTGAGAGTGTGGGTACTTGCCTGCCCATCATCTGCCTGGTGTTTTGTGGAAGCGAAGCAAGGAATAGGTATAGCGAATAGCAGTCCGAATCGCAGAATTCGCTGCTTTCTATCATGCGTTTGAAGAACGTCATTTGCGAATCTTCCTGTTCTTGCGACGTGATGGATGAGATGGCAGGATGTTGTGCATCAAACGGGAGGAACCAGTTGCTTATTTCGCGGAAGAAAGGAAAGTTCTTCATGTTGGCAAACGAAGCCATGTGAATGTCGGCCCCCGTAGTATATAGCTCGTTCATGATGTTCATCTTGTTTTTCACATCCTTGCTCTCTATCCATTTTTCCCATTCCGGGTTCATGCTGTCCTCGGCAGCCAGACTGTCAAGTCCCGTCTTGTCTTTCTTCAGGATAGGGTTTTTCATCATTTCGGGTATGAACTCTTCGTTCATGAACTTGCTTATCTTTTCCGTTTCGCGTGCCCGGAGTATTTGCATCTGCACCTCTTCAAGTGCTTTTCTGAAAACGGAGTCTTCTTCTCGCAGTTCGGCACAGTGGACTATCTCATGATTGTTCCTCATGCGGTTGTCATGTACCATACACCCTATGGCAATACCTGCTATGGCACGTTGGTTTACAACGGTAGCCGGATGCGTATAAAGGTCGAAAAGTGAAAGAAACTTCTGCGGGTCGTAAAGATGGATGAAAGCCATAGTTACGGCACTTACACAAAGCGAAGCCACGTTTTCAGGCAAGCGGTTTATTAGTGATACGGCTATTTCACGGTCGTTAGGACTCCATACGTCCGATGTCCAAAGGATATTGAACAGCGTCTGCATCTTTTCATTCCCTATCGTTTCGTCTCCAATCCATTCTGACAATTCATGCATAGTCCTTGCTTGAGGCAATCGGAATACCTCCCTCAAAGTCTTGTAGTAGAGTGTGGTACCCACCTGCATATGGATGATGCGCAACAAGCGGTCGTTCAACGTCAGCCCCTTCATCAGCATGTTGTAATAGATTACTCCCCTGTCAGGGTCAGCCATATCCCTTTCTATGAAATGAAGCATACGGTCGTAAGTCTCAGCTATATTGTCGTATTCCGAACGCAAGTTCCAGTCCGAAGCCTCGTTTACCAGCAGCTTCATTTTCTCCAAGGCAGCAAGCAATTGTTCATTCCTCAACAATTCAGCCACCTCGGCATGAATCTCTTCCGTCTTGTTTATGTCCATCATATCATTAACAAATTACAATTTACAACGTACAATTTAATGCCATGCGGAAACTTGTTCCTTTTTTTTAACGCAGAGGCGCGGAGACGCGGAGTTCTCTTTTGAGTGACTAGCGGATAGCGGAACTCTTTTTTTTCTAAGAACACGGAGACACGAAGACACAGAGTTTGCTTTCATTCTTTAATTATTCATTTGCTTGTCACCCTGAGCTTGTCGAAGGGTCTCAGAGTTTTTCCAACAGTTTCTCTGCTATGCTCAGAGATGTTTCGGCTTCGCTCAACATGACAGAGAAGGCATGACGACCCTAAAATCTGGGACAACAAATTGGATACCCTAAGTTCAATGTTCAATGTTCAAAGTTCAAGGTTCAAAAGTTCAAATGAAGCAGCACTATTGGTCTTTATTCCCCTTTATCACCTTCTATCACCCTTTATCTCCATTAAGAAAATCTTCTTTCAACTTTTAATTTCTGAAAATCCCAACGGCAACAACGCCTTCATCCCATCATTCACAACGTAGCATTCATCCTTCCCACAAAGAATCAGGCGTATAGGCTTGCCGCCTTGCCGCATTTCACATTCCTGCATAACCTGTCGGCACGAACCGCAAGGAGTGCAAGGATGTGGAGTGATACCTTCCGAACCTCTTGCCACAATAGCCATGTCGGTAATTTCCACTTCGGGATACATTGTTCCGGCATGAAACAACACATTCCGTTCGGCACACATGCCACTTGGAAAAGCCGCATTCTCCTGATTGCTCCCTTGCAGTACAACACCATTTGCCAACCTTACGGCTGCACCTACCGAAAAACGTGAATAAGGCGCATAACTCCTTCGGCTGGCTTCGAGTGCGGCATCTGCCAGATTACGGTCCTTTTCACCCAATTCGGCATACCCGCAAACACCTATTTGCAACGTAATGGAAACCTCTTTCATCTTACTATAACAAAACTTTTAACACAAAGTTACTAAAGAGATTCATTTTATTTGCCATATAATGCGTATATTTGTGAAAAATTAGCAAAACAAACACGTATGAACCAATATCGTCCCGCACTGAAACCCACATTCGTCCTCCTCGTAATGCTACTCTCCCTCGTAGCGCAACCCCTACATGCACAACAGCGTAACCAGTTGTATATGAACTATATCGAGCAATATGCTGACGAAGCCGTTGAGCAAATGCACCGCTATCGCATACCAGCCAGCATCACCCTTGCACAAGGACTCTTGGAAAGCGGAGCAGGACGAAGCCAACTCACCCGCAAATCAAACAACCATTTCGGCATAAAATGCGGAAGCGACTGGAGAGGAAAAAGAACCTATCACGACGATGATGCACGCGGAGAATGCTTCCGTGTATATAAAAACGCACTCGAAAGCTACGAAGACCATTCACGCTTCCTTGCCGGAAAATCGCGCTATGCATCACTCTTCAAACTCAAAACTACCGACTACAAAGGATGGGCACGAGGACTCAAAAAATGCGGATACGCCACAAGTCCCACCTATGCAAACCAACTCATAAACCTCATCGAGCTTTACAACCTTGACCGTTTCGACCATGCAAAACTGAAAAGCAAATGGATAGCCAACCCACATCAGACATACCTCGCAAACGGACTCCTATACATCATAGCACGCAAAGGCGACACCTTCGACTCACTCGCTGACGAGTTTGACATCTCAAAGCGAAAACTCCGCAAATACAACGACCTGTACAAAGGCTACATCCTGCAAAGCGGAGACATCATCTACCTCGAAAAGAAAAACCGCAAAGCACGCAAACCCTACAAAACCCACATCGTACAACCCGGCGAAAGCATGTACACCATCAGCCAACGATACGGCATACGCCTCGAACGCCTCTACAAGATGAACGACAAAAACCCCGACTTTGCACCACAAAGCGGCGAACTCCTGCGACTGCGATAACCCTCCTCCCGCCAACAAAACAATCCGGAAAAAAGCGGTAACTATATTTACACCCCGATACACCCCATACTTCAAGCGCATTCATCCTATGAATGAACCACGTTCATCCTATGAATGAATCGCATTCATCCTATGAATGAATCACGTTCATCCTATGAATGAATCACCGCGTCTCCACGTTCTTTTAAAAAAGAGTTTCGCTATCCGCTAGTCACTAGTCACTCAAAATAAAACTCCGTGTCATCCTTTTGATATAAGAACCTTTTCTTTCTTCTGTTCCCCCCTCTTCGGTCAGTCAGAAACAACTCCTGATTATTCTTCCTCCATAGCTCAACAACCCGTCATTAAGGTCTGGTATTCTGTCTGAAAAAACATTCTCCAAGAAAAACCAAAAAAAACTCCAACATGTCCCATGATTTGAGACATGTTGCCCGTACCTTTGCCGCAAAATCAACAACATGTCTCACCAAAAAATAAAGGAGAAACGTAACTATGTTTGAATTTTGCATCATGCTATGGATAATCGGTGAAGTGTTCGGTCACATGACAGGGCGCGGCGATTGAGTAAATCGCGGGATTGGACTAACGGAACTCTATCCACCATAACCATAAGAAATACCTCAACAACCACTTTGCCATTCCAAAAAGAATGTTTACCTTTGTGGCGTGCTACTGCCGTAAAGTATAGCACAAGACATTTTGATTGCTCATTTCTCTACCGAATCACCACCTCGAAAAGAAGAAAGCGAGCTTTCTTGGAACATCCAAACACACATTGGGGTTTGCGCTATAAGCGTAGGCTTACCCATAGTGTGTTTGGGGTTTGTGGTGAACCCGGTAGAGATATGGCGACGGCCTACGCTTTCTTTTTATGCCTATATGAAGTTTTGCGTCGGACGGTTGCCGAAATGAGAGAGGGCAATAATGCGTAAAACTTTAAAATAAACAATCAAAATGAACCATGATAATCTTACATACGAATCATTTCGAGATGAATGGCTGAATGATATTTTAGTTGATAACCCTAGTTCTGTTGAGAAAGGAAAACGTTTTGCAACCAAATTATTCTCTCAATGGCAAAATATAGAAGATGGAAGTTGCTTTATCTATTGTGATGGATGTAATGATGGAGGAATAGACATTGCTTATCAAAAAAGTGATTTGGGGGATAATGACCAAATACTCGGAAAAACATGGTACATTGTGCAGAGTAAATTTGGAAGTTCATATACAGGAACAAACACTTTAATGTCAGAGGCTACAAAAATATTCAACACCATCAGCGGACTAAATCCTCATTTATCCAACGAAGTGAATGAATTAGTCGATTCACTCAAATTTTTCTTCTATACTGCATCAGAAAATGACAGATTTATTCTAACATTCGCAACTATAGACCCTTTAAGTGATGTGGATTTAGCATCATTAAATGACATTAGAGTAGCAGGACGTAACCGTTTTGGGTATATATTTGAGGTGGAATCCATTTCATTACAAACAATTTACAACCGTATACAAGACATTTCGATTCTTTCAAAAAAGCATATAATCCCAATGAAAGCAAATCTTGTTCCATCAGGAGAGGAGTTACTTGTGGGATCTATAAAACTCATCAATATTTATGAGTTTATGCGCAACTTTAAAAGAACCACACAGGATTTGGAAGTTCTTTATGAGAAAAATGTAAGACAATTCTTAGGCTCCAGAAAAAAGGTAAATAAAGGAATTGAAAAAACAATAATCAATGAACCTGAAAGATTTGGATTATACAACAATGGTATAACAGTTGTAGTAGAAGATTACAAACAAAAAGAAACTGATTTATTCGAATTGACCAATCCGTATGTTGTGAATGGTTGCCAAACGACACGTACCATTTGGGACGTACTTTTTAAGCGATTAGAACTTGTTGGTAGCGGAAGTGACGCTAAATTAGAAGAGTGGAAACGAAAACTTCATGAAGGAATTGTTGTCATTAAAGTTGTTAAAGCAGGGGATAATGGTAATGAGTTGTTGATTAATACAACAAAATATACCAACAGCCAGAATTCTGTTGGTCCCAAAGATTTCATTTCATTAGAACAAAATTTCCAAACTTGGGCAGAAGAAATGAAATGTAAATACAATGTATTTCTTGAAATCCAACGTGGCTCATGGGATTGCTACAAAGCAATGAAAAGAAATAATGCGACAATAATAGGATGCAATGAATTTATTAATGCATTGGACGCATTAAAAATATATGGTGCTGGATGGAAAAAAGTTCCTGCTATCGCTTTTGGAAAAACTCCTCCTTTTGCCCCAGGTGGAACTATATACAAAGATATAACCAATAGGGAAGATTTCAATGTAGATGACTTGTATGCAGCCTATCTTTTAAAACGTTTAACCGATGTTCGTAAATATGGCAAAGAAACTTCTATCAAACATCTTGGCAAAACACGATATCTATTATACTATATTATATTAGACCTGCTCAGAAGTTGTATGTCTTACAAAAACATTGAACTGAATGAAGGAAACATTTCAAAATGTATCATTGCTGTTTTTTCACAATTAGAAGGAGATGCAGCAATAGCTCTATATGAAGCAGCATACAATGTAATAGAAAGCTATTTTGACAAAAACAATGAAGATTGCCTATATAACGAGCCACTATACAACAATGACATAAACGCGTTCTTAAAAGCTGAAAAGTTAACAGAGAGAGAAAATACTCCTCATTTAGACATGCTTATTAATGATGAAAAAAGAGCAATCAAAAGGAGCAGAGACACTATTTGTGAAAAATTTGAATTGCTTTTTTAAGAAACCTCACATTCTATCCACTTTGATAAAGATTAATAAAACAAGACTCACATATGATGAAAGTAGGTGACATACATAAATTTACTGTGATTGGTTCTTTCCTGAACAAGAAAGGAGAATTGATGTATTCTCTTCAATCTGCAGAAGAATATGATACAAACAAATATGTAGTATTTCCTCTTAAATGCCAACAAATAGGAATTATCCCAAAGGAAGTATATTGCAAAGTCCTAGAATCAGACGAATTGGGACGAACCAAACTTCAACAAGATGAATACACGTTGTTAAAATCTGTTTACAAACAAGATATTCCTATTGATTTTTTGGTTGCTACACAAATAGAAGATTCTAAAAATGGAATGAGAAGATACATAATAAAAAATTCTTTAGGTCTTCAACATGTTTATACCGCACACAATAACGAAAACCTTTTGGTTGGCGAAAAACAAACATTGACCGTGTTAGTAAAAAAAGGAGTTCACGGCAATGCTATTCTATATTTTAACAAAATTGATGATGACTTAGGAATATTCACTCCAGAATCAGTATTCACAGGTTGTAACCATGCCGAACTATTCGAGAAATACTTTACCGAATTGACTGCTCAACCTAATTATTCTACTAAAATGCACGATGCAACAGTAGAAATGAAAAAGAAATTAGAAACAAATAACCGCTTATGGATATTTGATTATTTGACTTTCTTAAACTACGTTTCGATGTCATTGGACATTGAGAACTTAGACAAAAAGGAGATTGTGAACAAATTGATTCAAGACATTGAAGTTTGGTTGCTTGAAGAATCGGGTTTATTGTCCAAGTTCAACCCTGAAAAACGAGAAGAAACTAGACAGAAATCAGAACAAGTAATAGCTCGAACTGAGGCTGTAGCCGAAGCCATTGGAATCATCAGAAATAACAAACAAAAGGACTATCTGAATCAAGTTCTGGGAAAGTTAAGAAAATCAATGTATCTTAGAAATAGAGAACATGCATTTTCGGTCATATACAATCTTGTATTGCTAGACAATGACTATTTGTCTCAAAATATAGCAGAATTCTCAGAACTTATCGATTTTACATCATATGAAGTAAATGATACATACATATGGGAACGCATCGTTTCTATTCTTTCCCTCAAAATCAAAAATGACAAAAAGGCTCTGAATACAGAATTACATTATCTACGCAAAAGAGATACGGATAAAGAGACCTTAACCAATTTGATAATAGGGATTGGTACTTTGCTGAATTTCTATGTTATAAAAGAACTTGAAAATCGCAACGAATACGGCATTCAACCTAAACAACTATTTCCGACCCTATGCAAATATCTCAGTTTTTTAACAACGGAAGATAAGGCTATATTATTAATAAACAAGTCACTATACTATGTATTAAGCAATCTAGATTCACTAAAAATACCAGGAGAAAAACTTCGGAATATATCTTCACGGCCTAACGAATTAGTAGATTATATAATAAATCTCACATTTGATAATGACAATGCTATACGCCTTTCGAATAGAGATGAAGAGTATATACAATATTTGAATGGCAACATTTCAGTGACTCACTGCCCCGCTAATCTTAGTGTCGCCAATATAAGACATAGAATAAAAGATGTATATCATATACCTAATACATTTATTAATATAGCATCTCTCACCGACGAAACTATTTGGGAAAAGAATAAGGATTTGAATTATTATAAAACCAAATGGAAAGAATTGCTTTCCCAAAAAGAAAACGACTTATCGGCAATAGAAGAAAATTCAACAGTTTACATAAAGACTAAAAGCGTCAATGAGAAATTTACTAATTTAGTATTTTGTACTATTGAGGACACAATTAGGCCAGAAGATGGTGTAATTGAATTTAAAGGTTATGCACCAAATTTCAGAGTAAATCATTTAAATGAAATATTTGAACAAAATCAATATTTTTACGCTAAAGTCATACGCGAAGAAAATGGTCACATCAAGTTTGACATTACAGACAATATAAAGGAATATTCTCTCTATATTGCCCAAAACACAGAAGAAGAAATCGTAGGTGTTTGCCTCAATTATAACCCAGAAAGTCAAAATGCTTTATTTGTTACTCAAAATGGGATTTTATGCGAAAGTAAAATATTTTCAGGTTATGTAAGAATAGGTAAAACATATAAATTATCAATTGATTTAAGAAACAATTACGAATACCCGATAGCTATAGTTATCGAAGAATCCAAAGAAAAATTAGACCGAGGAGTCGTTTTGAAACAACAACTACAGGGATTAAGCGAGTACAATAAGAATAAGCATAAAGAAGAAAAAAGGGATTTAAAAGTAAAGGAGTTCTCCTATATTCTTTTAATAATAGATAATTACATCAGGTTGTTTGAAGACAAAATTATACGTTACAATTTATATCAAATAGCTAGAATTGTCGCAATATTAGAAAGAAGTTCATTACGCAATTATTACACATCTTGTATTCAATACATTGAAATGACAGAATGTTTTATAACAAATCAACCTATCAGTTATTCTATTACAGATTTCAATTGGGATGATAATCTGCTCTCACAATTCCCGACTTTGCGAAATCATACCGAGATGTATAACCTTCTGAAAAATTTTGGAAGTGAGAATGACATTGAATACCTTTACAATCTGTCCATTAGCGATTCCGTAAATGAACAAACAAATAAATTTGCCCGCCTTTCTTTAGCCGCCAGTTTGATAGAAAGTGTATCTGATGACGAACGTCCTATAAACTATCTTCGTAGTATTATTGCTCAAGAGTTTGGGGATGAAACAATCAACAAACGATTAGAAGTCTTTGATGTTGAATTTGATAATGATGAAAATGATTTAGAAGGCAAAATTGTCAATCTAGGAACAGAAAGCCAAACAATAGAATTCAAAACTTCAATTGTATATCATGCTGGTGATGTAGAAAACAAAATGAATTTTGAGGCACAAATCTTAGTAATACTAAAAGTTATTGCAGGTTTCTTGAATTCAAAAGGTGGTTCTTTATATATTGGAATAAAAGACGATGGCACTCCAATAGGCATTAATGAGGATTTGGCAGCACTCAAATGTAACACAGATAAATATGAAAGAATAATCCGCAACCAAATAGTTAAAGAATTTTCCAAGGATGTAAATGGTACTGTTGAAATTACATTCCCTGAAATTAATTCTTGTACAATATGTAAGATAGATATTCCTTCTTATATTATGCCAATAGCTTTACATGGTGACTTCTATCAACGCCAAGGTAATGAAACACGAATAATTAAAGGAAATGACCTTGTCATGTTCATGAAGCGCAGATTTGAAGGTAAAGAAACTATTATTGTTGAAAACAACAAGAAAGATGAAAACGAACCTCAAACTCCTGTTATTTCTACTTGTTTAGAATATATAAGTGAAAGTCACAAGGAAAATGAAAATACAGATTCATTAAACCTGTGTTTTTACAATGACGGAACTTATATTATAGATCGAAAAATTGATAAGAACAATGCTATTGCATCAATTGGTATTGAAAATTCAATGAAGAATAAATTTATTCTCCAATGTTATGACAATGGATGTGTAAACAAAATGCCCATTCGTAACTTATTCAATATGAAGATGGGATATAAATATAAGAATGGAATTAACAAGGATGCTCAATTAAAAGAAATAATGATCTTATCCAATGACGATTTCATTCTTGTTACCAGCAAACAATCTAACGAGCGTTTTGTAAAAGCAATCCCTGTATATGATATTTCTGCACATACGGCATTAGGTTTGCGGGGTAATCAATTAGTTTCCCAGAATTATGATAACGTTGATGGATGGTATTCTGTAAGTCCTGAAAATGTTACAAATATCCAAAGACTTATCACCACAACCCGGAGTAATCTTGGTTGGAAAATGTCATCACCTGCATACGCTCAAGAAATTGAATGGCTAAATAATAATCTTTTCACAACAACTGATATTACTCCTATTTCTGTAGATAAATCATCCTATTTGTATTCTCTATTGAAAGAAAATAAATTTGATGATATATCCAATCTATTGGAACAACAAATTCAAGAAGGAAGAATGATTCCTATAGTGAGAAAAAGTGTTCAAGAACTACTACTTGAATGCCAAACGGCACGAGAAGTATGGAAGATTATAGAATTATGCTTATCACTTGATACACGAGTTTTCAGAAAAACCATAAGTGATATATTTTATAAGAATCCTGAAATACAAGATTTTAAACCAACAAAAGAAGAACTTGACACGATTGTCAAACTTTTATTTATTTTTGATTACAAATATTCTCAAAGTTTAGAGTTTATATACCCATTCAGAGAAACTCTATCAATGGAATCAAAGAAATTGATATATGAGAAAACAAAGGAATTGAACAATCCTAAAGATTATAAAATATTTTTTGAAATAACTTGCATCGCTTCCAAAATGGCAGTAGATTATCTAATAAAAGAAGCAACAGCACCTTCTTATTTCGCTTTATATGAATTGCTTGCATCTTTATATAGTGCAAATAGAAACAACAATAATCGATTGTTTGTTATTGAATGTTTGAATCGAATACCCAATACTACTATCTTTGACAAATATATGCATGACATGATTTCTTTCTTCGTTTTGAACAAAACTCCACACTATTTCAAGACTGATGAACTCATTACCATAAAAAATGAAGGGTATGAAACTCTCAGGGAGAAATGCAGTGTAAAAGACAATCGTGATAGACAAAAAAATGAATTAAAGACTATCCAAAAATATGTTGGACAAGTAATTCCTTGTCATACAATTAAAGATTATGGTAATTACTATCTGTTAAACACACAAACTAATTTAGCTGTGTTACTGCAAAAAACATGGGCAATTGGCAACCATGACATAGGAGACTGCCTTTCTGTAAAAGTAATCTCCGCAAATAAGGATATCGGTGTTATGATAGCAACTGAATTAAACGATTCTTTTGATTTGCCTCCTTCAGAAACTTTACTGCAAATAAATGAAAATATTATGGTTGCTTTTTCATTAAGAGGGAATAGTGTAATACCACAAATAAAGCATCATTTCAGTAAAATAAAATTAAATGTAGTTTCTTATCCAACTAATTTTGATTTCAAAAAGAAATACCAAGCAGTTGTTATGCGGAAAAGAAATATATTTGAATATGATATACGATTAACAAAAGAGATAGATAAAGAAAGTAAAAACCATTCAAATAATGACGCTACTAATGAACTCATAGACAATAGTAAAACAAAGGTAATAACAAGACCTAATCCTAACGGCAAAGGACCAAGAAAAGGATTGATTGTTACATTTGATGACGGAACTGTTATCTGTGAATCATCAGCCATTGATACCCTTATTTGTACTGCCAAGAAAATGGGAATCAAGGAAATAGAAAATTTATGCTCGAAATCCCCATTTACGATATTGAATCCAGCAGGAGTGAAACTAGTCTCAAAAAAGTTAACACATCCTCGCCAACGCGATATAGGTAACGGATATTATGTCTTTTCTTGTACTAATACAGGACAGAAACAACAACAAATAGAATACCTAGCCAAAGCTCTTGGTATAAAACTAAAAGTGGAAATTATTTAGAATGACATATCTTTTTAAAATAAAAACTTCCATTTGTCTCACTATTTGGAAAGAAGGTGAACATGAAACGGGATGGCATAATCAATCAAATAAAAGAGGTGGCACGCAAAGCGATTCCGCATAACGGACAAGTGCTGCTCTATGGCTCGCGGGCACGTGGTGAAGCTCGCGAAGATTCGGATTGGGACATTCTCATCATTCTGGACAAACAGAAAATTGAAAAGGCTGACTACGATAATGTGGTGTATCCTTTCACTGACCTTGGATGGAACATCGGCGAGTCCATCATTCCTGTCATATATACGAAAGAGGAATGGAAAAAGTCTTCGTTCCTTCCTTTCTACAAGAATGTTGAACGCGATAAAATAGTTTTGCTATGAGCCTGAGCGAAGAAGAACGTAGCATATTGGTGAAACTTGAATACGAAAAGGCACAATCTGTCTTTGCACAAATTTCTCCCTCGCCCCATAACTATACCTTATGAGGCGGGGAGTTTTTCCTATTAAAAGCCTTACTTCTTTTGAGGAAACACCAATGTGTCTATCATATTGATGAACTCGGAGACTTTGGGGAATTGTTCTTCGACGGTAAGGAAGTCGAAATCCTTGAAGTCCTCATAATCTGCAGCAGAACGGCTATTGAACATGATGGAATAGAAACGTCCCCATTCGCGACTCACAATGCCTTTCAATACAAAATGCTGGCCAAACTGTTGGCGTACGCCTTCGTGGGTTTTCACACCATCAATCTCATGATGGACAAGCAAAGCACTGACAGCATAGAAACAGGCATAGTACATACGGTTCATGGCCGTATTGTAATAACCGTGGGAAATATGGTCTTCAATCTCTGGCAAGAGTCGTTTGGCAGATTCCAAGCGATAGGTTACGATGTCAAAACGTTGTTCATCCGTCATAATAAAACAATGCCTTCTTTGGTGACGTTATTATAAAACGGTGTAACCCGATGCCCCCATTCTTTCATAAGTTCGATATAAGGGTTTATCTGAATGCCCGTTTCAAGTTCGATGTCATAGAGCGGTTCGGTGAGTTTCATACGGTCGTTCAACGTGATGCGTTCCTTGTCTTGAAGAAGAATCAGCAAGTCTATGTCGCTATCAGCACGTGCATCGCCTCTTGCTTCCGACCCATAGAGTATCACCTTTGCAGTGGGAACAACCCTTTGCAAAGCTTGCTTGATACGTTGTACTACTTCCGTGCGTTTCATCTTCTTTTTCTTTTCCAATTCGTTGAACGTTGCAAATTTACACTTTGTTTTTGAGTTTCCAAACATTTGTATGGAATTTCCTCCAACATGTCCCATGATTTGAGACAACCGGCCTGTATTTTTGCAAAAAAAACAGGAACAGATTGTTTAACGATTAAAGGAACAGGAGGAAACGAATTATGTTTGTAGTCTTGGTAATCATTGCTTTAGTGGTAGATGTATTGGGAGTCATGACCGGTCACAAGAGTGGAATGGAATGAACGCATTCCACTTTGTCCTTATTCTCCCTCGCCCCATAACTTGACCTTATTCTTACAGAGGGTCAGCGTTTTGTCACATAAATCATAAAGGTAACGGCAAGGATTGCGATGGTGATACCGACTATGATGTTTGCTGTTAGTGGTTCACCAAACATCAGTGTGCCGACAAGTATGGCTGTTATGGGTTCAAATACTCCCAAGACAGAAGCTTTGGTAGCACCGATATTGCGTGTGGCAATAGCGAGCGTAGCGGTAGATACAATGGTTGGCAGCAGTGCCAGACCTGCCAGATTGAGCCAGTCTGTGCTTGTTGAAATACCTTCGGTGATGGCATTTTCGGAGAGTAGTACTTTTCCGAGGAATACAAAGCAACCGACCGTAAGGGCATAAAATGTCAGCAATGAGTTGGATATGTCGGCAATCACTTTGCTTCGGTTGATGATAATGATGAAGAGTGCATAGACCAATGCGGAGCCTAAGGATAGTGCAACACCCATAGGACTGGCACTTCCTTCACCGTTGCCTTGCGTCATAATCAGGACTCCGCCAAAAGTTGCAGCAATGGCAAGCCATACGGGCCATGATGGTACAACATGAAGGAATACCATAATGATGGCTACCAGAACGGGGTAGAGGAATACGAGTGTGGTTGCCAATCCTGATGCTATATAGTTGTAGGCTTCGAAAAGGAACAGACTGCTCATGGTGTAAAGCAGTCCGAGGATGAACAATACGCCTGCTTGTTTTGCCGAAATATTGAAACTCTGTTTGCTGAACAAGAGGAATGCTCCCAACATGACCACTGCAAACGCATAGCGGAAGAAAAGTATGGACCCGATGCCAATGCCGTTGTCAATCAAAGGGACAGCAAATAGGGGGTTGAGTCCGTAGGTTATACCGGTTATGATACCTGCGGGATAACCTATAAGGGCATTTCTGCTAAGTCTGTTCATCTTTTTTTTGTTCAAAGTTTAAGGTTTAAAGTTCAAAAGCAACGAGTGATGAACCACCTGTATTGTGTAGCTCACCACTCGTTGTCTTTTTTTTCTCTTACTCACGACTTGATTTCAAATTCTTCCTTCATGTCAATTTCCTCGCCGTTTGTGTGGTAAAATTCATATTGCAGCAAGGCTAATTTCTGATTAGGAATGACTTTGATACCAAATCCATACTTCATTTGCCATTTGCGTTTCAAGGAGATGAATCCTTGATTGACGTATGCGGCAACGTATGGGTGGATGTGGAGCTTGAATTTCTTGATTCCCAAATTATTGACCAGGTAGTCAATTTTGCTCTCCAAAGTATCTGTAAATAAAATGGATGGTTGGATGCTGCCTTTCCCAAAGCATACGGGGCATGTTTCGGCTGTTGTCACATCCATTGCGGGCCGTACTCTTTGGCGGGTAATTTGCATCAATCCGAATTTGCTGAGCGGAAGGATGTTGTGTTTGGCACGGTCCTTCTTCATGTTCTCACACATGCGCTCGTAGAGTTTTTGCCTGTTTTCGGCCAGGTGCATATCTATAAAATCAACGACAATGATACCTCCCATATCGCGCAAACGGAGTTGGCGTGCCAATTCATCGGCAGCTCCAAGATTCACTTCGAGTGCGTTGGCTTCTTGTCCGTTTTCTGCTTTGGCGCGGTTTCCGCTGTTCACATCTACCACATGCAATGCTTCGGTATGTTCAATGATAAGGTAAGCACCCCGCTTGTAAGAAATGTTTTTTCCGAATGATTTCTTAATCTGTTTGGTAATGCCAAAGTTGTCGAAGATGGGTAATGTGCCATCGTATAGTTTGACAATATCGACGCGGTCGGGTGCAATGAGTGAGACGTAGTCGCGCACTTCGTGGAAAACGGTCTCGTCATTGACATAGATATTTTCATAAGATGGGTTGAAGAGGTCGCGCAACATTCCTACCGTGCGGCTTGTCTCTTCATGGATAAGAATCGGTGTCTTCGTACATTTTTGTACTTTGGTGATAGCCGATTCCCAATAGCGGAGCAATGTTTCAAGTTCGGCATTCAGTTCTGCCGACCCTTTTCCTTCTGCAACGGTGCGTACTATTACTCCGAAGTTTTTGGGTTTGATGCTTTGTAGCAGTTGTTTCAGTCGGGCGCGTTCGCTGCTTGACTTGATTTTTGTAGATACGGAGATCTTCTCGTTGAAAGGAACAAGTACCAGATATCGTCCTGCCAGAGAGAGTTCGCTGGTCAGTCTGGGACCTTTGGTCGAAATGGGTTCCTTGACAACTTGTACCATTACCTCTTGGCCTACTTGAAGGATGTTTGAGATGCTTCCGTCCTTTTCCACGTCAGGCATGGTTGTGGCTTTGGCAATGGGGTAGAGCTTTTTACGGTCGCTCTGGACCTGTTTCAGATACTTTTGATAAGAGCGGAATTGAGGTCCTAAGTCCAAATAATGAAGGAAAGCGTCTTTGCTCGAACCTACATCCACGAAGCAGGCATTCAGTCCGGGCATCAGTTTCTTGATGCGTCCGAAATAAATGTTGCCTACCGAGAATGACGCTTCGCGTCTCTCTTTCTGAAATTCCACCAAGGCGTCATCTTCCATGAGCGCGATGGATATTTCATCAGGCTGTACATCTACTACTAATTCGCTTTTCATTACCGTTACTTGATAGTTAATTACCTCTCTTACACTATACGCGAAGAACAAACCCGAAAGCCGTTCGTATGGCGTACTTTGCAAGTTTGTTCTTCATTCATTTTGTTTGCATTTTGGCTTTGACCAAGATTTATTTGCTCTTATGTCTGTTCTTTCTCAGTCTTTTTTTACGCTTATGCGTAGCCATCTTGTGTCTTTTTTTCTTCTTACCGCTGGGCATAATCTAAAAAATTTATGGGTTAATACTATTTTAGTTCTCCTTTACTGAAATGGTGAAAGTCTTTGCAGGCTTGAATGAAGGAATGTTGTGCTCGGGGATGATGATAGTGGTGTTCTTTGAGATGTTGCGAGCAGTCTTTTTGGCTCTTTTCTTCACTACAAAGCTACCAAATCCACGAAGGTACACGTTTTCATTGTTAGACAAGGAAGTCTTTACTGTAGCCATGAATGCCTCGATGGTGTTCAAAACTGCAACCTTGTCGATGCCTGTGTTTTTGCTAATTTCATTTACAATATCAGCTTTAGTCATTTCTTTATAATTTATAGTTATACGATAATCTTAATTTTTTGGACTGCAAATATATAGCTTTTCTCGCTCTCTGAAAAATTTATTTTGAACATTTTTCTAAAAAAAGGGTGAAGTTTTTATTTCTTGCACTATTTTTGCACTAAAAACAGGGATATGGGAGAGATAAGTGCTATATTGTTGGAGTGGTATTCGCAAAACAAGCGTGAACTTCCGTGGCGTGAATCAAAGGATGCATACCGTATTTGGGTATCTGAAATAATTTTACAACAGACCCGGGTTTCCCAAGGGTATGACTATTTTGTGCGGTTCATCAAGCGTTTCCCTACGGTAGAAGCTTTGGCTTTGGCCGATGAGGAAGAGGTTCTTGTCTATTGGCAAGGTTTGGGCTACTATTCGCGTGCAAGAAATCTTCATGCGGCCTCTCGTCAGGTGGTTGCTATGGGTGGGATGCCTTGCACTTACGAAGGTGTGCGTTCGCTCAAAGGGGTGGGTGATTATACGGCGGCTGCTATCTGTTCGATTGCTTACGGTTTGCCTTATGCCGTTGTGGATGGTAATGTCTATCGCATCCTTTCGCGCTTGATGGGGATATCTGTTCCGATAGATTCTTCGTCTGGCAAACGTGAATTTGCCTTATTGGCCAATGAGCTTTTGGACAGAAGGCTTCCTGGGGAATATAATCAGGCCATCATGGATTTCGGGGCATTGCAATGCTTGCCTCAGTCACCTCAGTGCGAATCGTGTCCGTTGGCTGGCAGGTGTGTGGCTTATGCTTCGGGTACTGTTTCGCAATTTCCCGTCAAGCAGCACCGCACAGCGACAAAGAATCGTTTCTTTAATTATATATATGTACGCGCGGGCGCATATACTTTTATATCTAAGAGGGAAGCTGACGACATTTGGCGAAACCTTTACGAATTGCCTTTGGTCGAGACGGAGGAAGAAGTTGGGGAAGAGGAGTTTTATGCATTGCCACAATTGCAACGGTTGGTTGCCGAAAAGGAGAAACCGCAATTCAGGTTGCTTTGCCGTGGTGTGAAGCATGTCTTGTCGCATCGTGTCATTTATGCAAACTTCTACGAAGCCGTTTTGCCCGAAAATACAAAATCTTTTTCTTCCTGCTTGAAAATTCGGGAAGAGGAGTTGGATAAATATCCCGTATCGCGGTTAGTGAGTCTGTTTTTGGAAAAAAAGAAGGATTAGATTTGCAAGGTCGGAGAATAATGTGTACTTTTGAGCCATTATTTTAAAAGTAAGAATTATGTCAGTTAATAAAGTGATATTGATAGGTAACGCAGGGCGCGATCCCGAAGTGCGTTATTTGGATAGCGGAGTGGCTGTAGCAACTTTGACGTTGGCAACGTCAGAACGTGGATATACGTTACAGAATGGTACACAAGTGCCTGAACGTACAGAGTGGCACAACATCGTGTTGTGGCGCGGATTGGCTGAAGTGGCCGAGAAGTATGTGCGTAAAGGTGACAAATTGTATATCGAAGGCAAAATCCGTACACGTTCGTATGATGACCAGAATGGGGTGAAACGTTACGTGGTAGAGATTTTTGCAGACAATATGGAGATGCTTTCTGCACCTCGTCAAGCCGGTGCTCCTGGTGTTGGCGGACAACCACAAGCCCAACCACAAGCTGCACCCCAATCGCAGCCCGTCCAGTTTGTACAACCACAACCAGACGAAGGACTTCCTTTCTGATTTTCTGAAGGATGCATGTAGAACCCCTTCGGTATGGGCTGATGGGTACACAGATTCTCTTCATCGGACAGTAAATGTATAAGATGAAGAGAACCTTATTTTTTTTATATACAGATTGTTGAACTAAAACTAAATTCATTGGATCCTGATTCGTATTTATACCAATTGGCAGGTTGGTTTGATGCCATTACGGTAAACACCCCTACGTTGGGGGCTGTTATAGCTCTTGTATTGGCCGTCTTGTTATTATTCTGTTCGGGTTTTGTGTCGGCTTCTGAGATAGCATTCTTCTCGCTCTCTCCCAATGATCTGAACGAGATTGAGCAAAGCAACAAGACTTGCGACAAAAAGATCATGGCCTTGTTGGATGACTCGGAAAGATTGTTGGCCACAATCCTTATTTCCAACAACTTTGTGAATGTGACCATCATTATGTTGTGCAACTACTTCTTTGGTGAAGTGATTGATTTTGGTGTGGCCAAAGTGTTGGAGTTTCTTGTCCTTACGGTATTGTTGACCTTCCTTTTGTTGCTTTTTGGTGAGATTATGCCAAAAATCTATTCTTCGCAAAACACTTTGCCGTTTTGCAGGAGTGCCGCTTCTGTGTTGATGGTATTGCGTAAAGTTTTTTATCCCTTGTCCGGTTTGTTGATGCATTCGTCTTACATAGTCAACAGGGTTGTGACAAAGGAGAATCACAATATTTCGGTTGACGAACTCTCGCAAGCTTTGGAATTGACCGACCGCGAAGAGATTAAGGAAGAACGGAATATCCTTAAAGGTATCATCCGTTTTGGCGACGAAACGGCCAAGGAGGTAATGACCTCCCGCCTTGATATGGTGGATTTGGATATCAACACGCCTTTTCATCAGGTGTTGCAGAGTGTTGTCGAAAACGGATATTCACGTATGCCCGTATATGCAGGTTCGAGGGACAATATAAAAGGAATACTCTACATCAAGGACCTTTTACCCCACTTGACCAAAGGTGACAATTTCCGTTGGCAATCGCTTATACGTCCGCCTTATTTCGTGCCGGAGACTAAAATGATAGACGACCTTTTGCATGATTTCCAAAAGAATCATATTCACATTGCCGTGGTGGTCGATGAGTTTGGCGGAACTTCAGGTATTGTCACACTTGAAGATATCATCGAGGAAATTGTCGGTGAAATCAATGACGAATACGATGAAGAAGAACGCCAATATGTAAAGGTCGGCGAAAATTCATACATCTTCGAAGCTAAAATCTTGTTGGCCGATTTCTACAAAATCCTCTCGGTTGAAGAGGAGGAGTTCGACCCCATTGTAGGCGAAGCGGAAACCCTGGCCGGCCTTTTGTTGGAGATAAAGGGCGAGTTTCCCCATTTGCACGAAAAGTTGGAGTACGGGAAATACACTTTTGAAGTGTTGGAGATGGATACCCGCCGAATCTTGAAAGTGAAAGTGGATGTGAATGAATCTTCTGCTACGGAAGAGTCTCAAGCTGATTAATCCCCCCCTCATATCATGCCTCTCTACCATAAGAACATTTCGAAAGAAGGCGATTTTCTTGTTGCCGTTTGGCAGATAACGGAAACTGCTGAAGAGTTGGTCTCCCCTTTGCCTGATGGAGAATCTTTGTTGGCCGAAGCTGTTGGAAGGTTTAAGTCAGTTTCGCGTCGGGCTGAATGGTTGGCCGTAAGGCGTCTTATGCACGAAGTGGGATGCAGGGAAGTCATAAAGTATCATCCTTCGGGGCGTCCCTATCTTGAAAGCGGAAGTTCCCAGATCAGTATTTCCCATACTCGCGGGTATGCGGCTATAGCACTTCATCGCACTCTTCCGGTTGGTATTGACATTGAGCAACGAGCCGAAAAGGTCTGTCGTGTGAAGGATAAATTTCTCTCCAACGAGGAAAAAAGTTTTCTCCCGTCTGAGAAAAAAAATGTAGAGGCATTGCTTGTCATTTGGACGGCCAAAGAGGCAATCTTCAAGTTGGTGGATAGGGAAGGGATTGACTTTGCCGAACATTTTCATGTTTCGCCTTTTGGACTTGCTGAAGAGGGATGTCTTCAAGCGTATGAGACATTTACTGACGAGCAACTTCATTTTGAATGCGACTATCGGATTTATCCCGATTTTGTACTCACTCTGGCACAGAAATTAATTCTTTAGATGCAGATTATATATATGGCAAGAATGAATCCGTGTCATCCGTGTCATCTGCGTCTAAGGAATATAGCGATAATGTAATATTGGTTGTAGAATGAAAAAATATCCCGAATATATACTCAATGCCCTTGAGGCAATGAAGATAGTGCAACTCAATCCTATGCAGGAGGCGGCTATCGATGCTTGGAGTGAAGGTAAAGACCTTGTATTGCTATCGCCCACAGGGTCAGGTAAGACATTGGCTTATCTTTTGCCATTACTCGGTCGTCTGCAACCCGATGTGGAAGGAGTGCAAGCCGTGGTGTTAGTACCTTCGCGTGAGTTGGCTTTACAGACAGAGCAGGTTTTCAAGTCTATGAATACTTCTTTCAAGGCTGTAAGTTGCTATGGCGGACGGCCAGCGATGGATGAACACCGCACGCTTAAAGGTGTGCGCCCGGCTTTGGTTATCGCTACTCCAGGCCGGATGAATGACCATTTGGGTAAAGGGAATATTGACGCATCTGCCATACGTACATTGGTGATTGACGAGTTCGACAAGAGCCTTGAATTGGGTTTTCATGATGAAATGGAAAGTGTCATTTCTCGTCTCCCGTCTTTACGGCGACGTTTTCTGCTTTCAGCTACTGATGCTGATGAAATTCCTTTATTTGCCGGTGTCGGCAATCAAGCCATCCGGTTGGATTTCCTTTGTGAGGAAGAGCAGATTCCTTCACGCATTCGCTTGCATGTAGTGCATTCGCCCGAGAAGGATAAACTTGGAGCCCTTGGCGACTTGTTATGTACCTTTGGCGAAGAGTCAACTCTTGTATTCGTAAATTATCGTGAAGCGGTCGAAAGGGTAGGGAAGTACTTGCAATCAGCCGGAATCGGTTGTTGCATGTTTCACGGAGGTATGGAGCAACCCGATCGTGAACGGGCGCTTTACCGCTTTTGCAATGGCAGTTGCCATGTGTTTGTATGTACTGACCTTGCGGCTCGCGGATTGGACATTCCTCATATCGACAATGTGGTTCATTACCACTTACCGGCCAATGAGGATGGTTACATTCACCGTAATGGACGGACAGCCCGTTGGGAAGCCGAAGGAAACGCTTTTCTCCTGATTCATTCTGAAGAAAAAGTCCCCGAATATGTACGTGATACCCCAGAAGAATACCTTCTTCCTGCCAATCCGCCTAAACCCAAACCGGCCAAATGGGCTACTATATATATAGGTAAAGGGAAAAAGGACAAGTTGAGCAAAGGAGACATCATGGGATTCCTTTCCAAGAAAGGCGGCCTCAACAGGGATGATGTAGGGCGCATAGATGTGAAGGAACACTATGCATTTGTGGCAATCCTTCGCAAGAAACTGGCACACACACTCAACCTTGTGCGTGGAGAAAAGATTAAAGGAATGAAAACGCTGTTTGAGGAAGCACGATGAATGGAGGAGGTTCAAGGTTCAAGGTTCAAAGTTTAAGGTTCAAGGTTCAAGGCTTAGGGTTTGCAAGACTATTGGCTTTAACTCCTAACGAGCGAAGCGAAGTGATTTTTCGCTACCACTCAAGGAAACTTCTCCTTTAACTCCTTAGCTTAACTCCTTTGGTTCAAAGTTTAAAGTTCAAGGTTTAGGGTTCAAGGTATAGGGTTTAGGGTTGACTATTGGCTTTAACTCCTAACGAGCGAAGCGAAGTGATTTTTCGCTACCACTCAAGGAAACTTCTCCTTTAACTCCTTAGCTTAACTCCTTTGGTTTAAACCTTAAACCTTGAACTTTAAACTTTAAACCTTAAACCTTGAACCTTGAACTTTTCATTCCTTCCAATTACACATTGAAAGCGAATTTGATTAAAAAAACAACAAGTTGAAAGAAAAATAACCTATTTTGTGTACATTTTGTATAAAATAGTTGGTAGGGTAGAAAATAATATGTAATTTCGCGCCGTCAATTAGATGACCATTGTATTCTTAAAACTAAAATTGTATAACATAAAACTATAAAAAATGAAAAAGCATAATTTCAATGCAGGACCCTCCATCTTACCCCGTGAGGTAATCGAACAAACAGCTCAGGCAGTGTTGGATTTCAACGGCTCAGGCTTGTCTATTCTGGAAATCAGCCACCGTGCAAAGGACTTTCAACCGGTTGTTGACGAAGCTGTTGCTCTGTTCAAGGAACTTCTTAATATTCCTGAAGGATATTCGGTACTCTTCTTGGGAGGTGGTGCCAGCATGGAATTCTGTATGGTACCTTTCAACTTCTTGGAAAAGAAGGCCGCTTATCTGAACACAGGTGTATGGGCCAAGAAGGCCATGAAAGAAGCCAAAGGATTCGGCGAAGTGGTTGAAGTGGCATCTTCTGCAGAAGCAACTTATACCTATATCCCCAAAGACTATACCGTACCTGCTGATGTGGATTACTTCCATATCACAACCAACAATACTATCTATGGTACCGAGTTGAAAGAAGACCTCGACGTGAACGTGCCTATGATTGCCGACATGTCATCTGACATCTTCTCTCGTCCCATCGATGTGAGCAAGTATATCTGTATCTATGGTGGTGCTCAGAAGAACCTGGCCCCCGCCGGTGTCACTTTCGTTATCGTGAAGAACGAAGCTTTGGGCAAGGTATCACGCTACATCCCCACCATGTTGAACTATCAGACACACATCGACGGTGGTTCAATGTTCAATACTCCTCCTGTACTTCCCATCTATACAGCCCTCCAGACTCTCCGTTGGATCAAGGCTCAAGGTGGTGTGAAGGAGATGGAGCGTCGCGCTATCGAAAAGGCAGACATGCTGTATGCCGAAATCGACCGCAACAAGATGTTCGTCGGTACAGCCGCTAAGGAAGACCGTTCACGCATGAACATCTGCTTCGTGATGGCTCCCGAATACAAGGATTTGGAGGCAGACTTCATGAAGTTCGCTACAGAGCGTGGTATGGTCGGCATCAAGGGTCACCGTTCAGTAGGTGGTTTCCGTGCATCTTGCTACAACGCTATGCCGAAAGAGAGCGTACAGGCACTGATTGATTGCATGAAGGAATTTGAAGCAATGCATTGATTGTTAATATAGAACACAGAGACACGGAGACGCAGAGAGTCTTAGACAAAATATAATTCTTAGACATAAGAACACAAGAACATAAGTTCTATTCTCTTCTGTTCTTTTGTTCTTCTGTCAAAAAGAAAAAACTCTGTGTCTTTGTGTCTCTGTGTTCTAAATAAAAAGATAAAACGATGAAAATATTAGTTGCAACAGACAAACCGTTCGCCAAAGTGGCCGTTGACGGTATCCGTAAAGAGATAGAAGCAGCAGGTTACGAACTCGTACTGTTGGAGAAATATGGCGAGAAAGCCAACTTGTTGAATGCTGTGGCCGATGTCGATGCCATCATTATCCGTAGCGATGTGATAGATGCAGAGGTACTCGATGCCGCCAAGCAGTTGAAGATTGTTGTACGTGCCGGTGCCGGTTATGACAACGTAGATTTGGAAGCCGCCACCGCTCATGGTGTTTGCGTGATGAACACTCCCGGTCAGAACTCCAATGCCGTAGCTGAATTGGCTCTCGGTATGATGGTGATGGCTGTACGTAACATGTACAACGGTACTTCAGGTACTGAGTTGAAAGGCAAGAAACTGGGTATCCATGCTTATGGTAACGTTGGCCGCAATGTGGCTCGTATCGCCAAAGGATTCGGCATGGAAATCTATGCTTACGATGCATTCTGCCCCAAGGAAGTGATTGAAGCCGATGGTGCCAAGGCCGTAGATTCTGCCGAAGAACTCTATGCAGCTTGCGATGTCATCTCTCTGCACATCCCTGCAACAGCCGAGACAAAGAACTCTATCAACTACGACCTCGTAGGCCGTATGCCTAAGGGTGGCCTTTTGGTAAACACCGCCCGTAAGGAAGTTATTGACGAAGCCAGCCTTATCAAGTTGATGGAAGAGCGTGCCGATTTGAAATATGTGACAGACATCATGCCTGCTGCCAATGCCGAGTTTGCCGAGAAGTTCCCCGCACGTTACTTCTCTACCCCCAAGAAGATGGGTGCACAGACAGCTGAGGCAAACATCAATGCCGGTATTGCTGCTGCCCAACAGATTGTAGGTTTCCTGAAAGACGGTTGCGAACGTTTCAGAGTAAATAAGTAATAAATATGCTAATGTGCTAATATGACAATGTGCTAATGTGCTAATATGACAATGTGACAATTGTAATAGTGCCGCATGGTCATTAGCAAATTAGCAAATTAGCACATTGTCACATTAATCAATATTATCATGGCCATTATAAAACCATTCAAAGGAATACGCCCACCACAAGCATTGGTGGAGCAGGTAGAGAGCCGTCCTTACGACGTGCTTAATTCAGAAGAAGCACGTGCCGAAGCTGGCGACAATGAGAAATCACTCTACCACATCATCAAGCCCGAAATAGATTTTCCAGTAGGAACTGATGAGCACGACCCGCGTGTATATGACAAGGCTGCTGAGAACTTCCAGAAGTTTCAGGATATGGGTTGGCTGGTGCAGGACGACAAGGAGAACTACTACGTCTATGCCCAGACAATGAACGGCAAGACCCAATACGGTTTGGTTGTTTGTGCATACGTGGATGACTACATGAACGGTGTCATCAAGAAGCACGAATTGACCCGTCGCGACAAGGAGGAAGACCGCATGAAGCATGTCCGTGTGAACAATGCCAATGTGGAGCCTGTCTTCTTTGCCTATCCCGACAATGCCAAACTCGATGCTCTTGTAGCCAAATATACGGCCAAGACACCCGTCTATGATTTCATTGCTCCCATCGACGGCTTTGGTCATCAGTTTTGGATTATTGACGAAGCAGAGGATATCGAAGCCATCACTGCTGAATTTGCCGCCATGCCTGCCCTTTACATTGCTGACGGACATCATCGTAGTGCTGCTGCCGCTCTCGTAGGTGCTGAAAAGGCCAAGCAGAATCCCAATCACCGCGGAGACGAAGAATACAACTACTTCATGGCCGTATGTTTTCCTGCCGGTCAGCTGACTATCATCGACTACAACCGCGTGGTGAAGGACCTCAACGGACTCACTGCCCAACAGTTCCTCGATGCAGTGAGCCGGAATTTCATTGTAGAAGAGAAAGGCGAGGATATCTATAAGCCCAACGCATTGCACAACTTCTCACTCTATCTCGAGGGCAAGTGGTACAGCCTCACAGCCAAAGAGGGTACTTACGATGACAATGACCCTATCGGTGTGCTCGATGTCACCATCTCATCCAATCTGATTCTCGATGAAATCCTTGGCATCAAAGACCTCCGCAGCGACAAGCGTATCGACTTCGTAGGTGGTATCCGCGGACTTGGTGAGTTGAAAAAGCGTGTGGATAGTGGCGAGATGAAAGTTGCTTTGGCCCTCTATCCCGTCAGCATGAAACAGCTGATGGACATTGCCGACAGCGGTAACATTATGCCTCCCAAGACCACCTGGTTTGAACCCAAACTCCGCTCCGGATTGGTAATACACAAACTGGTGTAAGAAAGTATAAGTTCAAGTGAGGATATCTCATTTTAGGCGCGGATTACACGGATTTTGCATAATAACATTAAAATAGCAATCCGTGTAATCCGCGCTTGAATTTATTTTTGCTTCCCTTTCTTATTCTGATTCAAGTTTAGTTCGAGCTAAGCTCTCATCAGTTTCACAGTCGCATGTAGAAATGCTTATGCTTCTACATGTTGCTAATCTCTTATCAATAACGCTCTCCTGTCACCCTGAGCGTAGTCGAAGGCTCTCAGAGATTTACTTGACTATTTGCTATACCCAGAGATACTTTCCAATCATCTCTCGCTCAGAACGGGAAAGAAGGCAACTGTCATCACCACGAATTTACCTCTTCCCATTTTGGTAAAAGGTTAGTTCGTAGTGATGACAGTTGCTTTGGCTCTCTATCCCGTCAGCATGACAGAGAACGGCGTCGGTAAACAACTTTAATATATATATATATATAAGGTACGCGCGTACCTTAATATAATATGCGAGGGGAAGGAGTTCTCTCAGAATCCGACAGTATGAGGTAATCCAAACGGACAGTCAGTGATTGCCGGAATGGATAATTTACGGCTTTATAAATGAATAGTTATAGCATACCCAAGTGAACAGTTATTGGCTACCCCAAGTGAACTATAAGCGGCTACCCCAAGTGAACTATAAGCGGCTTGGGAAGTGAACTATATACGGCTTGACAAGTGAATAATAGTTCACTTGAGAAGGCTCTGAAACTCCACATTTCCTGCCAATTATTGGCTATGTATTATGCTATTAAAAGAGATTCTTCTGCAGTTTAGTTGAAAAGAGGGGAAATATGAACATATGTTCGTTGGCACTTGAACATATGTTCATTGGCATTTGGACATATGTTCGTTGACACTTGAACATATGTTCATTTTTCAAGTCTGTTTTCAGACCTTTTCAACTAAATTGCAGAAGAACCTTAAAAGATGACATCTTAATGCTTCAACATCGAACAATCTTGAACTTTGAGAACAACGTTTCAACCTCTCATTGTCCCAACGTTGAACCCATTATTGTGATATTGCACGGTCTGCTATGAGTTGTTGTGCAGGGATGTATTGTATACCTTCCTCTTCAGTATAAACGACAACAGTTTCGCCACGCAGTGCTTTTTCTTGCAACATACGTTTTTCCGCCAACTTCAAACCCATGTCAAGTTTGGCCATAAAATCTTTTACTTCTTTATCTGACATAATTCTTGATTTTATTATACAAAGTTTCCGATACAATTTCTGTATCAATATCCTTTCCACCTTTAGCTACAAAAACGCGCGAAGTACGACTGTTATCATAAATCATCCACAAATCAACTTTATTCATAAACAATTTGAACAGGTTGTTAATCCCTAATACATATCTTCGCGATATAACATCTGACGGAATATTGTGTCCTCCTTTACTTACTCGTTCTGCAACACGTCTGATTGCCAACTCTGGTGATTCAAGCCAAAAGAATATCAGATGTACATAATAGCCACGTTCATGAGCCTTACGAATAAGATTAACGTATGATTTTGTGGCAAGCGTAGTTTCTATGGAAAAATTATCCCCCTTATCCAATAAATGCTCAATTCGTTGCAACATCAACCGTCCTGCTTCTATGGCTACGCTTTCAGGATTAAACGGAGATAAGCCCTTAGCAATTTCATCTGCATTCACGAATTCGCGGCACTCCAGAATTTCGGGAAGGACGGTATATGAAGCCGTCGTCTTTCCTGCACCATTACAACCACTGATTATGTACAAATTCTTACCCATCGCTGCAAAAATACGAACTTTATCTGAAACACACAATAAATCCTATTGTTTTCTCTAAGTCTGTCAATGTTGAGCGGATAAACACCTTGAACCCTAAACCCTACACCCTACACCCTAC
>JAFQBB010000052.1 GCA_017416805.1 Bacteroidaceae bacterium
TTCTCTTGGGTAGCATACTCGGCGGTAGAGTCTCCCGCCATAAAGATGGTACGTTGGGTGTGACACGAAGCCAACATCATGGTCGCCACCAGAAGCAAGCCTTGTAGTTTCATTCTTCGTTTCATGATTTACATTTATTAGGTTGAGTGTGTGTGTGCAAAAATAGCGGATATTATCAACGCGAGCAAGCAAAATGAAAAGAAAATGTAATTTTTATCACGACATCCACGAAATGAATTTATTTTTGCCTCCCCATTGAGCGAATGGCCGACATGAGTGTATGCAATGACAGAACGTTCTAAAACAAAAATCAGTCACATTAATTTAAACTCATACATTATCACAATCATCATGCAATCCTATCATCATTCAGCATAAAATCGTAAACATTGATAAATCGAATACCATTGTCATTTATCCAAGGTTTAGCATGACCACCTACAATAACTATTTTTTCAAAACTGTCATCTATGCGCTGAAGAGAATTGATTTCTTGCAGCACTTTCTCCTCGTCAGGTAAGCTCAATGCCGACTGTATGTAGCAACGCTTATTGCCTTTATTACACACAAAATCTATTTCAAGTTGCTTACGCTGACTTACCCCTTGCTCATTACGTGAATTTACAACCACCATTCCCACATCCACATTCCAACCTCTGAGACGAAGTTCGTTGTATATAGCATTCTCCATCAGATGAGTCTCTTCGTATTGACGGAAATTCAGCAGGACATTGCGCAATCCCAAGTCTGTAAAATAGTACTTTAAAGGAGTGCTAATGTATCTCTTTCCCTTTACGTCATACCTATTGGCAGACTCAAGCAAGAAGGCTTCGGACAGATAATCAATATATGCCTTAAGCGTTGCAGGACTTATTGACACACTTTTTACACTTTTGAATGTATTGGATAATTTTTGCGGATTGGTCAATCCTCCGATATTTGAAGCCATTATCCGAAACAGTTCACTAAGTTCTGAATCATTTTTGATTCTGTTCCGATTCAGGATGTCTATCAGATAAGTTTCATCAATAAGGCTACGTAACAGTTTTTCTCTATCTTCATCAGTCGGTTGCAATACAACGGCTGGAAGTCCTCCATATCTCAAATAGGCAGCCCAACCATCTTCCTTACTCCCCTGATATACAGTCATGAATTCCCGAAAGTTTAAAGGGGAGATGTGTATCTGGTCACCTCGTCCTCTGAACTCTGTGATAATATCTTTGGACAGGAACTTGGCATTACTGCCTGTTACATAAACATCCACATTGTCCCTATAGAGAAAGCCGTTTAACACATCTACAAAACTATCCAACAATTGCACTTCATCAAGAAGCAAATAATACATACGCCCGTCATTGATACGTTTCTTCACATAATCATAGAACAACTCAGGATTACGATATTGCCTGTTCTCAAAGTCATCAAAGGCCATTTCAATAATGTGTTCATCGTCTATTCCCTCATCCAACAAGAATCTTTTGAACAAACGAGAAAGTAAATAAGATTTTCCACAACGCCTGATGCCAGTAATCACCTTTACCATATTATTATGGCGGTGACTGACCAACTGATTCAAATATAAATTTCGTTCTATAACCATACCCTTTTACAAAAGTTTTTTGCGTATATACGCATTTTTCTTCTGCAAAAGTATATATTTTAATCAAATCTACAAAAAAATTTTGCGTATATACGCATTTTTCTTCTACAAGCAGACCTATACACAACCTTTATTATTGGAAATATTACAATTCCTACCAAAAAGGAGCATATTTACACCCATTTGTATTATTTTTGTCTCTCCATTGAACGAATGGCCGACATGGGTGTATGCAATGACAGAACGTTCTGAAACAAAAATCAGTCATTAACAGAAAAAGAATCAGAGAAAGAAATGAAACATCAGATTATCGGAATCCTCCTCGGCATTGGACTACTGACCGGGAGCATAGCATGGGCAACCAACCGCAACACGACACAAAAGGTGGAACTGGAGAACATCGTTTCGCCCACCAAAGTGGAATACGACTCCGTCTGGTACGCCCGACAGGCGGAAGGATGGGCCAAGGAAATCAAGAAGAATCCCAAGAATGAATATGCGTGGCGAAACTATTATCTGGCAAGCAAATACCAATGGACATGGTTTAATCCAAGTCCGTATAGCAAAGATCGGAGTACAAAGGATGCCACGAACTTCTTAGAAGGCATCCTCATCAATATGGAGAAGAACATTCCCGACTCACACGTGCTGAACATCCTGAGATATTTCCACGATGGGAAATGGGATGAAAAGTACAAAGAAGGGGTAATGCGGGCCATTGCCGAGGGACCGGACGATTTGCTGTTCTTTCCTGATTACGCCGCCTTTATGCTGAGGTGGGGCATGGAAGAGGAACTGACCAAGCTCTGCAAAAAGATGTACGAAAGTGGTGAATACTCGCCCACACTGCTTAACTACGCCTACAATGAACTGGTGGGATTAGAGCCTGGCAGCATCCTACTCACCAACGGCGACGTTCCTGTTTACTCCAAACTGCTCATTCAAAAGGGGAAAGGACTCTTCCCTGATGTCCACGTAGTGACATTTTCATTCCTCTATTTTGAAGACTACCGAAAGAGCGTTTTTACCAAATTGGGCATTCCCCTCGACATTGCCGCGGAAGATTGGAATGACGAAGGCCTGATTCGTCACATCGTACGCCATAGCAAAAAGCCTATCTATTTTTCAATCGCAAGTGGTATTCCCAAAGAGGACTTGACGGACAGTCTCTATTCCGAAGGACTTGTCATGCGCTATTCGGCCAAGCCCTACGACAACATCTCCATCAAAAGGCGGAATTACGAGAAAAGATATTTGCTTGACTATCTGCAGGAATCATTCTCTCCCGAACGCTATACAACTTCGGCCGACAGGTTGAAACTGAATTACGTAGTAGTATTCCAATCGCTGCTCAAGCACTATCGCGAAGCTGGCGACGAGGCACGACTGAAAGAATTGCACCAACTACTGGAGAAGGTGATAGACAATGTAGAACTGACTCCCGAAAGACGGGAAGGGTATATAAACTTCATCAACGAAGCGTATGAAGGGAAATAACACCGACGAACAACTGATGCAACTCATCGGGCAAGGCAATCAGGAAGCTTTCCACCAACTATACGAACGCCATGCCCGACGGTTGCAGGGTTTCTTCCTCCGTATGCTGGCCTACGACGAGGAAAAGGCGAAGGACTTCACCCAAGAACTCTTCATAAAGGTGTACGAACAAAGTCCGCGCTTCAACGAAGGGAAAAGCCTCTTCACGACGTGGCTCTACAGCATGGCTTACAACCTCTGCAAAAACGAGTACCGCCACCAAGAGGTGGTGGAAGCATACAAGGCCGAACATCAGCTCAGGGATGAGCCTGCCTCATCCCAAGGGGAAGGCTACCTTAACACAGAGCTGATGTACAAGCATCTGCGGAGAGCCATCGCCACCCTACCTGCGGAGCAACGCACGGCCTTCACACTACGTTATCAGGAGGAACTCCCCGTGAAGGAAATTGCCCACATCCTGCAAGTGCCCGAAGGAACCATCAAGTCGCGCCTGCACTACGCCCTGTTGAAGGTGCAGGAAGCGATGAAACCATTCAAATGAATCCCATCATCCCTAAAAACCATAAAAGATATGACAAATGACAATGAATTGAACAAACTGGAAGAGAGTGCTGACATCCGCCACCTCTTGAAGGAAGTACGGACAATGAGCAACGAGGAAAACGCCCAATGCACTCCCCCACCCTTCGACTCCCTGATGGAGCGCATAAGGGAGAAAGAGGCTCCACAGACAATCCCCTTCCCGCCCAAGAAGCGCACCGGCATCTCTCCCTGGTGGCTGGTAGCCGCCTGTCTGACGGGCCTCTGCATTGGCATAGCCATGCCTCGCCCGTGGGAAGAAGAAACGTACCCCATGCTCTCCTCCCACCTCCACAAAGACACCATCGACACCTCCTTAGGCGAAAGCCTCACCCAAGAAGGCTTCCCCCTCCACCTTATCGTTTCGATGTGAGGACAGGTACTGTGTTAAAGATTCTTGCGACACCGGGCTGTTGGCTAACAAGCAAGTGTTGCCCAAGATAGACCGTGGTTTCTTCTGTTGACGGATAACCGAAGCACCCATGTGTAAAGGTCTGCTTGCCTTATTTTATGGGGAATTTGCATATAAATGCCTTATTTTTGTTTCCTATAGGAAATAAAATTGTATATTTGCACCAAAATAACAACTTATAAGTATGCGACCGATTACGAGACAGCACTACGCGGATAAGGTGGATGCATGGATAGGCAAAGGACAAATAATCGTACTTACCGGGCAAAGGCGGGTAGGCAAGAGTTATATACTCAAAGACTTTGTTGAGCGACATAAGGCCGAACCACAGACAAACTTTATCTATATAAATAAGGAGCGGAAGAAGTTTGATGCGATCAAGACCCATGAGCAACTGAATGCGTACATTGATGGGCATATGGTGGAGGATGCACACAATTTTATTCTCATAGACGAGGTGCAGGAGATTGAATGTTGGGAAAAGAGTGTGCGTAGCTATCGCATGGAAGACGATACCGACATTATTATCACAGGTAGCAACTCAAAGATGTTGTCAAGTGAACTGGGTACTCTGATTGGTGGCCGTTATCAAGAGATTTATATACAATCATTGAGCTATCAGGAGTTTCTCCTGTTTCACGGTTTGGAAGAAAGCGATGAAGCTTTGTGGAAATATCTGAACTATGGCGGATTGCCGGGGCTGATGCAAATCGGCCTTGATGACGAAGACCTTGTGTGGGACTACATCAAAGGGGTATATCATACAGTGATGCTGAAGGATATTGTTGAGAAAAACAGCATCCGTAATGTGGCGTTCCTCAACACGTTGCTACGCTACTTTGCAGACACGATTGGCAAATTGAACTCGCTGAATAATATCAGCAAGTTTATGAAATCGCAAGGACAGGATGTAGCAGTCAAGTCCATCGCCTCGTATCTTGGCTATTTCAAAGATGCTTACCTGTTATCGACGGTTGATAGATTTGATATTCACGGCAAGAAATTGTTGGAGTCTAACGAGAAACTCTATTTCGGCGATATCGGTCTGCGAAACTTGATTGCCGGTGGAGAGAGACAAGGTGATATGGAGAAGATTTTGGAGAATGTCGTATATCAGCAACTGTTGAGAATGGGATATACGGTTAATGTCGGACAGTTGAGGGTTGGTGAAGTGGATTTTGTGTGCACAAAGTCTAATGAGCGTATATATGTACAAGTGACTTATCTCATAGCATCTGAGGAAACGGAGGATAGGGAGTTCGGTCGTTTGGAAAACATTCAGGACAATTATCCCAAATATGTTATATCCATGACACCGCTCGTCAAAAAAAGTGACAGACAAGGAATTATTCACATGGGACTACGCGAGTTCCTGAGAAATGGATTCTGACCTGTCTTTTTGTAGAAAAGGTTGTACAACCTTTTCTACAAAAAGACAGGTCAGATTATTTTAATTTTATAGAACACAGATATTTTGACACAGTCCTAAAATTCTCTTCATTCCTTCAGCGCCTCCACCAAGTCGATGCCCAAGGCACGGGCCACACCTTCGCCATAGCGGGGGTCGGCCCGATAGCAATTGCGCACGTGGCGCTGCTTGATGAAGAGATGGGCATCGCCCATGGCACGAGCGGTATTCTCGAACAGGAGTTGTTGCTCCTCAGGCGGCATCAGACGGAAGAGGTCGCCGGGTTGGCTGTAATAATCGTCGTCATACTCACGCTCGTTGTAGTTGTACACCGCGCCACTTACCTTCAAGGGCGGTTCTTTCATCTCGGGACTGTCCTTCCACTCACCAAAACTGTTCGGCTCGTAGCCGATGGTGCTTCCGTAGTTGCCGTCCACCCGCATGGCCCCGTCGCGATGATAGGCATGGAAGGGACAGCGCGGACGGTTTACGGGAATCTGCTCCAAGTTGACACCGAGCCTATAACGCTGGGCATCGCCATAGGAGAAGAGACGGCCTTGCAGCATCTTGTCGGGCGAGAAACCGATACCATCGATGGTATTGATGGGATTGAAAGCCGCCTGCTCCACCTCGGCAAAGTAGTTTTCGGGATTGCGGTTCAACTCCAAGATACCTACATCGTACAGGGGAAAGTCGCCGTGTGGCCAAACCTTTGTCAGGTCAAAGGGATTGATGCGGTAATGGTCGGCCTGCTCCTCGGTCATCAGTTGCACTTGGAAGAGCCAACGGGGATAGTCGCCACGCTCGATACTCTCGTAGAGATCACGCTGGTGCGACTCGCGGTCTTTGGCCACGATGGCCTCGGCCTCCTCGTCGGTCAGGCACTCGATGCCCTGCAAGGTGCGCAGATGGAACTTCACCCAAGTGCGTACATTGTCGCGATTGATAAAGCTGTAGGTATGGCTTCCGAATCCGTGCATGTGGCGGTACGAACGGGGAATGCCACGCGGACTCATGGTGATGGTCACCTGATGCAGTGCTTCGGGCAGGGAAGTCCAGAAATCCCAGTTGTTGGACGCACTGCGCATGTTGGTACGCGGGTCGCGCTTGATGGCATGGTTCAGGTCGGGGAACTTCAATGGGTCGCGCAGGAAAAAGACGGGCGTATTGTTGCCCACCAAGTCCCAATTGCCCGTCTCGGTATAGAACTTCATGGCAAAGCCACGGATATCGCGCTCGGCATCAGCCGCCCCACGTTCGCCAGCTACGGTGGAGAAGCGCACGAAGCACTCCGTCTGCTTGCCCACTTCGCTGAAAATGGAGGCACGGGTATAGCGCGTGATGTCATGCGTCACCGTAAAGGTGCCGTATGCTCCCGAACCTTTGGCGTGCATACGCCGTTCGGGAATCACCTCGCGGTCGAAGTGCGCCAGTTTTTCCAAGAACCAAGGATCTTGCAGGGTGACAGGCCCACGCGGGCCCACTGTCTGGATGTTTTGATTGTCTGCCACGGGACGTCCGTTGGCTGCGGTCAGTCTTTTCTTTTCCATAAACACATTCTTAAAGTGGGTTCTATCGATAGAAGTACGACAAAGAGAGAAGGCATTTTGTTTCAGGGATTACTCCGTTTTTTGTAAAATGTCACTATATTTGCACCATCTTACTTATCTGAACTATCATGAAGAAATTGTTATTGACCCTCTTTTTAGGAATTGCCTTATGGCCTGTCTGCCAAGCACAAGTAAAAGGACAAATACGCTTCTCTATTCCCGACGTTCTGTCATCGCACATGGTGTTGCAACAGGGACAGCCCGTACCCGTGTGGGGAACAGCCGTGCCCGGTGAACGGGTGAAAGTGACCTTTGACAAACGGAAACTGACTACCCGAGCTGACAACGAGGGGAAATGGAAAGTGATGCTTCCGGCCATGACTGCCGACAAAACATCACACACACTGACCATCCAGGCAAAAGATACGACCATCGTACTCAACAATGTTGCCATCGGTGAAGTATGGCTTTGTGCCGGACAGTCGAACATGGAGTACCGCATGAGGTTGCTCCCCCAATTTGCCCCGCCCAAGAAAGGAATCGATTTGGCTGCTGAGGAGCTGAAAAAGCCTGCCAATGAGATGATTCGCGTATTCCTTCCCGGCCGACGGGGAAAGAGCTGTTGGCGGGTGGCCGATGGTGAGAGTCTGCCCAATGTATCGGCCGCAGGCTATTTCTTCGGAAAGAGGATACAGGAGGAGTTGGATGTACCCGTAGGCATCATCACCACTGCTGTAGGAGGCACACGCATCGAAGCTTGGACTCCTAAAGAGGCCTACGATAATGCCCCCTTCTCCCTATATGCCGACATACTGAAAGAGAACAACGGTATGATACAGGGAGTACGTCCGGGCGACATGTACAACAGGTTGCTCCGTCCCATTATCCCTTACGGTATCAAGGGGTTCCTGTGGTATCAGGGCGAGAACAATTGCGCTATCGATGACCGGGACTATGCCCGCAAATTCCAACTGATGACCGAGCGGTGGCGAAAGGACTTCGGACTTCCCGAAGCCCCCTTCTACTACGTACTGCTGGCTTCACACATCTATTCCGACCGTATGCACCGCAATGCCAAAGGCCCCGTCACGGCCGAAACATTGCCTCTGTTCCGCCAGAGCCAGATAAATGCCAAGGAGCTGATACCAAACAGCGAATACATTGTTGTGAATGACCTGGTGGACGACTTGCGCGACATCCACCCTTCGTACAAATGGGAAGTGGGTGCCCGACTGGCCCGCGTGGCATTGGCCAAGAGCTATGGACGCGACTCCATCCTGTGGTCGGGACCACGCGTCAAGAGTTGGGAAAAGCGTGAACAGGAAATCATCATCACCTTTGACCACTGTGGTGAAGGATTGAAGACAAGCGACGGGAAGTTGCTCAGTTGGTTCGAACTGGCTTCGGACAAGAACGATTTCCGTCCGGCGCTGGCCGAAATCATCAGCAAAAACCAAGTGCGGGTCTATGGGTTCTTTAAACCGACCCAAGTCCGCTTAGGTTGGCACGAAACGGCCATACCCAACCTGACAAACTCCGAAGGGCTACCCGTCACACCCTTCTTCCCGAATGATTTTTAAAACTGATCTGGTGATAGAAGGAGATAGTTCTCATCGGCATCTAAAAGATTAGCCTATGACTAAATATATACTAACCTTAAACCGTGACAGAAACATACTATTATTGCATTAAAGTACTGGATGAATATCCTCTTCACAGTTGTGAAAAGATATCTTCACTTCTGTGAAGAGATGTCTTCACAGTTGTCAAGAGATGTCTTCACAGTTGTCAAGAGATCTCTTCACAGCTGTGAAGAGGTTTAAAGGTCTATACTTTTATCGTTATAAGGTATGTATTTTATGTTATAAAGGACATGTCTTATACTGCTATAGGTAGACACATTTACTAACAATTAAAATGTGTCTACCTATAGCAGTATAAGACAAAAGGTATCACCAAACAGCAAAATATGATATGCTATATTCTGCCGAATGCATCAATTTTGATTGGATTCGGCAGGTTTTATATAGGTCTGTGGCTATATATCAAGACAGGGAGAGAATCAGCCAATACTCTCCCACCCAGACTTTAGCCCAACAACTCTTTCTCGGCTTTTTCTACTGCATCGAAATTGAAGCCGCCGATAACACGCTGCATCAAGTTCTCTATATGGTCATTACATAGATTACCGATACTACCGGCATGGGTATGATGCACTTGTTTGTCATGGGTAAACTTTCCAGCTTCGATGTCCAGACCCACTTTCTTGTAAGCATCACGGAAAGGCATGCCTTCAGTGGCCAAGCGGTTGACCTCCTCTACGCTGAAAATATACAGGTAACGGTCATCATCAAGAATATGCTCATTTACCTTTATGCGATTGATGATATAGGCTGTCATGCGCAAACAATCTTTCAATTCCTCAAAGGCAGGAAGGAAGACTTCTTTAATAATCTGCAAGTCGCGGAAATAACCGGATGGCAGATTGTTGGCTATCATCATTATTTGTCCGGGCAGGCTCTGAATCTTATTGCATTTGGCACGAGTGAGTTCGAATACATCAGGATTCTTCTTATGCGGCATGATACTGGAACCTGTAGTACATTCATCGGGCAGTTTGACAAATCCGAAATTCTGACTATTAAACATGCAGGCATCAAAGGCCAGTTTGCCTATGGTTCCGGCTATGGAGGCTAAAGCAAAAGCTACGTTCCGCTCCATCTTGCCTCGTCCCATTTGTGCATAGACTACATTATAGTTCATCGAATCGAAGCCAAGGAGACGGGTCGTCATCTCGCGATTGAGGGGGAACGAAGAACCATATCCTGCTGCAGAACCAAGAGGATTGCGGTTACACATGCGGTAAGCTGCCTGCAAGAAAGTAAGGTCATCGACCAAACTCTCGGCATAAGCTCCAAACCACAAACCAAAAGAAGAAGGCATGGCAATCTGCAGATGTGTATATCCCGGCATCAATACATCCTTATATCGGTTACTTTGTGTTATTAGTTCCTTGAACAGGATTTCTACCTCTTCAGTAACCTCACGAAGTTGTGAACGAGTGAACAATTTGAGGTCAAGAAGCACCTGGTCATTTCGTGAACGTCCGCTATGTATCTTCTTGCCTACGTCACCCAATTTGCGGGTGAGCATGAGTTCCACCTGTGAGTGTACATCCTCTACACCCTCTTCGATGACGAATTCGCCACGCTCGGCGATGGCATGGATATGTTTCAGTTCTGCAAGCAATGATTTCAATTCGTCTGCTGACAACAAACCTATACTTTCCAGCATAGTGATATGTGCCATTGAGCCAAGCACGTCATGCTTGGCCAAATAGAGATCCATTTCGCGGTCACGCCCCACGGTGAATCTCTCTATTTCTTCATTTACCTGTACGTTCTTCTCCCAGAGTTTCTGAGCCATAATATTTAATGTGCTAATTTGTCAATGTGATAATGTGCTAATGTGGCAATGTGCTAATGCGACAATGTGCTAATGCGACAAAGTAGCGCGAGGTTATTAGCACATTGGAACATTAGCACATTAATAAGGTATCTGCGCTATCATCTCGGCCATCTTTTCCAACCCTTCTTGTAAGGGCTTGGATACCATGCCTTTGATAAAGGGATTGAGTTCGGCCTTTACTGTAAGTTTCATCTTGCACTGGGTGTCATCAATTGCCACCAACTGAATCCAAAGATTAAAGGGTAGAGGCGAACTCGCTGTTTCAAATTTCACCAACTTGCATGGTTCACGCTCAATGATGCGCAAGCATACACTACCCATGGGAGATACGGTAAAATTGATAGAGTCGGTATCGAACTCGAAATTCTGAATCTTATCCTGAGGAATACGGTCTTTGACCCCCTCCAGATTATTGAGGTCCGAGATTTTGGAATAAACCGCTTCTTGACTGAAGGGGATTACTTTGATGCTACTTTCAAATGTTGTCATAAAATAATATGATAATCTGCTAATATGCCAATGTGGCAATGTGCTAATGGGATAATGAGACAATGGGATAATGTGACAATATACAAATATAATACAGGATTATTGGCATTGCCACATTAACACATTGCCACATTGGCATATTAGCAAATTAACACATTGGCACATTAAAATTTTATCCTTCCCAATGAGCCGGGTCTTTTCTCCAGGCATCAAGTACGGGAATGTCTTCTTCGCTGATATAACCAGTCTTTAAAGCGACGTCAAGCACAGCTTCATAGTTGGTAAGAGTTACCAATTTCACTTTTGCAGCTTTAAATGCCTCAATGGCAACCGGGAATCCATAAGTATATGATGCCACCATACCGATTACCTCGCAACCATCACGACGAATAGCTTCAACGGCTTTCAGACTGCTACCTCCTGTAGAGATAAGGTCTTCAATGACCACAACCTTCATGCCGGGACGAAGTTCTCCCTCTATAAGATTCTCCAGTCCATGATCCTTTGGAGTGGAACGGACATATACGAAGGGCAAGTTCAACGCATCAGCGACCAAGGCTCCTTGAGGAATAGCACCAGTCGCAACACCAGCTATGGCATCCACTTCACCGAATTGCTCCTGAATAAGACGGGCAATCTCTAACTTTACGAAGTTACGCAACGCAGGATAAGACAATGTCTTGCGGTTGTCACAATAGAACGGAGACTTCCATCCAGAGGCCCATGTAAAAGGATTGGCGGGCTGCAACTTGATGGCTTTAATTTTCAATAACTTTTCTGCGAATAATTTCTCTAAAGTTTTCATATAATGGTTTCTTCTTAGGATATATGGGTGCAAAAGTAGGGAAAGAAGTTGGAATCTCAAAGGTTTGCATCATCTTTTTCTTCTTATTGGCAGATAATATCACAGATTTTCCCTACTTTTGCAGCAAATTCTTTGATTTATGGAACAAACTCTTCTTATCTATAACACACTGAAGCGCCAGAAAGAGGCCTTCAAGCCCCTTCATGCTCCGCATGTGGGAATGTATGTGTGCGGACCTACGGTCTATGGTGATGCACACCTTGGACACGCCCGTCCGGCCATTACGTTTGATATCCTATACCGCTACCTGACCCACTTGGGATACAAGGTGCGCTATGTACGCAACATTACCGATGTGGGTCATCTGGAACATGATGCCGACGAAGGTGAGGACAAGATTGCCAAGAAGGCACGTCTGGAGCAACTGGAGCCTATGGAGGTGGTACAGCATTACCTGAACCGTTACCACAAGGCCATGGAGGCGCTGAATGTGCTTCCACCCAGCATCGAACCGCATGCTTCGGGACATATCATGGAGCAGATAGCATTGGTACAGGAGATTCTTGACAATGGCTATGCCTACGAAAGCAAAGGGTCTGTCTATTTCGATGTGGCCAAGTACAACAAGGATCACCACTACGGCAAATTGTCAGGACGCAATCTTGACGATGTCCTGAACACCACCCGCGAGTTGGATGGACAGGATGAGAAGCGCAACCCTGCTGACTTTGCCTTGTGGAAATGTGCCCAACCGGAACATATCATGCGTTGGCCAAGCCCCTGGAGTGACGGATTCCCCGGATGGCACTGCGAGTGTACAGCTATGGGACGCAAGTATCTGGGCAGCCATTTCGATATCCATGGTGGAGGTATGGACCTTGTCTTCCCCCATCATGAGTGCGAGATAGCACAGAGTGTGGCCAGCCAAGGCGACGACATGGTACACTATTGGATGCATAACAACATGATTACCATCAACGGACAGAAGATGGGCAAGTCATACAACAACTTCATCAACCTAAGCGAGTTTTTTGCCGGTTCACACCCTCTCCTTGAGCAGGCATACAGCCCCATGACCATCCGTTTCTTCATCCTGCAGGCCCACTACCGCAGTACGGTTGATTTCGGTAACGAGGCATTGCAAGCCAGCGAAAAGGGATTGGCCCGTCTGATGGAGGCTGTAGGCAATCTGGAGCGTATCCAGCCTGCAACGGCCAGCAGCATCGATGTGAAGGAGTTGCGCCAAAAGTGCTACGATGCCATGAACGATGACTTGAACACACCCATCGTCATCTCTCACCTGTTCGATGGTTGCCGTATCATCAACACTGTGCTCGACAAGAAAGCAACTCTGAATGCAGAGGATTTGGAGGAACTGAAGAGCCTGTTCCACACCTTCCTGTTTGAAATCTTGGGATTGAAGGAAGAGAAAGGCGATGGTGACGGACGCCGTGAAGAGGCATTCGGCAAGGTGGTGGACATGTTGCTTGAACAGCGTATGAAAGCCAAGGCTGCCAAGGACTGGGCTACCAGTGACCTTATCCGTGACCAACTTACCGCCCTCGGTTTTGAGATCAAGGATACCAAAGACGGATTCAGTTGGAAACTGAATGTGTAAGCCCATTGGGGATTGTCATAAAGCAAGAAGGGTTGCACCGCGCCGGTGCAACCCTTCTTGCTTTTAGTGGCTGATGGTTTGATAATAAAAAGAGGAGCTGTTCAGAACAACTCCTCTTTTTTTTATGCCATCCACTATACTTTCATCTCCAAAATATCATAGCAATGAAACCTGCCAACAAGGCCAAACCGACTATTAAAACCATTACCACGGACAGGCAACTGCCCTCTCCTTTGTCATAGCCGCTCCGAATTCCCATCTTGACGGCCAATTCGTCTATATAGTCCTTGGCCTCCTTGAGGTCGCACCCTTTGGCTTCTTTGTATGCCTTCACAGCCATAAGCGTGGCTCCGCTCTCAATGAGTTCGGCATACGGTCTATCCTCTTCAGAGACTACATAGCCATTGGGCATAACTTTGGGTTCCATAGCCTATCCTCCTTTTTATTTCGGCAAACCGAAAGTATCGCTCAACTCTTTCATCTGGGCATCGCTCATGCCTTCGGGCTCGAATCCCATGTTTTTGGCAGCAATGTAGATGAGGGCAGACTTGTTGAGTACATCCACCTGGTCGAAAGCAGACATGATGTCGGTATCGACAGCGAATACGCCATGTTTCTCCCACATTACCACATCGTAATCATCGTCGATAGCCTTGATAGTGGCATCGGCCAACTCTACGCCGCTGGGCATCAGATAAGGAACCATACCCAATCCGCGCGGACAGAAAGCCTTTGTCTCGGGAATCATGCTCCACAACATGCGGGTAGCCACATCCTTCTCCATATACTTCTGGCTGTGGGTCAGTGCCACCAGCTCGATAGGATGGGTGTGCAACGATGCACGGTAGGGAGAACCCTTGGCCAACAGATAGTTGTGTACACTCAAGTGTGAAGGAAGCTCAGACGTGGGCTTCACAGGATTATCAGCGATGATGACATAGCTGGCACAGTCGTCCAGGATGCGGATGATGGAACCATTGTCCATCGGCCAACGGGCGAGGTCGCGCATACGCATCTGGGTACCCTTGCAATAGAAATAGCAACCCTTCAGGTGGGGCAATGTGGTACCAATCTGCATCACGTCGCTAATGGCTGGCATAGCCTTGATTTCGTCGTCGATATACTCGGTAATGTTTACGGTGATGTTGCCTCCATTACGCTCGGCCCAACCTTTCTGCCACAGGTAACCGGCAACCTCTGCTACTTGTCCCACGGCCTTGGCCAGTGCGGGACGATTGTCTAATATGCTCATACTTTTAGTTAACAAGTTAACGAGTTGACAAGTTAACGAGGGAACAAGTTAATGAAGGACATATCGCTTTTACCCTTGTCAACTTGCCAACTCCTATTATTTCAATAATTCAGGAATAAACGTGGAAGCTATCAGCACGATGATACCGATAACCAATACGGTAATGGTCTTCTGAGAACAGCCTTTCCACTCCTTGAGGATGATGCCCCACACGTTGGAGAAGGTTACGTTCAATGCCATGAGGATGCAGAAGGCGAGAGTCATCAATGTGGGCGACTCGGTGAGGAATCCTTTACCCAACGAGAGGCCAAAGAACTGGCTGTACCACAGACCTCCGGCCAATGCACAGAAGATGATATTGTTCACCCATACACTTCCTTTCTTATAGTCGCCCCATGTCTTATTCTTGCTGTTCTGATAGAAACAGTAGATGGCATTGGTGACGAATCCGCCAAGAGTGACGAGCAATGTGGCTGGCAAGGTGCGGAACATCGGGTCGGTGAGTTCACCGAAATTGATGTCCTTGCCGAACTCCAGACCTACGTTGAAACAGCCGCTCATGAAACCGGCCAACAGAGCGATGGCCAATCCCTTCGGGAAGTTGAAGTCCTTCACAGCTGCCTTCTTCTCCTCTTCTGAGAGGGAAGCGGCTTTCATTCCACCGGCTACACCTATGATGGCGATACCCACAAGGGTAACTACCACACCAAGGATAACAGCAAAGGTCAATGACTCGAGGGCATTCAACTCGGGGAAGAATATGTTCAGCAACACGGGCCCCATGATGGTTCCCAATCCGGCACAGGTACCCAGCGCAATACTCTGTCCCAAGGCTACACCCAGATAGCGCATAGAGAGACCAAAAGTCAAACCTCCAACTCCCCACAGCACGCCAAAGAATATTGTCATCCAAATATTGAATGAGCTGCCACTGGTGAACAAATCAAACAAGCTATGCCCTTCGGGCACTGCCAACAAAGCTCCCAACAAAGGGAACAACAACCATGCGAATACGCCCTGTACAATCCAATACGACTCCCACGACCAATCCTTGATCTTGTTGATGGGCACGTAGCAGCTTGACTGACAGAAGGCACCGATGGCTATAATCAATAGTCCAATTACTATGTCCATTGTATAATTATGAATTATGAATTATGAGACAGAGACTCATCCCTACCCATAATTCATAATTCAAATTTTAGGATTTAGAATTCAAGAGTTATCTCTTGCTTGTAACCTCAGCTACGTACTTGTCGATCTCTGCGATGAAAGCGTCGCCTACAGGCACGTTGTTCTTCAAGCAGAACATGTCGTAAACTGCCTGCCAAGGCATAGCCTTCTGCTCTTCCATAATACCGAGCACCTTGTAGCCTTCGCCTGCAAGTTCGTACTTGGCAAGCAGGTCTTTCGGCTCGAGGAGGGCACGGAGCATGCACTTCTGGGCTGAACGAGAACCGATGACGTAAGCACCGATACGGTTGATAGAGCCGTCGAAGAAGTCGAGACCGTAGTGTACGCGGTCGAGAGCACCTGCACGAACGATTTCGAAGAAGAGTTCCTGAGTAGGATCGTCCATGATAGTTACGTGGTCAGAGTCCCAACGAACGGGGCGAGACACGTGGAGCATCAACTCCTTCACGAAAGGCAATACGGCAGAAACCTTGTCGGCAGGAGACTCTGTCGGGTGATAGTGACCGGTGTCGATAGTCAGAATCTTGTCGTACTTGGAGGCGTAAGCTGTGTAGAAGTCGTGTGAACCTACAGTGAAGCTTTCCAGACCGATACCGAATACTTTACCCTCGATACAATCCTTCATCATAGGAAGTTCCTTAGCAAAGATTTCATCCAATGACTGCTTCAGCAAGCTACGATAGAGACCGTGGTTCACGCTAACATCCTTGCAACCGTCATGTACCCAAAGGTTCATGATACAGGGGTCGCCCTGAGCCTCGCCCATAGCATTGGCAATCTCACGACAACGCTTGGTGTGCTCAATCCAGAAGTCACGGATGCCCTTATCGGGGTTAGAGAGAGAGAGGTTACCGCTCTTCGGGTGAGAGAATGAAGTAGAGTTGAAGTCCAACGGAGTGTTGTTCTCCTTACCCCAGTCAATCCAACTCTGGAAGTGCTCTATGCCAACCTCATCGCGGTCAACCACTTTACCTTGGAAGTCACCATAGATTTCGTGAAGGTTCAAACGGTGAGTTCCAGGAATCAAAGTTTTAGCTTTGAGAACATCCTGACGAAGTTCGTCGATATTACGGGCTGCACCGGGGAAGTCACCTGTTGACTGGATACCGCCAGAGAGGGCACCTGCCTGCACTTCGAATCCCTTCACGTCATCAGCCTGCCAGCAGTGCATACTGAGGTGGAAGTCCTGCAACTGTTCCAACACTTTGTCTGTGTCAATACCAAGGGCTGCATAGCGCTCTTTGGCAATTTCATACGCTTTGATAATCAATTCTTCTTTCATGATAGTTGTTTTTATTTTTGTTAGTTATTTATTTAGAACACAGAGACACGAAGTCACAGAGGACTTAATCAAGAGAGACGGAAGAAAACTCTGTGTCTTCGTGTCTCTGTGTTTGATTCATGTATCACTTGGTCACTTCCACAAATTTCTTGAAGGCTTCGTTCCACACCTCAGTATCCTGTGGTGCAAACTCGGTGGTCTCGATGGATGACGCAATGAGGTGACGCATCTCCTGGATGCCGTTTACCATGCCGACAGCCTTGGCCTGCAACATGATGTTGCCAATGGCAGTAGCTTCTGAAGGGCCTGCCACTACGGGGATACCCAGGGCATTGGCTGTAAACTGGTTGAGCACATTGTTCTTTGAGCCTCCGCCGATGACGTGGAGTTTCTCGATGGTGAAGGGTGCCATTTCCTGCATCCAACCAAACACCTGCTTGTAGCGCAAGGGCAGACTCTCGAAGATGCAACGTGTCAACTCGCCGTGAGTTTCGGGCACAGGTTGGCCGGTGCGACGGCAATAGTCCTGAATAGCCTCAATCATGCGGTCGGGGTTGGCAAAGCATGCATCGTCCGGATTGATAAGGCTGCGGAAGGCAGGTGCTGCCATGGCGGCCTCGATGAGTTCGGGATACGAGTAGTCGGTGGTCCACTCCTTGCGGCAACGCTCGAGCAGCCACATGCCACATATATTCTTAAGGAAGCGGGTTGTACCCTCTACTCCACCTTCGTTGGTGAAGTTCACCTTATAGCTCTCCTCGGTAATGATGGCATCCTCCACTTCGATACCCATCAGTGACCATGTGCCCGAACTGAGGTAAGCAAAGCGCTCGTTCTGAGCGGGAACGGCTGCTACGGCACTGCCTGTGTCGTGTCCGGCTACGGCAATGACGGGGATGGCTCCCAGTCCGGTCTGGCGCTGCACCTCTTCGCTGAGCGGCCCCACCTCTTCACCAGGGAATACGAAACGGCCGAACTGCTCTTCAGTAACACCTACTGCATCCATCAGTTCCTTGTCGAAACGTTTGGTGCGGGGGTCAAGCATCTGGGAAGTAGAGGCAATGGTATATTCGGTAACCATCTTGCCGGTAAGCATGTAGCTGAGTGCATCAGGGATAAAGAGAATCTTGTCAGCAGCCTCCAGTGCCGAACTCTTGTCGCGCTTGAGGGCATAGAGTTGGAACAGACTGTTGAAGTTGAGGAACTGGATACCCGTTACGTTATAGACCTTCTCTTTAGGAACCACACTGAAGAACTCCTCCATGGCGCTGAACGTATGGGGGTCGCGGTAGCAATAGGGGCTACGCATCACACCACCATCCTTGCCGAAACATACGAAGTCAACACCCCAAGTGTCGATACCGATACTCTCCACGTGTATGCCCTCTTGGGCCACGACCTTCAAGCCACGGATTATCTCGTGATACAGGGCATAGATGTCCCAATAGAAATGTCCGCCCACCTCAATGATGTTGTTCGGGAAACGTGTCAGTTCGCGCATCTCGAAGTTACCGTCCGAAAGCGTACCCAAGATGGTACGTCCGCTGGTAGCACCCAGATCGACTGCAAAGAAATTCTTGTCTTTCATGCGATATTTTAAGTTTGTTATGTGAGGGCTGTGCGGCCCCCGGTTAATAAAAATTGTCCAAAAGTAACGGTTTTCTGTCAGTCAGCCAACTGCTTTTCCCTTTTTTTTTACCGCAAAGGGGTATTTAGAGTTTTTTAAGGATTCAGAGAGACCCCCAAACAGTATTTCCGGCCTGTATCCGGCGGGGAGACGACAGGTCCACCCGAACTGTTTTCCAGCGAGGAAGCTCCGCGCAGCATACACAAAAGGGTCAATCTGTAAATTATTATAACCACACGCTCCTTGTTTCAAAATTACCCCATAAAGCATGAGAATGTATCCGTACTCTCCTCTCCAAAGTTCACTTCCGGACATTGCAAAAGAGCCCTAAAGAGGGATTTTACATAAAGAACTACCAATATGGTTATCAGCCAGTTACAAAACAAACCACCACTCACCTCTCCATCCGTACAAACAGACAGTTATCTCCCTGCCCGACACACGGCCGTCTATACCCCCCGACACACGGCCGTGTGTCAGGCAAAGAGACGGCCGTGTGTCTTGAAGCGGCCCAACTCTCTCTCCTCCAAGAGAGAAACTCCGTTCCATTGCAAGGGATAAAATAGAAGCAAATCTGTCCGAATCGTTTACTAAGAACTTACGAACAAAGACCCTTAGAGACAGAAGGAACCATCCATCTGCCCAAAGAGTCCGAAATCCCATAGGCCAACTTGCCACATCTCCCTATTTTGAGCCGTTTTCGTCCTTCTTCTCACCGCATACCGAGTTTTTTTAGGGGAGATTAGCCCACTTTTTTGCCCAGAAATAGGCTAATGTGCAAAAAAAGCCGTACCTTTGGCCAGATATATATATAATATAGGTATAGAAATGGACATAACGATTGTGATAGCAGGCTTGCTGTTTGCCATGTTCTACACAGTGAGCAAAAATCTGAAGGGAGACAATGCCGACGGCACCTACATGCCTGAGAACTGGCCCCAAATGCCGCTTCCCGAAGATATTGCCGACGAATCCGGTGAAACGGCAGAGCAGACGGCCCCTGTACATACGGAGACCAGACAGTATGTGGGAAGAGAGCATCCGCGCACAGCGCAAGTTGCCACCACTCCCGTACGGACAGCTCCGGACTGCCATCAGGCCGACACAGACCACGCAGGGCATCCCAATCCTATAAGTCACGAACTGCGCTCGCCAAAGGGAGCACGCAGAGCATTCATATTCAGCGAAATATTCAAAAAGAAATACGTCTAATGGGGAAGCACATCTGCCCCCGGAACAAAAAAAGCAAAAGAAATATGGCATTGAAATTCATCACAGCAGCCGAGGCTGCCAGCTTGGTAAAACATGGAGATAACATCGGCCTCAGCGGCTTTACGCCTGCAGGCACCCCCAAAGCAGTAACACAAGAAATAGCAAAAATAGCAGAGGCCGAACACACCAAAGGAAACCCCTATCAGATAGGCATCTTTACGGGAGCCAGCACAGGCGATTCATGCGACGGAATCCTTGCCCGCAACAAAGCCATCCGCTACCGTGCCCCCTATACTACCAACCCCGACTTCCGCAAGGCTGTGAACAACGGCGAAATAGCCTACAACGACATACACCTCTCACAAATGGCACAGGAATTGCGCTACGGCTTCATGGGCAAAGTGAACCTGGCCATCCTGGAGGCATGCGAGGTAACCCCGGACGGGAAAGTCTATCTGACCGCCGCCGGAGGTATCTCACCCACCATAGCACGCATGGCCGACAAGGTGGTGATTGAACTGAACGCGGCACACAGCCGCAACAGCATAGGGCTGCACGACGTGTATGAACCGCTTGACCCACCCTACCGCCGCGAAATCCCCATCTTCAAACCCAGCGACCGCATCGGTACGACCTACGTGCAGGTTGACCCGACCAAGATTGTGGGTATCGTAGAGGTGAACAAGCCCGACGAAGCACGTGCCTTCACTGCCCCCGACCCCATCACGGACAAGATTGGTCAGAACGTGGCCGACTTCTTGGCTGCCGATATGCGACGCGGCATCATCCCACCGACCTTCCTGCCCCTGCAGAGCGGTGTGGGAAACATTGCCAACGCCGTCCTTGGAGCATTGGGACGCGACACCACCATACCGGCCTTCGAAATGTACACCGAGGTCCTTCAGGATGCAGTGGTTGACCTCATCCGGGCCGGACGCGTGAAGTTCGGAAGCACCTGCTCGCTCACCGTGACAAACGACTGCCTGAACGGCATATACAGCGACATCGAGTTCTTCCGCGACAAACTGGTGCTCCGTCCCAGCGAAATCAGCAACAGCCCCGAAGTGGCACGCCGTCTGGGCATCATCTCCATCAACACTGCCATCGAAGCAGACATCTATGGAAACATCAACTCCACCCACATAGGCGGTACCAAGATGATGAACGGCATTGGCGGAAGCGGAGACTTCACACGCAATGCATACATCTCCATCTTCACCTGCCCGTCAGTAGCCAAAGAGGGCAAAATCAGTGCCATCGTGCCCATGGTGTCACACCACGACCATACGGAACACGACGTGAACATCATCGTCACCGAACAAGGCGTGGCCGACCTGCGCGGTAAGAGCCCCATGCAGCGCGCACAAACCATCATAGAGAACTGTGCACACCCAGACTACAAGAACCTCTTGTGGGACTACCTGAAACTCTCGTCCAAGGGACAGACCTGTCACAACGTGGCCGCCTCGCTGGCCATGCACGACACACTGGCCAAGAAAGGCGACATGCGCCTGACCGACTGGGCAGAGTATGTGAAGTGATGAATCTTTTAGGGGTGTTTAACACCCCTAAAAAACTAAGATAAAAAAGAAAACATGACCCTGAAACGAACCATCTTTTCCTCCCCCATAGCCTTCGTAGCCAACATGGCATGGGCCTACGTGGCTTATGCCCTCTGCCGCATCATCTACCTCGCAGAGAACTGGAGCGTACTAGGGAGCAATCTCTCCTGGACCTCAGTATGGGAAATGATGCAAGGAGCATGGATGTTCGACACCTCGGCATTGCTTTATACCAACGCCCTGTATGCCCTGATGATGCTCGTGCCACTCCACTACAAAGAACGCGACGGATGGCAACATGCAGCCAAAGCGGTATTCATAGCAGTCAATGCCCTGGCCATCTGCATCAATCTGGCAGACAGTGTCTATTTCCAATACACCGGCCGACGCACCACAGCCACTATCTTCAGCGAGTTCAGCAACGAAGGGAATCTGGGAAGCATCATCAGCATCGAACTGCTGAACCACTGGTACCTGGTCGTAGCGGCCATCGCACTCATCTATGGGCTCAGCAAAGCTTATGTGCTACCCGTAGGCAAGCCGTGGCGCCGGCCCTTCGGACTATACTACACCATACAGACCATCTGTCTGGCCCTCTTCATACCCCTATGCATCTGCGGCATGAGGGGCGGTGCCACCACTGCCGTGCGCCCCATCACCATCAGCAATGCCAACCAGTATGTGGACCGCCCGGCAGAAGCCGCCTTGGTGCTGAACACCCCCTTCTCGCTTATCCGCACACTCGGCAAGAAGCCCTTTGTTGACCCCAAATATTTCGACAAGGAGACATTGGACAGCCTCTATTCACCGGTACACAATGCGGCAGCAGCCACAGAGGTTCAAGAATCCGGAGAGCCAGCCAATACTCCCGGCGCCATGCAAGCAGGACATTCGTCTGAACTCCTAAGCGAAACGTCACTCCTACACTCCTGCACTCCTGAAAGGAAAAACATCGTCATCCTCATCGTCGAGAGTTTCGGACGTGAGTATATCGGCGCCCTCAACCGCCACATCCCCGGCTATCAGGGATATACCCCCTTCGTAGATTCACTCATCAGCCAAAGCCTCACGTGGGAATACAGCTATTGCAATGGGCGGAAAAGCATTGACGGAATGCCCTCCGTACTGAGCAGCATCCCCATGTTTGTAGAGCCCTTCTTCCTGACACCGGCCTCAACCAATGCCCTCGGGGGAATAGCTCGCGAACTTGGCAAGGATGGTTACCACACAGCATTCTTCCATGGAGCCGAAAACGGCTCAATGGGCTTTCAGGCTTTTGCCCGCGCCACTGGTTTCCAGGAGTATTACGGAAGGACTGAATACAACGAAGACAAGCGCTTCGGGGGTGACAACGACTTTGATGGGACCTGGGCCGTGTGGGACGAACCCTTCATGCAATTCTATGCACAGACAATGAACGACATGAAGGAACCCTTCCTTACAGCCATCTTCACCGCATCATCACACCACCCGTTTGCCGTACCCGAAGAATACACCGACACCTTTCCAAAAGGAGACAAGCCTATCCATCAATGCATAGGCTACACAGACCATGCCCTACGGCGCTTCTTCGAGACAGCCAGCCGACAGCCATGGTACAAGAATACACTCTTCGTACTCACTGCCGACCACCCCAACCAATCATCACTGCCCGAATACCAGACAGCATTGGGCAGCTTCAGTGTACCCATCATTCTCTTTGATCCATCGGGAGCATTGCCTGCAGGCATACAGCCGGGCATAGCCCAACAGATTGACATCATGCCCACCCTACTTGGACTGTTGGGACACGACAAACCATACGTAGCCTTCGGAATTGACCTGCTGGACACCCCCGCAGAGGAGACCTGGGCCGTAAGTTACCAGAACGACATCTACCAGTTAGTCAAAGGCAACCACCTGATACTCTTCGACGGACAGGCCACAAAGGCCATATACAACTTCCGCGAAGACCCACTGCTACAGCACGACCTGTCAGGAAACGCCCCACAACCAAACCTGGAACAAGAACTGAAAGCCATCATCCAAAGCTACATGCAACGGATGAACGGAAACCAACTGATAATAAAAGAACCATAAATGAACACCAAATATCTCCTTATACGTACAGGATGGCGGCTGATGTCACTCTTACCCTTCTGGGCCATATACCTAATCAGCGACTTTATCTACTTTCCACTATACTACGTGGCACGCTACCGCCGGAAAGTAGTCCGCAAGAACCTCACCAATTCCTTTCCCGAAAAGACAGAAAAGGAGATTATACGGATAGAGAAACGCTTCTACTCGGCATTTTGCGATTACCTGATGGAGACCGTGAAACTGATGGACATGTCTCCCAAGAAAGTAAAAAAGCACATGCGTTTTGAAGGCCTGGAAGAATTGGAACGCTTAGTGGTCAAAGAAGGAAAATCCTGTGTACTGTACATGGGACATAATTTCAATTGGGAACTTGTCACCTCGCTCCCACTCCACTTCAAGGACGAATCAAACATCCGGTTCGGACAAATCTACCACCCCCTGACCGACAAGAACATGGACAAACTTTTCATCGAGCTGCGTGAGCAATACGGCTCAGAGTGTATCCCCATGGCCCGTACCCTGCGCCGCATAGCCGAACTGGAGAAACAAAAAGCCCCCTTCGTCATCGGCTTCATAGCCGACCAGGTACCGTACTGGGAGGCAATAAATCATTGGGTAGATTTTTTACATCAAGATACTCCAGTCTTTAACGGCACAGAAAAGATTGCCCGCCGTACTCATAGTTCCGTATTCTACTTCTCCGTCAGAAAAGAAAAGCGAGGACACTACGTTGGAAAATTTGAACTCCTCACAGAGGATGCATCAACAACATCTACCAACGAACTGACCGAATGCTATTTCAAAATGTTAGAGGATGGAATAAAGAAGGAGCCTCACCTATGGCTCTGGACCCACAAACGTTGGAAACGAACCCGCGAAGGATACGAAGCAAGAGAAGCTCAACGGATATTGGAACGACAGAGATACAAGAATAATGCATAACAGAATAAGCTTAAACATAATATCGAATCAAAAGATTGATAGTTATAACTTATATTTTTAACAATGGAGGCAAGAAGGACAAAAATAACATTACTCATTTCTACCTATAATTGGAAGGAATCTCTCAAATGCTCCCTTACAAGTGCATTCAGACAAACATTATTGCCAATGGAAATAATCATTGCAGATGATGGTTCAAAAGAAGACACCCGCGAATTGATAGAAGAAATGCGACAAATAAGTCCTGTTCCACTTATTCATGTATGGCACGAAGATAGAGGTTTCCGCAAATGCGAAATACTAAATAAAGCTATTGCAAAGGCCCAAGGAGATTATATTGTACAGATTGATGGAGACATTGTCATGGAGCAACATTTCATTGAAGACCATGCCAATATGATGGAAAAAGGGTATTTCATCTGCGGAAGTCGTGTCCTACTCACTAAAGAAATTACAGACAAAATCCTAACCGGAATAATCAAAAAACCAAATGTTTTCAGTTTACCATTAGGATATGCATTGAATGGATTTAGAATAAGTCCCTTACGAAAATACCTTGCCAAACGATATGCAAAAGATATTGGACACCTAAGAGGTTGTAACATGGCATTCTGGAAAGAAGACATCATAGCAATCAACGGCTACAATGAAGACTTGACCCAATGGGGACATGAAGATACAGAATTAGGGTTTCGTCTTTACCATAAAGGTCTCCAAAAGAAAGTCCTTAAAATGGGCGGGATTGCGTACCATCTATACCACAAACCATCCGACAGGAGCAATGAGCAATTCCATTGGGATACATTAAACACCGTTCGAAAAGAAAGATCCTTTTGGACAAAGAATGGTATAGATAAATTATTATTAACGAGTGTATTTTGCCAAATCCTTTAAGCGAATAGTTTTTCTTTTATTAATCAAGACATACAACCATTTACGAAAGAAATAATGAATACTGTCACGGTAGGAAATGACATTCCAACCATTCTTCCGAGCATAGTTAATATATGTGTCGCGAAAAGGATTATCGCAACTGTATTTCCATGGCTTTCTTGGTCCTGTAAAATGTACGATAGCCGGGCCATTTAATGATTCTTTCCAATCTTCAATTCTGCTTGGTTGGACTTCGGGTTTTATGTACAAAAAGAAATCCATCACATTCCATCGAATTGAGATAAACTTCTTGTCTTTATGCAATAGTGCATTCAGAACATCTTGGTCGTGGAATATTATATTATTCTGGTTTGTCATAATGAACGATAGAGCTTGATTGACAAAATCCATATCCCTTAATTTTTCCAGATTTAATAACATTACTCCAGAATTAAAATACGAATGTTCTATAGAATAATTCAGTCTTTTAGGAGATTCGTAGTCATGTGGTTCACGTTCCTCAACAGCAGCAACGGCACTATCGGAAATATCAATATTCCATAGTTCTTTTATTGAGCCTATAACCATCATGTCACAATCTAAATATAACACTTTATTTACTGATTCTGGCAGAAGGTTTGGTGTAAATAATCTCAAATAAGCGGATAAGTTCAAATGGTCACGTGAATCTATTGGAAAATTCTTTATCTCAGAATAATCTACTTTATAATAGACGATAGTATTTCCTTCTTTCTGACACAGAGTCGAAATCCTTCTTTTTTGTGTAGCCGAAACTTTATTTGTGCATATTGCATGAATTGCAAACTCTTCATTTGGATTATGGTCAAACAAACTGTTAAGCATTACACCACAATACTCAACGTAATTGTTATCTATATTACAAACTATGTGAATCATTTCAAGCTCCTTTGCTAACAAAATATACGTATAATATGAAAATCAAGGTCTCAATCCCCAATAAAATTGCAAATAAATTCGCCCTACGAATATGTTTATGCTTCTTCCGTTTTTCAGTCTTAACCTTCTCTCTTTGTTTGTTTTCGAATGAACAATTTTCTTTGGAGGCTTTTTCTATAATTAAGGATTTGTACCTATCAAACAACGCAGCTAAAGGATGTGAGCAGGCCTCAGTCCAAGGCTTCCAAACTCCAGTATAATGTATTATTATAGGGGTTTCCTTCGCTCTTTCTATTGCATCCCATTTATTATAATGCATAAGCCACCATTCTTTGGGTTCATACCATCTTTCTTGTACGTTATAACGATAATCTAATGGTAAAATATAATCAGCCAAATTAGCATTTATTGCATCTTGATCAGGATATAAACAACGTTCAGGATAAATTCTCATGTACTCCAATAAAAGTTCGTCTATTCTTTTTTCTCTCCAAAAGTTGAGATTCATAAACAACACCCCCGCATTGTAATATGGAGTATACGTTTGTATCCGATTGTGCAAGGTTATATCTTCACAAGCCTGGTCCTCTACCATACAGCATGCTTTATTATCCATGTCAATACTCCATAATGTGTCAATATTACCGTTCACTATTATGTCACAATCCAAATATAGTGCCTTATCAAAATCGAACAACTTAGGAATCAAAAGTCTAAAGAAATTCGAAATTGGGAAACGATCCGACACAACTGCACCATCCAGCATGGAACTGTCAATCTCTACAAATTCTATTGTCGCATCCTCAAATTTGTTCTTTAATTGTTTGAATATGCCCATGTTGCTTTCGTTAAAACCTTGGGTTAAAATATGAATAGCATATTCATTAGGATTATTATTACTTAAGATTGAAGTTGCAGTGACAAAACAAGGAATAGCGTAATTGTCATCTGCAGCAAGAATTATGTGTCTCATTTTTCTTGTTTTTTAAATTAAGATTGAACTTATTTTTATCTATTTTCTGGTAAAAAGAGGATAAAAAGCCATATATCTTGAATTTTTTCTTATGTATATATTTGTAATCATAGTCAATAGACTCCCAAAGTTCCCGTATAATAGGACGTGAAAACCATTTCCACTTAAATATGCTCATGGATTTCTTGGACAAGCTATAAAATGTAATATACAAAGTTGTTTCAAGATGTGGAGATGGAGTACCAATTTTACTATATGCATTATATATATTGCACAGATACTCTATCGACTTTTCTACAGGAAGTTGATATTTTTTAATAAAAAAATCCGCATGTGTTCTCCACATGTAAAAAGAATTATCCACCGTTCTTATACTTTTCACTTCTGCAAGAATGGAAAACATAAACACAGAATCCTCCCCTATTGTTTGGCCTATCGGAAATGATTTATTATGAATAATATCACGCTTGATGAGTTTTCCCCATGGTGTTCTCATTATGTTCTGATGAAGCCACTTTGAAAAATAAAGGTGTATTTGATTTATATCTGTTATACCAGAGACAGGCTCAATATTCTCTCCCTCAGAAATATTACCGTTGTTGTCGAAACATTTATATTGAAGAAAAACCACATCTTCTGTAATAGGATAATCTTGAAAAAAACAAAAGAAATCTTCCGACAAATAATCGTCAACATCAACAAATAAGACATAATCGCCTTGCGCTTTTTGCAAACCGAGATTCCTTGCAGAACTCACCCCCCCATTTTCTTTAGTAAAAACATGTATCTGTGGATACTTCTCCGCATAATCTCTACATAAAAGTAATGAAGCATCCTTACTTCCATCATTAACCAAAATCAATTCCCAATCATTATACGACTGAGAAGTAATACTATCTATACAAGTCTGTATATACTTTTCCGCATTATATATCGGAATTATTATAGAAACCTTACACATATAACCATTACGATTATTAATATTGATAAAATAACGAACAGAGAAACCAAGATTTTCTTATCTTTTTGCAATCTCTTTACTTTTCTTTGGTTATTTTCGATAGTGCAATTACATTCTTTCAATCTATTTTCACTATCATTTAGTTGAATCAACAATTCTCTCATCTTTTTCTCATACAACAACTGTGCAAATCCATACCCCATGCGCTCCATAACTAACCTCTCTTCTATATGTAAGAAAATACGTTGAGAGAAATTTTTCCTATAATCGAACCAAGAATCTGCAATCTCTCGTTTAGAATCTTCTAAATAGAAACTATTGTTTATATAAATCTGCAGATATTTTATCACATCATCAAGCGTCTCTGCTAAATTGAAAAACATGCGCCTATGTTCTAATGCGGAATCAATTTTTAATCTATCAAGACCACCTTCTTCGTATAGTGAATCATCCTTATCTGGAATCCAATAGATTACAGGTTTATGTTGATAAAGGAAATCAAATGAAGCACTTGAAAAATCTGTTATAAACATATCCGCATCACGAATCCATCTTGAAATCTCCTTTTGTTCTATGAAATCAATATTAAATGGTTTTTGCAACGTTTCAATGTTATTAAACAATGAATGATGTAAAGCGACAACAAATTTCACTCCATTCTTTTGGTATGCAAGAACAATCTCATGAGAAAGGAGGCTCTTTAAACCCTCCCAATATCTGGAGTTGAAAATATTCTTAGGTTCTTTTGAGAAGATATTTCTCCAAGTGAACATAATAAAAATCACTTTTTCAGAAGTGTTTATCACATCACTTCCCTTTTTTAGGAACTCAAACCTTGGCAATCCACCTATAAAACATTTTTTTGAAGACGACTCTGCATTAATTAGCATCTTTTCTCTTTCAGAGGATACATTAATATCGTTGTATATATGCTTACAAGGGTATAGCAAAAGATCTGTAATACAAGTACCAATAACTCCATGTTGAAGAAACACGTACCTACAATCTGGTAAATCATGCAACCAATAATCAACTTCTGTACCACCTAAATCCCATTCCACAACAAAGGCACAAGCTCGCGCCCACAGTTCCTCAAGTTCTAACAACTCATATCCCTTGTTAAAAGAATCTATAGCGATAACATCTTTAAAATTTGCAACTTCGTCATAAAAAGAGTCTTCCTTTTTTAAAATATATTTTGATGGGACTCCTTGTTTTTGGAGCCACATAAAAAATGTCCAAGAATCTATTGGAAAAATATTTGATACTTGCAACTGGCCTGCCACAAGATATAAATCATGGACACTGTTTAAACGTAACTCTTCTATTCTCTCAAACTTGTCATTTAATGTCATCTTACAAAAAAAACCAAATACTTAGCAAATAAAGGTTATCTATTTTAGAATTAACAAACTATCTATTTAGAATCTCTATAATTAATGCCTTATATAGAGAGCATAGCCCCCATAATAACAAATTCTAAGGCCCACTGCAAAAGTAATAAATTATTCAATATAATGAAAGTTATTTGGATGAAAATATGAATTAAACCAAATAAATTGTTTTTGCCCCCCCAGAAACAATTTGCGAACTCGCTTATTTCGCTTTCTTGTTGTGACCATCAACTCCTTTTAAGGCTTTTTACTGGTTAAAAAAAACAAAAATAAAATTGATGATAGAAATTATTATCTAACTTTGCAAATATATTTACAAAAAGGGGAATAACTCCATTTGGCAATGAAATATTTAAATCTCCTTCACAAGTTCCTGTTCCTATTAATTGTGAGTTGCATGTTCGGTGCGTGCAATTTGAAAAAAGACAATACAAATATCCACGAAGCTATTGACCTTGGACTTCCTAGTGGTGTCAAATGGGCAACCTGCAACATCGGAGCCTCTTCTCCCGAAGAATACGGAGATTACTATGCTTGGAGTGAAATAGAGGAAAAGAACGATTACTCTTGGACCACTTATAACTGGTGTAACGGTACAGGTAATTCCATGACAAAGTATTGTACAAGCAATAGATGGGGTACAGTTGATAATAGGAAAATCCTTGCCCCTAAAGATGATGTTGCCCACGTAAAATGGGGTGGCAGTTGGCGCATGCCGACCATAAATGAGTTCAATGAACTCCGTAGCAATTGTACTTGGCAATGGATAACCCAAAACGGAGTAAACGGCCAACTTGTCACTGGCCCTAATGGTAATAGCATTTTCTTGCCAGCTGCAGGCTACCGATATGGTACGGGGATTGACAATTGTGGTTCTTACGGCTATTATTGGTCCGCCACATTAGGCGAAAACAACAGCGGACTCGCGTGCGGCCTCAGTTTCTACAAAGGCAGTAGAGGTTGGAATGATAGCGGCCGTTACTACGGTCACTCCGTTCGCCCCGTCACAGATAAGTAGTCAAGCATTAAAAGGTTTCAATAAAATAAAAGAGAGTCCTTTAGTATATATACATCATTCAGCCAACCCTAATAAGTTACGAACATAACAAGCATGAAAAGCAAAAGACGTGACAATGAGTGTGTAACCGTCATTACCGTGTGCAGAAATGCATCATCACTGTTGGATAAGACACAAAAAAGTGTCTTACGGCAAAGCTATAAAAACATAGAATATATCATCATAGACGGGGCCTCAACAGATGACACTATAGATATTCTGAATAAAATAAGTGCCCCCCAAGTACATTGGACATCAGAACCCGACAAAGGAATCTATGATGCAATGAACAAAGGTATCCATATGGCTCACGGCAAATGGTGTATATTCATGAATGCAGGAGATATATTTGCCGATGATTTAGTAATAGAAACAATAATGGGCCAAGAAGGAATAGAAGAGGCAGAAATCATATATGGAGATGTTATCAAGGGGGGGGGCATCAAAAAAGCAGAAAAACCACACAATGCACACCGAATGTACTTCTGCCACCAATGTGTTTTTATCAGGACCGCTCTGCTCAAAGAGTTTCCGTTCGACATTAATCATAAGATGTCTGCAGATTTCAAGCAAATGAAGCAATTATGGTTGGCTAAAAAGAGATTCAAACAATTGAACATACCCGTTGCCGTATTTGACACATCCGGCATTTCAAATTCCAAACGGGCAGAAGGTCTGTGGGACAATATACAAGTCATCCGTGAAGTGGACGCCATCTCTGAGCAATTTAGGTTGCTACCCAGACTTTTATTCACTTGGTTGGTATGCAAATTAAGGGGTAGGTAACGCACAAGCCACAGGTTCATACAGATTTTTCATCTTCAACACCTTCAGATTGGCCTACCTATATAGTGAGAAGAATGCACACAAATGCGACACATTCTTTATTGCCCTTTATTTCTTAAATCCTTTTCGGCGATTTTGGACAAAAGAGTCACTTGATAAAAAGCAGACAGATATGCATTAATAAGCCCACGTCTCCCCATTAAGAAACCACCTTGCAATATGTATGTACGCCCAAAACGCCAAATGGGCCGCCACAGAAGAGAAGCGACTCCATATTTCTTTTTGTGCTTTCTATAAATCTCATTATCTGTATATCTGTTTATTTTCTGAATCCAATCCCACATCGTTTCGTCAGCAAGATGTAACATTTTATATTTTAAAGGAGCGCGTTCTACAGTCCCATCTACTTCCGGCATAGAATGAACATATGGTGGCCAAAAAGTCTTCTGACGCATGAAAAAGCGCAATTGATAATCATGACTCCAGTCCATATAATACTTTCCTAAAAACTTATTCAAACGGGAGATATAAAGCCCTGCAGGAGATTCCGTCTGAGTTATTCTATGGTACAAATAGTTGCGAAGTTCTGGAGTTATAACTTCATCGGCATCAACAACCAGAACCCATTCTGACGTTGCTTGTTGGATTGCAAAATTACGTGCAGGTTCCGCAATAGTAATATCTCCTTTAGGGAATGTCACGATTCGACACCCATATTTTTCCGCTATGCCTCTCGTTGCATCCGTACTCTCCATATCACAAACTACAACTTCGTCAAAATCCTTGACAGATTCTAAGACTTCAGCCAAATGCTTCTCTGCATTGTAGGTATTTATGACAACTGATATAGACATGCTACTTTCTGATTATTTTATATTCAACACTGTTTTATAACATTCCATCGTTTCCCGAGCCATCTGTTCTTTGGAAAACTGAGAAGCCCACTTAAGCCCTTCAGCAACCATTCGTTGACGATTTTGAGGTAGCAGGGACTGAGCAATGGCCTCAGCCAAGCCTTTATCGTCGTCAGGATGCACATACAAGGAATAAGGTCCGCCAGCTTCCTCCAAGCAAGATCCCGTGGCGGCAACTACGGGTACACGACTATTCAACGCTTCAAGAATAGGAATCCCAAAACCTTCGTAACGTGAAGGATAGACAAAAGTTTCTGCACACTGATAAATGGCTGGCAGATCCACAAAAGGAACATTTTGTAAGATGTGTACACGTGATTCCAGCTTGTACTCACAGATAAAATCTATCACCTTTTTAGTATAAGCCGTTTCCTTACCAACCAACACCAAATGATATTCTACCGGCAGATGGAGAAGTGACTTGACGATTAACAATGCATTTTTCCGTTCTTCAATCGAACCAACAGAAAGAATATAATGCTTTGGCAGGGCATAACGTTTGAGGACCTCAACCTTTCTATCGTCCGATACGGATTGTGCAAAAACTGGATCACAACCTTGATAAATGACTTCTATCTTATCAGCAGGAATACCATAATCAGAAATAATGTCGCGTTTGGTACATTCGCTGACAGCTATAATCTTATCCGCTTTTTGGCAAGCCTTTCTAAACTTATAGTCATATATCCAACGATCTACAATCGGATAGCATTGTGGCAAACGGCGAAATATCAAGTCGTGAATAGTGACAACACTCTTTACTCTTTTTTGTCTGCCAATATTCAATGGAAGTTCGTTACTTAATCCATGAAATAATACAATTCCATCTTTTTCCCAATCATCCGTTATTCCCCAAATACGCCATAGAGCAGAAAAACGTGTCCACCATGCAGAAGAGGGGAACCGCAAATATGCATTCCCTTTCTCAAGAAGTTTTTTCAAACGAGGATTCTTTCGGCGTTTAGGTGCATAAATCACATATTCATTGTCAGGAAAATATTCCTGCAATGCTTCAAGGACATAACGGCTGTAATTACCTAATCCTGTGAAATTTTGCACTGCACGCTTACCATCGTATCCGATTTTCATAGGTCCTCAATATGTTAATCTGCTGATATTTTTTTTAAATCTGGGACAAAGATAGTGAAACAGATGAAAAGGACAAAATTTTAAAGAAGCAAGATCTGCAAAGAGACCTTTTCCCTATACAGAATCTTTTGGTAGTTTCACAGATTCTATCTAACTTTGCAGAAATTTATCAGCATATTATTTACAGTAGTGGAGTCAAGCAGGATATCATACAGGAAGAAGGGAATCTGGCAATCTGTAGATTGGATAACAGTCGGGTTATATCTGGTTCTTGTCATTTGTGGTTGGTTCAGTATTTGTGGGGCAAGTTATACGTATGGCGAGACTGATTTATTCAGTTTTGATAGCCGGTCGGGCAAGCAATTGGTGTGGATTGGCTGTTCATTGGGACTTGGCTTTATATTATTGATGTTGGAAGAAAAGGTTTATGAGTTGTTGGCCTACCTTTTCTATGCAGGCATGATGCTTTTGTTATTGATTACTCCATTTTTGGCCCGTGACATCAAGGGGTCGCTTTCTTGGATAAGTTTAGGCCCTGTAAGTCTTCAGCCTGCGGAGTTTGCAAAATTTGCTACTGCTTTAGCTTTAGCAAAACTAATGAGCAATTACGGATTCACATTAGAACAGAAAAAGAATTTTGTCCGAGCCGTAGGCTTGATTCTCCTTCCTATGTTGCTGATTATTTTACAGAAGGAGACAGGCTCTGCTCTTGTTTATGCGGCTTTTTTCCTGGTCCTTTACCGCGAAGGAATGTCTGGTGCCATTCTTTTTACGGGAGTAGCCATGGTGATATATTTTGTAGTGGGAATCCGTTTTGGCAATGATTTACTATGGGAGTCCACAACTTCCTTGGGAAGGTTTGTTGTATTAGGACTGATCATTCTATTTACTATAGGAATGGTCCATAACTATCACAAGCAAAAGCATCCGGTTCGTATCATGCTGATTGGAAGTGCCGGAATGACCTTACTTGGATGCTTATTCTCCGAATATGTAATTCCTTTTGACTTGACTTATCTGATGTTAGGAGAATGTTTGCTTCTGTGCGGATACCTATTTTATTTGGCGTTGAGATATCGTAAACAGAAGTTCGCATTGATTGCTCTTTTTTGTATAGGCTCAGTGATTTTTCTCTATTCATGCAATGCCGTATTTAACAAACTGGATGATCATCAACGCATTCGTATTGAAGTTCTTTTAGGAATGAAAGATGACCCCAAGGGAGCCGGCTACAACGTGAACCAATCAAAAATTGCCATCGGTTCAGGAGGATTAATGGGAAAAGGGTTTCTGAATGGGACTCAAACCAAGTTAAAATATGTTCCCGAACAAGATACGGATTTCATTTTCTGTACGGTAGGAGAAGAAATGGGTTTTGTGGGTTCTTCTTGCATTTTGTTGCTATTTATGGGCTTTATCTTGCGCCTGCTTTATCTGGCAGAAAAACAGCAACATGCATTCGGACGTATTTATGGTTATTGTTTAGTCTGCATATTCCTTTTCCATCTGTTTATTAATGTCGGTATGGTATTGGGGTTGACTCCTGTCATTGGCATTCCTCTTCCTTTTTTCAGTTATGGAGGTTCCTCTTTATGGGGATTCACACTTCTTCTGTTCACTTTTCTTCGTGTCAATGCCGAGTACAACAGTAAGTGATGTATAAAGGTCCCTTCTACTGCCTTCTTACCATTTCATCCCCCAACCACTTGCCGAAGATGATATTTCCCTTGCTCGTAAACAAGGCTCCATATCCATATCTGATGTTGTTACTATATTGGCCATACCAATAATTCCCATTGGCCCAATAATAAATACCATATCCGTGTTTGTTTCCATTCAAGGTTTCACCCACATATCGGTCTCCATTAGCATAATTCAGGGCTTCAAAGTGATATCCTTCGGTTTCATCGTGTGAAAGCGCACGATCATTTCCACTTTTACGAATAAACTTGATACGGCATGTTGCAAGATCGTAATACACATAGTGAGTCTTAGATCCTATAGTGGCCGATGTCCCATCCATAAGAATACCAAAAATACATTCACCTTTGCGATATTGGCCTATCCATTGACTTCCATCATTGGCATAATAGATTCCATATCCATAAAGCAAACCATCACGTGTATGTCCGAGGAATTGACCTTTATCCGTTGTAATAATACGTGTGTCACTTTCTTCTATAAAATCATTAAAGACTTCCTGGAAATCATCTGGGATAGCGGGATAACGTCCCAAAGGATCATTATTTTGAGCCTCTATAGGCAAAGCGAAAAAAGGGAGCATATATAAAAGTGCCCATAATGTAGTAATTCGAATATTCATAACATTCTGATATTTGAGATAAAAAAAATAAGAATGGTGAAACGATGCGACAAAAATACAAATAAATAACGAGTTATAAAGCCTTTAATATGACATAATTCAAAGGTTAATTAAAAATAATGATTAGAGAGAAAGGAGTGAAAGTCTTGTTTACGTCTAAAATCTTTCTTTACTTTGTCGGAGAAAAACATACATAAATATATATTATGGAAACAAGTATTCAAAAAAACTATGTTGTAGGAATAGACATAGGCGGAACAAACACAGTTATCGGAATTGTGGATCAACAAGGCAATATAATGGAAACATCTTCGGTAAAAACTGGTGAATATGCCCGCGTTGAGGATTATGTAGAAGCCGTTTGCGATGTATTATTATTGCTTATCAAGGCTTATGGAGGTACAGAAAAGTTCCGTGGAATCGGAATTGGGGCTCCTAATGGCAATTATTATCGTGGCACCATTGAGGAAGCCCCCAATCTGCCATGGAAAGGAGTTATCCATTTAGCCCAAATGTTCAAAGAACGTACAGGAATACCTGCGGCTCTGACGAATGATGCCAATGCAGCAGCTTTAGGCGAAATGGCTTATGGAGCTACGCGTGGGATGAAGGACTTTATTATGATTACATTAGGCACCGGAGTGGGTAGCGGCATTGTCGTAAACGGCCAAATGTTATATGGCCATGACGGTTTTGCCGGAGAGTTAGGACATGTATGTGTAGATCGTTCACCAGAAGCAAGAGTCTGTGGTTGTGGCCGTAAAGGATGTCTGGAAGCATATTGTTCTGCTACAGGAGTGGCTCGTACTGCACGCGAAATCCTGAGTATGACCAATGAAGACAGCCTATTGCGCGAACTTCCTTCCGAACAGATAACCTCTAAAGAAGTCTATGATGCCGCAATTAAAGGTGATAAAATTGCCATTGAGATATTCCGCCGTACAGGTGAAATATTAGGCCGTTCAATTGCCGATTTCATTGCATTCAGCAGCCCTGAAGCTATAGTCTTATTTGGAGGTTTGACCAAGGCCGGTGATTTTATTATGAAACCTATCCAAGATGCCCTTGACTCGAATATCATGCCCATTTTCAAGGGAAAAGCCCAATTGCTTGTCTCCAAACTGAAAGATGCAGATGCAGCCGTTTTAGGAGCCAGTACCTTGGGCTGGGAAGCATAATGAAAGGAATCAACCAAGACTATAAATAGAACAGAAAACAGTCAACGGAAATCGTTAACATACAAAGTGTGAAAACAGACCTAAAAAAATGAACATATGTTCAAGTGCCTCTGAACATATGTTCAAGTGCCAACGAACATATGTTCGTGGCCATTTGAACATATGTTCTTATTTTTACCTGATTCCAACTAAATTGCAGAAGATCCACTGAAATCAGGAAAAGACAAAGTGTCAGCTCAGTATCGTTTAAGAGATACTCCAATACTTCTTAAGTAGTACTCCAATACTTCCTGTATAGTACTGCAGTACTTCCTAAGAAGTATTGAAGGAGTGCAGTAACACCAAAGCGTCTGCCGAAACATCATTTCTTCAGGTTCTTCAATATCCACTTCAAGTGGCCATATTCAGTTTCATCCGTGGTCCAATGTTCATTGATTGGAGTAATGAGCGGTTCTTTAGGGCAATTCATTACATTATAGACCATCCAACTGGTAGTGGGGGGACATACATTGTCGTTATACCCCCAAGTAATACGCACGGGACAGGTTATTTGACGAGCAAAGTTCACCACATCAAAATATTCCAATGTGGCCAATTGTTGCTTGGTCAGATTTATATTTTTCCCATTATTGAAGTGAGGATAACCACCCGTACCACCGGCGGCATAGCCTGCCATATCACTCAAAGCAGGATGATTGGCCACACAAGCGGTCACACGTTTATCCAATCCTGCCGTAATGAGAGCCAACGCTCCACCTTGGCTTCCGCCTTGTACTATTACATTCTTTCCATCCCAATCAGACAATGAGGTCAGATAATCAATGGCACGCACACAAGCCAGATACACGCGTTTCATATAATAGTTTTCTCTTGTTTCCAAGCTATTGGAAAGATAACCGTTTTCACGGCTACTAAAGGCATTGCTTATCTCTTTAAAAGTTGCCGCATCAATCTCGGGGTTCAAACCATGAATTTCCATTTCCAAACGGATACATCCCTCTTCGGCATAATATTTGCGGCGCATAGGTTCTTTAATCGTTTTGATTCCGGCACCAGGAGGGTTCAGCACTACAGGATATGAACCTTTAGCCTTGGGGCGGGTCAAATAGCCATATACGCATTGCCCACGGTTGGTCACATCCAATTTTATCAAATAGCAATCAATCTTTTCATTCGAATATTCCGCCACATACTTGGTCGTATATCTCAAAGGAACTTTCTTCAGTGCTTCCAACTCGGATGCCCAGAAATCATTAAAGTCCTTGGGCAATTTGGTCACAGGTTGCAACTTCTCAGGCGAGAAACCGACCTTTACGTGATGGTTATATTTCTTTCCATTGAACTCTACGGTAAAGTTACAATCCCGGAAGCCCGGTTTTTTCATGGTACCCATGTCAACCTTAGCGCGACCGTTCTTCAATGTGACGGTACCGTTTTTATCCGGAGCCAGGTTGTCTTGTCCTAAAGTATAGGTGAGCACTACCCCATCCTGAGGTATGCCATAGCGATAGAGTTGCACCTCGACGGTAGCTTTCTCGCCCGTCTTGTAAAGCCAATCGGCATGGTCAGGCACAGTCACCCAAAGGAGGTCGCTACGATAAGGATAGTTTTCAGCCAAAGCTGGTAACATGCACATCAATATCAGCGCAAACGCAAAAAGTCTGTTTTTCATTTTTATTCAATATTTGTGTTAATATCCGGTCAATTTCCCTGCAAATGTACATCATTTTCGCGTATGTTGCTTATCTTTGCTCCACCAAATTGGTGGATAAATGAATCAAATATGAGAAAATACTATTTTTTATCCCTCCTTACGACAATTTTTATACTATCGTCATGCGCTTCACTCTCCCGTTATCCTGGTATAGGGCGCATCCGACGCTATACAATCAACAGTTCACAAGTGCCGGCCGCATTCGACGGTTTTCGCATCGCCTTTGCCAGTGATTTTCATTTGGAAAGCAAATATAAAGAGCGTCATCTCATGAACACAATACGCGCCCTACAAGACGAGCAACCCGATTTGCTCCTGTTAGGCGGAGATTATCAGGAAGGATGCCAATATGTAGAGCCACTCTTCACCGCTCTGGGACAGGTAGCCCTTCCCTTCGGCACCTATGCCGTATTGGGCAACAATGATTATGAGCGATGCACAGACGAGATACGTAATGCCATGAAGAAGAATGGCATCCACCTGCTGGAGCACGAATTGGACACCCTCACGCGCAACGGACAACGTCTCATACTGGCCGGTGTAGCCAACGGCTTCGACCTGAAGCGTTACGCCACCTCACCAACCGCTCCATTGAAGGACGAGGACTACGTCGTAATGATTACCCACACGCCCGACTACACCGAGGATGCAGACATCGTCCACACCGACCTCGCTCTTGCCGGACATACACACGGTGGACAGGTGACCCTCTTCGGCCTGATAGTGCCCGAAACTGCTTCAAAATATGGCCGCCGTTTCCTCACGGGGCTCAACTACAACACCCAAGGAATCCCCGTCATCACCAGCAACGGACTTGGCACTTCGCGAAAGAACATCCGCACCGGTGCCCGTAGTGATTTGGTAATAGTGACCCTAAGAAAAGAATGACTCCAACCCTGTCCATGAGGAAAAAAAAGAAGAAATCATTTTGCTCTCCCCCTACCTTACACTATCTTTGCAGCATATTTTCACCTATAATAAACATATATAGACATGCAAACCTATCAAGAAGCGGACTCAAAATCCGCAACTGAACTAAAAAAGCTCTTCATCGAAACCTATGGATGCCAAATGAACGTGGCAGACAGTGAGGTTGTAGCCTCCATCATGCAGATGGCAGGCTATGAGGTATGCAACTCGTTAGAAGAGGCCGAAGCTGTATTTTTAAACACATGCTCAATCCGCGATAATGCAGAACAAAAAATTCTGAACCGTTTGGAATATTTTTTTTCCCTGCGGAAGAAAAAAAAGAACTTGATTGTCGGTATTCTCGGATGCATGGCCGAACGTGTAAAAGAAGACCTCATCAACAATCATCATGTGGATCTTGTGGCGGGTCCTGATGCTTATCTCTCTTTGCCCGATTTGATTGCTCAGGTTGAGGCCGGACAAAAGGCCATGAATGTAGAACTTTCTACGACTGAAACTTATCGCAACGTCATCCCTGCCCGCATCGGAGGGAACCGTGTATCAGGCTATGTCAGCATCATGCGCGGATGTAACAACTTCTGTCATTATTGTATTGTTCCTTATACCCGCGGACGTGAAAGGAGTCGCGATGTGAAGAGCATCTTAGACGAAGTGGCCGACCTTGTAGCTAAGGGATACAAGGAGATTACCCTATTAGGACAAAATGTAAACTCCTATCGCTTTGAGGCAGAGGATGGTATAGTCATCACCTTCCCCCAATTGCTCCGCACCGTAGCCCAAGCGGCTAAAGGCATACGCATACGCTTTACCACTTCACATCCTAAGGACATGAGTGACGAAACACTACACGTCATTGCCGAAGAGCCCAACGTATGCCGACACATCCACCTGCCCGTGCAGAGTGGCAGTAGCCGCATTTTGAAACTGATGAACCGTAAATACACCCGTGAATGGTATCTTGACCGTGTCGAAGCTATCCGACGCATCATCCCTGATTGCGGATTAAGTACTGACATCTTCAGTGGTTTCCACTCCGAAACGGAAGAAGATCATCAAATGTCCCTTTCGCTCATGCGTGAGTGTCAATACGATTCTGCTTTCATGTTCAAGTATAGCGAACGCCCAGGCACATACGCCTCGAAACACTTACCTGATGACATCTCTGAGGAGATAAAAATCCGCCGTCTGAACGAGATTATTGAATTACAGAACCAACTTTCAGCAGAAGCCAACCAGCGTTGCATCGGCAAGACCTATGAAGTTTTGGTCGAAGGTTTCTCCAAACGTTCACGCGAACAACTGGTAGGACGTACTGAGCAAAACCGCGTAGTAGTATTCGACCGTGGATCACACCACATAGGTGACTTTGTGAACGTACGCATTACCGAATCTTCTTCGGCTACTCTGAAAGGTAAGGAAGTTTTTGAGGGAGGTTCTATAAATTAGCCCCCTTGAACAGGAGCAAACTGACAATTCAACTCCTTTCGTTGAATATTTCGGTGTTTTTCTGTAACTTTGCCCCGTTTTTGGTAAAAAGACAAAAGAACGAATATGCAAGATATTAGAAACATTGCAATTATTGCGCATGTTGACCACGGAAAAACCACGTTGGTTGACAAAATGATGCTCGCCGGCCATTTATTTCGTGGCGACCAGACAAACGGCGAATTGGTATTGGATAACAACGACCTCGAACGCGAACGAGGAATAACCATTCTATCAAAGAATGTCTCTATCATATATAAGGATACAAAAATCAACATCATTGATACCCCGGGACACAGCGACTTCGGTGGCGAAGTAGAGCGTGTACTGAACATGGCCGATGGATGCATTCTATTGGTAGATGCATTCGAAGGGCCAATGCCCCAGACCCGCTTCGTATTGCAAAAGGCATTGCAAATTGGTTTGAAGCCCATCGTGGTAGTAAACAAGGTGGACAAGCCAAATTGCCGCCCCGAAGAGGTGTATGAGATGGTATTCGATTTGATGTTCAGCCTCAATGCTACGGAAGACCAATTGGATTTTCCTGTTGTATATGGTTCAGCAAAAAACTATTGGATGGGCGAAGACTGGAAAACTCCGACGGAAGACATCAATTATCTGCTCGACCAGATTATCGAACACATTCCTGCCCCCAAAAGATTGGAAGGTACACCCCAGATGCTCATCACATCCCTTGATTACTCTTCATATACAGGACGAATCGCTGTGGGACGTGTACACCGTGGCACTCTGACTGAAGGCATGAACGTCACGCTCTCACACCGTGACGGTAGCCAAACACGTGCAAAGATAAAAGAACTGCATACATTCGAAGGCTTGGGACGCAAGCGGGTAGAGAGTGTCAGTTCAGGTGATATCTGCGCCATCGTGGGATTGGAAGCATTTGAAATCGGAGACACCATCTGCGATTTCGAAAATCCTGAACCATTGCCTACCATTGCCATCGACGAGCCTACCATGAGTATGGTCTTCACCATCAATGATTCTCCCTTTTTCGGCAAAGAAGGCAAGTTTGTCACCAGCCGCCATATCCATGACCGTCTGATGAAAGAACTGGACAAGAATCTGGCATTGCGCGTACAAAAAGATGAAACGACAGACAAGTGGACGGTGTTCGGACGTGGCGTATTGCACCTTTCAGTCCTCATTGAAACTATGCGCCGCGAAGGATACGAATTGCAAGTAGGCCAACCGCAGGTTATATACAAGACCATCAACGACCAACGTTGCGAACCTATCGAAGAGCTGACCATCAGCGTACCCGAAGAATATGCCAGCAAAATGATTGATATGGTGACCCGCCGTAAAGGCGAACTGACCTCTATGGAAACAGCCGGTGACCGTGTAAACATTGAGTTCAACATTCCCTCAAGGGGTATCATCGGCCTGCGCACCAACGTTCTGACCGCATCAGCCGGAGAGGCTATCATGGCACACCGTTTCAAGGAATACCAACCCTACAAAGGTGACATTGAGCGCCGCACCAACGGTTCGATGATTGCCATGGAGACAGGCACAGCTTTTGCCTATGCCATAGACAAGCTACAAGATCGCGGCAAGTTCTTCATTTTCCCTCAAGAAGAGGTCTATGCCGGACAAGTGGTAGGCGAACATGCACACGACAACGACCTGGTCATCAATGTCACCAAGAGTAAGAAATTGACAAACATGCGCGCCAGCGGTTCTGACGATAAAGCACGCATCGTTCCTCCCATTGTCTTCTCACTCGAAGAGGCATTGGAATACATCAAGGAAGATGAATACGTAGAGATTACTCCCAAAAGCATGCGTATGCGCAAGATTATTCTCGACGAATTAGAGCGCAAACGCGCGAACAAGCAATAGAAGTAAAGGATATAAGACTAAACAAAAATAAAGAGAGTGCGTGTTAATTTATCATTTACATACACTCTCTTTATCCATTTGTCCGATTTTAATACTCATCCTCGTTGAAGAAGAAGTCCTCCTTGCTGGGATAGTCGGGCCAGATATCCTCGATGGATTCATAAATCTCACCTTCATCTTCTATCTCCTGCAAGTTCTCTATCACCTCAAGAGGCGATCCCGAGCGGACCGCATAGTCAATCAATTCGTCCTTGGAAGCGGGCCAAGGAGCATCCTCCAGTTTGGAGGCCAATTCCAATGTCCAATACATATATTTCTTCTTGTTATTTTAATTTGGCCGCAAAAATAAAACAAATATTCTCAACCACAAGCATTATTACAAATAAAAATCATCAAAGCCGGCAATACTATTGATTTTGCGCGACAAAACAAACAAATAGTCAGACATACGGTTCAAAAATGTCAGAATATTGTCATCCATGACACAACCGGCCTCTCTCATGGCAAGAGTACGACGTTCTGCCCGGCGACATACGGTTCTGCATACGTGGCATAGCGCACTTCCCCTACTCCCACCTGGAATAATAAACGAACGACATGGTTGAAGGGTCTTCTGTACGGAATCAATAAGTTGTTCCAACTTGCTGATGTCTGATTGTCCGATTTGCGTTAAAGAGCGCTTTAAAGAAGAGGAATCTTCCGTTGCGAGCAAAGTGCCGATAACGAAAAGTTTCTTCTGTATCCATTGGACATTACCCACTTCTTCTCCATCAACCAAATAAGTACATAGCACCCCCAACTGCGCATTCAGTTCATCAAGGGTTCCATAGGCTTCGAGGCGCACGTGTGTTTTCGGCACACGTGCACCTCCTGCCAGACTGGTCATTCCCTTATCTCCGGTTTTGGTGTAGATTTTCATCTTACAACTCTATACTTTGTGCTTTAAATCCTATTTCGGCATATTCTTTACCGTCAATCTTCAGATTCTTGGCATTGTTTACCTTCAAACGATCACTACCGTCAACGGTCTCGACAAGGACATTCTCAAATGTCACATCCTCAGCTTGGCTGATGACTACCCCACGTTTGGCTTGAGTGATAATCACATCTTTAACCGACACATTCTTTACAGGCATTTCCGGCAATCCGTTGAAGAACATGGCACGACCGTCACATCCTTTGCATTTCACGTTGCTGATGAATATATTACGGAATGCAGGGGTCTTTTCCGTAACAGGAGGTATAGCGGCACGCATACGGGCTGCAACCTCTTCATCGGTTTCCTCGCCTGCACCCTTTCCTCCATAGAAAAGGTCAAAGAGCAATGGTTCATTGGGAATATCAATCATATTGATGTTTTCAATCCAGATATTCTCTACGATGCCGCCACGTCCACGTGTGCTCTTGAATCGGAGTCCTACATCAGTACCCATAAATGAACAATCGGCCACATAGATGTTTTTCACACCTCCAGACATTTCACTTCCAACGACAAATCCACCATGTCCGTGTAGCACCACATTATTCTTCACAATAACATTTTCGCAAGGAATGCCCCGACGACGGCCATCCTCATCCTTGCCCGACTTGATACAGATAGCATCGTCTCCAGCATCAAATATACAATTGGTAATCAAAGCATTCTTACAAGACTCCAAATCAAGGGCATCACCATTTTGTGAATACCAAGGATTGAACACTTTTACACGATTCAAAGTAATATCCTCACACATGAGCGGGTGCAGACACCACGCAGGAGAGTTCTTGAATGTGGCGTCTTCGAGCAAAACACGCTTGCATCCCACAAAGCTGAGCAATACAGGACGAAGCCAAGGACGCACTTCATTCCATTCGGCTTCAGAAGTAAGTCCTTCAGGAGTATTGAATTGTTTGGTAGCTTTAGCTCCCTTCAAAGATCCTTCGGTCGGATACCAGACATTCTTTTCAACAACTCCTCCACTGGCCACCAGCTTTTTCCATTGCCCTTCGGTGAGTTTGCCTTTCTTTACAGGGCGCCAGCTATCTCCCGAACCATCAAACACTCCTTTTCCCGTGATGGCTATATTCTCTACATTCCAGGCAGAAAGCGGTGATTGGCAACGGCGGGTATTCAACCCTTCAAAGGATGTGTCAAGAATGGGATACAACATAAAATCATCGGAGAAGATGACCAATGCATTTTCTTCGGCATGAAGGTTTACATTACTTTGCAACACAATAGGTCCTGTGTACCAGATTCCGGCAGGAATAACAACCTTACCTCCACCCTTCTCACTGACGCTCTTTATGGCATTATTAATGGCTTCGGTATTCAGGGTTATGCCATCACCCTTAGCCCCAAAATCCGTTATACATACTTGATTGTCCGGAAACGAAGGGCGTTTGACTTCGTCCATCTCAAATGGAAGATTCTTGTAAACACAACTCTGATCCGCAACCTGATTACACCCTTGTTGTGAAGAAGTTGACGGACAACAAGCTGACAAGGAAGTAGCAATTGCCATAAGAATGGCTACATTTCTGAATGATTTTTTCATAGGTAAATAGTTTGTTAATAACAGTTTTTTATGTTCTCTAAAAGTTTACTATGTAGTGTTGCTTGTTCATGGTATGATTGAAAAATATCAACCCCACTTCATACAGGTCAAAAGTGATTCCCGTCCGTTTATCGGCAACCAGTTCTTCCCACCATGCCTGTTTGACAGCATCCGCATGAATTCCGTTTATAACAACGAGTGTTTTTTCTGTCAGGTAAGGAAAACATTTTTCATAAACCTGCCGGTATTTGTCCGTGTGTGCAATATGCAACAGGTCAATACGTGGCATCACCTCCAATTCGCATTGCAATGCCTTCATCAATTCTCCCCCTATCACTTTCCCGTTCTTGCAAAGGTTCATCTTCAAAGCATCATCTCCACTAATAGAGACATCATATAATGACACGCATTTGGAATCAGCCTTTCCGGCCGTCAAATAACAAAATTCTACCCCTGCACCAGTGCCAGCCTCCAATACATACTCGGGTTGGAAATGATTCACCAGCTTGAACAACAGTTTGTCAACCCGTTCAGCACAATACGGTTCTCCCTTCGGAGCTTTCTTGCGCAAGATTTTCAGTTCGCTATAAGCATAATAGGGCAATTTTTCATAGATGACCTCCGTTATCAATTTGAACGCAAAAGGTGAATGCACCCCGTAACCCTTACGGTATCGGAAACGCCGACACCAAATGTATGCTCGCTTCAAGAAACTCATACGCATGAAATTTAGAAGTGCAAATATACATGAAAAGGTTGACAAATAATCCATATTCCTATATAATTTTTACATTTCAGACCTGACCCTACAGAAAAGTTTAACAATACCATATAGAATATAAAACAAAAAATCCTTTTTTGGAACAAATCAAAGCTGTATCTTTGCAGACAAAGAAAACCATTATTAATACAACAAGAATTATGAACGAACTATTCAGCGTAAAAGACCAAGTGGTTGTTATCACTGGTGGAACAGGAGTTTTAGGCCGTTGCATTGCCAAGTATCTGGCAAAAGAAGGTGCCAAGGTCGTAGTCATGGGCCGTAAAGCCGATATTGGCAATGAAATTGTAAACGATATCAAAGCACAAGGAGGAGAAGCCATGTTCCTCGTTACTGACGTAATGAATGTAGCCAAAGTAGAAGAAAACCTGCAAGACATCCTTAATGCATACGGTCGGGTAGATGCCCTACTGAATGCCGCTGGCGGAAATATGCCCGGTGCCACCATTGCCCCTACCGGCAACTTCTTTGATTTGGACCCCGAGCAATTCAAGCGCGTTTTGGAATTGAACCTTACAGGTACTGTCATTCCTACTCAGGTATTCCTTAAAGCTATGGTAAAACAGGGCAAAGGCTCTATCGTGAATTTCTCCTCCATGGCAGCCTTCCGTCCCATGACCCGCGTATGCGGATATGCTGCCGCAAAAGCCGGAATCTCGAACTTTACCGCCTTCATGGCCAATGAAGTTGCCACCAAGTTTACTGAGAAAATCCGCGTGAATGCCATTGCACCAGGTTTCTTTCTGACCGAGCAGAACCTTCTGCTCCTGACTGATGGAAAGGGCAACCTCACCGAACGCGGACAAGACGTAATCCGCCAAACTCCTTTCAAACGATTCGGCGAGCCCGAAGAATTGTGCGGAACAATCCAATACCTCATCAGTGATGCCTCCAAATTCGTGACAGGTACTGTAGCTGTTGTTGACGGTGGTTTCAACGTCTTTGCAATGTAAATAAAGATTAGCCCAATACTAAAAAATGGCACTTAAAGCATGACAGAAGCATACTGTTATTGCATTAAAGTACAGGACGAGTAGGGGGGGGGCAAAATGCCTTCTTTTCATTCTTTAGACGCGGATAACGCGGATAAATTATAACCTATCGGGTATAATAATCAAGAGAAATCCGCGTCATCTGCGTCTAAAAAGTCAGTTATGACACCCTCTTAAAAGCCGATACTTTTATCGTTATAAGGTATATATTTTATGTTATAAAGGTCATTAGACAGACAGACAGGAGTGTCAAGCCGAACAGCAGGGAATAGGAGAAAACGTAAACATCTCCAGTATGGCAAGAAGAAAGGTGTAAACCTTTTTAGCTAATGAAGCAAAAAAACGTCTACTGAAATCAGAAAAAGACACTTTAAACCTTAAACTTTGAACCTTGAACGAAAATGTCAGGCACACTCAAAAAAAATGCGCCTTGCATTTTCCAAAATGCGGCTCGCATTTGAGAAAAAGCAAGGCGCATTTTTATACTTTCTCGTTTCATGCCCGACGGGTCTTATAGGAAAGGATATGCCAACTGATGCCGATGGCAAGCAGGAAGAGGAGGATGCGTAGCCAAAGCGGATCGACTACAAAGAAGATGCAATAGAGCAAAGTGACCCATACCATGGTGACTGACACGACCTTGACACGGAGAGGAATGGCCTTGTCTTCACGGAAGCTATGGATATAGGGGCCTAACGTGGGATGGGACATGAGCCAACTATAAAGGCGGTCCGACCCATGAAAATAACAGGTGGCAGAAAGCAACAGGAAGGGAGTGGTGGGAAGCAAAGGAAGGGCTATACCCAACAGACCTAACACCAAGGATAGAGTACCTAAAACAATCAGAAAGTTCTTTTTCATCAATCTTATTTTCACAAACCTATTTTCACGATGCTCCCCAGATGGCAAACCCGCCAAATCGCCCATCCGCTCACACCGCAGGCCGGTAATCTGCAACCTGCTATTCCAAGCTATTTACCAGACTGTCGAGCTTGACAATACGGGTGCGATAGGTGGTCTTCAACGTTTCAAAAGCCGAAGGATAGGTGGTGCAAGTGTCGAAACGGGCCGGTTCAAGACTGTTCCACTTCTGCTGGTCGGCTATGGCAGAAGGACGAATCAGATTGTCCAGACTGTCCATATAGGCTGTCAGCCCTTCAAAACGGGGTTTGAGCAGTTGCCAACGGCTCTTCACATGGGCCACGAAAGAGGAATCCTGCAACAAGCGGCCGTACCACAAAAAGCGAGCATTGTAGAGTGAATCGGCAGTAAGCAGACGAACACCGGGCATACCGGCCTTACGCAAAGGGCGAAGGTCGTTGCCCTGATCGACACCTACAGGGATGAAGGCCAAATCGAAATCCCATACCGGCCCAGCAGCCATACGCCCATCTGGAAGGATGTGCATATAACAACTGCGCGGTCCATTAAGTTCTCCGTTCTGACAGAGTTCTTCCACCAAATAGTAATCAGCGAATGTATCAAAGTCAATATGCCCGATCGGGGCAGTCTCAATCCGATTGACCAACTCCTGAACCGCCTCAAATAATGGAGGGGAGAGTTTCTTAGGACTCCGAACAGATACAGGCAGACCACCATGTGTGCGAAATATATATTCATCTTCACCGAGCGCGTATGTATCAAACTCCAATAGGACAGTCTCCTCACTTACCATATCCAACACACGTTCGGACATATAATAAAGTCCCTGCTCCTCATCACCCACCTCCAAACGGACAAAACATCCTTGGGGAGTTGTCGGTGCCAATGACGTCTTACGAGCAATCTCTTGCCCTAAGGCATTGCGCATCAAGGAGTGGTCAAAGAATCCAGCCAGCAACACCCAACGCTCACGAGCCGGCAGTCCAAAGAAGGATTCCGGCTTATCCAATTTGATGTTATAAGGTTTCTTGGGCTTGTCTGAGGTAGAATGCCCACGCCCTTCCAACTCGGCATAAGTCGAATTATAAACACTCCAACCCGTAGCTCCGTAAATACGCACATTGCAATCCTCTGTCCATACATCACGAAGCACCGGTCCGGCATCGTCAGGGATAGTAATCTTCACCAAAGGCAACGAAGAGAAAGTGACCGTCTGCTCACTCACATGCCTCCAACCGAAGAAAGCCAACAAGCCCAATAATGCAAGGGCAAAGAGGATATAGATGGTGCGAGTCTTTTTCATACTTCTTTTTTAGCCCACGGATGACACGAATCCGTATCTTCCGTGGGGTATTATTCAGTTATACTCTTATTTCATTGGAACCAGCTTCACAGGGCCAAGCAATCCGCTGGGCATAGTGTGCCACTGGCCGTAGCCGCCCTTCTTGTAGTTGATACCCACCACATTGATATCCTTGAACTTGCGCCACTTGATACCCTGACGGTCATACTCGGCAATGCGGTTGGCCGGCAGATTGGTCACCTCCACCTCCAGCACATTCTTGCCGGGTTTCAGATACTGGCCTACCAAGGTGCGGAACGGCACGGCAAACAGGGTTGCCACCTCCTGTCCGTTGATGCGGATGCGGGCACTCTCGCGCACATCGCCAAGGTCGAGTTGCCACTCGGCAGCAGGCATAGCCGGCAGGTCGAACTCTACACGATAGAGACCGGCACCCATGTTTACTGTCGCATTCGGGATGTCCTGCTCTGTCCATGAGCCGAGCGTTCCGATAGCGTAGGTTCCGCTGATGGCCGGTTCGCTCTCAGGGAAACTGAGTGTCCAACCGCCATCGATGCTCAGGCTGACAGGTTGCGGTGCGTAGTAAGCCCATGCATCGGCCTCCACCTCCTTGTCGGCAAAGACTTTCAGGATGACACTCTCACCCGACGCCAGCTGCAGGCGCACACTCTTGCCATTCACTTCGGCCTTGCCCACTTTGCCGGTCATAGGGTCAAAGATAAGGGCACTCTTCACTGGTACGGCCAGATCTATCCAGCCATCCACGCCCTTGGGCTGGAGTGAGGAGATGAAGTAGTGATGTCCCTCGGCATTGGTACGACGGATGTACTGGAGACCATACTGTGATTTCATCATTTCGTTGGCAACTCCCGTAGCGGCAAGGGTCTGTGCATAGTCGTTACCGGTGATAATCTGACCTTTCTTCAGGGCCTGCTTCTCTACCTTGCCGAAGTCGGCTTTGGGCAGACGGGCCAACAGTTTGTCGAACTGTGCCGTACGCTTGGCCAGGTTGCTGTATCCGGGCACGCTATCGGGATAGTTGCCTACGAAAACAATCTCGGCACCCTGTTCGGCCAACGTGATAAGTTTCTGCAGGATGTCGGCCGGCATACGCTTCACAGCAGGGATGATGATGGCCTTGTATCTGGTGCCGCCCACGGTCTTCAGCATACCACCCTCACAACGGGTTGAGCGGATGTAGTTATCGCTGATGTAATCCACATCGTAACCGGCAGACATGATGCTGTTCACCGTTTCGATGAACTTGGGTGCACGCTTGTGCATACCATGGATGTCGAAAGAGAGCATACGTCCGGGTTGTTCGTTCCACATGTCATAGACAGGCAGATAGACGAGGAAATCATTATCGGGCTGTCCCATCTGCAGGAACGACTGGCAACGGCTGATATAGTCGAAGAAGGCTCCGGCATCGCGCCAGATGCTGTTGGTGGGAGTCATATCCACCGAGGCATAGAATTTCCATCCCGGCCAGGCTTCGCCCTTCGGTGTGTAGGTGGCTCCATGGAAGAAGGTGTGGTTCACTCCGGAGAGGAACATCAGGTCGATATCAGGCTTGCACTGCGAGAGTGAGGTGCGGAAGTGGTCGGTAAGCCAAGTGAAGGTCTCGGAAGAGACGAGCGGCTTGCCGGTAAGGTGGGCACCCGAAGAGGCATATTTGAGCATGGACATATCGGAATCGTTCTTGCGGGTGAGGGTGTCCTGACGGAGTCCCTTGATGCCGAAGTTGGAGAGTCCGAAACCTTCGCACTCGGGCACATCTACAGTAGCATAGAGGTCGATAAGGTTACCGGGCGAACCGTGTGCCTGATTACGGGTCTGACTGCCATGCTTGTGCGCCCACTCGGTCCACTGGCGGGTGAAGTTCTCGTAGAGCAGTTCGCCCATTGTCTCGCGGTAGTCGCTGACAATGCGGGCCGTAGCATCGGTGCGGGCTGCACCCTTGGCTTCGTCGAGGAACTCAGGGAAGTGGTCTTCCAGACGATACCCCCGGCGCTTGGCAAACTCCTTGAGCAGCGTAGGAGTCCAATCGGCACCATACACCTCATAAGAGTCGTTGAAGAAGTTGTTGGGTATCTGCTTCAGGCCATTCTCCTTGAAAGCCTTGTCGAACTTGGCCAAATAACGTTTCACGGCGCCCTTGTCGAGATGGTCCATCACATATCCCTCTCCACCGGGAGCGGCACGCTTCACCTTCTGCAGAGTCTTGCCGGTGAACTGGGCTATGAGGGTCCACTCGCCACCAGCCGGAGCCGTCCAAGCAAGTTTGCCGTCAGCCGCCACCTTCTTGGTCAGGTTCACCGTCTTGCCATTGGGGCCATAGGCCATGAGGCAGCCCAAGCGGGCCACATCCTTCTGCTTGCGGTCTTTCATCACCACAGGCTCGTCCAACGCCTGACCACCCGGCAAGGTATAGGTCTGGAACAAGGCACGTGTGGCGGCATCCTCGATGCTCACCTCGGGGCCACCGAAAGGCCATCCTGTACCGTTGTTCATATCGATGTTCATACCCAACCGCTCTGCTTCACTCATCGTATGGTTCAGCATTTCCATCCACTTCGGAGTCAGGTAGTCGATGTCATTAGCCTCGTTGCCAATCACTCCATAGATGGGGGTAATCTCCACAGTGCCCATACCCTTCTCTGCATAAGCTTCAAGGTTGTGGGTCAATCCTTCTTTATCTACGGCACTGCCCAACCACCACCAACGGGCTGCAGGGCGCGCTTCAGTTTCCACAACAGGCCACTCTGTGGGAGCCTGTGCCTGACCCATTGCGGCAACAGCCAACAACAGACCACTCATAAACAGGTTGTTTTTCTTCATAATCGAATATCTTATTTGTCTATTATTCATGGTAACGCGCACAAAGATACACGATTTTATGTGATTAGAAGGATAAAAGGAAAAGAAATTTGCAGGAAAAGTTTGGCAGGTAGTAGAAATGGCAGTACTTTTGCCCTTCGTATAAAGTGAAAGAATGAAAAATTGAATTCAGCATCTTATCTCCAAATTATATCGCGTACACCAGTCATGAAACCTATTACATATACCTACAGGATTCTTTCTTTCTTATTCCTACTATTCCTTTACCAACAAGGAAATGTAGTAGCTGCACCTATATGCCGGGTCACTCGCTATGACGAAAACAACGGTTTGTCCCAATGGCGCGTCACACAGATGCTCCAAGACCACAATGGCATTATGTGGTTTGCCACTTGGAATGGTTTGAACAGGTTTGACGGTTACGAATTCAAATGTTTCAAAGTCAGTGAAAAGCGTCAATGCCAGAAGACAGATGACCGCATCCGCAATATTTGGCTATCAGACGAAGGCTACATTTATTGCAAAAGTGATGAAGGATATTATTATTTTAATCCTGACACCTATACTTTTCACGACATTCCGGATGAAGAAAACGAATCGATGTACCGGAAACTGCTTTCCAAGTACAAAGGTTTCTGGATAGACAATATGGCCAATGGCAACCTACATCACACAGATGCCAACGGTTATAATTGGACGTTAACTCACGGAGGTCATCTCTATTACAAGGACAAAAAGACGGGGACACAGATTGAATACCCATTGGATATCCCAATGCAGGATTTGCGTTTCTGCTACTCAGACAAGCAGGGCAATCTGTGGATAATCTTCACCGGCGGTGTGTACAAATTCACTTTTACAGACAACTCCATTGTCCCCCTGCCACAAGAACATCCCACTCATGTCCGTTGTATTTTTGTGGACAGCAAGATGCGTTATTGGGTAACAGGCCGGAACGACAACAGTGTGCGTATATATACTCCAGACAACCAATTGTCAGGTTATTTGGGAGAGGACGGAAGACTACACCCGAAATATACCCCTTTTACCGCACCTGTTTACTGTATCATGCAAGATAGTCATGGAAACATCTGGATGGGGTGCAAACCGGGAGGATTAATCCGTCTGAAAGAACAACCTGACAAAAAGGGTGTGTTCAACATGACACAGTTACAACACAATCCAACCCAACCTTACTCTTTAAGCCACAATGATGTGTACGACATCAAAGAAGATGCATGGGGGCGCTTATGGATTGCCACACTGGGAGGAGGCATTAACTGTCTGACAAACCCGGAAAGCAGTACTCCCCAATTCATTCATAAAGACAATGAAATGAGTGGTTATCCCACTAATTTATGCCATAAGGTAAGGTATCTGCACTTGACTTCTGACAGTATCATGCTGGCCGCTACTACCGAAGGATTGCTTGCCACACAACTACCTGAACAGGCAGAGAATTCATACAATCGTATGAAATACCGTCATCATGTAAAGCAACCCGACAGATTCAATAGTCTCAGTTGTAGTGCCATTATGGACATTCTGCAAGACTCGCATGGCAAAATATTCATCAGCACCGAAAATGGAGGCATAAATCAATTAATCACAAACAATCTGTTGGCCGACACTTTGGTCTTCAAGCATTTCAATACAAGCAACGGACTCCCCTCCGATGTAAGTCTGATGATGACCGAACACGTAGGAAACTTATGGGTGGTCTGTTCCAACCAGATATGTGTAATCAATCCTTATGAAGAAATATTCAGCAGCTTTGATTCCAACTTCTTTGGAAGGTATTACCGCTTTTCTGAGGCACGCCCTGTCCAACTTCCAAACGGACGTTGGATATTCGGTTTGCATGATGGAGCATTCACCTTGAATACCAATAAGATGAGAAAGAGCGAATTCACACCACTCATAATCAAAACAGACATTTTCATTCAAAATCAGAAAGCTGATATGCTACTCTGCAATCACGACACGCTGATTCTGCAACCAGACGAAAGGAACCTCACCATACATTTTGCGGCTATAGACTACACAAACGCCGAACTGATAAACTATGCATTCCGACTGAACAAAAAGGGCAAAAGCGAAACAAATCCATGGAATAGTATTGGGAAAAGTCGTTCTGCCACCTTCTTGGACCTACGTCCCGGAGAATACGAACTAAATATCAGTTCGACAAACGCAGACGGAGTGTGGGTGGACAATACACTAACCACGACCCTCATTGTACTTCCAACCTTTTGGGAAACGGGATGGGCCATGCTGCTCTACATCCTTATTGGAACCTCCGTTTTAAGCTCCGCCTTCTATACCTATATATATATAAGGAGAATAAACAAACAAAAACGTGACACATTAGAGGCCTATTTGGCTCTGCTGAACAAACCCGATGAAAAGGTTATGCCCATACCTGTTCAAACCGAAAGCCCTGAAAAACCACGAATTAATAAGGAAGACGAACTTTTCATGCACCGGGTTATGACCTTTGTCGAAGAACATTTGGCCGATGCTGACATCAACATTGGTGATATGGCCGATGCGGTACATGCCAGCCGTTCGGGGCTGAACCGTAAACTAAAATCCATATTAGGGATAACCCCACTCGACCTTTTACGCGAAGTGCGCATCAAACGTGCCTGCCAACTCCTGGAGGATGGAGATTTGAACATCTCTGAAGTGGCTTATCGTTGCGGATTCGCCGACCCTAAATATTTCAGCCGTTGCTTCAAACAGACTATAGGAGTATCCCCCACGGAATACAAGAAGAACTAATATCTACTATCGATTCCTTTATTCTTCACTTTTCCACAATTTTCCTCCTGTTTGACATTTTTTTCACCCTTCAAGTGAATTATTCGCCCTATTTTTGCAGCGTGAATCAATTTTATTAACTTAATAATATCATGCTGCAAATGAAAATTAATAGCAAACTTAGGGGAATTTTCCTCACGACACTTATGGTAAGTGCCATTACGGCTACAGCGGCTATCAAAGTACACACCATCGGTGACTCCACCATGGCAAACTATGATGAAAGCTCTACCGACAAACGTGGCTGGTGTCAGATGCTCCAGCAATTCTTTAATGCAGACGAAGTGGTTATCAACAACCGTGGAAAGAGCGGCGCTTCGTCCAAATCCTTTTATCAGGAGGCAGCCTATTGGAAGACTGTCATTGCCGGAGTGAATGAAGGAGACTACGTCCTCATCCAGTTCGCCCACAACGATGAGAAGAACGGTGGCTTGGATGGCGATACCTTGAAGGCTTATACCATTGCACAAGGGGGAGACGCATCAAGTATCGACTATCGTGGAACCACCGCCAATGGTACATTCAAGAAGTTTATCCGTGCATACATTGAAGAAACCAAGGCCAAAGGTGGTAAACCCATTATTGTAACTCCTATCTGTCGTAAGTATTTCAGCGGAAACACCATCCGTCGTAACGGTATGCACGACCTGGGCGATTCATTCAGCATTTTGGGTAGCAGTTCAAAGGGTAGTGTGCCCGAAAGTGACAATACCCATGACTATGCACAAGCTTTGCGTGATGTGGCTGCCGAGTATGAAGATGTGCCTGTCATTGATTTGACTTTGATGACACGTGATCTCTATTTGAGCTACGGTGACAGTTATTGTACGGAGCACCTATTCTGTACTGATGACAGCACTCACCCTGCCAAGATGGGTGCTACGCTCATAGCTCGTCTTTTTGCCCAGGCGATGAAGGAACAAGGTGTATTAGCCGAACATATTATCGTAGGTACAGACATCACCTTCAGCCCCACTATAGGTGACTTCGGAAAGGGATATGCCGGACAGACTGTAACCAAAGAATTCAATGTTTCAGCCTTTGGCTTGAGCAACCAGACTGGTAATTTCACCTTCACTGTATCGGAAGGATTTGAGGTTTCGACTGACAAAAACACTTACGCACAAAGCGTATCTGCCGCATACACGGGCGGAAACCTTATCACGTCAATCTATGTACGTACTACCCTCGAAACTCCCGGAACCCTCAATGGGACATTGACTGCCACCGATGGCAATGTAAGCCGCGAACTCCCACTGACCATACAATGCATCGATTTGAATGGTGGCGAAGAGGTGTCGCTCTTGTGGCCTCTTACTGCCGACTCTAATCCTGTGGTAACTGGAGCCTGTACGGCTATCGACCAAAGTTGGAGTGGTATGGAGGTTCAGAAATACTCCGCCATCAATGCCAATGCCGTATGGCCGGCCGAAAGTGGACGTGACGCTTCGCACCTGACACAACGCAACGTCATTGTGGGAGGAACCTGGCCTGCCGGTGAAATTGACGAAGTTTCAACACGCTATATCCAATTTGGCATGAAGGCTCCTGCCGAAACAACCATTGATATTGACAAGATAAGTCTTTATGTCGCAGGGGCCGGAGGTAGTGGTATGCGGTGCAAAATCTATTATGCCACTGATGCGGAGTTCTCCAATGCAACTCTGATACAAGAGTTCTCCAGCATGGCAGGCAATACTGTATATGGGGTGGAGAGTACTCCTGTTGTGAGTATTGCTGATGGTGAAAGCATTTATCTGCGTATCTATCCTTGGTACAGCAGCGGGGCCACAGGAAAGACCATCTGTTTAAGCGATGTATATATCCACGGTATGGCCAAAAAGGCTGGAGCAACAGTGGAAAATCAACAGGCCACTATCACTTATGCCTTTGATAAAGGAACAGATGGACAGACTGGAACCTATAGTGAAGGTACAGAGGAGTGGTTCAAGAACAATTATGTGGAAGTGGGTCAAAACTTGGCCTATGCCGGTGTGAAGAGCGCTGGTGGAGTGACTGGTACTGGATTCCAACCTGCGGTAAGTAACGAAGGAAGTGCCAATGAGGGTAACTGCATTGATTTTGCTATCCAACCTAAAAACGGACTCTATTTTATTCCTACCAAAGTTTCATTCCAAACTACCCGTCATGGAACTGATGGTGGTAAGGTGGATGTGTCGTGGGTAAATGCTGACGGTACTGTCGTCAGTTTGCAGAAAGGCATCTCACCGGCACGTAACAATGCCTCTCCTGCTGTGACAAATGTGTCATGTGATATTGCCGGTGCCCCTGCTTCCGACGGAGAGTGCCGATTGCGCTTGAATCTCTATAGCTTGGGAAACACCAAGCAGGTAAGTTTTGCCAATGTGGTCATCGAGGGAATGGTTAGCGGACAAGTGAAAGATATTCCCCAATATGTCCTGAATGTTTCGCTTGAGGACAATAATGCGGGCAAATTGACAGTGAAGCCCGGTGGGGATATTTTCAGTGAAGGCGACGAAGTGACTCTCTCTGTCGAAGAGAATTTCAGCTATCATTTCAAGGCTTGGGTAGATGCCGAGGGCAAAATTGTTTCGACAGAGAACCCATATACTTTTGCTATCGCTGCAGATACCAAGTTGACAGCCACTTTCGACAAGGCTACCACCTATGCCCTGAATATGAAGGTTGTCGATGATATGGAGAACATATATGGTAATGCTAATTTGGTAACCATTGTCCCTGAAGGTGTTATGGTGGATGGTGTACGTTCCTACGAAGCTGGAACCGACGTGAAATTGACAGTGAATAACAATAAGATTCTCAGTTTCATCGGATGGGAAGATGGTAACACCAATGCCGAGCGCATCATCCGCATGGATGGTGAAAAGAACCTGACGGTCAATTATGCTGCCGCCGATTATATTGTAGCATGGGACCTCTATCAGGATGAACCTAAGAGTGAACGTGCCGCCGACTATAAAAGTAATCCCGAGAATGCAGGCCTGCTCTCATTGCGCAAAGCAGATGGCACCACTTCCGGATGGCTCACACGTGGCGTGAACAACGGTGCTGAAGAGGGCCGTTGGGGTGCCCGTATCTGGAAACTGCGCTCCGAAGGCTGGTACTGGGAAATCTCTTTCTCTACCAAGGGATACAGCAACATCACTTTCTCTAACGGCTTCGGACACTCATACAACACCTATGCTGTAATGAAGGCCGAATACTCTGTAGATGGAACAAACTTCACCGAAGTGGGAACCTACGATATCCCTACACGCGGATGGGTTGACGGCGAGTTTGCCTTGCCTGCCGAGGCAAATAACCAAGACCGTGTATGGATACGCTGGATGCCGGGTTCAGAAGAACTTGTAGGTAACGAAACAGACTATGACGGACTCTCTATCGGTGACATCTTCGTATTGGGTGAGAGTGAACAGGCCAATGATCAGGTAGCTCCCGTACTTGTAGGCAGCAATCCCGAAAACAATGCCACCGGTGTATCTGCCACAGGAAGCATCGTGCTGACCTTCAACGAACGTATCAAGGCTGGAACAGGCACAGCTACACTGAACGGTGAAGCTATTGCACCTACCGTCAACGGAAAGACCGCCGTATTCCAATACACTGGGTTGGACTACAATGCTGCATACACCTTCGCTTTGCCGGCCGGTGTCATCACCGACCGTAGCGGCAATGCCTACGAAGGTATCACACTGAACTTCACCACCATGGAGCGTACGCAGCCTGCAGCCCGCCTCTATGACGCTGTGGTGGCTGCTGACGGCAGTGGTGACTACCTGACCGTACAGGAGGCCATCGATGCTGCTCCCGAAGGACGTGCCATTCCTTGGCTCATCTTCATCAAGAATGGTGAGTACAAAGGACATGTGGACATTCCCAAGGCCAAACCTTACCTGCACTTCATTGGTCAGGAACGCGACAAGGTAATCATTACTGACGACAAACTCTGTGGTGGCGACAATGCCCTTCACGTCAGCGTAGGTGCTACTGTTGTGGTAAATTCCAACGATTGCTACTTCGACAACCTTACCCTTGAGAACTCTTGGGGACACGACAAACAAGCCGGTCCGCAGGCATTGGCACTGAACACCAGCGGCGACCGCACCGTGTTCAAGAATGTGGCTATGCTCTCTTATCAGGACACTTGGATCACTCCCTCGACTTCAAACTATCGCGCATACGCTAAGGACTGTTTCATCGAAGGTGCTGTGGATTTCATTTATAACAGTGGAAACATCTATATCGATAATACAACCCTTTATATCAACCGCAAGAGCGGTGGATACATCGTGGCTCCTTCACACGGTGCCGACGTGGAGTGGGGATATGTCTTCATGAACTGCCGCATCACTGCTCCGGGCGTACCTTCTGAGACCGACGTATGGTTGGGCCGCCCCTGGCACAACAGCCCGAAGACTGTCTTCATCAACACCATTGCCGAAGTGACCATTCCTGCCAAGGGTTGGTATCCCACCATGGGAGGTTTGCCCGTACTGTGGGCTGACTACAACACCATGGACGGCAATGGTAACCCTGTTGACCTGAGCCAGCGCGAAGATACCTATTATTATACAGTCAAAGAGACCGGTGAAAAAGTATATGGAAAGGCCAAAAACTACCTGACAGCCGAAGAGGCTGCCCAGTACACCGTGAAGAATGTGTTGAGCGGAAGCGACAACTGGCAGCCGAATGTCATCACTGAATCATGTGCTGCACCCGTAGCCACTTTGAGCGATGACAAAACTGCTCTCTCATGGGAAGCCGTACCTTATGCCATCTGCTACGTTGTGGTGAAGAACGGTACGGAGGTAAGTTTCACTACCGAAACAAGCATCGCCACTGAAGCCGGAGCCTTCTACATGATTTATGCAGCCAACGAGCAGGGCGGACTCAGTGCCGGATGCAATCCCAACCCGGAAACCATCAAAAAAGAGATTGCAGATTCTGAACTTGAAACCGTGGCCATCTATACCGCCAACGGCACCCAAGTAAGGGAACTGCAGCCTGGCCTCAACATTGTGAAGGCACAAGATAGACAAGGGAATATAATCACCAAAAAGATTATCCGATAACGAAGAAGGGTGAAATTCCACCTTTGATCTGCCAGACGCAGATTGCACAGATTACACGGATATTATTCAAGTCAATGAAACAATGAAAATTATCCGTGTAGCCTGTGTGGTCCACGTCTGTTTTTATTCATAGATGGAGAATCCCTGTATCTCATCCCGAAGCAAAACACAATAAGCTCTAAATCCCCACCTATTTTACTTCCTCCATTTAAACCTTGTCGGACGTAAAATGTCAAATGCAGAAAAAACTTATTAAGGGAATAAATATGCCTAATCTCAAAACCTTAGCAATAGCATTATGCCTGACAGGTTTGAACATCGGACTGTCAGCACAGGATGTAAAGAGTGAAAATGGTCTCCCCAATCGGATGATGCCCCGTAACGGTAATGGCATGATGCCGATGGGTGGCATGATGCCACATGGTGGTGGAATGATGCCATTTGGTGGCGCTCTGAACCAGTTCGGAGTGGAATTTGCCAAAGAGATGCCACAAGATGAAGATGTGGTGGTGAAGTCGAAATCTGATACTCTGTACAACTATTATGTGGAGAATGTCAAGTTCGGGAAACCGGCCAAGATTGTTTTCTCCGACAACAACGCCGAGGTTACAAATCTTCCAAAGGGTGTGAAGATAGAAGCTGATGGAGCATACCTGACCATTACTTCAGGGATGGATGCCCCTCTGGCCATCGAGCTTCAAGGAAAGACAGAGAATGGAGCCTTGAAGTTCAACATCAGTGCCCCACTCAAATTGCTGTTCAACAATGTCACTGTGAAAAGTCAGCGTGGCGATGCCATCTTGTCACTGGGGAAAAACCATGTCTATGCCGTGTTGGCCGAAGGGAGTGTGAACGAACTCTCTGATTGCCGCAATCCCGAGATGCCTCCGATGATGGGATTCCCACCAATGGGACCGGATAGGAAAATTCCCAATAGGGAAAGTATGCCTGATTTCAAACCGGGCGAAATGCCTATGCCATTCATGGATCGTGACCGTGAGGAGAATCCCGAAGACTACCATATACAGTATGGCATACGTATGAAAAAGCCCATGATGAAGAAAAAGCTGAAGATTGACGGCACCTTTGTCTGTACAGGTCCATTGACCGTGAGCGGAAAGGGAACCCTGCAGATACAGAGCAATAACAAAGTGGGACTGAAGAGCAAAGCCAGTCTCATGCTTCGTCCCGGCAACGAGATTACAGTGAAGGCATTGTCCGGCAAAGGGGTAAATGCCAAAAACGAGCTCTATATGTATGGTGGCATACTGAATGTGGACTGCTCATTCAGCGCTGACAAGGCACTGACCAGCGGACGCAACATGTATATCCGTGGAGGTCATACCGTGGTCAAAGCAGGCGGTGGCGAGTCAAGCGAAGGAGTGGAATCCAAGTTCCTCATGCAGATTGATGGCGGTGTGGTAGAAGTTGCAGCCCAGGATGATGCCATCAATGCCCAAGGCGATTTGATTATAAACGGAGGAGAAGTGAAGGCATATTCGATGGTGAACGATGCCATTGATGCCAACTGCAACATCGTAATCAACGGAGGTGACATATTTGCTTGTGGCAACGGAATGCCGGAAGGCGGACTGGACTGTGCTGAAGAGGAAGGATACCGTCTGTTCATCAACGGAGGAACAGTCATTGCCATCGGCGGCAGACACTCCATGCCCGACAAGCAATCCCGCCAACCCTCCATACAATGGCGACTGGACAATCTGGAGGCTGGCAAGGAATATGGGATAGAGGGCATCAGTTCGTACAAGTCCGACCGCACCTATCAGATGGGTGGCGCCACCCTCCTGTTCTCATCACCGGAACTGCAAGCGGGCAAACCTTACACCCTCACCATTGATGGAACAGAAGCCGAGCGGATAGAATCTCTCTCCGCACCACTCGGCACAGCAAGCAATGCCAGACGGCCGATGTTTAGATAGGGAGGGAATCCACACCTAAAATTGGGGAATATAGGTTCAATTACAAAGTATCCTAAGATACTTGCCCATTTATCTTAAGATAGACAGGCATTTATCTTAGGATACTTTTTTCTTTATTTCAATAGCTGTCTTTTCCTGATTTCAGTTCAGTAAACGGTTTTCTGTTTCATTAGCTGAATTAATAAACTCTTCTTCTTGAAATCCGCTGAAAAGCTTTACACGTTTGATAAAATCAACATTATATGTTCTCATAAATATTTGATGATCAACAATGTTTCAAATCACTAAAACCTGCTGAAATATCTCTTAAGCGTTAAGTCAGTTACGCTTAAGCGTAAGTAAAATATCTCTTAAGCGTTAGCACATTAACGCTTAAGCGTTATCCAGCCACGCTTAAGGCTGCCGAAATAGGGGCAAAGAGATAGGACACTAACTCCTGATATTGTTTGAAAAACTCTTTACATTCCTATAATTGCCGCCACCAATTTGACCTTGGAAGAAATCAAAACCAAATACGGACTTCGTACCTTTGACCGCCTGAGAGCTAACATGCAAGTCGTGATTATTCGGGAAAAGTCGTTGAGGGAGAAGTATGAAAAGTATTTTTGAATAATTCCGTATAAATTTACCTAAAACACAAAGAATCGTCTCTATTTAGTAAACTTATTTAGGTAAACTTGTCGTTTCTGTAGATATTATTTGTACTTTTGCATAAATGAATTAAATCTAAAACAATGGCAAAAGACATTAATCGTATAAAAGTAGTACTTGCCGAGAAGAAACGTACAGGCAAATGGTTGGCAGAAACTATCGGAAAAGACCCTGCCACAGTATCTAAATGGTGTACTAATTCCGCCCAACCAGGACTTGAAACACTTCTTGAAATAGCTCACGTACTCGAAGTGGACGTGAAAGAACTTATCAATTCAAGTAAAGATGATGTGATGTATATTCAA
>JAFQBB010000055.1 GCA_017416805.1 Bacteroidaceae bacterium
CCGTATAGATGGCATCGGGGTCGTAATCGGTAACCCACAAATGCCAGCTCCACAGATACGTAAGTTCCGTGTCATCTGCTCTTCTTACTCCGACAAGTATGTTACCCCGATAATCCTCTTCGGAAGGGTCTATATTCAGTTTTACATAAAATCCGGTATTTCCAACATATGTTTTAGAACCTGTAGCAGAAGCGTCTGTACCATCGTGGCCAACAAAAGTAACGACCTGTTGGGGTATATCCTGCCAAATCACTTCGGCTACCCATTCGGTTTCGTCTCCTATCTTGATTTCTGGATTTGCGGCATACGTTGAATTGTTCCAAAACTCATTGATGCGATTAATAGGAATTCTAAAAATCGCATTCTGTTTATTCAGAATGTAGCTATTGGCATCATTCGGGATGGTGATGGACAGTGAAATCGATTTCGTTGCTTCAATGGAAACAGGACTTTCCAAGGAGATATTTCTAGGCACTCCTTCCACTACAATCGTAAAATGTTGTATCTCGGTTCCTTCCGGCAAATAAGCGGTATAGGTTGTACTGTGCTTCTCACCTTTGGGCAACAAGCCATCGTCATTCCCGATAGTGTATTTTTCCTCAAAGGTTAAGTCTGTCAATGACTTTTCGTTTCCATCCTCATCCTTGGATAGCGTCCAATCAGATAATGTTCCACCCGGATAGGTATAAGTTGCTTGTTTGCCGACTACATTCTTGAACGTAAATCCCGATACGGTTACACGTCTGTGGGCTGTCAGGTTAACTGTCACCTTTCCCAACAAATGGGCAAATTGCAAGTTCACTTTTTCGTTGTTGGCAGGTTTGCTCATTTGGATGGGGGGTGCTGTCAAGAGAATGTCTGTCTTGCCGTCAGGTTTGAGGGTGAAAGTGACCGCTTCGTCAGCAGTAGCTTCACTTACAGTAATCTGCTTGACACTTTGATTGCCGTCGTAATAATTTTCATCGCTATCCTCGTGTGGATAGTAGGCAAAGAACTCCATTTCGTCTCCGTCCTTGTTTGGCCAATATCTTTTGGGACTATATTCCCAACCGCCTGATTTCAATTCAAGAGGTATGTTGTACATAAAGTCAGGACAGATGTGTTCGTATTCACCACCTTGCCCATATCTTGCAAACAGCCCGATAACAGATTCACCAACTGTGAAGAAATCTTCGTTATCTGCTGAACGTGTAACAGCTTCATTCACTACTGTATCTACTTCACATTCCAACAATAGCCCATGATTATTCTTTACCGACAATTGTTTTGGGGAAGAGGAGTTTGAGCGTGTGCTTGCAGTTCCGTTCGCCGTACGACTCCTGTCACCATCCAGCCATGCACCTATGGTGTTGGCACTGAAGGCTATGCTTCCATCTGCAACGTCAGGTCCTTCCTTGATGTATTCATTGTCTTCGCTACACGCAACGAGAAGGAGAGTGAATGCCAGAAACAAACTATGCGATATGCTGTGCATCACTCGAGTTTTTGCCAATCTGTATTTTTTTTCCTTCATCTTCCTTTTCCTTTCTATATTATTATGTTTTGTTTTGGTGACCGGGAGGGGAACATTCAACCCCTCTCGGCCTAATCGTGATGATCGAATCAACAACAAGGTGTTGTTGCTGAAAAGATTATACTTTATTCAAAGGGAACCTCTTCTTCTTCAAAATCTCCCCAAGGATTAACTTCTGCAGTGAAGACGATTGGGTACACATTGCCTTGAGGATTGATGTTTTCAGCATTGAGAGTTGCTGTGAAATCGTAGCTATAACCAGCTAGCAAAACTAATGATTCTGTAGACAAGTTAACTGAATGGTTGAATGTGTCTTCAACACCACCCTGAGCCATTGTTACTGTAAAGGTAAGTGTGTAATCTTTTACCTCATAAGGAATCAAGTACTTGTGCTCTGTCTCAGCAGCAGTGTTTCCACTTGCAACATTTGCAACGGCAGGAGAAGCAAATGTTACTTCGCCTGTAGCTGTTGCAGCAGCCCAGGTCGTAGTAGAAGGAGTGTAAACAGCGGTAGTACCTGCATTGGTGATCTTAACGTCAGTTACAGTAAGCTTAACATCGCTCTCTGCCGGGAAACCGTTAACGAAAGAGAACTTAACGCGAGACAACAAGTGACTGAAAGTCAAATCTACTGTTCCAGGATCCGTTGTAAGGTTTGCTGTACCTGTCAAATCTTTAGACCCTGCGGCATAGATAAGATCTGTTTCAGAATCACTTACGAATGTAATGGTACTTGCGTCTTTTGAAGGAGCAAATATTACACCATTATCACCTGATTTGGGTGCTACAGCTTCGAATGTGTAAGCATAACCGCCAACCCAGTACTGGAGTGGAGAATATGTACATGTTCCATTGTTTGCTGTTACTGCCTGAGCGTTGAAAATTAGAGCATCACCTCTCCAACCATAAACCTCAAAAGCGGTAAGGTTAGCAGTCGTTACGTCTTCAGCAGCACGAGTAGATTTGTCAACAAACATCTCAAATCCAATCGCATTCTGTGGATTCATTTCCACTGTCTCGTCATTTGTACAGCTGGCCAACATAGCAGTTGCAGCGATACCTAAAAATAAAAACTTTTTCATTTTTAAAGAATTTAATGATTAATAATAAAGAAACTATATCGCATTTTTAAAGTAGAGGGATATCAATGTCTTCATATTCTCCCCAGTCGTTCACATCCACATCAAAGGCAGAACCACCTTTCTTACCATCATCATCGGAGATTTCAATGCCACTTACGATGATTACTCCTCCATGAGGTTGTTTGGCCACTTGGTCAGTTACATCAAACTCAAAATTCTTGATAATTCCATTCTTTAATTTAACTTCCAAATTCAGGGCGTATTTATTTTCTGAACGGGTATAGTTTTCATTCGGATAATCAGGTATTCCAAATGAATTTACAACGGCTTGTGCACCATATTCCTCGATAGTACAATCATACAAGATAGTGACAATCTCGTTGGATGTTTTTCCGCTATTCAGGTGTACAGCCTCTGCCATACCCGCCAATGCACCACGAGCCAATGCCACATACTGTAATCCGTATTTAAATTCGTACTTAATCACATAGGTGAATACCAGCGGATGCATAGTAATATCCATATCAGGAGCAACAACAACCTTTTCTGGAGTATAGTTGTCCAGATAGTTACCATAAAGCATATCAGGAGCATTTACTGTTTTTTCACTCATTGTCTGACTATAGCTGTTCCCCATATAGCTGCTTCGAGTTCGGCTACGGGTAGTAGCTCTGGCTGTAACGAACGATTCAATATCATCGAACACAATATATTCGGTGTCATTATTGTAAAAAAGGAGTGAATGTGAGCCTTCTGACAATGATAGAATACCACCACTTGCGGGCATGTTTTTAATCTCCTGTTTACCGACTTCGTTGAAAGACAAGATGCGTAATCCTTCAGGAATGCCCGGGCGAAGGTCGTCATAACTCATAGTGAGCTCCTCAGGCCATTGAGTCTTCCAATCAGTAGCATCACCATAGGTATGTTGCCATTCTTGTTCATACGAAGCTTTCACATTGATGTGGTACTTCAATGCATGAGGATCGTGGTCATAACACAACTCCTTATGTTCGCACGAAACAAACAGTGTCATCAGTGTTCCTGCTAACATTCCTAAAATGCGTTTCATCTGCTACCTCCTTTCTCCTTATTATAATTATTGCGCCCTAAGAGCCACACCAAAGACACTTCGGCCTTGGTTGGCCCAAAGAAATGACGCTGTTTGGTGGCTTGCCATACATAGCAGTTATCTATAGGTTTGTACTCGTAGTATTTGCCCCACATGTAACCAACGCCTAACGTGAAGTCGAGATTCAGACGCTTGGCTATGGGTAATGAATAGCCATATTCTACACCTGTGGCAAAGTTTGCTCTATCGAAAATGTTCCCGCCCGGTTCTCCTGCCATATAGCCTTTATCATTCCATAAGAAATCATAGGTCATGGTCTGTACATATAGACCCAAATGATGCCCGATCAGAGGTTTGCTTGCAGCCTCTCGACCAAACCACCTGCGAACAGCTATATCACCTCCATAAATGCGCCAGTATTTATGGGAATTGTCATTCTTCCACCATGCATACATCCAGTTGGC